>NZ_JBICZI010000002.1:238865-730900 GCF_043201855.1 Streptomyces sp. NPDC048257
CGGGGCGGGGGGGCGGGGGGGCGCCCCCCCCCCCCCCCCCCCCCCCCCCGCCCCCCCCCCCCCCCCCCCCCCCCCCCGCGGCGGGCGCCCCCCCCCCCCCCCCCCCGCCGTTTCCGTGCCCGCGCTCGGTGTTTCCGCGCCCCGTGTAGTGAGCTGCGTGCTCCGGTCAGCAGGTCGAGTGGAAGAGGCCGCCGACCCGCTCGGTCGCGGCCAGCCGGTTGTAGATCTCCACGGCCGCGGTCGTCTCCGCCACGTGTACCTCGACCCCCGCCGCCCGGAGCACCTCCAGCGTCTCCGGTGCGACCCCGAGGCGCTTGTCCATGCCCTGGCCGAGCACCACCGCCGTCACCCCGAGATCGAGGAACTCCCGCACCTCCTGCGGGACGATCCCGGGCTCGTGCCGCGTGCCGTGCTCGGACCAGTCCCAGGGCCGGCCGCCGCCCGGGTGGAGCCTGAAGTCCTTGCCGGGCGCGAGCCCTTCGGCCTCGATCCGGCCCCACGAGACCTGGGTGATGCGCGGGGACCGATCGGCGGGCGGTTCCGGGGCCGCCGCAGGATCCCACAGCATCAAGTTGCTCATCAGATCGGCCTGTTCGATCGCGTCGTCCAGGGCGTGGTGCGTGTGGCGGCGCCTCGACAGCAGTTCGCGCGGCATCCGCCCCTTCACGGCGGCCCGCAGTGGCACCCGCGCCTTCGTCGCGTAGAGGGTCTTCATGTCCAGGCAGCCGGAGTGGCCGAAGGGGCTGTCCCCGCCGAAGCGGATCAGGTACCAGTACAGGAAGGTCCAGTCGAAGGAGGCCGGATAGCCGCACATCACCGGCTGCGCCCCCGCGGACACCTCCCGCACCCAGGCCCGGAACTCGGCCATGGCCACGGCCGGATCGGCGCCCCCGGCCACCAGCCGGTCACGGTCCAGCCCGCTCACGGCCAGCGCCTCGGGCACGAACTCCTCACTGATGGGCCGCAACTCCCGGTAGAAGGTCAGCCGTTCGGGATCGGCAGGCGTGTAAACGGCGCCGTCCTGCCGGCCCGCGACCGCGGCCCCGAAGCTGATCATCGAATACGGTCCGGGTATGGGGCCGTCGGCCTCGATGTCGACGGAGATGTACAGACTGGGACGTGAGCTGCGGGCTGCCATGCGCCCGAGCATGCCAGCACCTCACGTTCCGATCACCCTGATTTCCGGGGGCGCCGCGGCGCGGAATCGACGCCCGACCGTCCAGGGGGGACCATGGGAGACGGGGGGCGTCGGATCGAAGGAACAGCCATGTTCGCAGACAGCAAGGCATTCAGCGGATTCGCGGTCGACGACCTGGCCAAGGCCAAGGAGTTCTACGGTACGACCCTGGGCCTGCGCGTCTCGGAGGACGGGACGATGGGCCTGCTCAGCCTGCACCTCGCGGGCGACACCACGGTCATGGTCTACCCGAAGGAGAACCACCGGCCCGCGGAGTACACGATCTTGAACTTCCCCGTGGACGACGTCGAGCGGGCGGTCGACGCGCTCACCGCACGCGGTGTCGCGTTCGAGCGCTACGAGGGCTTCGAGGCGGACGGCAAGGGCATCGTGCACGGTGAGGACGGCATGCCCACCATCGCCTGGTTCAAGGACCCGGCGGGCAACATCCTGTCGGTGCTGAGCGGAGGTCCCTGACGGCCGGCGACGACCCGCGAGGGCCCGCAGCGGCCACAGCGGCCCACGTGGTGCACGGCCCCGCCCCGAGCGGCAGGGCCGTGCACCCGCGCCCGGACAGGGCCTAGTTGGCCGGGGTCAGGAACATGCCCGTCTGGTCCCCGCCCGCGGTGTTCTTGCACGAGAAGCCGGAGCTCGCGGGCTGCCCGACGACCAGGGCCAGGCAGCGCCCCGCGGCCAGCTGGCCAAAGTAGTTCGGATGCATGGACTCCTGGATCAGTCCCTGCGACTCGTTGTTGTCGATCCAGCGCGCCCACTCGCTCGTCTTCGCCGAGGCCGGCACCGCCGAGCTCACCTGCTTGCTCGCCTTCGCGCACACCTCACGGCCCTGCATCATGTCCCGCAGGTCCAGGAACTGCACGCCCTTGGCCGCCGCGACGCCTTTGATGCGGTTCGCGATCTGCGGCACGAGCGAGTCCCGCGCCCAGTCCGAGTCCCGGTTCCAGAAGGGGCAGCCGCCGGTGTTGAGCCGGCTCCAGTCGCTCTGCGTGTACCGGTTCTCCGCGCCGCGCGGGATCGGCGACGGGTAGGACTGCAGCACGATCCGGTACGAGGAGTCGGCGTAGCCGGCCGCGCGCATCACGGCCCGGATCTCGTCCACCGACTTTCCGACCTTGCCCATGACGGCGTCGATCTTCTGGTCGACGCCGTACTGCTGGTCGTCGTAGCAGTACGAGTTCCAGATGACGAAGTCGAGCGCGCAGTCCTTGATGATGTCCGCGAAGCCGAGGTCGTTCCCGCCGATGGACAGGGCGATGACCTTGACGTCGTGGCTCGCGGCCACCGACGCCAGCTGATCGGCCTGCGGGGCCTCGCCCTTGTAGGCGGCGCCGCCGTTGGAGGCGCGGAACACGTTGTCCGAGACAGCCCCCGAGCAGGCCAGGTTCACGGCGACGTCGGCGATCGCCCCGGCGCTGCGCACCTCGGCGGAGTCGGACCGGTGGCAGCCGCCGACGGTGGACCCGTAGACCTTGGCCGGGTCGTAGGTGCTGCCGCTGACCCAGCCCCGGTCGGTTCCGTTGCGACTGCCGCTGTTGGTCAGGCTGTTGCCCTTCCAGCGCCCTGCCTCGCCCGAGATGTAGCTGTCGCCCATGGACACCACGGCGGTGGGTCCGTTCCCCGGGCTGGCGGCGGAGGTCCCGGCTCCGCCGACCAGCAGCGCGCTGGCGGTGAGCGGCACGACCACGGCGGCCCCGGCCAGTCGTCGCACCCGACTGCGGTCCCGGTCCTTGCTGGCGTTGCGGAATCCGATCACTGCGGAACTCCTGCGTTCGGCCACGCCGAAGTCGGCGACGACTGCGTCGCGTGGCTGGGAAGTGGGGGTACCGCCGGCCGGTGGCATCGGAAAGGTGACACGGGCCCGGTTGTTACCGCTAGGTACAGGTAAGTTACGAACAAGTAACAACCGACCGGTCGTTCGGGCCCCGGGCCCCTGACGGGCCGTCCGGACGCGCAGCGCGCAGGTTCCGCTTGGGGAACGCAAACGACTCCGCCCCCGTGCCGTGAGGCGACGGGGGCGGAGCCGACAGCTTCGGCTGCTGTGCGTTTCAGCCGAATCCGGGTATCAGCCGACCAGCTGGTCGTACGCGGGGAGGGTGAGGAAGTCCGCGTAGTCCGCGTCCAGGGAGACCTGGAGCAGGAGGTCGTGGGCCTGCTTCCACTTGCCGGACGCGAAGGCCTCCTCGCCGACCTCGGCGCGGATGGCGGCCAGTTCGTCGGCGGCGATCTTCCGGGTCAGCTCGGCCGTGGCCGTCTGGCCGTTCTCGAACACGACGCCCGCGTTGATCCACTGCCAGATCTGCGAACGCGAGATCTCGGCGGTGGCCGCGTCCTCCATCAGACCGAAGATGCCGACGGCGCCGAGGCCGCGCAGCCATGCCTCGATGTAGCGGATGCCGACCTGGACCGCGTTGCGCAGGCCCTCGTACGTCGGCCGCGCGTCCAGGGAGTCGATCGCGATGAGCTCGCCCGGAGCCACCGAGACGTCCTCGCGCAGGCGGTCCTTCTGGTTCGGCTTCTCGCCGAGCACCGCGTCGAAGGAGGCCATCGCGATCGGGACCAGGTCGGGGTGGGCGACCCAGGAGCCGTCGAAACCGTCGCCCGCCTCGCGGTCCTTGTCGGCCTTGACCTTCTCGAAGGCGACCTTGTTGACCTCGGCGTCCTTGCGGGACGGGATGAAGGCCGCCATGCCGCCGATGGCGTGCGCGCCGCGCTTGTGGCAGGTGCGGACCAGCAGTTCGGTGTACGCCCGCATGAACGGGGCGGTCATCGTCACCGCGTTGCGGTCCGGCAGGACGAACTTCTCGCCGCCGTCACGGAAGTTCTTCACGATGGAGAAGAGGTAGTCCCAGCGGCCCGCGTTCAGGCCGGCCGCGTGGTCGCGCAGCTCGTAGAGGATCTCCTCCATCTCGTACGCCGCGGTGATCGTCTCGATGAGGACGGTCGCGCGGACGGTGCCCTGGGGGATGCCGACGTAGTCCTGGGCGAAGACGAAGATTTCGTTCCAGAGGCGCGCCTCCAGGTGGGACTCCGTCTTCGGCAGGTAGAAGTACGGGCCCTTGCCGAGGTCGATCAGGCGCTTCGCGTTGTGGAAGAAGTACAGGCCGAAGTCCACGAGCGAGCCGGAGGCCGGTCCGCCCTCGAACCGCAGGTGACGCTCCTCCAGGTGCCAGCCGCGCGGGCGCATCACGACGGTGGCGAGCTGGTCGGCGGGCTTCAGCGCGTACGCCTTGCCCGTGCGGGCGTCGGTGAAGTCGATGCGGCGCTCGTAGGCGTCGATGAGGTTGAGCTGGCCGAGGACGACGTTCTCCCAGGTGGGAGCGGAGGCGTCCTCGAAGTCGGCGAGCCAGACCTTGGCGCCCGAGTTCAGGGCGTTGATGGTCATCTTGCGGTCCGTCGGACCGGTGATCTCCACACGACGGTCGTTCAGCGCGGCCGGGGCCGGCGCCACCTTCCAGTCGCCCTCGCGGACCTGTGCGGTGTCCGGGAGGAAGTCGAGGGTGGAGGTCCGGGCGATCTCGGCGCGGCGCTCGCCGCGACGGGCGAGGAGCTCGGCGCGGCGGGGGGCGAACCGCCGGTGGAGCTCGGCCACGAAGGCGAGGGCCGCTTCCGTGAGGACTTCGTCCTGCCGGGGCAGGGGCTCGGCGTCGACGATGGCCAGCGGGGACGGCGCTGGTGCGGACATATCTGTCACTCCTTCAGCGGCGGTGCCTGGCGGCCGCGGGGGAATGCTCGCGCAAGACGGCACGCAGTGCCGTCGGGTGTGGAGAGTTCCGGGATACGGTCGCGGGCGCCGTCTGTGGGTTCAGGGCGCTTCTGACCAGTGGATAGTAATTTCCTCATGGTGGAAGTTCAATGGTTTGTTGATGTCGAGATTCTCTGAGTCGACAGATTCCGCTTTCCGGTGGCCCTCAGTGCCATAGCCGTCACGCCGTGCTCAGAGGAGTCGTACCAGGTCGGGCGGCGTGTCGATGTCGAAGGCCTCCGCAATGTCCGAGCACTCCACCAGCATGAGCTCTCCGGCATGTCGCGCAAGGTGCACCCGCGCCCCCTTGTCGCCGGTCGCCGTCGCCGCGATGTCGGCCCACCGGTCCGCGCCGAACAGCACGGGGTGGCCGCGCTCCCCGTCGTACGCCGCGGCCACCAGGCTCGTGGGGGAGCGGTAGGCCTCCAGCACCCGGGCCACGGCCGCCGGACCGATGCCCGGCTGGTCCACCAGCGAGACCAGGGCGGCGCGGGCGCCCGTACCGGCGAGCGAGGCCAGGCCCACCCGCAGCGAGGAACCCATCCCCTGCGCCCAGTCCGGGTTGTCCACGACCACGCAGCCGGTCAGGTCCGCACGCTCGCGGACCTCGGACGCCGAGGCGCCGAGCACCACGTGCACCGGGCCGCAGCCCGCCTCGCGCAGGACCCGTACGGCGTTCTCGACCAGCGGGCGGCCGCGGTAGGGGAGGAGGGCCTTGGGCCGTCCGCCGAGCCGGCGGCCGCCGCCGGCCGCCAGGAGCAGACCCGCGATCAGGGGTGAATCCGGTGAATCGGAAGGGGGGTGGGATGACATGCCACCGATTCTCGCCCCTGCCTGCGATCGCGCGGCCGCCCCGGTGACCGCCGCGCCAGGGTGCGCCGTACGGCGGCCAGTGCGGCCCCAATCCCCAACGGACGGGCGATCCGGTTCTCGGCGGCGGCCAGCAGGGCGCGTTCGTCACGGTCGGTCAGCATCTTCGGTATCTCCTTGCCAATCGAGGGCCAATAAGGCGAGTCTGGTCCTCGATTGGCCTGGCCGTCAGAGCCAATCAGGGGAGGTTGGCATGGCAAACGGGCGAGTGGTCCAGACAGCGGACAGAACCATCGGCAGCCGCCAGCTCGCGGCCCTGCTGCCCGTCGACGTCCTGGCCCGCCCCGGTTACCGGGCGCTCGCCGACGCCGTCCGCACCCTGATCCTCGACGGCCGGATCGCCCTGCACGTCCGGCTGCCCGCCGAGCGCGAACTCGCCGAGGCGGTCGGCGCCAGCCGGGCCACCGTCACCGGCGCCTACGACCTGCTGCGCGAGAGCGGCTACGTCCGCAGCCGGCGCGGCTCCGGCACCTGGACCGAGCTCCCCGACGGCCACCGCCCCGTCGGCTCTCCGGCCCTCGTCGGCACCGGCGCGCGCACCGACGGAGATCCCGGCGTCGACCTCGCCATCGCCGCCATGGGCGCCCCGGAGGGCAGCCTCGCCGACGCCTTCGCCTGGGCCGCGCCCCGGCTGCCGCAGCTCGCCCGGAACCCCGGCTACCACCCCTTCGGCCTGCCCGACCTCCGCAGCGCCGTCGCCGACCGGTTCACCCGGCGCGGGCTGCCCACGCGCCCCGAGCAGATCCTGGTCACGGCCGGGGCCCAGCAGGCCCTGGCCCTGGTGGTCAGCCTGCTCTGCCGGGCCGGGGACCGGGTCGTCACCGAGAACCCGACCTACGCCAACGCCCTCGACGCCCTGCGCCACGCGCGGCTGCGCACCGGATCCATCGCCGTCTCCGACGCGGGCTGGGACATGGAGATAGCCGAGTCCACGCTGCGCCAGACCGTGCCGCGGCTGGCGTACGTGATCCCCGACTTCCATAACCCGACGGGCGCGCTGATGCCGCCGGAGCAGCGCCTGAGGCTGCTCGCAGCGACCCGTGCGACCGGGAGCTGGCTGGTGGTCGACGAGACGATCGCCGACATCGCACTGGACGTGCCCGCGCCGGCGCCGCTGGCCTCCCTCGCCCCGCGCGGCGGCGCGGACCACGTGATCACCATCGGCTCACTGAGCAAGACGCACTGGGGCGGACTGCGCGTGGGGTGGATCCGGGCCACCGCGAAGATGATCACGGAGCTGACGGCGGTGCGGGTATCGGCCGACATGACCGGCTCGGTGCTCGACCAGCTGGTCGCCCTCCCGCTGATGGACGACATGGACCGCGCCCTGCCCGCGCGGCTGACCCAGCTGCGGATCCAGCGCGAGGCCCTGGTGCAGGCGCTCCAGCGGCACACCCCGGAATGGTCCTGGCAGGTCCCGCCGGGCGGGCTCTCGCTCTGGGTCGACCTGGGTGAGCCGGTCAGCTCCGCCCTGTCCGAGCGGGCCGCGGCGGCCGGGGTGCACATCGGCCGCGGCGCGCGCTTCGGGGTGGACCCGGGAACCTTCGAACATCGGCTCCGGATCCCGTACACGCTCCCCGCCGACCGGCTGGAAGAGGGCGTCCGCCGCCTGGCGAGCGCCTTCCACGACGGGGTGCCGCTGGCGCCGGCGGTGGAGCGGCCGCACTGGGTGGCCTAAGGGCTGTCCCGTAATCCCCGGTGGATCAGTGCACGGCGTCAGATGCGGTGCATCGCAAGGCGGAGGAGCATCCTCATACTGTGCGTATTCGGGCGTTCCGACAACGCAGCGAGGTGCCGTAGCTGTCGTCGTGCGCCCGCCGGGGATTACGGGACAGCCCTTAGGGCCCGGCCTGATCGGCAAGACGGGGCCCAGGAGGTGTTCTGCCGGCCGGGCGCCACATACTGAAGCTGTGGTCCAACGCCCCGCTCCCGGTGAGTGGCCACCGCCCGGGGGCCCAGTCCGGGGACTCAGTCCGGGAGGCGCCAGGTGAACGCACAGGCTTCGCCACCACCGCGGCCGTGGCCGGAACCGGGCCCGTGGGCCGACATCGCCCGTGAGGCCGCCGAGGCCGGGAGGCTCGACGAGCTGCTGACCGAGGCGCAGTTCCTGGTTCACGCCGATCCGCAGCTGCTGCTGCCGCTCCTCGCGCGAGCCCGCAGTGCACCGGCCCGCCTGGCCGCGGCGGTCTACCGCACCTCCGCCCACCGGCACGCCGGGGCCGGGCCCGACGCGCGGCGGTGGCTGCTGGGTCTGGACGCGGCACGCTGGGGCGCCCGGCAGCTGGCCACGGACCTGGCTGCGGACCTGCCCTCCGGCCTGCCCTCGGATCCGGCCTCCGCCCCGGCCTCCGCCCCGGCCGCGGATCCGGCCGGGCCTCCCGGCGCGCCGTCCGTGGGCTTCCCCCGGCACGTCGCCTGGGCCACCGGATCCCAGGTGAGCCCCCGCCTGCGGGGCTTCCTCTCCGGTCACACCAGTCCGGTGGCGGCCGTGGCCACGTCGGCCGTGGCGGGCCTGCCGGTCGCCGTCACCGGACACGAGGACGGCACCGTACGGCTGTGGGACCTCCGCACCGGCGCCCCCACGGGACCACCGCTCACCGGCCACGGCGGTGCGGTGGAGGCAGTCGCCACGATCGTGCTCGACGGGCGGCCGCTCGCCCTCACCGGCAGCCGCGACGGGACGGCGCGGATCTGGGACCTGCGCCTCGGGGCGGCGACGGGACACCCGCTGGCCGGTCACAGCGGCGCGGTCTCGGCCCTGGCCACGGCGGTGAGCGAAGGCCGGCCCGTCGCCCTCACGGGCGACGACGAGGGCACCGTACGGATCTGGGACCTGCTGGGCCACCGGCTGCTCGGCCACCCGCTCCAGCACCCGACCTGGGACGACGGGGTGGAGGCCACGGGCTGGGTGGCGGCAGCGGTGGTGGACGGACGGTCCCTCGCCGTCACCAACGGCGACGAAACGCCGCGGGTCTGGGACCTGCCGACCGGCGAGGAACGCGACTACCCGGTGGCCGACCCCTTCGGCGGCTGGGTCACCGCCCTCGCCGTGGGAACGGTCGCAGGCCGGCCCGTCACCGTCACCGGCAGCGGCGAAGGCGCCGTCCAGGTGCGGGACCTGGACTCCGGCAGGGAGCTCGGTTCGGCGCTCCCCGGACACGAGGGCAGGGTGCGGGCGGTGGCCACCACCGCGCCGGACGAGCCGCCCGTCGCCGTCACCGGAGGCGACGACTGCACGGTACGGATGTGGGACCTGGGCACCGGCCGACAGCTCGGCGGGCCCCTCACCGGTCACACCGGCCCCGTGCACATGGTGGCGAGCGGCCGGGCGGAGGACCGGCCGGTGGCCGTCACGGGCGGCGAGGACGGCGTCGTGCGCATCTGGGACCTGGCCGCCGACGCCGGTGAGCCGCTCGGCGACCCGGTGAGCGGGCACACCGCCGGGATCAGATCCGTCGCCACGACCGTGCTGGACGGCCGCCCCGTCGCCGTGACCGGAGGCGACGACCGTACGGTACGGATCTGGGACCTGGGCACCGGCGAGCAGCTCGGCCGACCGCTGACGGGCCACGACGGCCCCGTGTACGCCGTGGCCACCGCTGTCGTGGAGGGCAGCCCGGTGGCCGTCACCGGCGGCGCCGACGGTCTCCTGCGGATCCAGGACCTGCGGACCGGTGCCCCGATGCCCGAGCCGCCGGTGCAGCACGGGTACGCCGTGCGGGCGGTGGCCACCGCCGTCGTGGACGGCCGTCCCCTGGCCGTCACCGGTGGTGACGACGGCCTCGTACGGATCTGGGACCTGCGCACCGGGACACCGCACGGCCTGCCGCTGCCCGGACATCCCGAGGAGGCCGAGGCCCTGGCGACCGCTGTGGTGGACGGCAGACCGGTCGTGCTCGTGGGCAACGAGGACTGCGTCGTGCGGATCCGGGACCTGCGTACCGGCGAGCAGCTCGACCGGTCGCTCCGCGGCCACGGCGCCTGGGTGCGGGCAGTGGCGCCCGGAACGCTGGACGGCCGGCCGGTGGCCGCCACCGGCAGCCGGGACGGCACCGTGCGGGTCTGGGACCTGCACACCGGCGAGCAGGTGGGCCGGCCCCTCGGCATCGGCGAAGCCGAGGTGGTCGGCTCCGGCTGGGTGAGTGCGATGACCACCGCGGTGGTGGAGGGCACCCCCGCCCTCGTCGCCGGCCTCACCGGCGAGGGCACGGTACGGGCCTGGAGCCTGCGCACCGGTGAGCCGCTCGGCGCCCCCCTGCCGTTCCCGCACCCGGTCACCGCCCTGGCGGGGCCCCCCGACGGGCGGCTCGTCGTGTGCTTCGGCTGGGAGGTCGCCGTGCTGGACGCGGCCCAGGGGGTGCGGAACAGGCCGGGCTCGCGGCGAGACACCCCCTAAGGGGTGCGGATCAGGCGGCGGGTGGCGGCCGCCGCGACCGCCGAGGTGCGGGAGTCGACGCCGAGCTTGGCGTAGACGTGCACCAGGTGGGACTTGACCGTGGCCTGGCTGAGGAAGAGCTTCTTGGAGATCTGCTGGTTCGACAGCCCGTCCGCGACCAGCTGCAGTACCTCCAGCTCCCGCTTCGTCAGCGCCTCCGCCGGAGTCCGCATCCGGTCCATCAGGCGCAGCGCCACCGCCGGGGCCAGGGCCGACTGGCCCGCCGCGGCCGTCCGTACGGCCGCCGCCAGCTCCTCCGGCGGAGCGTCCTTGAGCAGGTAGCCGGAGGCGCCCGCCTCCACCGCCGCCAGGATGTCCGCGTCCGTGTCGTACGTGGTCAGCACCAGCACCCGGGGCGCCCCCGGGCGCGCGGTGATCAGGGCCGTCGCCTCGGAACCGTGCATGCCGGGGCCGAACCGGAGGTCCATCAGCACCACGTCCACCGGTTCGCCGGCGGCCAGCTCCACCGCCCGCTCGGCGGTCGCGGCCTCGGCGACCACCGCGAAGTCCGGTTCGGTGTCGAGCACCGCGCGCAGCCCGGCCCGGACCACCGGGTGGTCGTCGGCGAGCAGGAGACGGATGGTCACAGGGCCTCCACGGGATCCGCGTGTGCCGCGCGTCCGGCGGGTTCCGCATGTTCCGGTTCCGGGCGATGCAGGTGTTCCAGGTGTTCCAGCGGCAGCGGCAGGGTGACGGCCACGGCCGTGCCCTGCCCGGGGTCGGACTCCACGGTGAACAGCCCGCCCAGGGTCTCGGCGCGCGAGCGCATGGCCGGCAGCCCGAAGCCGCCGTCGCCCGAGCCCGTGGAGCCGGACGCGATCGAGGAGGGGTCGAAGCCGTGCCCGTCGTCGACGATGTCCAGGGTGACCGAGGCGTCCATGAACGTCAGGGTGATCTCGGCGCGCCCGGCCCGCGCGTGCCGCACCACATTGGCCAGCGCCGACTGGGCGATCCGCAGCAGGGCCACCTCGTAGGGGGTGGGCAGCACCCGCGGGCCGCCGCTCAGCGAGAACCGCACGCGCGGCCCCGGAACCCCCGCGCACAGCCGCTCCAGCGCGGCCGGGAGCGACCCGTGCTCCAGGTCCGGCGGGGTGAGGGCCCGTACAAAACGGCGTGCCTCGGCGAGGTTGTCCTGGGCCGCCTCCCGCGCCCGGGCGATGTGTTCCAGCGCCGGAGCCTCGGGCGGCAGCGCCCGCTCCGCGGCCCGCAGCAGCAGCTGGATGGAGGACAGCCCCTGGGCGAGGGTGTCGTGGATCTCCCGGGCCAGCCGCTCCCGCTCGGCCAGGATCCCGGCGCCCCGCTCGGCCGCCGCCAGCTCGGCCCGGGTGGTGATCAGCTCGTCGATCAGCTCCCGGCGGCGCTCGCTCTCGCGGTACAGCGCCTGGTAGCCCAGTACGGTCGCCACCGCCACCGCCCCGCCCAGCAGCGGCCCGAGGAAGGCCCCGGGGGTCACCGCGTTGCTGTGTGCGAGGAACCCGCCGATCGCCGCGCAAGCGGTCACCGCGACGGCCGGGCCCCCCCAGCGCAGCCGCAGCAGGTGCAGCTCCAGGAAGTACAGCGGGAAGGCGATCCACAGCCCGTCCGGGGAGACCACGAGCAGCGCCGCCCAGGCCGCGCCGAGCCCGGCCAGCCACAGCGCTCCGGCGCGCGGCGAGCTGTGCACGACGGGGGCCCGTACGCCGCCCGCGTAGACGGCGGCGAGCACCGCGCAGGCGGTGACCGCCCAGCCGGCCCGGGGCGCGGAGTCGGCGACGGCCCGCCCGGCGGCGAGCGCGATCAGCCCGAAGAGCAGCGCGTGCAGGCACAGCCGCAGCACCCTCGAGACGGGGGTGAGGGCACGTGCGGGTGAGGAAACGGGAGCAGTCATGGCCGGACCAGCGTAATTGGGGGCGGACCGCCCCCGGTCAACCGAAAGTTTGATGTCCGGACGCACCCTTCGATACGAGGATCACTACTGTGGCGCGATGCCTTGTGTCCACGCGGAACACCAAGGTGGGGGACATGTTCGTCGCATGGAGAGATCTACGGTTCGCCAAGGGCCGCTTCGCCCTCATGGGTTCGGTCGTCCTGCTCATCACGCTGCTGGTCGGCCTGCTGTCCGGGCTCACCTCCGGCCTGGCGCGGGAGAACATCTCGGCCATCACCGGTCTGCCCGCCTCGCACCTGGCCTTTGCCGCGCCCACCGGGGACCAGAAGGTGTCCTTCACCAACTCGCAGGTGCCCGAGCCCGCCTGGCTGGCCTGGCGGGGGCAGCCCGGGGTGAAGTCGGCGGAGCCGCTCGGAATCCGCACCACCAACGCCGTATCGGGTGAGCGCACCGCCGCCGTCTCCGTCTTCGGCGTGGACTCCGCCGGGGGGCTCGCACCGCGGGACGCGGGGCTCGCCCAGGGCCAGGTGGTCCTCGCCGAGAAGGCCGCGAAGGAGCTGGGCGGCCTGACCGCCGGGGCCAAGATCAAGATCGGCCCGCTCGAGCTGACCGTGGCCGCCGTCTCCGGGACCGCCGCCTACAGCCACACCCCGGTCGTCTGGATGGACCTGAACGACTGGCAGCGCATCGGCAACCCCGGCACCTCCATCGACACCCTGGCCACCGTCGTCGCCGTCTCGGGCAGCGGCGTGGACCTCGCCGCGGCGGACAAGGCCGCCGCGACCAAGGCTCAGACCGTGGACGAAGCCTTGGGCGCCATAGGCTCGTACCAGGCCGAGAACGGCTCGCTCCAGCTGATGCGAGGCTTCCTGTTCGTGATCTCGGCCCTGGTGATAGGGGCCTTCTTCACGGTGTGGACGATCCAGCGCAGCGGGGACGTCGCCGTCCTGAAGGCACTGGGTGCCTCCACCCCGTACCTCCTGAAGGACGCGCTCGGCCAGGCCGTGGTGATGCTCGCCATCGGCACCGGGCTGGGCACCGCACTCGCCGCCGGCTTCGGCGCGCTGATCAGTGGCGGCGCCGTGCCCTTCGTCCTCGACGCCGCAACGGTGCTCGTCCCCGCCGCGATCATGATCGTGCTCGGCGCGCTGGGCGCTGCCCTGTCCATCCGGCGGATCACCGCCGTCGACCCGCTGACCGCCCTCGGGAGCGCCCGATGACCCTCCTCGTCCACGACGTCACGCTGACCTACCCCGACGGGGAGGGCCGGCTCACCGCTCTCGACGCGGTTCGCCTCGAGGTGCCCGCCGGCACCCTGACGGCGGTCATCGGGCCCTCCGGCTCCGGCAAGTCCAGCCTGCTCGCCGTCGCCGCCACCCTGGTCACCCCCGACTCCGGCCGGGTCGTGGTCGCGGGCCGGGACACCACGGAGCTGAGCCCCGCCGGGAAGTCGGCCCTGCGCCGGGACGAGATCGGCATCGTCTTCCAGCAGCCGAACCTGCTGGCCTCGCTGACCGCCGCCGAGCAGCTCCAGGTCATGGCGCACCTCTCGGGCCGCCCCGCGCGTGCCGTGCGCCGGCGCGCGCTGGAGCTGCTGGACTCGGTGGGCCTGGCCGACAAGGCCGACAAGCGCCCCCACCAGCTCTCCGGCGGCCAGCGGCAGCGGATCAACATCGCCCGCGCCCTGATGAACGAGCCCGCGGTGCTGCTGGTCGACGAGCCGACCAGCGCACTCGATCACGAGCGCGGAGCGGCCGTGCTGGACCTGCTGGTCACCCTGACCCGGGAACGCTCGACCGCCACGGTGCTGGTCACGCACGACCATGCGCACCTGGAGCGGATGGACCGTACGGCGACGATGGCGGACGGCAGCCTGCGGCTGAGCCCGGAGCCCGCCCCGGCGCCCTGAACGGGGTACGCGAAGGCCCCGGCGCTCCCTCGCTGCGAGGGGTCGCCGGGGCCCTGGTACCTCCTAGGCGGGGCTCTGGTTGGACAGGGCCACCGAGAGCTCGGCGGCCACGCCCTGCAGGATCGGCACGAAGGACTCGGCCACGGCCTCCGTGACGCGGCCCGCCGGGCCCGAGATGGAGATCGCGGCGGCGGTCGGAGAGTTCGGCACCGACACGGCGAGGCAGCGGACTCCTATCTCCTGCTCGTTGTCGTCGACCGCGTAACCGGCCGCGCGGACCTTCTCCAGCGCGTCGAGGAAGCCCTCGGGCGTGGTGATGGTCTTCTCGGTCGCCGCCGGCATGCCGGTGCGGGCCAGCAGGGCGCGTACCTCGTCGGCCGGGGTGTAGGCGAGCAGCGCCTTGCCCACGCCGGTGGAGTGCGGCAGCACCCGGCGGCCGACCTCGGTGAACATGCGCATGGAGTGCTTGGACGGCACCTGGGCGACGTAGACGATCTCGTCCCCGTCGAGGAGGGCCATGTTCGCCGTCTCTCCGGTCTCCTCGACCAGGCGGGCGAGGTAGGGGCGGGCCCAGGTACCCAGCAGGCGCGACGCGGACTCGCCGAGGCGGATCAGACGCGGGCCGAGGGAGTACCGTCGGTTGGGCTGCTGGCGTACGTACCCGCACGCCACCAGCGTGCGCATCAGGCGGTGGATCGTGGGCAGGGGCAGACCGCTGGCGGCGGACAGCTCGCTGAGGCCGACCTCGCCCCCTGCATCGGCCATGCGTTCGAGCAGGTCGAAGGCGCGCTCGAGGGACTGGACGCCACCGCTGGCGGCGGGGGTCTTCGAGGAAGCGTCGGTGGTGCTGGCGCTGGACGTCGGCACGGCGCGGTCCTTTCGGTGCTGGCAGGCAAGGGAGCAGCCTACCCGGCGGCCGGCGTCCGTCCCAGTGCTGGGGTCGTGGTCGTCGCCGCCGGTCAGAGAGGGTTTGTCCTGGTGGTGGACGTGCTCGGGAAGTTATCCGCCCGGTTCCCGGTGGTGGTAGCTACATTCTGTATGGTGAAATCTTAATTCCATCCTGTGGAAACCTCCAATTGCGATCCTGGTGCGTCAGTGGTCCGTCCGGGCGCTCTTGACTGGGTACGGATCGCCGGGAAGACTCCGTCAACAGAACGTTGAATTTCGCTCTGTGGAAGTAGATGGGGAGGTTCCGGTGGTCGACGTGGCTGTGGAACTGGTACTGCGCTCGACGCGCGTCATCACCCCCGAGGGGACGCGCGCCGCTTCGGTGGCCGTCGCCGGCGGGAAGATCACGGCCGTGCTGGCGTACGAGGCCGAGGTGCCGGCCGGAGCCCGGCTGGAGGACTTCGGCGACGACGTCCTGCTCCCCGGCCTGGTCGACACCCACGTCCACGTGAACGACCCGGGCCGCACCGAGTGGGAGGGCTTCTGGACGGCCACCCGCGCAGCGGCGGCCGGTGGCATCACCACGATCCTCGACATGCCGCTGAACTCCCTGCCGCCGACCACCACGACCGGCAACCTGCGCGTCAAGCAGGAGGTCGCCGGCGCCAAGGCGCACGTGGACGTCGGCTTCTGGGGCGGCGCCCTGCCGGACAACGTCAAGGACCTGCGCCCGCTGCACGACGCCGGCGTCTACGGCTTCAAGTGCTTCCTGTCGCCCTCGGGCGTGGACGAGTTCCCCGAGCTCGACCAGGAGCAACTGGCCACCTCGCTCGCCGAGATCACCGGCTTCGGCGGCCTGCTGATCGTGCACGCCGAGGACCCGCACCACCTGGACGCCGCTCCCGTCGTCCCGGGCCCCAAGTACGCCGACTTCCTCGCCTCCCGGCCGCGCGACGCCGAGAACACCGCGATCGGCAACCTGATCGCCCAGGCCAAGCGGCTGAACGCCCGCGTGCACGTGCTGCACCTGTCGTCCTCCGACGCGCTGCCGCTGATCGCCGCCGCCAAGGCCGAGGGCGTCCGGATCACCGTCGAGTCCTGCCCGCACTACCTCACCCTCACGGCCGAGGAAGTGCCGGACGGAGCCAGTGAGTTCAAGTGCTGCCCGCCCATCCGCGAGGCCGCCAACCAGGACCTCCTGTGGGACGCGCTCGCCGACGGCACGATCGACTGCATCGTCTCCGACCACTCGCCGTCCACCGCGGACCTGAAGACCAGCGACTTCTCCACGGCGTGGGGCGGCATTTCCTCCCTCCAGCTGGGCCTGCCCGCCATCTGGACCGAGGCACGCCGGCGCGGCCGGACCCTGGAGGACGTGGTCCGCTGGATGTCCGCGGCCCCGGCCGAGCTCGCAGGCCTTGCTCAGAAGGGCGCGATCGAGGTCGGCCGCGACGCCGACTTCGCCGTGCTCGCCCCCGAAGAAACGTTCACCGTGGACCCGGCCGAACTCCACCACCGCAACCAGGTGACGGCGTACGCGGGCAAGACCCTGCACGGCGTCGTGAAGTCCACCTGGCTGCGCGGGACGCAGATCGCCGACCACGGCACCCCGACCGAGCCCACGGGCCTCCTCCTCGAAAGGCAGAACTGACAGTGGCGATTCCCTCTTTCACCGGCAACGCGAACCCGTACGGAGGCGGCGACCCGTACGCGGACTACCGCACCGCGGACTTCCCCTTCACCCAGTACGCGAACCTCGCCGCCCGTGAGCTGGGCGCCGGTGTCATCGCCGCCAACGACGAGTTCTTCGCCCAGCGCGAGAACCTGCTGATCTCCGAGGCCGCGCACTTCGACCCCGAGGACTTCGGCCACAAGGGCAAGGTCATGGACGGCTGGGAGACCCGCCGCCGCCGCGGCATCTCCGCCACCCAGCCCTGGCCGACCCCCGAGGACCACGACTGGGCGCTCGTACGCCTGGGCGCCCCCGGCGTCATCCGCGGCATCGTCGTCGACACCGCCCACTTCCGCGGCAACATGCCGCAGGCCGTCTCCATCGAGGCCACCAACTGGGCGGGCGCCCTCGCGCCGACCCCGGAGGAGCTCCAGGGCGACGACGTGAAGTGGACGACCATCGTCGCCCGCACCCCGGTCGGCGGCCACGCGGCCAACGGCTTCGAGGTGGACGTGGAGCAGCGCTTCACGCACCTGCGCGTCAACCAGCACCCCGACGGCGGCATCGCCCGCCTGCGCGTCTACGGCGAGGTCCTGCCCGACCCGAAGTGGCTCGACGCGCTCGGCTCGTTCGACGTGGCGGCCCTGGAGAACGGCGGCTCCGTCCAGGACGCCTCCAACCGCTTCTACTCCCCGCCGACCAACACCATCAACCCGGGCCGTTCCCGCAAGATGGACGACGGCTGGGAGACCGCGCGCCGCCGCGACAACGGCAACGACTGGATCCGCTACCAGCTCGTCGCCGAGTCCGAGATCCGTGCCGTCGAGATCGACACCGCGTACCTCAAGGGCAACTCGGCCGGCTGGGCCTCGCTGTCGGTCAAGACCGGTGAGGAGGGCGAGTGGACGGAATTCCTGCCGCGCACCCGCCTGCAGCCCGACACCAACCACCGCTTCGTGCTGGACGCCCCGGCGGTCGGCACGCACGTCCGGATCGACATCTTCCCGGACGGCGGCTTCTCCCGCCTGCGCCTGTACGGCTCCCTGACGGAGGCCGGCGCCGCCGCGCTGACCGCCCGTCACCAGGAGCTGGGCGGCTGACGCCACCCGTTCGACAGCCCCGGGAGCCGACACTCCCGGGGTCACGCCCGGCCCGATGGGGCGCACCCCGAAGCGGTGCGCCCCATCGGCATGCGCCCTGCCGTACGAACTCCCTTACGGGTGGGGCACAGTGGGGTGCGGCGGCTCCGCCCCGGGGGCCGGCCGGTACGGACAGGAGCAGGCCCGTATGACGGAGCAGACCATCCCGACCATCCCCGCGCCGCCGCGCACGCACGAGGAGCGCCTCAAGGACACCCTGGCCCGCTTCGAGAACGACGTGGACGTGTGGGTGGCCACCGCCGACGCGGACGGCGTCCCCTGCATGGTCCCGCTCTCCTTCCTCTGGGACGGCGAGACCTTCCTCGTCTCGACCCAGCGCGCCAACCCCACCGCCCGCAACCTGATCGCGAACGGCCGCGTCCGCCTGGCCTTCGGCGGCACCCGGGACGTGGTCCTGGTGGAGGGCGCCGCGAAGACGGCGGAGGCGACCGACCTCGCGCCGGCCGTACGGGAGGCCTTCGCGGCCCACACGGGCTTCGACCCGAGCGGTTTCGCGACGCCCTACCCGTACTTCCGGATCGCGCCGGTGTGGATCCAGGCGTGGCGCGAGGTCAACGAGCTGGCGGACCGTCAGCTGATGACGGACGGCCGCTGGCTGCCCTGATGCCACAACGGACTTACGCCTTCTGGCTCTTCGCCAGTTCCTTCGACGCCTTCACGCGCTTGGGGTCCTCGACGTTCTGAGTCCCGGCGCCCTTGCTCGGAGTGAGCTGCCATGCCCTGAGCGTCGCTGCGACCTGCTTGAGTTGCTGCGACTGCGGCGGCACGTCGATGAAGAACATGGATTCCATGGACGGCTTCGTGTCACCGCCCCACTTCACCACGCCTCCAAGTTCCGCGAGGATGTCCCGGATCGCCGTGACCTGGTACGGGAAGAAGTTCCCCGTGACTCCCAGCGGGTAGATTTCCGGATACAGCGCCAGTGCGGTTCCTGACAGGTGGTTGGACTCGAAGTCCGCCCTGACCTTGCGATCGGCGCGATATCCGACGATCTCGCCGCGACCGCTCTCCAGCCGGGCGACGTCGTAGTGGAAACGCTGTGCCAGGTAGGCCAGGACCGTTGCGGTGTCCCCTGGGCGCAGGACGACGGACAGGCCGGTTCCCTGGATGTCGCAGGTGCCGGTGAACGAGGAGCGGGCGTTCGGGATGCTCCATCTGTTCGCCGAGGTGGATCTGCGCCACGTGCTGTCCGCGGCGGCGGCGGTGGCGGGAGCCAGCAGTGTGCCTCCGGCGGATACCAGAGCGGCTCCGGCAGCAACGCCGGTGAACTGCTTGAGTACGGTGCGACGCGAGAATTCGATGCTCATGGGGTCCCTTCGGGAATGTGTCGTGCCCGCCGGTACAGGAACGCGGCGGCACAGGTCAGGACGACGGCAAGACCAGCCGGCACGTAGACGAACGCGTTGATCGACATGGAAACGTGCTCCACCGTCGAGCCGTCTGAGTAGATGCAGGCGTTGCGAAGGGGCCAGTAATCCTGCTTCAGGCTCGCCAGCGGGGCGCCGGACATGCTCCTGTCCTCGCACAGCTCCGGGAACGGCCCCCCGAGGGTGACGGAAAACCAGCCGTAGCAGTACACGGCAGCAGCCGAGAAACCGAAGAGCAGGGCGAGAACCGCACAGATCCCGGGCAGCGAACGGGGCGGGTTCCTCAGCATGAGAACGATGACCACGATGCACGCCGGCACCGCCACCACACTTACGAGCAGCAGCAGGCCCATCAAAGGCGTCGGCATTGCGTCCCCTCCTCCTGATCCGATGTCGCGGACACGCGGAACCGCATGGTTCTCCGCGCCTCCCGCGCCAAGCGATTCCCCATGGCCGGGCAAGATACCCGGCAAGCCGCTTTCGACGGGTACGGGCGTCCGGATCTGCTGTCATCCTGCGTGTGATGAAGAATGCGCATACCTTTAGTTAAAGGTCACTTCCGTGAGATTCTGGACAACGGGGACGACCCGTCGGCCGGGACGCCGGCTTGAGCGGCTCACTGCTGGTCGATGAGACGCTGCAGGACTTCGGCGAACCCGCGGTAGAACTCGTCCATCACGGAGTCGGACTCGAGCCAGGGCTTCTTGTGGATCGGGCAGTTCCGCTGGATCAGCAGTGCGCGCGTACTGGACAGCAGGGTGTCGCTGATGTCGTCCTCGAGGAACGCCTTCGCCGTCTTCTTGACGCCGTCGGTGGTGTTGCCGAACCTGGCCGCCTTGAAGTCACTGAAACGCGTCTTGTGACCCCCGCCGAGCAGAATCTTCCTGAGTTCGGTGACGATGTTCGTGCCACCGGCCTTCAGCTTCATCGCGACCGTGTACCCGTCGATGTCCTCGATCAGGTCGCTGAGCGAGAACGTGGACGCGACGTCGGGCCTGGCCAGTGTCCTGCGGCAGAAGTCCAGCGGGGATGCGTTGTCCGAACGACTCCACTCTCCGTAGAACGTGAGCAGGTCCCCGCCCCAACTGGCGAGTTCGGCACGATTCGCCTTGCCGACTCCGGCGTTCCCCTTGAGGAAATAGCCTGCGGCGCTCGCGATCAGGTGGTCCGGGCTGATGGTGACGCCCATCGACGGGTCGAGGTACGCCTGATCCCTCGCGCGGCCCAGTCCCCGGTTGACGCAGAATTGTATGAACGCGCTGTCCACGTCACCGAACAGCGATCCCCAGCGGGAGTCTGTGTACTTCTCCCAGCGCATGAACTGCAGGCACAGTTCGTTCGCGTTGCCCTTTCCGTACGCGACGGCGGCGTCGTACACCTTCTGGACATACGCGATGAACTGGTCGACCGTTGAACTTCCCGACTGGTTGACCGATTTCTGCCCGAAATCCGCTCCGGGGCGGTGCGACACCCGGTCCAGCGCGAAGGTGTCCGAACCCGCGGAGAAGTTGAACTCCTTGATCTGGTTGAACGCCCAGTTCTGCGGGAGGGGGAATCCGAGGTTGCCGGAGAACCCATAGGACATGCCCGAGACGTACGCGTACGGCACGAAGGCGCCTCCGGCCACGCTGGCGCACACGTTCCGCGAACCGTACACGCCGGTGATGTACTTGCTGCCGTTGCTCTTCAGGGCGTCGTTCACGCCGATGAAGTAGTCGACGATCTTGTCCATCTCCGCTTGCGTGGCGTCATAGTCGACCGCGAAGTAGATCACCGTGCTCCGGTTGAATCCATAGCCTTCGGCCCGTTCGTGCGCCTTGCGCCCGTGCGAGTAGCCGTTGGCGTACGTGAAATCCGCGAGCTTCCGTGCGTCGTACTGCCACAGCGGGATGACGCTCAGGCCGGCGGAGAAGATCGCGTCCAGCTCTCCGGGCTGGATCTCCTTGTTCAGGGTGCTCTCGGCCGGCTCGTCGAGGTAGCGTCCTACGGCGCGGTAGCCGGCAGCGTAGAGCGCCTTCGCCCGGGAGGGAGTGATGGTGAAGCGGGTGTCACAACAGTCCACGTCCCGGTCGGGGTTGCCATAGGCGACCAGCAACTGTGCCCAGGTGTCGAAGTCGGCCTTGCCCGACTCACCGATCGCGGAGAAGCTCTGGAACTTCTTCACCCAGCTCGCGAGCTTCGGGCCGAACTCATAGCTGAAGCTGGCGATGTCGCCACTGGTGTTCGAGGGACCGTTCGCCACACAGGCGGCGGAGAACAGTTGTACCCAGGTCCCGGAGTCGCCTTCGGCGAGCGTGTGGGCCCGCAGGCCCGCTTCCGTGCCGGGGCCGAAGATGCCGTTGGCCGAGCCCTCGGGAATGCCCGACTCGTACTGGATCCCCTTCATCAGGGCCTGCTGGACATCACGGGAGAAGAAGCCGTCGCACGGGCCGATGAAGAAGGTCGACTTCTGCCAGTAGCGGGCGTTGAGCCACCGCTGCATGAGGCGGATCTGCTCCAGTCCGCCGGACAGGAAGATGTAGGCGTCCATGGTCAGCAAGGCCTTGAAGACCTTGGCCGGCAGGGCATTGCCGATGTCCTCTGCCGGAATGCCCATGTTTTCCATCATCGTCTTGAAGCCGAACAAAGTGGGGTTCGACATCTCCCCGTCGATGGCACCGGCGCTGTAACCCTTGCAAAAAAGGCCACACTGGATGATCTTGACTATGTTCTTGTTCGACTCGCCGACTTTGATGGGCCCCCTGGCTGCCAGCGTCGACAGTGTGGTGGGACCGAACGCGTTCGAGAGTGTCGTGATCCCGAGTTCGTGCTGCAACGCCCGGGTCAGGGAGTACATGGTGTTCCATCCGGTCTTCCCGTCCTCCGTCACGGGGTTGTAGCCGGCGACACTCTTGTACGTCGCGTTGACCCATTTCTGGGCCTGAAGAACCATTTGGTCAGCCATGGCGGAAATTCGTTCCTTCGACTTTTTCGATACGTGTGGGGAAGTGGCGGGCGCGAACCGGTCGCGATGAACGACTGATCCCGGTATCCCGACTCCGGCCGAGAGTTACAGCGGTCCGCCACCTGCGGCCAGCCGAAGGGCATCCCTTGTTCCGTCGAGCCCCCGCCACGACGTTTTTCTGGAAAGTGGTCCCGCTGGGAAGCGGCAGGGTACTTTCACGTACTACTGGTGCGGCCTCTGTGGGCCAAGTGGTCCCGGGATATACGCCGGTCATCGTGAGGGAGACCCGATGGACCCGGTAGCGACACGAGGCAACGCCCGGATGTGAGGCGCTACCGCGGTCGGCATCTGACGAAGCGTAATGACATGAGCGGACAGGTGTTCGAACGCTGGTCCCGGCCTCGACGGTGTGGGCCAGGTCGAGCCCGGTCGACAAGTGAGCTTCGTACAAGCGACATTGATGGATCGTCAACTAGTACCACCCGCTGCACCCTTCGGTGTGGTGGCCGAATATGCGGCAAGAGTTGGCCGAATTCTGTCGCAGTCTCAGGGTGGCGGCCGGCGCCGGCACGGGCAAGTTCGGCTCGAAGATCCCCTTGATCACGGAGCGGACCGGTCTGCCCCTGTCCGTCGGCATCTCAGGAGCGAACCTGCACGACCGCCAGGGACTCGAACCCCTCGTACGCGGAACACCGCCTATCCGCTCACGCCGCGGACGCCGACGACGCACCCCCGGAAAGCTCCACGCAGACGAAGGCTGCGACTGCGCTCACCTGGGGCGTTGACGGGTGCTGCGACGGAATCCCCGTACCGGTGTCCGCCTCCGGGGGGCCCGCGGCCTTCGCGCTCGGCCGTGCCGGCCGGCCGCACGGCCGACGCGCGGGCTCCTCGGCGCCGAGTGCGGCCGGCTCCGCCCCGGACCAGGCGGCGGCCTCGGCTGTCACGCGGGCACGGCGGTACGGGTCCTCGGTGGCGGCCGGTTCACCGGTCAGCCTGATCCGCCCGACGAGGAGCGCCGCGAGAAGCTCCATTGCCTTTCGCCGGCGGGTCCGGCTCCCCCTCAGGGCTGTCCCGTAATCCCCGGCGGGCGCACGACGACAGCTACGGCACCTCGCTGCGTTGCCGGAACGCCCGAATACGCACAGTATGAGGACGCTCCTCCGCCTTGCGATGCACCGCATCTGACGCCGTGCGCCGATCCACCGGGGATTACGGGACAGCCCTTGGACGTGGGCGTCGGCCTTGTTGCAATGCAAGAAGAACCCGCCGGACTGGTACGAGGACATCCGCGAGCTGCAGCGCAAGGCCCATTCCTCACGCCGCATCCGCGTCGAGCACGGGATCGCCCACCTCAAGAACCGGCGAACACTCGCCCGCCGCCTCGGCCGCCACGAGCACATGAGCGATCCCGTCCAGGCCGTCGCAGGCCTGCTCTCTCACCAGCAGACCGTGGACGTCGATCGGGAGCGAGCGAACTGAAACCCAGCCCGGCCGGCACTCGACGTCTCACCGTCAACCATGAGCGAGCTCGTCAGGCGGCGTGGCCGCCGTCGACGGCGAACTCCGCCCCGGTGACGTACGCCGCCCCGGGCCCGGCCAGGAAGGCCACCACGGCGGCCACCTCGCCCGCCGCGCCGAACCGCCCGAGCGCCGTCATCGCCGCCTGCGGCCCCGCGTACGGTCCGTCCGCCGGGTTCATGTCCGTGTCCACCGGCCCCGGGTGCACGATGTTCGCGGTGATCCCGCGGTCGCCCAGCTCCCGGGCGAGGGCCTTGGTCAGCCCGATCAGAGCCGACTTGCTCATCGCGTAGAGCGTCCCGCCCGGCCCCGGCACCCGCTGGGTCATGCAGCTGCCGATGGTGATGATCCGCCCGCCGGAGCCGAGGTGCGCGGCGGCCGCCTGCGTCGTCAGGAACGCCCCGCGCACATTGACCGCGAGGACGCGCTCCACATCGGCCGGGGCCAGATCCGCCAGCGGCCCGAGCACGCCCGCGCCGGCGTTGTTGACCAGCACGTCGAGCCGCCCGAACCGCCGTACGGTCTCCCCGACGGCGTTCACGACCTGGGCGGCGTCCCCCGCATCGGCCCGCAGCGCGACGGCCCGGCGCCCGAGCGCCTCGACCTTCCCGACGACCTCGGCCGCGGCCTGCGCGTCGTTGACGTAGGTGATGGCGACGTCGGCCCCGTCCTCGGCGAGCCGCAGTGCGACGGCCGCCCCGATCCCCCTGCTGCCACCGGTCACCAGCGCCACAGTGTTGCTGTTCATGTCGTTCCTCCCGCATCAAGTGGTTGCGAGATCAATCAAATCCCCCTGCCCTCCACCCCGCTGGCAGGAATGCGACCTCGCGTTTCGCCGCACCAGGACGGTCGAAACGGGTGGGGTCTCGCGTGGCGTGGCGATGAGTTCCGGCGGGTCGGGGAGTCTGCATGCGTGTAGGGACGGACCTAGCAAGGGAGCGCAGAGCCATGGGGAAGCTGACCCTGACCACCTTCGTGACGCTGGACGGCGTGATGCAGGCGCCCGGGGGGCCCGACGAGGACCGCACCGGCGGGTTCGAGTACGGGGGGTGGGTCGCGCCGTTCGCCGATGAGGGGATGGGGGAGTTCATCACCGACGTGTTCGGGCGGGCCGAGGCGTTCCTGCTCGGGAGGCGGACGTACGAGATCTTTGCCGCGTACTGGCCGGAGCACGACGATCCCACCGACCCCGTCGCGGGCAAGCTGAACCGGCTGCACAAGTACGTGGCGTCCACCACGCTCAAGGAACCGGCCTGGGGGCCGGCCACCGTGCTCGACGGGGAGCACCTGCCGAGCGAGATCGTGCGGGCGAAGGACACGATGGAGGGGGAGTTGCAGGTGCACGGCAGCGGCGTGCTCGCGCAGTGGCTGCTGGCGCGGGACCTCGTCGACGAGCTGAACCTGCTGGTCTTCCCCGTGGTCCTCGGCACGGGGCAGCGGCTGTTCCCCACCGGCGGGTTGCCGACCGCGTACGAGTTGACGAGCTCCCGTACGACCCCGGCCGGAACGGCGATCCAGACCTACCGGCCCACGGGGCGGCCCGCCTTCGGTACGGTCGGCTGAGCGTGCGCATCCCGGCGGCGGACCGGGCAGGTGGAGGGCGGCGGCCCCGTGCTCACGTGCCCGGACGTCATCGGAGCCACTGGCCCGGTCCGGCGGCCCGGTGGTGTTTGCCGGTGTCGAGCCCCCTGCGAGGTCCGGCCGAGGTCTGCGGACTCTCCGGACCGGCCGCCCCAGCACAGCCGTAGGGGTGGTCGTAGCCCCGGGAGTGAGTTGAGTGCGGACTGCTGTCGGCATTGGTGAGGCCGTCACTCAGCCGTTACGGTCCGGGGCGGGCTGCCGCGTGGCGCGCCCCCTACCGCCGGTCCAGGGCCAGTTGGACCACGCGGCCCTCGCGGAGGACCAGGAGGTCCGGGGCCTCGTTCTCGTAGTGGCGGAGGCGGCCGAGCGGGCCCGGCGGGCGGACGTGGGGGGCCAGGAGCAGCAGGAGGTCCTCCAGCTCCGGGAGCTGTTCCTCGTGGACCTCCTGGCGGGTGGTCAGGGCCCAGCCGCCGCGTTCGGCCGGTCCGAACTCTCCGACGAGCATGCCGCCGACGCGCCACGCCGGGCCCCGGGTCGAGAGCAGTCCGTCCCCCGTCAGCTGGCGCCGCACCTCCGCGAGCACGTCGTCGGGCGTGCTGTCGAGCAGGTCGAACGCCAGGTCCAGGGCGTAGAGATCAGCCATGCCGCCGATGCTACGGGTCCCGCGGGGGCGGCCGGCAAAGGGGTCGCCCCGCATGATCGGCTCGGGTAGCGTGAGCGCGCATCCGTGCGAGCCGCCGAAGTCTCCACCTCCCCCGTGCCGTCGGAGACCCCCCATGACCGTGCTCTCGCCAGCCCTCGAAGTCGAAGCCCCCCGCCGGGCCTGGCTCGCCGATCTGCCCGTGCTGGCCGTTGCCGTCGTCTGGGGCGGGAGCTACCTCGCCGCCAAGGGCATCACCACCACCCACACCGTCGTCGCCGTGCTCGTGCTGCGGTTCGCGCTCGTGCTGCCGGTCCTGGTCGTCGCCGGGTGGGCGCGGCTGCGCGCGCTGAGTCCCGCCCAGCTGCGCGGCGCCGGGGCACTGGGCCTCGTACTCGGCGGGATCTTCCTCCTGGAGACCTACGGGGTCGTCCACACCTCCGCCACCAACGCCGGGCTGATCATCAGCCTGACGATGATCTTCACCCCGCTCGCCGAGGCCGCCGTACGCAAGCGGGCGCCCTCCGCCGGCTTCCTCGGGGCCGCGGCCGTCTCCGTCGCCGGGGTCGTGCTGCTGACCCAGGGCGCCGGTTTCACCGCGCCCAGCCCCGGTGACCTGCTCATCCTCGGCGCCGCGCTGGCCCGGACCCTGCACGTGCTGCTGATGGCCCGGATCGAGGCCGTCCAGGACGCCGACTCGCTGTCCCTGACCACCGTGCAGCTCGGCGCCGCCGTGCTCGTCTTCGCCCTGCTGGCCGCCCTGCCCGGCACAGGTGACAGCCCCTTGGCCGCCGCCGCTGACTTCGGACCGGCCCAATGGGCCGGGCTCGCCTTCCTCTCCGTCTTCTGCACCCTCTTCGCCTTCTTCGTGCAGATGTGGGCCGTACGCCGCACCTCGCCCTCCCGCGTCAGCCTGCTGCTCGGCACCGAGCCCCTGTGGGCGGCCGTCGCCGGTATCGCCATCGGAGGGGAGGAGCCGGGGCTCCTCGGCTATGCCGGAGCCCTCCTCGTCCTGGCCGGCACCGCATGGGGGCGGCGCGCCGTCACCGCCGCCTGAGCGTGGCCGGAAAGCGTCGCAGCCACGGGTGATCACCGCCGTAGGGTGACCCCGTGCCCCCCTTACAGAGCCGGCAGGTCCGGGAGCTCCTCCAGCCGTACCCGGCGCCGCTCCCGGCGCGAGATCTCGCAGGCCTCAGCGACCCGGAACGCCGCCAGTGCCTCCCGGCCGTCGCACGGATTGGCGCCCTCGCCCCGCACCAGCTGGACGAAGGCCGCCAGCTCGGCCTCGTAGGCCGGGGCGAAGCGCTCCAGGAAGCTCGTCCACGGCTTGCTCGCCGGGGGCGGGCCGTGCGGTTCGGTGGAGGCGATCGGCGTCCGGTCGTCCAGCCCCGCGGAGACCTGGTCCAGCTCTCCGGCCAGCTCCATCCGCACGTCGTACCCGGCGCCGTTGCACCGGGTGCCGGTGGCCGTGACCAGGGTCCCGTCGTCCAGGGTGAGCACGGCCGCCGCCGTGTCGATGTCGCCCGTCTCCCGGAACAGCGCCGGGCCCGCGTCCGACCCGGCCGCGTACACCTCGACCACCTCGTGCCCGGTCACCCAGCGGACCATGTCGAAGTCGTGCACGAGGCAGTCCCGGTACAGCCCGCCGGAGGTCGCCAGGTACGTGGCGGTCGGCGGGGCCGGATCGGCCGTCATCGTCCGGATGGTGTGCAGCCGCCCCAGGGCGCCCGAACGGACCAGCGCGCGGGCCGTGCCGTAGCCCGCGTCGAAGCGGCGCATGAAGCCCACCTGGAGCAGTCCGCCCGCGGCCGTGACCTCCCGCAGCGCCGCCAGGGTCCGGTTCAGGTCCGGGGCCAGCGGCTTCTCGCAGAACACCGGCAGCCCGCCGCGGACCGCCCGTACGACGAGGTCCGCGTGCGCCTCGGTCGCGGACGTCACCACCACCGCGTCCACGCCCCAGGTGAAGACCTGCTCGACGGAGGGCGCGGCGGTGGCCCCGAGCCGGTCGGCCAGGCGCGCCGCCCGCGCGGGATCGGCGTCCGCGAGCAGGAGCGAGCCGGCTTCCGGGTGGCGGGCCAGTGCCGCGGCGTGGAAGGACCCGATCCGGCCCGTTCCGATGAGCCCGATGCGCATGCACTCAACCTGACCCTGTCGGCGGAACCTGTCAATCCGCCCGCGCATGTCAACCTGCCCGTGCGTGCCCCGATGACCCTTCATGGTCGACTGTGGCGGATACTGAGCGGCTGGACCGGAATGGAGCCGGAATGAGCGGATTGGTGACCGGCTCGACGACGGACCGAATTGGTGACGAGGGAAGGGCGCGGCGACGTGGCTAGGGTTCGGACAGGGGTACGCGTCGTGGGCGCCGTGCTCGCGGTGGTACTGGGGGCCTCGCTCGCGGGCTGCAGCAGTACGGGCGGCAAGCGCGCCGAGGAGCGCGCGAAGGCCGCGCAGGCGGGCCGGCCCGCCGTCTCCACCCCGCGCTGGACCTTCGCGATGGTCACGCACGCGGGCGACGGCGACACCTTCTGGGACATCGTCCAGAAGGGTGCCAAGGAGGCCGCGGCGAAGGACAACATCAACTTCGTCTACGCCCACGACGACCAGGCACAGCAGCAGGCGCAGTTCGTGCAGAACGCCATCGACCAGAAGGTCGACGGGATCGTCGTCAGCCTGGCCAAGCCCGACGCCCTGAAGGACGTCCTCGCCAAGGCGGTGAAGGCCGGGATCCCCGTGATCACGGTCAACTCCGGTTCCGCCCAGTCCGCCGCGTACGGGGCCCTGACCCACATCGGCCAGGACGAGGAGATCGCGGGCGAGGCGGTCGGCGCGGAGCTGAACAAGCGCGGCCGCAAGAAGGCCGTCTGCGTCCTGCACGAGCAGGGCAACGTCGGCCACGAGCAGCGCTGCGCCGGGGCGAAGAAGACCTTCTCCGGGACGATGGAGAACCTGTACGTCGAGGGCACCAACATGCCCTCCGTCCAGGCGGCGATCCAGGCCCAGCTGCAGGCCGACCCCTCCGTCGACGCGATCGTCACCCTCGGCGCGCCCTTCGCCCCGACCGCGGTCAAGGCGAAGGACGCGGCCGGCAGCAAGGCCGAGGTGGACACCTTCGACCTCAACGAGTCGGTCGCCCGCGACCTGAAGTCCGGAGCCCTCGGCTTCGCCGTCGACCAGCAGCCCTACCTGCAGGGCTACGAGGCCATCGACCTGCTCTGGCTCTACCGCTACAACGCGAACGTGCTCGGCGGCGGCCGCCCGGTGCTCACCGGCCCGCAGATCGTCACGGCCGCCGAGGCGGGCAAGCTGGAGGAGTACATCAAGCGGGGCAGCCGATGAGTACGGCGACCACCCCCGCCGGCGGGCGCGACGAACGGCTCGCCCCCACCTCCACCCTGCGCAGGCTCCTGGGCCGTCCGGAGCTGGGATCGGTCGTCGGCGCCGTCGCCGTCTTCGTCTTCTTCTCCCTCGTCGCCCCCAGCTTCCTGCAGGCCTCCAGCCTCAGCACGATCCTGTACTCGGCCTCCACCATCGGGATCATGGCCGCCCCGGTGGCCCTGCTGATGATCGGCGGCGAGTTCGACCTCTCCGCCGGTGTCATGGTCACGACCTCGGCGCTGGTGAGCTCGATGTTCAGCTACCAGATGACCGCCAACGTCTGGGTCGGCGTCGGCGTGTCCCTGCTGGTCACCCTGGCCATCGGCCTCTTCAACGGGTTCATGCTGACCCGCACGAAACTGCCGAGCTTCATCATCACGCTCGGCACCTTCCTGATGCTGACCGGCCTGAACCTCGGCTTCACCAAGCTGATCACCGGCACGGTCTCCACCAAGACCATCGCCGACATGGAGGGCTTCTCCTCCGCCCGCGCGCTCTTCGCCTCGCAGTGGACCATCGGCTCGGTCACCCTCAAGGTCACCATCCTGTGGTGGTTCGCCATCGTCGCCGTCGCCACCTGGATCCTGCTGCGCACCCGCGCGGGCAACTGGATCTTCGCCGTGGGCGGCGGGGCCGACGCGGCCCGCGCCACCGGCGTGCCCGTCGTGAAGACCCGTATCGGGCTCTACATGGGCGTCGCCCTGTGCGCCTGGATCTCCGGACAGCACATCCTCTTCTCGTTCGACGTGGTCCAGTCGGGCGAGGGCGTGGGCAACGAGTTCCTCTACATCATCGCGGCCGTCATCGGCGGCTGTCTGATGACCGGCGGCTACGGCTCCGCCATCGGCTCGGCGGTCGGCGCCTTCATCTTCGGCATGACCAGCAACGGCATCGTGTACGCCCAGTGGAACCCGGACTGGTTCAAGTTCTTCCTCGGCGCGATGCTCCTGCTGGCCACGCTGCTCAACGCATGGGTCCGCAAGCGGGCGGAGGCGACCAAGTGACCGCGACCGGCAAGACCACGACCGCGACCGCGCCCGGAGCGGGCGCCGCCCTGGTGAAGCTGACCGACGTCAGCAAGTTCTACGGGAACATCCGCGCCCTCCAGGGGGTCTCCCTGGAGGTCTCGGCGGGCGAGATCACCTGTGTCCTCGGCGACAACGGTGCCGGCAAGTCCACCCTCATCAAGATCATCGCGGGGCTGCACCGGCACGACGCCGGCACCTTCGAGATCGAGGGGGAGGAAACCGTCCTCGCCAACCCGCGCGCGGCCCTCGACCACGGCATCGCCACCGTCTACCAGGACCTCGCCGTCGTCCCCCTCATGCCCGTCTGGCGGAACTTCTTCCTCGGCTCCGAGCCCACGAAGGGCCGCGGCCCGCTGCGCCGCCTCGACGTGGAGTTCATGCGCGCGACCACCCGCGCCGAGCTGCTGCGCATGGGCATCGACCTGCGCGACGTGGACCAGCCGATCGGCACCCTGTCCGGCGGAGAGCGGCAGTGCGTGGCCATCGCCCGCGCCGTCTACTTCGGAGCGAAGGTCCTCGTACTCGACGAGCCCACCGCGGCCCTCGGCGTCAAGCAGTCCGGAGTGGTCCTCAAGTACGTCGCCGCCGCCCGGGACGCGGGCCTCGGCGTGGTCCTGATCACCCACAACCCGCACCACGCTTACCTGGTGGGAGACCGTTTCGTACTCCTCAAGCGCGGCACCATGGCGGGCAGCCACACCCGCGACTCGATCACCCTCGACGAGCTCACCCGGCAGATGGCGGGCGGCTCCGAGCTCGACGAACTGAGCCACGAACTGGAGCGAGTGGCAGAATCAGGGGCAGGCACCCCACACGCCACGGCCGCCACGGACGGCTCGGCCGGTCGAAACGGCCCGGCCGACGAGGCCGACCGGCCTCCCCGAACCACCGCACCCAAGAGGGACGACACGACTCGATGAGCACGTACCGGGACTTCACGCTCACCCACCGGGGGTCGGCGCGAGGCACCGTCCTGCGGACCATCGGGACCCGGGAGCGCCGGTCGCACCTGACGGCCCCGCGCGTCCCCACGGTCGGCATCGACATCGGCGGCACCAAGGTGATGGCCGGTGTCGTCGACGCCGACGGGATCATCCTGGAGAAGATCCGCGCCGAGACCCCGGACAAGTCCAAGAGCCCCAAGGTCGTCGAGGACACCATCGTCGAGCTGGTGCTCGACCTCTCCGACCGGCACGACGTGCACGCGGTCGGCATCGGGGCGGCCGGCTGGGTCGACGCCGACCGCTCCCGCGTGCTGTTCGCACCCCACCTGGCCTGGCGCGACGAGCCGCTGCGCGACGCGCTCCAGTCCCGGCTCGCGGTCCCGGTCATGGTCGACAACGACGCCAACACCGCCGCGTGGGCGGAGTGGCGCTTCGGCGCCGGGCGCGGCGAGGACCACCTCGTCATGATCACGCTCGGCACCGGCATCGGCGGGGCCATCCTCGAAGGCGGCCAGGTCAAGCGCGGCCGGTACGGGGTCGCTGGCGAATTCGGCCATATGCAGGTCGTTCCCGGCGGCCACCGCTGCCCCTGCGGCAACCGCGGCTGCTGGGAGCAGTACAGCTCCGGAAACGCCCTGGTCCGCGAGGCCCGCGAGCTGGCCGCCGCCGACTCGCCGGTCGCGTACAACATCATCGCCAGGGTCGGCGGCAACGTCCACGAGATCACCGGGCCGCTCATCACCGAGCTGGCCCGCGAGGGCGACGCCATGTGCGTCGAGCTCCTCCAGGACATCGGCCAGTGGCTGGGCGTCGGCATCGCCAACCTGGCCGCGGCCCTCGACCCGTCCTGCTTCGTCATCGGCGGCGGCGTCAGCGCCGCCGACGACCTGCTGATCGGCCCCGCCCGGGACGCCTTCCGCCGCCACCTCACCGGCCGCGGCTACCGCCCGGAGGCCCGTATCGCCAAGGCCCAGCTCGGCCCCGAGGCGGGCATGGTCGGCGCCGCCGACCTCGCCCGCCTCGTCGCACGCCGCTTCCGCCGCGCCACCCGCCGCCGGGTCGAGCGCTACGAGCGGTACGAGCGCTACGCGCAGCAGCTGGGCCGGCGCGACCCCGCGGACCCCGAGGGGCAGGACGGCCAGTGAACCCGCCCACCCTGCCCCACCAGGCCTCCGCCCCCGATGCGAACGGCACGCCGCCGCCCACCGCCGAGGACCGCAGGCACGTCGTCAAGCGCCGCTGGATCACCGCGATCATCATCCTGCTGCTGGTCGGCGTCCCCGCGGGCTACCTGGCGATCTCCACCCAGCAGAGCCGCGAGAGCGGCCGCGACAAGGCCGCCCGGGTCGGCGCGTCCGAGGTGCGCCCCGGCTGGCCGTCCAAGGTGCAGCGCAGCATCTACGAGGTCCCGGTCCCGGAGACGGCCTGGCGCGTCGGCTTCCTGGAGACCAACAACTGGCGCGCCAGCCGGCTGTACGTCCAGTTCGCGGTCACCCCGCCGGACCTGGACACGTTCCTGGCCTCCCTCGGCATCCGCCGGGACGACCTGACCCCCGGGGTGTCGATCTCCCCGCACGACACCTCGGTCGCGGGATGGGACTGGAAGCGGCGGAGCGGCTGGCTGGGGACCACCCTCGAACAGGACGATCCGCGGCCCACCCGGGACATCACCGTCGACCTCTCGGATCCCAAGGTCTCCAAGGTCTACGTGGTCTCCTCCACCACCCCCTGACAGCCCTTAGCCTGGGATCATGAAGCTCACCAAGCGGCTGCATTCCTGCGTCCAGTTGGAGAAGGACGGGCGCACGCTCGTCATCGACCCGGGCGCCTTCAGCGAACCGGACGCGGGGCTGGGGGCGGACGCCCTGCTGGTCACGCACGAGCACCCCGACCACTTCGAGGAGGGCCGGCTGCGGGCCGCCCTCGACGCCGATCCCGCCGTCGAGCTGTGGACCCTGCGCAGCGTCGCCGAGAAGCTCGCCCCCGCCTATCCGGGCCGGGTGCACACCGTGGGCCACGGTGACGCCTTCACCGCGGCCGGGTTCGAGGTCCAGGTGCACGGCGAGCTGCACGCGGTGATCCACCCGGACATGCCGCGGGTCACGAACGTCGGGTACCTCGTGGACGGTTCCCTCTTCCACCCCGGGGACGCGCTGACCGTGCCCGGGGTCCCCGTGGAGACCCTGATGGTCCCGGTGCACGCCCCCTGGAACAAGGTCTCCGAGGTGATCGACTACCTGCGCGAGGTCAAGCCGCGCCGGGCCCTCGACATCCACGACGCCTACCTCTCCGACATCGCCCGGCCGATCTACGACTTCGCCCTGGACGCCCTGGGCGGCACCGATCACGGGCGACTCACCGCCGGGGACTCCGCCGAACTGTGACTGTCGGTGCCGGGCGGTAGGTTGGCACGTATGCGTATCGCCACCTACAACGTCAACTCCATCACCGCCCGGCTGCCGCGCCTGCTGGCCTGGCTGGAGAGCTCCGGCACGGACGTCCTGTGCATCCAGGAGACCAAGTGCTCGGCGGAGCAGTTCCCGCACGCCGAGCTGCGCGAGCTGGGCTACGAAGCGGCGGTCAACGCCACCGGCCGCTGGAACGGCGTGGCCCTGCTCTCCAAGGTCGGCCTGGAGGACGTGGTCCTCGGGCTGCCCGACGGTCCCGACTACGAGGGCGTCCAGGAGCCCCGCGCGATCTCCGCCACCTGCGGCGGCGTGCGGGTCTGGTCGGTGTACGTGCCCAACGGCCGTGAGGTCGAGCACGACCACTACGGCTACAAGCTGAACTGGTTCCGCTCCCTGGCCGCGGCCATCGCCGAGGACGCGGCCGGCCCGCGCCCCTTCGCGGTGCTCGGCGACTTCAACGTGGCCCCGACCGACGAGGACGTCTACGACCCGGCCGTCTTCGCGGGCCTCACCCATGTCACCCCCGCCGAGCGGGCCGCCCTGGAGGCGCTGCGGTCCGCCGGCCTCTCGGACGTGTTCCCGCGCGCGCTGAAGTACGACCGTCCGTACACCTTCTGGGACTACCGGATGCTGGCCTTCCCCAAGAACAAGGGCATGCGCATCGACCTGGTCTACGGGAACGAGCCCTTCACCAAGGCCGTCACCGACTCCTACGTCGACCGCGAGGAGCGCAAGGGCAAGGGCGCGTCCGACCACGCGCCCGTCGTCGTGGACCTGGATCTCTGACGGCAGCCGTCCGGCGGCGGCCATCCGGGCCGACGGATCCAGGCGCGCCCTGTGGCCAGCGGCGGATCCTGGTGCGACGCTGGGCGGTATGAACATCCCTTTCCTGGACAACTGGCTGAACCGACGCGAAACGGAACAGGGTGCGGGACTCGCCGCCGCCCTCGCGGACGACCCCGAGGGCGTCGCCGAGTTGTTCTCGGAGTGCGAGATGCTGCGCGTCCAGGCACGGGCGGCCGGGCTCGAACTCGATGAGAGCCAGACCTCGTTGGAGGCCCTGGACCAGCTGATGCCCCGCTGGCGCCGGGACCCCGAGGCGGTGCCCTGGCTCGGCAACGACGCCGGCTTCTACCTCGGGACCGTGATCATCCGGACCATCCCGGGGGCGGCCTGGCAGGTGTGGCCCAACGGCCAGCCGGTGATCCGGCTGGTCTCGGGCCGGGAGCTGAACGTGATCGAGTCGGGGGTGTCCTGGGCGATGACCGGATCTCCCGAGCTCAGCCAGGCCTACGCGGAGGCCTCCGAGGGCTGACGTCCGGCGTGTCGGGGCCGCTCCGCGCGAAGTGCCCTTCCGCGGCTGGATAGTTTGCGCTGACCCGATACAACCCGATACACACCTCGACACACCGACTCCGACTCCGACTCCGACTCCGCCAAGGGGGCAGGGCAGCACATGGCCGTCGAACCGTTGATCGAGCTGCGCGACGTCAACAAGCACTTCGGAGCGCTGCACGTACTGCGGGACATCAACCTCACCGTCGGCCGCGGGGAGGTGGTGGTGGTCATCGGCCCCTCCGGATCCGGGAAATCCACCCTGTGCCGGGCGATCAACCGGCTGGAGACCATCGAGTCGGGCACGATCCTGCTCGACGGCGAGCCGCTGGCCGCCGAGGGCAAGGAGCTCGCCCGGCTGCGGGCCGAGGTGGGGATGGTCTTCCAGTCCTTCAACCTCTTCGCGCACAAGACCGTCCTCGCCAACGTCTCGCTCGCGCAGGTCAAGGTCCGCGGGCGGGGGAGGAGCGAGGCGGACGGGCGCTCCCGCGAACTCCTGGACCGGGTCGGCCTCGCCGACCAGGCCGCGAAGTTCCCGGCCCAGCTCTCCGGCGGCCAGCAGCAGCGCGTGGCCATCGCCCGCGCCCTCGCCATGGACCCCAAGGCCCTGCTCTTCGACGAGCCCACCTCCGCGCTCGACCCGGAGATGATCAACGAGGTGCTGGAGGTCATGCAGCAGCTCGCGCGCGAGGGCATGACGATGGTCGTGGTCACCCACGAGATGGGCTTCGCCCGCTCCGCCGCGAACCGGGTGGTCTTCATGGCCGACGGGCAGATCCTGGAGGACCGCACCCCGGAGCAGTTCTTCACCGACCCCGAGAGCGACCGGGCCAAGGACTTCCTCTCCAAGATCCTCAAGCACTGACCGGCAGCGCCGGCGGGCCGCTGCCGGGTACGGACCCGGCAGCAGCCGTGGATCACTGCTCGCGCAGCGGCACCGACACGTAGCTGGGGTCGGTGCGCGGCGAGGAGAAGGTCAGCTGCGCACCGATGGGGTTGTGCTCGATGTACAGCGGGTCGACGGTGTCGACGACGAGGGCGAGCCGGTGGCCCGCGGGGACGTCGTAGGCGGTCGAGAACAGCTCCAGGTCCACGCCGAAGGCCTGGCCCGGAGCCTTCCCGTGGAAGGTGTACGGGGCGTTGCTGACGAGCTTGCCGATGCCGAGCGGGCCCACGTCGTAGAGGTACGCGACGAAGGTGCCGTCGGCCTTGGTGGGCGTCACGGTGGTGTGCAGCTTCACGGTGCCGCGGACCCGGCGGGCGGTGTCGTGGCGCTCCGACTGCCAGACGGCCGCGAAGGCCCGGGGCAGCAGCGGGACGGAGGCGATCGGCGGCGCCTTCACGAACTGGTCGAGGATGCTGGAGAGGAAGATGACGCCGCCGTTGGCGCCGGAGTCGACGCCCGTGAAGAGGTGCTCGCTGTCGGAGAGCGCCAGCTTCTCGGTGCCCCCGGAGCCGACCGACTTCCAGTCGGGGTAGCCCTCGTACCCGTCGTTGCTACGGGACTTGATCTGTACCGGGGCCTCGGTGTCGACGCCGTTGCGCTCGCCCTTGAGGTAGCGGTCGAACCAGCGGTGCGCGTTGGTCCAGGTGTCGTTGGGCAGCCCCAGCAGGCCGGTGCCCTCGGCGGTGGCGTGGTCCCCCGGCCGGAACTCCAGCCGCTTGGGGCCGGTGAGGCGCTCGTAGAACTTCGCGTACTGGTTGGGCGGGAAGATGGTGTCGCCCCAGGCGTTGCCGAGCATGATCGCGGCGCCGTTGGCATTGATCCGGTCCACCTGCTCGGCGGCCGAACGCTTCCTGCCCCACTCGATCATCTGCTGTTCCCGGTCCAGCCGGGAGCCGAGGAAGTCGCCGAGGATCGACTGGAGTTCGGGCCCGGGGCGGCCCGTGAGGTAGCCGGCGGCGCCGAGCATCCCGGCGGCCTGGAGGTGCTGGGTGCGGCCGGAGTAGATGGACTCGATGAGGTCGGCCCAGCCGCTCATCGCGACCACGGCCTTGACGCGCGGGTCGTGTGCGGAGGCCAGCAGGCTGATGCCGGCCCCGTACGAGACCCCGCCGAGGCCGATGCGGTCCGCGTCGGCGGGGGAGTTGGCGAGGGCCCAGTCGATGACGGCGCTGACGTCGGCGATGTCGGGCGGGCCGGCCACCTCGATGCTGCCGCCGGAGAGCCAGAAGCCTCGGGAGGTGTAACTGACCACGACATAGCCGGAGTCGGCGAGCTTCTTGGCCTGGGCGATGTATTCGATCTGCGGCATGCCCCAGCTGGTGGGCAGCACGATCAACGGGTACTTGCCACCGCTCTGGGCGCCGGCCGGGGTGAAGACGTTGCCCTTGAGGGTGATGCCGCCGGAGCCGGGGATGTCGTGGAAGCGCACCTGCGACGAGGCGTCGGCGGCGGCCGCCGCGGTGGTGGCGGGAGCCGCCTGGGCCTGGTGGGGGGCCAGGCCCAGGGCGGTTGCCGCCAGCAGGGTCGCCACGGCCGCGGCGGTGGTGGTGCGTCTCATCTATCGCTCCTCGCGTACGCCGGGGTTGTCAAAGTGACCCGACGGTAACGGGAGCGGGTTACCGAAGGTAACCCGTGAGTAAGTTACGCGCTGGTAACGATTGGACGATTGAGGTGGACCGGGTGCGGCCCGCCGGTCAGCCGTTCTGCGGGGCGCCGGACAGGGCGCTCTTGGCCTTCCACTGGTCCCACGACAGGTTCCACTCGCCGTAGCCGTTGCCGATGTCCGCATTGCCCTTGGAGCCGGAGCCGACGACCTCGAAGGGGTCGCCGACCTGCACCTGGCCGTAGAAGGACGCGGCGTCCGCGTCGCTCATCCCGACGCAGCCCGAGCTGCTGTTGGTGCGGCCGAAGGCGCCGCTGTTCCACGGCGCGGCGTGCGCGTACATGCCCGACCAGGTCAGCCGCATCGAGTAGTCGACCATCTTGTCGTAGGCGTCGCCCAGGCCCACCGACTGGGAGTCCATGCGGATGGTGCCCTCCTTGGACATCAGCACCATCTTCCCGGACCAGGAGGCCTTCTGGCCGCCGGGAGTGCCGGCCGAGATCGGGATCGTCCTGACCGTCGCGCCGTCCTCGTCGACCTTCATCTTCTTGGTGTCGAGGCTGACTTCCATCCGGCGGTCCTTGCCGATCTTGAAGTCGGTGTTGTAGTCACGGGCGAAGAGCCCGCCGCCCTTGCCGGAGTCCACACCGTTCAGGTTCAGGTCGACCTTCACCTCGGTGCCGGACTTCCAGTACTCCTTGGGCCGCCAGTCCACGCGGTCGCTGCCCGAGTAGTCCTTGAACCAGCCCCAGGAGCCCTCGGTGTTGTTCGAGGTGGTGACCTTCAGCGCCTTCTCCACCTCGGCCTTGTTGGCCACCGGGTTGTCGAAGACGATCGAGACCGGCATGGCCACGCCCACCGTGCTGCCCTTGGGCAGGTTGATCTTGATCTTGTTGACCTTGTCGGCGGCGCCGGTCTTGAACTGGGTGGCCGCGCTCTGGCTGTCGGTGTTCTGCGCCTCGACCTTGTAGTCCGAGCCCGGCGCGGCGTTGCGCTCCGAGGTCCACGTCTTGCCGTCGGCGGCTATCTGGCCGGGCAGCTCCCCGCCCTTGCCGTCCGTCACCTTCACCAGCGCGAGCTTGCCCTCGGCCAGCGTCACCTTCACCGGCTCCCCGGCCTTCACCTGATCGCCCGTGAGGTTCACCGCTATCGCCATGTCGGGCTTCGGCTTCAGCTCGGCGTTGGCCCCGTCCTTGCCGTCGCCACCGCCACCCCCGCCCGAACAGGCGCTCAGCGCGGCGGCGGCCAGAAGTGCGGTGCCCGCCATGGCGGTGCGGCGTATACGGCTCAACGAAGGGCCCCTTCGAGTAGCAGTGGTGATGAACCTTCGCAAAAGGAGATGCGAACGAGTCGACTTTAGGTTCCGCAATCGGTGGAAAAGCTCGTGCTTTCGGTTGTGACGTCGACCGCAGCGAAACGGTCATCGTCCGGTCACAATCGCCGCGCACAGCGGTCATGGTCGGCTGTGAGAGTCCTGCGAGAGCCCGTCAGGACGAACAGGAAGGCCGTCAGCCGTGTGTGCACTGCTCGTGAACCCCGCCCAGCAGGACCATGACCAGGACCGGGAGCTCCGGGTGCGCGCCCTGTCCGTCGCGGAATACCAGGCGTTCCTTTCCCGGCACGGAGGTGCGAGCTTCCTCCAGTACCCGTCCTGGGCCCGCGTCAAGGACCTTTGGCGTTCGGAAAGGATCGGATGGCACTATCCGGACGGAGAGATTCAGGGTGCCGGGCTCGTTCTCTATCGGCAATTCCCCGGAACCCGGAAATACTTCGCCTACCTCCCCGAGGGCCCCGTCGCCGACTGGTCCGACCCGCACATAGACGGCTGGCTGACCCCGCTCATGCGCCACCTGCGCTCCTCCGGCGCCTTCGCCGTCCGCATCGGCCCCACCCCCGCCTACCGCCGCTGGGACGCGGCCGCCGCCAAGTCCGGCTCCGGGCCCGGCCGGCAGATATCCGACGTCCTCGCCACCGAGGTCGACCCGGTCGGCGCCGCCCTCGCCGACCGGCTGCGCACCCGCGGCTGGACGCGGTGCGGCGGCGAGGACGACGGCGACGCCCAGCCCCGACACGTCTTCCGCGTACCGCTGGCCGGCCGCTCCCTCGACGACGTGTGGGCGGGCCTCAACCAGGAATGGCGGCGCAACGTGCGCAAGGCCACGAAGGCCGGTGTGGAGACGGTCATCGGCACCTTCGAGGACCTGCCCGAGTTCTACCGGCTGCTGCGCATCACCGAGGAGCGCGACGGCTTCCGGCTCGGCCGCTCCCTCGCGTACTACGAGCAGCAGTACCGGGTCCTGAACGAGGAGGAGCCGGGCCGCATGCGGCTCTACCTGGGCATCCACCAAGGGGAGATCCTCGCCGCCCACACGATGATCACCGCCGGGAAGCGGGTCTGGTACCAGACAGGCGCCTCCGCCGACCACCGGCGCGAAGTACGCCCCAGCAACGCCCTGCAGTGGCGCATGATGTGCGACGCCCACGCCCTCGGCGCGGAGGAGTACGACATGCGCGGGGTACCCTCCACCCTTGATCCCTCGACGCGTTCGTACGGTCTGCTGCGCTGGAAGCTCGGCACCGGCGGGCAGGTCGTCGAGACGCTGGGAGAGTGGGAGAAACCGATGGACGGAGTCGCCAACACGGCGCTCTACAAGGCGTTCCAGGCATACCTGGCCCGCCGGTGACGGCCACCGACACCGACAGCGGCACCAGAGCGCCCGCCCCGGACACCGGCGCCGCCGCACCGGTCAAGACCTCGGTGCTGCGCAGCGGCGCCCTCATGGCGGCCGGTTCGATCGTCTCCCGCGCCACCGGCTTCATCCGCTCCGCCGTCGTCGTCGCCGCGCTGGGCACCGGACTGCTCGGCGACAGCTACGCCGTCGCCAACACGGTCCCGAACATCATCTACATGCTGCTCATCGGCGGCGCGCTCAACGCCGTCTTCGTCCCCGAGCTCGTCCGGGCCGCCAAGGAGCACGCGGACGGCGGATCCGCCTATACCGACCGGCTCCTCACCGCCTGCACGGCGGCCCTCGTGGCCCTCACCGCCGCCGCGGTCCTCGCCGCCCCGCTGATCGTCTCGGTGTACACCGGCTACGACGGGGCCCAGGCGAGCACCACCGTGGCCCTCGCCCGGTACTGCCTCCCGCAGATCCTCTTCTACGGGCTCTTCACCCTGCTCGGCCAGGTGCTGAACGCCCGCGGCCGATTCGGCGCGATGATGTGGACCCCGGTCCTGAACAACTTCGTGATCATCGCCGTCTTCGGGCTCTTCCTCTACGTCTCCCACGACGCGACGGACGGCCTCACCGCCGCCGAGACCCGGCTCCTGGGCCTCGGCACCACCGTGGGCATCGTCATCCAGGCGCTCGCCCTCGTCCCGTCGCTGCGCGCCGCCCGCTTCCGCTGGCGCCCCCGCTTCGACTGGCGCGGCAGCGGCCTCGGCCGCCCGCTGCGCAACGCGGGCTGGCTGGTCATGCTCGTCCTCACCAACCAGATCGCCTACTGGGTCGTCACCCGGCTCTCCACCACCACCGGACGGCACGCCGTGGAGGCCGGACTCGCGGGCGGCGCCGGCTACACCGCGTACAGCAACGCCTACCAGCTGTGGATCGTCCCGCAGGGCATCATCACCGTCTCCCTCGTGACGGCCCTGATGCCGCGGATGAGCTCGGCCGCCTCCGACGGCGACCTCGGCGCCGTGCGCCGCGACATCTCCTACGCCCTTCGCTCCAGCGCCGCCCTCGTCGTGCCCGCCGCCGCGCTCTTCGCCGCCCTCGCCCCCTGGGTCATGGGCAGCGTCTTCGAGTACGGCCGCACCGGCGCCGCCGACATCGACGTCATGGCGGGCATGCTCGTCGCCTTCGCGCCCGGCCTGATCGCCTTCTCCGCGCAGTACGTCCTCTCGCGCGGCTTCTACGCCCTCTCCGACACCCGGACCCCCTTCTTCCTGAACCTGGTCATCGCCGGGCTCAACGCCGGGCTGTCGGCCGCCGCCTACTTCCTGCTGTCCCCGCGCTGGGCGGTCACGGGCATGGCCGCGGCCTCCTCCGTCGCCTTCCTCGCGGGCGCCGCCGTCACCGCGTACACCCTCACCCGCAGACTCGGCCCGCGCGCGGGCACCCGTACCGAACGGCGCGTGAGTGCCGTACGGACTCACGTGCGACTGCTGGTCGCCTGTGTCCCGGCGGGCGTCGCGGCGTACGCGGCCGCCCGGGCCGCCGACCCCTTCGGCAACTTCGCCGCGGTCGGGGCGGGAACCGCGGCCCTCGCGCTGGTCGTCGTACTCCTTGCCGGGCCGCTGCGCCTGACGGAGATCACCGACCTGCTGGACTCCCTGCGACGCAAGACCGGGCGGTAGCGGGAGGCAAAGCCCACGCAAGACCTTGGGATACTGTCCGGATGCCACGCGTACTGCTGATCGAGGACGACCCTTCCATCCGGGAGGGCGTGGGCCTGGGCCTGCGTCGCCGGGGCCACGAGGTGAGCTCCGCCGAGACCGGTGAGGAGGGGCTCGCCCTGATGGCGGCCTTCCGCCCCGAACTCGTCCTGCTCGACCTGATGCTGCCGGGAGTCAACGGGGTCCAGGTCTGCCGCCGCATCCGCGAGACCAGTCAGGTGCCGATCATCATGCTCACCGCACGCGGAGACGACTTCGACATAGTCGTCGGCCTCGAGGCCGGCGCCGACGACTACATCGTCAAGCCCGCCCGCACCGAGGTCATCGAGGCCCGCATCAAAGCCGTACTGCGCCGGCTCACCGACCCCGTGGGCATCCGCCCCGGGGTCGAGCACCACGCCGAGCTGACCATCGACCGCGCCGGGCTGAGCGTCGCAAAGAACGGCCGGCGCGTTCCCCTCGCCCCCAGCGAGATCAAGCTCCTGCTGCACCTGTCGGCCTCGCCCGAGCAGGTCTTCTCCCGCCAGCAGCTCCTCGAGTACGTCTGGGACCACAGCTACCACGCCGACGCCCGGCTCGTGGACGCCTGCGTCCGCCGGCTGCGCCACAAGGTCGAGGACCCCGACGCGAGCCCCCGCTACATACAGACCGTGCGCGGCTTCGGCTACCGCTTCGGTCCCCTGTAGGCCGCCGTGAGACGCATAGCGCCACTCGGCCTGCGCACCCGGCTGATCGCGGCCTTCCTGCTGGTCGCCGCCATCAGTGCCGTGACCACCGCCGCCCTCACCTACCAGCAGGCGCGCAACGCGATCCTCAAGCAGACCCAGGACACCGCCGTCAGCAGCCTGCGCGACCAGATCGAGCAGCAGGAGATGCGCCTGCCCCTGGACCAGCCGGAGCTCCAGCGCATCGTGATCGAACTCGGCAAGCGCGGCAAACCGCACCCGTGGATCATCTTCGGCGAGTACGGCGGCATCCGCGTCTCCACCAACCCGGACACGCCCACCTCCGGCGTGATCACCGACAGTCTGCGCACCAAGGTCCGCAACAACCCCTACACCGCCTTCCAGCGGGTCGAGGACCCGCGCGGCAACCCGTGGCTCACGGTCGGTGTCCCCGCCCTCTTCAAGCACAACGGCTACACCGAATCCACCGGGGTCGTCTTCTACGCCAGCATCCCGCTGTCCGCCGAGAAGCAGACCGTCGAGGCCATGGTCGATGCCGCCAAGCAGGGCGCGGTCCCCGGGCTGGCCATCGCCATCGTGCCCGCCCTGCTGGCCGCCCGCAGCGTGCTCCGGCCCGTCCGCGACATGCGCCGGGCCGCCCAGCGGCTGGGCCGCGGCCGCCTCGACACCCGCATCGAGGTCCGCGGCGCCGACGAACTCGCCGGACTCGCCCGCACCTTCAACGAGACCGCCCGCGCCCTGGAACAGTCCGTGAGCGAGCTCCGGGACGCGGAGGTCCGGGCCCGCCGTTTCGCCTCCGACGTCTCCCACGAACTGCGCACCCCCCTCGCCGGGATGCTCGCCGTCACCGAGGTCCTCGACGAGGACGCCGAGCGACTCGACGCCGACACCGCGAAGGCCCTGCGCCTGGTCAGCTCCGAGACGGGCAAACTGGCCGTCCTCGTCGAGGACCTGATGGAGATCTCCCGCTTCGACGCCCGGGCCGCCGAGCTCAACCTCGACGACGTGGACATCGCCGAAGCCGTGCGCAAGACCCTCGAACGCCGCCACTGGGTCGACGAGCGCGTCGTCACGGAGCTGCCGGACGGGGTGCGCGCCCGGCTCGACCCGCGCCGCTTCGACGTGGTCCTCGCCAACCTCGTCGGCAACGCCCTGCGGCACGGCGGCGCCCCCGTACGCGTCACCGTACGGACCGCACCGGGGGAGGTCGGCGAACGGCTGCTGATCGACGTGGCAGACAGCGGGCCCGGCATCGCCCCCGAGGTGCTGCCGCACATCTTCGACCGCTTCTTCAAGGCCGACGCGGCCAGGACCCGCTCCGCCGGCAGCGGCCTCGGGCTCGCCATCACGCTGGAGAACGTCCGCCTGCACGGCGGCACCCTCCTCGCGGGCAACGGGCCCTTCGGGGGCGCGGTCTTCACCCTCGACATGCCGCTGGAGGCCCAGGCATGACCGGGCGCAGGACAAGGTCCCGGGCCCTGGCCGCCACGGCGCTGGCGTGCTGCTCCCTCCTGCTCGCCGGATGCGGGATCAAGACCACCGGGGTGATCGAGAGCGGCCACGCCGCCACCGTCAAGGTCCCCGGAGCCGGCCAGAGCACCGTCCTCTACTTCCTCTCCAAGGAGGGCGACCGGCTGGTCCCGGCCCCCTTCACCCTGTTCGACGGCTACACCGTCGCGCCCGCGGCGCTCGTCCGCCTGCTGCTGGACGGCCCGGGCGGCCGGGCCGCGGAGGCCGGGCTCACCACGGCGCTGCCCCGGGTGCCCGCCGGCAAGGGGGACCAGGTGACGGTGACCCCGTACGCGCAGGAACGGGGGATGACGGTCCACGTGCCGTTCCCCGTGGGCGACCTGCCGGAACTGGCCCGCAATCAGCTCGTGTGCACCGTCGGCGTCTCCGCCGTGGCGGACACCCTCAGCCCCGTCATCCTCCAGGGCACCGACACCACCCTCCCTTCCGCCGAATGCGCGCTGAAGCGCTGAAGCGTTGACGGGCTGACGGGCTGACGGGCGCGGTCGGCCCGGTCCGGCCGCGCTCTTGCGGGCGGGGCCGCGCACCCGTCACGGTGGCCCCATGGATCATGCCGCGGACGTCCCCGACGTCTTCGACCCCCGTATCTACGCCGCCGGTATCCCGCACGAGCGCTACCGGCTGCTGCGCGAGCGGCACCCCGTGGCCTGGCAGCCGGAACCGGAGATCCAGGGCTGGCCCGCCGGCCCCGGCTTCTGGGCGGTCACCCGGCACGCCGACGTCCTACGGGTCCTGCGCGACCACCGGACGTACTCCTCCTGGCTGGGCGCCACCCAGATCCGCGACCCCGACCCGGCCGACCTGCCCTTCCTGCGCCGCACCATGCTCAACCAGGACCCTCCGGACCACGGCAGGCTGCGGCGGCTGGTCTCCCGCGCCTTCACCCCCGTCCGCGTCGACGCCTTTGCCGGGCGGGTACGGGAGCGCGCACGCGCCCTGCTCGCCGCCGCCCGGGAGGGCGCCGAGGACGGCGCCGCCGACCTCGTGCGCACCGTCACCGACGAATACGCGCTGCTGAACCTCACCGACCTGCTGGGCGTCCCGGCCGCCGACCGGGCCCTGCTGCTGGAGTGGACCGTACGGATCATCGGGTACCAGGACCCCGACGACGCCCCGGCGCCGGTCCTCGGCCCGGACGGCACCCCGCTCAACCCGCGCTCACCGGCCCTCCTCGGCGAGATGTTCGCGTACGCCCGCGAACTGGCCGCCCACAAGCGCACCCACCCCGGCGACGACGTGATGACCGCCCTCGCCGAGGCCGGCCTGGACCCGGCCGACCTGGAGATGTTCTTCTTCCTGCTCACCGTCGCGGGCAACGACACCGTCCGCAGCTCCGCCCCCGGCGGCCTGCTCGCACTGGCCCGGGACCCCGATGCCTACGGCCGGCTCGCCGGCGGCACCGTCCCGCTCGACCGGGCCGTCGACGAACTCCTGCGCGTCCATCCGCCGGTGCTCAGCTTCCGCCGCACCGCCGCCGTCGACACCGAGCTGGCCGGGCAGCCGATCCGCGCCGGGGACAAGGTGGTCGTCTTCCACGCCTCCGCCAACCACGACCAGCGCGTCTTCGCCGACCCCGGCCGCCTGGACCTGGCCCGGACGCCCAACCCGCACGTCTCCTTCGGGGACGGCCCGCACGTCTGCCTCGGCGCCCACTTCGCCCGGCTCCAGCTGCGCACCCTCTACGAGGAGTGGGTCGCGGCCATGCCCGCACCGGAACTGGCCGGCCCGCCGCGCCGGCTGGTCTCCAACTTCATCAACGGGATCACGCGGCTGCCGGTTCGGGTGTCCGGGCCGCCGCGGTGACGTCAGCGACCAGTTCGGTCACGTCCGGCCCGTAGGCATCCGAGTTGATCACCTTCAGCATGATGCAGAACGACCGGTTGCCGTACTTGCGGGCCAGCCCTTCGTGGTGCCTGGCCAGGTACCGGGCCGCCGCCTGGTTGCTGTTGGCGGTCTGTCCCGACAGCAGGAACACCGGCCGGGAGCCCTGCTCGGTCGTCAGCCGCGCCAGCAGGACGTACTCGACCAGTCCCGGCTGCCAGGAGTACGCCTCCCCGCCGACGAAGATGGCCCCGCGGTCCGGCCCGGGCTCACTGGAGGTGTCCACACGCACGCCCGGCAGCATGGACGTCAGGTGGGCCGTCGTCCGGGAGTTGGAGACCGGCCCGCCGACGCAGAACTCCGCCCGGGCGCCGAAACCCTGACGGGCCCCGTCGTGGGTGACGATCTGCACGTTCGCGCCGCAGTCCTTGATCAGGGCCGATATCTCCAGCAGCGCGAAAGCGTCGTTTCGGTGCAGCGACGATTCGGTGCCGCCCATCTGCCGGTTGACCACGAACAGGCAGTCGGAGCCGGTCGGCAGGCCGAAGAACGTCTGCTTGCGGCGGAGCGCGCGGCGCCACTTGTAGGTCCGGGTGAACCAGCCGAAGCCGCCGCTGAGGGCGGTGGCTATCACCCCGAGCACGATGTTGCGCACGTCGTCGTTCATGCGCGGGATGCTAGGGCATCCCGCGCCCGGGGTCAGCGGCAGGTGCGCCGGTGAACCGCACGGCCGGGCCGACGTCCTGACGGGACGGCGGGGCGGCGGCTAGGCTCGGCGCACGCTGCCACAGGAGGTCCGGATGCACCGTCCCGCCGCCCGCACGTTACCGCTGCTGGCCCTCGTCGCCGCACTCGTCTCCACCGGGGCCGCGGCCCCGCCCACCACCGCGGCCCCGCCGGCCAAGGTACCGGTCGCCGTCGGGTACGGCGGCGCGGTCGCCAGCGTCGACGCCGACGCCTCCGCCGTGGGCATCGCCGTCCTGCGCTCCGGCGGCAACGCCGTGGACGCCGCGGTCGCCACCGCCGCCGCGCTCGGGGTGACCGAGCCCTACTCGGCGGGCATCGGCGGGGGCGGCTACTTCGTCTACTACGACGCGCGCTCGCGCCGGGTGCACACCATCGACGGCCGCGAGACCGCCCCCGCCACGGCCACCGAGGGGCTGTTCCAGGAGAACGGCCTGCCCATCCCCTTCGCGGAGGGCCAGACCAGCGGCCGAAGCGTCGGCGTGCCCGGCACCCCCGCCACCTGGAGGAGCGCCCTCGACGCCTGGGGCACCCGCCCGCTGGACAAACTGCTGAAACCCGCCGAGAAGCTGGCCCGCGACGGCTTCACGGTGGACGCCACCTTCCGGTCCCAGACCGAGCTCAACCAGGACCGCTTCAAGGACTTCCCGGACACCTCGAAGCTCTTCCTGCCGGGCGGCGCCCTGCCGGTGGTCGGCTCCACCTTCAAGAATCCCGATCTGGCCGCCACCTATGCCGAACTCGGCCGCAAGGGCACCGGCGCCCTCTACCGCGGGCCCCTCGCCGAGGACATCGTCCGCGCCGTCCGCACACCCCCGGTGGACCCGGCGGCCGCCCGCAAGGTCCGCCCCGGCGATCTGACCACCGGCGACCTGCGCGCGTACGCGACCAAGCGGCAGGACCCCACCCGGGTGAGCTACCGCGGCCTGGACGTCTACAGCATGGCGCCGTCCTCCTCGGGCGGCACCACCGTCGGCGAGGCGCTGAACATCCTGGAGCGGACCGACCTCTCGAAGCTGTCCGAGACGCAGTACCTGCACCGCTTCATCGAGGCCTCGCGGATCTCCTTCGCCGACCGGGGCCGCTGGGTCGGCGACCCGGCGGCGGTGGACGTGCCGACGCGTGAGCTGCTCTCGCAGCGCTTCGCCGACGCGCGCGCCTGCCTGATCGCGCCTGACCGTACGCTGACCAGCCCGCTCGCCCCAGGTGACCCGCGCAGCCCGGCGCCCTGCGCCACCACCGGCCGGGCCGCCCCGACCCCGTACGAGGGGGAGAACACCACCCACCTGACGGCCGCCGACCGCTGGGGCAACGTGGTCTCCTACACCCTGACCATCGAGTCCACCGGCGGCAGCGCGATCACCGTCCCGGGCCGCGGCTTCCTGCTGAACAACGAGCTCACCGACTTCTCCTTCGCCCCGGCCGCGCCCGGGGTCCCGGACCCGAACCTGCCCGGTCCCGGCAAGCGGCCGCGCTCCTCGATGGCCCCGACCATCGTGCTGGAGCACGGGCGGCCGGTGCTCGCGGTGGGCTCTCCGGGCGGCGCGACCATCATCACCACCGTGCTCCAGACCCTGACCGGGCACCTGGACCGGGGTCTGCCGCTGGTCGACGCCATCGCCGCGCCGCGGGCCAGCCAGCGCAACCAGACCACCACCGAGCTGGAACCGGGCCTGTGGAACAGCCCGCTGCGCGCGGAGCTGGAGGCGATCGGCCAGGGCTTCCGGCAGAACCCGGAGATCGGCGCGGCGACCGGCGTGCAACGGCTGCCGGACGGGCGCTGGCTGGCGGCGGCCGAGACCAGCCGCCGGGGAGGCGGCTCGGCGATGGTGGTCCACCCGCACGGGAGGCCGTAGGGCTCGTAGGGCTCAGAGGGCGGTGAGGATCCGCGGACCGTCGGTGGTGATCGCGACCGTGTGTTCCGAGTGGGCGGCGCGGCTGCCGTCGACGGTGCGCAGGGTCCAGCCGTCCTCGTCGCAGGTGTAGTCGTCCGTGCCGCCCGCGATCACCATCGGCTCGATGGCGAGGACCATGCCGGGGCGCAGCTTCATACCGTGCCCCGGCGGGCCCTCGTTGGGTACGCCCGGGTCCTCGTGCATGGCGCGGCCGATGCCGTGACCGCCGAAGCCGTCGGGAACGCCGTACCCGGCGGCGCGGCAGGTGGTGCCGATGGCGTGGGCGATGTCGCCGATCCTGTTGCCGGGCACGGCGGCGGCGATCCCGGCCGCGAGGGCCGCCTCGGAGGTCTCGATCAGCCGGAGGTCGGCGGGGCGGGCGCGGCCGACGGTGAAGCTGACCGCCGCGTCCCCGGCCCAGCCGCCGAGCTTCGCCCCGAAGTCGGCGCTGACCAGGTCGCCGTCCCGCAGCCGGTAGTCGCCGGGGATGCCGTGCACGATCGCGTCGTTCACCGAGATGCACACCACGGCGGGGAAGGGCACCGGCGCGAACTTCGGCCGGTAGCCCAGGAAGGGGGAGGACGCCCCGACCTCGCGCAGCACCTCGCGGGCCACCCGGTCCAGGTCCAGCAGAGCCACCCCCACGTGTGCGGCCTCCCGTACGGCGGCCAGGGCGCGGGCGACCACCCGGCCCGCGGCGCGCATCTCGTCGATCTCTCGGTCCGTCTTCAGTTTCACCATGCCAATAACTATACCGGTATAACAATAACGGGATAGTTATTGGCGTGCGGGGTAGGATGAGGGCATGGTCCGTACCCCTCTCACCCCCGAAGAGCGCGAGCGCGGCGAGCGCCTGGGCGTCCTGCTGCGCGAGGCCCGCGGCAGCCGCAGCATGGTCGAGGTCGCGGCCGGCGCCGGACTCTCCGCCGAGACCCTGCGCAAGATCGAGACCGGCCGGGCGCCCACCCCCGCCTTCTTCACCGTCGCCGCCCTCGCCGAGGCCCTCGGGCTCTCCCTGGACGACGTACTGCGACGCTGCGCCGTCGTCCCCGCCTAAGGGCTGTCCCGTAATCCCCGGCGGGCGCACGACGACAGCTACGGCTACGAGACGCGGACCGGCGCGAAGCTCCCGTACATCCGGGCACTGGTCGAGAAGACGCGACCGGCCGCGACGGACGAGCTGTTCGTGGCCTGGGAGACGGTCAGCCACGGAGAGGCCCTACCGGCCTGACACCGCCCACGGGGCGCACCTAGGGTGCCGGTATGGATCTCGAGGAGCTCGGCAGAGCGCGGTACGTCAGTCTCACCACGTTCCGCAAGGACGGCACGCCCGTGGCGACCCCGGTGTGGGCCGTGGTCGACGGGGGTGAGCTGTTCGTGTGGACGCGCACCGAAACGTGGAAGGTCAAGCGGATCCGCAACAACGGGCGGGTCTCCGTCGCGGCCTGCGACGTGCGCGGGCGCGTCCAGGAAGGGGCGCGGGCGTACGAGGGCGACGCCCGGCTGCTCGACGAGGCGGGGCTGCGGCGGGTGCGCAAGCTGATGTCGCGCAAGTACACGTGGCAGTACTGGGTGGTGGACGTGCCCGCCACCCTGGCGCGCCGGGGCAAGCGTCCGCACACCGCGATCGCCGTCAAGCTTTGAGACTCCCGTAGCCCGCCCGTAACACAGGTGGGATCCAATGCGGTCATGGAGACCGCGACTTCACTGGCGATCAGTCAACTCTCGGGATATTTACAGGGGTTGACGCAGAGGCTGGATCCCGGGGCAGGCTGGTACGGGGAGTTCCTGCGCCGGGATCCGGACGGCATGCGGGCCTGCCTCGACGGGGCGGCGATGCCCCCGTGGGACGTGATGGAATCGCTGCTGCGGGATCTGGCCGGGGCGCGGGGCGCGGAGTTCGCGGCGCGGGAGACCGGGTACGCGGCCCGGCTGCGGGCCGCTGCCGTCACCGTGTGGGACAGACTGCCGGGCGGCGAGGAGGAGCTGCGGGCCCTGCTCGCGGCGGCCGACGGGCAGCGGGCGGAGTCGCAGACGGCCCTGCGAAGCCTGACGGTCCGGCTCGGCGCAGCCACCGACCGTGCGGAGACGGACGCCCTCACCCGGGAACTCTCCTGGGCCCAGGACGACGTGGCCCGCGCCGTGGCCCGTCACGAGGACCTGGCGGCCCGCCTGCGATCCCTGCGGGCGGGTCCGGAAGGGCCGTGGCCCGCCCGGCCGGAGACCGCGGAGTGGCTGCCCGGGGTGTCCCGGGAGGAACGGGAGGAACGGGAGGAACGGGCGGCGGTGGCAGAGGCGGCGGAGGTGGCGGAGGTGGCCGAGCCCGCCGCGCCGGGTCAGGCGCCGGTCGGCCGGGCCGAGGGGCGGTGGCTGCGCGGTACGCGGCGCGCCGGAGGCGCCCGGTACGCGGGCTCGGCGGCCCCCGAAGCCCCCGCCTTCACCCCGCCGCCGGGCCACCCCGGCGGGGACGGCACACCGGATTCCGGTCCCGGCGCCGCTCTCCCCGCGCCGCGCGGGGCCCGCTTCGCCGTCCCGGACCCCGAACCCAGCGCCCCGGGCGGCGACTCCACCGACCAGCACCCGCCGGCGCCCCCCGCTCCGGCCGGGGCCCCCGGAGCCGTGGCCGCCGCCCTGCTCACGCTGCGCGCGCAGGGCCGCAGCGGCGAGGCCCACGTCCTGTTGTGCGAGGCCGCGGCCCGTCCCGCCGAGCACCTGCCGGCCCTCGCCGCCGAACTGACCCGGGCCGGGCTCGCGGCCGACTGGGCCACCCTGCTGTGGGAGGCGGCCTCGCTCCCGCCCGAGCAGCTCGCGGCGGCCGCGGCCGCCCTCGGCGCCGCCGGCCGGGAGGCCGACTGCGACGCCCTGCTGCGTCAGGGCGTCGCCCGCCCCGCGGTCGAGGTCGCGGACGCGGCGCTCGCCCTCGGCGGGGCCGGGCGGATCCGCGAGGCCGACGCCCTGCTCGGCGCCTTCGTCCGGGTCCGCACCGCCGAGGAGACGGCGGACCTGGCCCGGTACGACCCGCAGTGGTTCGCCCCGCGCCTGCTCCGGGCGGCCCGGGCACTGCCCGGACCCCGGCACCGCGATCTGGTCCACGCACTGAGGGTGGCGGGCATCGCCGGTGCGTAACGCGCCCGTCTCCTGACCGCATTCGACCGCGGGGCGACGTAACGTGATCGACTACTCCAACCGCGCACGGCGGTCTTGCCCCACGCTGTGACGAGGCCTACGTTCTACTCCCTACGCACACCGTCTACGTGCGTAGAACTCGGCGTTCCCGTCGCGAGGAGCAGCTCATGGCCCAAGTCGTCCGCGCCGCGCTGGTCCAGGCCACCTGGACCGGAGACACCGAATCGATGATCGCCAAACACGAGGAGTACGCCCGCCGGGCAGCCGCCGAGGGCGCGCAGATCATCGGCTTCCAAGAAGTCTTCAACGCCCCCTATTTCTGTCAGGTGCAGGAGCCCGAGCACTACCGCTGGGCCGAGGCCGTCCCCGACGGCCCGACCGTACGCCGTATGCAGGACCTCGCCCGCGAGACCGGCATGGTGATCGTCGTACCGGTCTTCGAGCTCGAGTCCGAGGGCTTCTACTACAACACCGCCGCCGTCATCGACGCCGACGGCAGCTACCTCGGCAAGTACCGCAAGCATCACATCCCCCAGGTCAAAGGCTTTTGGGAGAAGTACTACTTCCGTCCGGGCAATCTCGGCTGGCCCGTCTTCGACACCGCCGTCGGCCGGATCGGCGTCTACATCTGCTACGACCGCCACTTCCCCGAGGGATGGCGCCAGCTGGGCCTGGCCGGAGCCCAGCTCGTCTACAACCCCTCCGCCACCCATCGCGGCCTCTCCGCCCACCTCTGGCAGCTGGAACAGCCCGCCTCCGCCGTCGCCAACGAGTACTTCATCGCCGCCATCAACCGGGTGGGCCAGGAGGAGTACGGGGACAACGACTTCTACGGGACCAGCTACTTCGTCGACCCGCGCGGCAAGTTCGTCGGGGACGTCGCCAGCGACAAGGACGAGGAACTCGTCGTCCGTGACCTCGACTTCGACCTGATCAAGGAGGTCCGCGACCAGTGGGCCTTCTACCGCGACCGCCGTCCCGACGCCTACGGAGGACTCGTACAGCCGTGACCAACCCGACCCCGCTCCACAGTCGCCACCGCACGGTGCTGCCCGACTGGCTCGCGCTCTACTACAAGCACCCCATCGAGCTCACCCACGGCGAGGGCCGTCACGTCTGGGACGCCGACGGCAACCGCTACCTGGACTTCTTCGGCGGCATCCTCACCACGATGACCGCCCACGCCCTGCCCGAGGTCACCAAGGCCGTGTCCGAGCAGGCCGGGCGGATCATCCACTCCTCCACCCTGTACCTCAACCGGCCCATGATCGAGCTGGCCGAGCGGGTTGCCGCCCTGTCCGGCATCCCCGACGCCCGGGTCTTCTTCACCACCTCCGGCACCGAGGCCAACGACACCGCGCTGCTGCTCGCGACGACGTACCGCCGCTCCAACCAGATCCTGGCGATGCGCAACAGCTACCACGGCCGGTCCTTCTCCACCGTCTCGATCACCGGCAACCGCGGCTGGTCCCCGACCAGCCTCTCGCCGCTGCAGACGTACTACGTCCAGGGTGCGGTCCGCACCCGCGGCCCCCTGGCCCACCTGGACGACGCGGCCTTCACCGCCGCCGCCGTCGAGGACCTCGAGGACGTGCTCGGCCAGGCCCGCGGGGGAGTGGCCGCCCTCATCGCCGAACCCATCCAGGGCGTCGGCGGGTTCACCTCCCCGCCCGACGGCCTCTACGGAGCCTTCCGCGAGGTCCTCGACCGCCACGGCATCCTGTGGATCAGCGACGAGGTGCAGACCGGCTGGGGCCGGACCGGTGACAACTTCTGGGGCTGGCAGGCACACGCGCAGAACGGGCCGCCGGACATCCTCACCTTTGCCAAGGGCATCGGCAACGGCATGTCCATCGGCGGGGTCGTGGCCCGCGCCGAGGTGATGAACTGCCTGGACTCCAACTCCATCTCCACCTTCGGCGGCTCGCCCGTCACCATGGCGGCCGGCGTCGCCAACCTCGCGTACCTGCTGGAACACGACCTCCAGGGCAACGCCCGCCGCGTCGGCGGCCTGCTCCTGGAGCGGCTGCGCGCGATCGCCGCCACCGTGCCCGCCGTTCGGGAGGTCCGCGGCCGGGGCCTGATGGCCGGCCTGGAACTCACCAGGCCGGGCACCGACGAGGCCGACCCGGACGCGGCCGCCGCCGTCCTGGAGGCGGCCCGCGAAGGCGGCCTGCTGCTCGGCAAGGGCGGTGGGTACAACACGAGCGTGCTGCGCATCGCGCCGCCGCTCTCCCTCACCGTCGCCGAGGCGGAAGAGGGCGCCGAGATCCTCGAACAGGCATTGCGCAGCATCCAGTAGGGGGATCACATGAGCATCCGCACCCTGATCCGCGGCGGCCTCGTCGTCACCGCCGCCGACGAAGTGCACGCGGACGTCCTGATCGAGGACGGCCGCGTGGCGGCCCTCGCCGCACACGGCTCGGCGGCCGCCGGGGCCTGGACGGCCGACCGTACGATCGACGCGACCGGGAAGTACGTCATCCCCGGCGGGGTCGACGCACACACCCACATGGAACTCCCCTTCGGAGGCACCTCCGCCTCCGACACCTTCGAGACCGGAACCAGAGCCGCCGCCTGGGGCGGCACCACCACCATCGTCGACTTCGCCGTGCAGAGCGTGGGCCACTCCCTGCGCGAGGGGCTCGACACCTGGTACGCCAAGGCCGACGGCAACTGCGCCGTCGACTACGCCTTCCACATGATCCTCTCGGACGTCAACGAGAGAACGCTCAAGGAGATGGACCACCTCGTCGGCGAGGGGGTCACCTCCTTCAAGCTGTTCATGGCCTACCCCGGCGTCTTCTACAGCGACGACGGGCAGATCCTGCGGGCCATGCAGCGCGGCGCCTCCAACGGCGGGCTGATCATGATGCACGCCGAGAACGGCATCGCGATCGACGTCCTCGTCGAACAGGCCCTCGCCCGCGGGGAGACCGACCCCCGCCACCACGGCGAGGTCCGCAAGGTGCTGCTGGAGGCCGAGGCCACCCACCGCGCCATCCAGCTGGCGCGGGTCGCGGGCGCACCCCTCTACGTCGTACACGTCTCGGCGGAGGAAGCGGTGGCCGAGCTGGCCGCCGCCCGCGACAAGGGCCTGCCGGTCTTCGGCGAAACCTGTCCGCAGTACCTCTTCCTGTCCACCGACAACCTGGAGGAGCCCGACTTCCAGGGCGCCAAATACGTCTGCTCCACACCGCTGCGCCCCCGCGAGCACCAGGCGGCGCTGTGGCGGGGGCTGCGGACCAATGACCTCCAGGTGGTCTCCACCGACCACTGCCCGTTCTGCTTCCGGGGCCAGAAGGAGCTGGGCCGCGGGGACTTCTCCAAGATCCCCAACGGGCTGCCGGGGGTGGAGAACCGTATGGACCTCCTCCACCAGGCCGTCCTGGACGGGCACATCAGCCGCCGCCGCTGGATCGAGATCGCCTGCGCGACCCCGGCCCGGATGTTCGGCCTCTACCCCCAGAAGGGCACCATCGCGCCGGGCTCCGACGCCGACATCGTCCTCTACGATCCGCATGCCGAGCAGGTCATCTCCGCCGAGACGCACCACATGAACGTGGACTACTCGGCGTACGAGGGCAAGCGGATCACCGGACGCGTCGACACCGTGCTCTCGCGCGGCGAACTCGTCATCGACCAGCGCGAGTACACCGGACGGGCCGGCCACGGGGTCTTCATCCCCCGCTCCACCTGCCAGTACCTGTAAAGAGCGTCAAGGAGCCGCCCGTATGGACTTCGGCCTCGTCCTGCAAACCGACCCGCCCGCCTCCCAGGTCATCAGCCTCATGAAGCGCGCCGAGCGCAACGGCTTCCGCTACGGCTGGACCTTCGACTCCGCCGTGCTGTGGCAGGAGCCGTTCGTCATCTACAGCCAGATCCTGGAACACACCCGCAAGCTGCACATCGGCCCCATGGTCACCAACCCCGGCACCCGCACCTGGGAAGTGACCGCCTCCACCTTCGCCACCCTCAACGACATGTTCGGCAACCGCACCGTGTGCGGGATCGGGCGCGGCGACTCGGCGATGCGGGTCGCCGGGCGCAAGCCCAACACCCTGGCCCGGCTCGGCGAGGCCATCGACGTCATCCGGGACCTCGCCGAGGGCCGCGAGGCCCTGGTCGACGGCAATCCGGTCCGCCTGCCGTGGGTCCGCGACGGGAAGCTCCCCGTGTGGATGGCGGCGTACGGGCCGAAGGCCCTGGCCCTGGCGGGGGAGAAGGCCGACGGGTTCATCCTCCAGCTCGCCGACCCCTACCTCACCGAGTGGATGGTCAAGTCGGTCCGCGAGGCAGCCGTCGCCGCCGGCCGCGACCCGGCGGAGATCACCATCTGCGTGGCGGCCCCCGCGTACGTCAGCGAGGACCTCGTGCACGCCCGCGACCAGTGCCGCTGGTTCGGCGGCATGGTCGGCAACCACGTCGCCGACCTCGTCTCGCGCTACGGCGAGCACTCCTCGATGGTCCCCGACGAGCTCACCGAGTACGTCAAGGCCCGCCAGGGCTACGACTACAGCCACCACGGGCGGGCCGGGAACCCGTCCGCCGACTTCGTCCCCGACGAGATCGTCGACCGCTTCTGCCTGCTGGGCCCGGCCGAGGCCCACATCGAGAAGCTGCGGGCCCTGCGCGACCTGGGCGTCGACCAGTTCGCCGTCTACGCCATGCACGACGCCCGGGAGGCCACGATCGACGCGTACGGCCAGCACGTCGTCCCGGTGCTGCGCGACTGACCCACCGCACTCGCCCCCGGCCGTACCACCGCAGGCCGCCTCCCCCACCAGGGCCACCGCCCGGGCGGGGGAGGCGGCCTGCGCCGTCGGACGGTTCGGCTCTCCCGGCATGCGCGGTGGTGCGGCGAGGATCCGGCGGAGACGCAGCGGGGCCACGAGCTACGCCTTCCCGCGGCCCAGGCCGATGCCCACCAGGACCGCCGCCGCGATCACGAGCACCGCGTCGACCGCCAGGACCGTCCGCACCCCGTCGAAGAGCGAGGCCTGCGTGGTGGCCAGCACACCCAGCAGCGGGATGCCGATGGTGAGGCCGATCTGCTGGGTGGTGGTGACCAGGCCGGTCGCGAGGCCCTGCTGCTCGTCGGGGACACCGCTCGTCACCACGACCCCGTACGAGATGATCGCGCCGAGGTGGCACATGCTGGCCAGCGAGACGGCCACCGTCGCCAGCAGGGCGCCCGACTCCGCGCCCACGCCCAGCAGCGCGGCGCCCAGCAGGCCCTGACCGAGCAGCGAGCCGACCAGGGTGCGGCGGGCGCCGAAGCGGCCGATGACCTTCGCGGCGTACGACCCCGCGACGACCGAGGCGACGCCCTGGACGCCGAAGACCAGACCCGTGCGGAAGGACGACAGCTCCAGCGTCTCCTGGAGGTAGAGCGTCAGGACGAACACGACCGTCGTCATCATCGAGAACGTCACCAGACCGCCGGCATTGCCCCAGGCGACCGTGCGCCGCCTCAGCATCGGCAGGGAGACCAGCGGGGCCGGGGACTTCGACTCCACCACCACGAACGCCGCCAGCAGGACGAGTCCGAGCACCAGCGTGCCCCAGACGTCCGGGTCCCCGAACCCGCGCTGGGCCGCGGTCGACAGGGAGTAGATCAGCGCGAGCAGACCGCCGGTGACGGTGACGGCCCCGGGCACGTCCAGCCGCGGCCGCTCCGTGGTGCGCGACTCCGTCAGCAGCCCCGGCGCGAGGGCCAGCACGACCACCGCGGCGACCGCCAGCAGGCCCATCGTGGAGCGCCAGCCCAGGGTGTCGGTCATGACACCGCCGAGCACCATGCCGACGGTGAAGCCGAGGGACAGCAGAGTGCCGGAGATGCCGAGCGCCCTTTCGCGCAGCGGGCCCTCCGGGAAGGTCGTGGTCAGCAGGGACATGCCGGTGGGCACGATGATCGCCGCGCCCAGCCCCTGCAGGGCGCGCCCGGTCAGGAAGGAGGCCGGGTCCCAGGCGAGGGTCGCGAGCAGGGAGGCCGCGCCGAAGACCACGAGGCCGGTGAGGAAGAGCTTCCTGCGGCCGTACAGGTCGGCGACCCGCCCGAAGAGGAGCAGGAAGCCGCCGGACGGCAGGGCGAAGGCGGTGATGGCCCACTGGAGGGCCGACCGGCCGAGCCCCAGGTCCTCGCCGAGCACCGGCAGGGCCACGTTCAGTACGGAGAAGTCGAGCGCCACCATGAACTGGGCGGCGCAGAGGACGAAGAGAACGAGCCGGGCCCGGCCGGAGAGCCGCTCGTTCGGGGAGGCCGCCGGGAGCGGCCCGGTGGTCGGTGTCTGTGTGTCGATCGCCATGGCCACCACCTTCGTGGCCCGGGAATGCCCGTGCAGAGTGGGAACTTATCCTGTTGGCGGCAGCACCAGGCAGCCGAACAGGGGGAGTTTGTGGCCACAGCGACCGAGGAACACCGGCGCACCGAACTGCGCGAGTTCCTGATGAGCAGACGCGCCAGGATCACCCCGACCGAGGCCGGACTGCCCGACGGCGGAGCCCGCCGGCGCACCCCGGGCCTGCGCCGCGAGGAGGTCGCCGTGCTCGCCGGGGTCGGGGCCTCCTGGTACCAGTGGCTGGAGCAGGGCCGCGCCATCACGGTGTCCTCGCAGGTCCTGGACGCTGTGGGCCGGGTGCTGAAGCTGACCAGCGCAGAGCGCCGGCACCTGTACGTGCTCGCGGGGCTCAATCCGCCCGCCCTGGAGGTCGCCCCGGCCGACCGGGGCATGTGCGACGGCCTGAGGCGGCTGATCGAGGCGTGGATGCCGTTTCCCGCGCACATCATGGACCGGTACTGGAACACCGTGATGTACAACGACGCGGCCGCGCTGGTCTTCGGAATGCGCCCCGAGATCGTGCAGAACTGCCTGATCGCCTTCTTCACCGACCCCATCTACCGGTCCCGGTCGCCGCACTGGGCGGAGATCGCATGCCTGGTGGTGGCCCAGTTCCGGGCCGCCTGCTCGGAGAGCCCGAACGACGAGGGCTTCCGGGCCGTGATCGAGGAGGCGCGGGAGCTCAGCCCGGAGTTCGCCGAGCTGTGGGAGCGGGGGGACGTACGGCCCGGCGGGCAGACCGAGAAGCAGATCGAGCATCCGGTCACCGGCACGCTGCACATGGAGGCGACGCAGCTGCGCGTGCCGGCCCGCCCCGACCTGGCGATCGTGCTCCACACCCCGATGCCGGGCACCGGCACGGCCGAGAAGCTGGAGTGGCTGACCTCGCCGGAGGGCAGGCGGAGGTCGATGTTCCCCCTCGCCGGCTGAGCCCGTGCCCTACGGGCCTTCCCGGGGGCGGTTCAGCTCACGGTCACCCGGTGTCCGGGTGCCCGTCCGCATCGGCGGTGGGGTTTGTCGGTCGGGCGTGCTTTGCTGGGGGCATGATCGATGAGTTCCTGGCCCATGGCCTGTCCGATGTGGAAGAGGCCGTCCGCAAGGCGGCGGCGATCGAGATCATGCCGAGATTCAGGCAGCTCGCCGAGCACGAGGTCGACGAGAAGAGCGGCCCGCACGACCTGGTGACCGTGGCCGACCGCAAGGCCGAGGAGCACCTCACGGCCGCCCTGACGCGGTTGCTGCCCGGCTCCGCCGTGGTCGGCGAGGAGGCCGTGCACGCCGACCCCGGGGTGTACGCGGCGCTGCGCGACGACGCCCCGGTGTGGATCGTCGACCCCGTCGACGGTACCCGTCAGTTCGTGAACGGCGACCCCGCCTTCTGCACCCTGGTCGCCCTGGCCCGGCACGGGGAGATCCTCGCCTCCTGGACCTTCGCCCCGGCGCTGGAGGAGCTGGCGACCGCCGTGCGCGGGCAGGGCGCGTACGTCAACGGCGAGCGGATCCACAGCGGTTCGCCGGAGCCCGGCGCCGCACTGCGGGTCGCCATCGCCCACCCGCTCTACACCAGCGACGAGAACAAGCGGACGCTGGCCCGCCTGGACGTGCCGGGGGTCGCGGCCCGGCCGTGCGGTTCGGCGGGCCTGGAGTACCTGAAGGTGGCCCGCGGCGAGATGGACGGCCTGGCCTTCACCTGGCCCTCGGCCTGGGACCACGCGGCCGGACTGCTGCTGGTCGACGAGGCCGGCGGTTCGCAGAGCACGGTCGACGGGGTCCCCTTCCGGGTGGACCGGGACAACGCGCTGCCGTTCGCGGTCGGGCGCGACGAGGCCACCGCCGTACGCATCCGGGAGCTGCTCAGGGGCGCCTGAGCGGGTGAGGGGTGTCCGGGCCGCCGTGCGCGGCGGAATATCCTGGGGGCGCAGGCGCCGCCGGAGACGAAGGAGTCGCAAGTGCCGTCGATTCTCGATGTGGTCGTGGTGGGGGCGGGACCGAACGGGCTCACCGCCGCCGTCGAACTGGCCCGGCGCGGCTTCTCGGTGGCCGTTTTCGAAGCCGCCGACACGGTCGGCGGCGGCGCCCGGACCGAGGAGCTCACCCTCCCCGGCTTCCGGCACGACCCCTGCTCGGCGGTGCACCCGCTCGGCATCGGCTCGCCGGTCTTCGCCACGATGCCGCTGAAGCAGTACGGGCTGGAGTGGCTGCACGCCCCGCTGCCCATGGCGCACCCCTTCGACGACGGCACGGCCGCCGTCCTGTCCCGCTCGGTCGCGGAGACGGCGGCGTCCCTCGGCCCCCGCGACGCGGGAACCTACCGGCGCCTGGTCGGGCCGTTCCTCGGCAAATGGGACACCCTGGCCCGGGACTTCATGTCCCTGCCGAGCACCGCGCTGCCCCGGGATCCGCTCACCCTCGCCCGCTTCGGGCTCGCCGGACTGCCGCCCTCCACCTGGCTCCTGAGCCGCTTCCGCGACGAACGGGCCCGGGCGCTGTTCGCGGGCCTCGTGGCCCACGTCATCGCCCCCCTCGGCGGGATCGCCACCAGCGCCGTCGGCCTGGTCTTCGCGCTGGCCGCGCACGCGAACGGCTGGCCGATGCCGCGCGGCGGCTCGCAGTCCGTCTCCGACGCCCTCGCCGGATACCTGCGCGACCTCGGCGGCACCCTCCACACCGGATTCGAGGTCAAGCGGCTCGACGACCTCCCGCCCGCCCGCACCTACGTCTTCGACACCTCGCCGACCGCGCTGGCCCGGATCGCCCGCCTGGGACGCGCGTACGACGGCTACCGGTACGGCGCCTCGGTGTTCAAGCTCGACTACGCGCTGGACGGCCCGGTCCCGTGGACGGCCGAGGAGCCGCGCCGCGCCGGCACCGTCCAGATCGGCCCGCGCGCCCGGGACATCGACGCCGCCCTGCAGCTCGCCTCGGGCGGCCGGGCCCCGCGCAGCCCCTTCCTCATCACGGCGCAGCCCAGCCTGGTCGACCCCGGCCGGGCGCCCGAGGGCAAGCACGTGTTCTGGGCGTACGGACACGTCCCCGCGGGCTGGGACGGCGACCTCACCGAGGCCGTCGAGTCCCAACTGGAGCGCTTCGCCCCGGGCTTCCGCGACCTGGTCCTCGCCCGGGCCACGGCGGGCCCGCCCCAGCTCGCCGCCCGCAACCCCAACTACGTGGGCGGGGACATCGCCTGCGGAGCCGCCTCGGGACTCCAGCTCCTGCTGCGCCCCAAGCTCTCCCTCTCCCCGTACACGACGGCCCACCCGGCGGTCTTCCTGTGCTCCTCGGCGACCCCGCCGGGCCCGGGCGTGCACGGCATGTCCGGGCACAACGCCGCCAAGGCGGTCTGGCGCCACCTGAGGAGGGACTCCTGATGGCCGTCATCACCCTGGTCCTCGGCGACATCACCGCCGAGAAGGCCGACGCGATCGTCAACGCCGCGAACTCCTCCCTGCTCGGCGGCGGCGGGGTGGACGGCGCCATCCACCGGCGCGGCGGCCCGGAGATCCTCGCGGCCTGCCAGGACCTGCGGCGGTCGCACTACGGCAAGGGCCTGGCGACGGGCCGGGCCGTCGCGACCACGGCCGGGCGGCTCGCCGCCGGGCACGTCATCCACACGGTGGGCCCGGTCTGGTCGCGCGACGAGGACCGCTCGGAGCTGCTGGCCTCCTGCTACCGCGAATCGCTGCGGGTCGCCGACGAGCTGGGCGCCCGTACGGTCGCCTTCCCGGCCATCTCCACCGGCATCTACGGCTGGCCGCTGGACGACGGGGCGCGGATCGCGGTGGAGACCGTGCGCGCGGCCCGCACCGAGGTGCAGGAGGTGCGGTTCGTGCTCTTCGACGCGGCCGCGTTCGAGGTCTTCCAGGCTGCGCTGGAAGCCTGCGGCTGAGCCGTACGCGGACGCGGACCCGTCAGCGCGCCGATCGCCTCGCCGCGCCCGGGGCGGGACGCGGATAGGTCCGGGACTGCTTGACGCTGCCGAACGCGAAGCTCGATTCGATCGAGGCGATGCCGGGGATGGCGTGGATCCGGTGGCGCACCAGGGACTCGTAGGCTTCCAGGTCCTCGATGACGACCCGCAGCAGGTAGTCGCTGCTGCCCGCCATCAGGTAGCAGTCCTGGATGTGCTCGATGACCGCGACGTGCTCCTCGAACAGCCGCACCGCCTCCGCCGTGTGGCGTTCCAGGCGGATCCGCACGAAGACGGTGACCGGGAGCCCGAAGGCGACCTGGTCGACCATGGCCGTGTAGCCGCGGATCAGGCCCGCCTCCTCCAGCCGGCGTACCCGGCGCAGGCAGGGCGACGGGGACAGCCGGACGCGGTCGGCGAGGTCCTGGTTGGACAGGCGCCCGTCGGCCTGCAATTCCCTGATGATCTGCAGATCGACTGCGTCCATGACCACTCCTTGGCAGATTCTGCCCCAAACGTATGTCCGAGAGACAGAAGTGGCAATCGCCTGCCCCGGCCGAAGCCCTACCGTTGCCCCGCACGGACCGGATCGGTCCGGGTCTCAGAGGCTGGAGCATTTCCTTGGTCGCGACGCACACCACCCGGGCGACCCTGCCTCCCGATGCGGCGGGCCCGCGGGCCGGACACCCCGGCCGGCGCGGGCTCTCCCCCCAGGCCGAGGGCATGCTGGCCCTGCTGGTCACCGTGTCGATCTGGGCGGCCTTCGCGCTCAGTGCCCGGGCCCTGAGCGGTTCCTCGCTGCTCCCCGCCGACGCCGGGCTGCTGCGGTTCGGCGTCCCGCTCGTCGTCCTGTTCCCCGCCCTGTGGCGGCGCCGTCGCGCCCTCGCCGCGGTGCGGCCCGGCCCCGCCGTGAAGATCATTTGCGGTGCGGGGGTGCCCTTCTTCCTCGCCGCCATGCACGGCGGCGCCCTGACCTCCGCCGCCTTCGTCGGCTCCATCGTCCCCGGCATGGTCCCGCTCTTCGTCTCCCTCATCATGATCCGCCGCGGCCACGGCGTCCCCCGGGGAACGCAGGCGGCCGGACTCGTGCTGATCGCGGCCGGCGTGGCCGCCCTCGTCTGGCGCTACGTCGTCCCGGTGGACACCGGCGTACTCGCCGGCGCCGGCACCCTCCTGGTGGCCAGCGGGCTGTGGGCCCTCTACACGGTGGGACTGCGGGAGGTGGACCTCGATCCCGTCGGATCGATCGGCCTGCTGTGCCTGCCCTCCTTCGCGGTGATCGGGGCCCTGGTCCTCACCGGGGTCCTCCCGACCGGCATCGCGCACGCCGAGGGCAGCGACATCGCGCTCTTCTTCGTCGTCCAGGGGCTGGGGGTCGGACTGTGCGCCGGCCTGCTGTACGCCTTCGCCATCCGCCGGCTCGGCGCCGAGCGCAGCGCCGTCGTCGGCAGCCTCAGCCCCGTCGCCGTCGTCCTGCTCGCCGTCCCGCTGCTGGGCGAGACACCGACCCTCGCCGTGCTCGTCGGCGTACCCCTCATCACCGCCGGCGTCGTCCTCGCCAACCGCCGCCCACGACCCAAGGTTCCCGCAGATGCTTGAGCTCCTCCCCCCGCCGCCCACCGACCCGCTGTGGGACCTGACCTACGAGTTCGGCAGCGACGAGCGGCCCGAACGGCTGAACCTCGTCCTCGGCGTCTACCGGGACCAGACGGGGACCACACCCGTCATGACCGCCGTGCGCGAGGCCGAGATCCGCCTGGCGGAGCGCTCCGACTCCAAGGAATACCGCGGGCTCTCCGGCAACGCCGCCTTCAACCGCTCCCTGCTGAAGCTGGTCCTGGGCGCGAGCGGACCGACCGACCGGGCCACGGCCGTCCAGACCGTCGCGGGCTCCGGCGCGCTGCGGCTGCTGGCCGACCTGATCTGCCGGACCCGCCCCGGGACCACGGTGTGGATCAGCGATCCGGCCTACGTCAACCACCGCCCCATCCTGGAGGCCGCCGGGCTGCGCGTGCGCACCTACGGCTGGCGCGACGCCGAGGGCGGCTTCGACACGGCCGGCGTGCTGCGGGAACTGCGGGACGCACAGCGGGACGACGTCGTCCTGCTCCAGGGCTGCTGCCACAATCCCACCGGCGTGGACCCGCTGCTGGACGACTGGGAGGCGCTCGCCGAGTCCGCCGTCCGCGGCGGCTGGGTGCCCTTCGTCGACCTGGCTTACCACGGGCTCGGCGACGGCCTGGAGGCCGACCTGCTGGCCACCCGGATGCTGGCGGCGCGCGTCCCGGAAATGCTGATCGCGGTCAGCTGCTCGAAGAACTTCGGCCTCTACAGCGACCGCGTCGGCTGCGCGATCGTCCTCGGCGCCTCGGGCCAGGCCGTCCGGCACGCCGAGACCGCCCTGCAGAACGCCGCCCGGACGCTGTACTCGATGCCGCCCGAGCACGGCGCGGCCGTCGTGACCACGATCCTCGAGGACGACGGCCTGCGCGCTGCCTGGCGGGCGGAACTGGACGTCATGCGGGGCCGGATCATGGACAACCGGGCCGATCTGATCGCCCACCTGAGCGCGCTCGGCTGCGCGGAGCAGGCGCGCTCGCTCGCCCTGCAGAAGGGGATGTTCTCGATGCTGCCGCTGACCTCGCCCCAGATGCTCCTGCTGCGCAGGCAGTACGCCGTCTACGGCACGACCTCGGGGCGCATCAACATCGCGGGCATCCCGGCGCACCGGATCCCCGACCTCGCCCGGGGCATCGCCGGCGTCCTCCGGACGGGCGAGACGGCCGACCGGCCCCGGACGTTCCCGCGCCAGCAGTCCGGATCCGCCGCCGCCCTCCAGGCCCCGTCCGGACGTAGTCTGTAAGGAGATCCGCGTCGCGCTCGGCACGAGCCCGACGGAAGGTGCAGCCATGACCGCATGGCCGGTTTCACGAGGTGGCCCAGGGCGCGGCGCCACCGTCTGGGCGCCCGAAACGGTCACCGCCGACCCGTACAACGCCCAGACGCCGTCGGCCGCGCTGGCCGAACCGGTCACTCCCGTGGGCGCCTTCTTCGTACGCGACCACTTCGGCATCCCGCGGACCGCACCCGGCCGGTGGCGGCTGCGGATCGGCGGCGCCGCGGCCGCCCCCTTCGCCATCGGCTACGAAGAGCTGCTCGCGATGGACCACCGCGAACTCGACGTCGTGGTGGAGTGCGCGGGCAACGGCCGCGGCCTGATGACACCCCGCCCGCCCGGCCTGCCGTGGAGCCAGCAGGCGGTGGGCTGCGCGCACTTCGCCGGAGTGCCCTTCCGGGCCCTCGCCGGCCGGGCCCTGATCCGTCCCGCGGCCGTGGAGATCGTCTTCACCGGAGCCGACTCCGGCCCGGTGGGCGGCCGGCGGACGGCCTTCGAGCGCAGCCTCCCGCTCGCCGTGGCCCTCCACCCGGACACCCTCCTGGTCACCCGCATGAACGGCGAGCCGCTCGCCCCCGAGCACGGGGCCCCGGTCCGGCTGGTGGTGCCCGGCCGCTACGCGGTCGCCGACGTGAAGTGGCTGGTCGGGGCGCGGGCCGTGACCCGGCCGTTCACCGGCGTCTTCCAGGCCCGCGAGTACCTCTACGAGGCCTCCCGCGGCACCCCCGAGGGCCCGGTGACGAGCGTGCGGGTCAAGTCGCTGATCACCGAGCCCGAACCGGACACGGCCGTGCGCCGCGGCCACGAGACCCTCGTCCGCGGCCGCGCCTGGTCGGGCGACGGGGAGCCGCTGCGGAACGTCGAAGTGCGGGCCGAGTACGAGGACGAGTACGAGGACGACCGCCACCGCGAGCGGGGCTGGCACGCGGCCCTGCTGGAACCGCCCGCCGGCCCCTACGGCTGGACCGGCTGGTCGTACCGGTGGACACCGCAGCGGCCCGGACCGTACCGGCTGCTGTCCCGCGCCACCGACGGCCACGGCGAGACCCAGCCGTCGCGCGCCCCGTGGAACGCCCGGGGCTACGGCTGCAACCCGGTGGGCTCCGTCGACGTGGTCGCCGTATGACATAGAGCCCCGCGCCCACGCCTCGGATAGGGTGATTCGGTAGGAATCAGGCCCCCCGGGGTGAGGTCGGTGCGTTGGACACTTACCAGTCGACGAGCGAGGTGCCGGAACAGCCGATCGCGGCTGTCGGGTACGCGGGCGTACTGCGCGAGCTGCTGCCGATCGCCCTGTGGCGCGAGGACGCCGACGGGCGCATCGTGGAGTGGTCGCTGGCCGCCCAGGACCTGCTCGGGCACCGCCCGGAGGACATCATCGGCCTCCCCGGCGCCGCCGTGCTCGTCCCCGAGGCCAATCGCGAGCTCGCCGACCAGCTGACCCGGCGCGTCCAGTCCGGCGAGACCGTCGTCGGCACCCTGCCCGTGCGCCACCGCGACGGTCACCGCGTCGCGATGGAGATGTGGATCGTCCCCGCCGTGGACCCCCAGGGCCGCACGGGGGCCATGCTCATCGCCGTGGAGACCTCCGAGGTCCTCCACATGCGCGACTCGCTCGCCGCCCTCCAGAGCCTCTTCACCCAGTCGCCGATAGGCCTCGCCACCCTCGGCACCGACCTGCGGTTCCTCCGGGTCAACGACGCCCTGGCCCGGATGAACGGCGTCTCCGCCGCCGAGCACCTCGGCAAACGGCTCACCGAGGTGGTGCCCGGGGTCAACGCCGTCGCGCTGGAGGCGACGATGCGGCAGGTCCTCGAACGGGGCACCGCCGTCGTCGACGTCCGCCGCACCGGACGGACCCCAGCCGACCCGGAGAACGACCGGACCTGGTCCTGCTCCTACGCCCCGCTGCTGGACGGCTCCGGCCGCGCCCTCGGCGTGATCGCCTCGCTCATCGACATCACCGAGGGCCAGCAGGCCCAGGCCGACGCCGAACGGGCCCGGCACCGCTTCGCCCTGCTCGCCGAGGCGGGCACCCGCATCGGCACCACCCTGGACCTCCACCAGACCGCCCAGGAGATCGTGGACGTGCTGGTGCCACAGCTCGCGGACTCGGCCGACGTACAGCTGCTCGAGGCGGTACTGGGCCCCGACGAGGGCCCGGTCCCCGCGGCCTCCACGCGCGGCGTCCTGCGCCGCCTGGCAGCCCAGTTCCCCGACCCGACCGCCCCCACCGCGAAACTCGCCGCCGGGCAGACCTTCCAGATCCCCGAGGGCACCACCTACGAGCAGGTCATCGCCGACGGGCGGCCCATGAACCTCTACCTCGCCGACATCCCGGCCCTGATCACCTCCCCGCGCGCCGAGGCCCTGCGCACCTACCTCGCCACCCTGGGCTCCGCCCGGCTGATCCCGCTGGTCGCCCGTGGCACGGTGCTCGGCGCGGTCGCCGTCACGCGCACGCGCGAACGGGAGCCCTTCGACGAGCAGGACTGCGTCCTCGTCGACGAGCTGGTCGCCCGCGCCGCCCTCAACATCGACAACGCCCGGATGTACACCCTGCAGCGCCAGGCCGCCCTGACCCTCCAGCGCAGCCTCACCAACAGCGCGCTGCCCGAGGTCCCCGGCCTCGAACTCACCGGGCGCTACCTGCCCGCCAGCGACCACGACGTGGGCGGGGACTGGTTCGACGCCATCCCGCTGCCCGGCGGCCGGACCGGTCTGGTCATCGGGGACGTCATGGGCCACGGGATCCACGCGGCGGCCGTCATGGGCCAGCTGCGGACGGCGGTACGGACCCTCGCGCGCCACGACGTGCCGCCGGCGCAGATGCTCGGCTCGCTCGACGCCGTCGTGGCCGACCTGGGCGAGGACGAGATGGCCACCTGCGTGTACGCCGTCCACGACGCGGCGTCCGGCGTCTGCGTGATCGCCCGCGCCGGCCATCCGCCGCCCGCCGTGGTCACCCCCGACGGGGACATCACCTTCCTCGACGGCCCGCCCGGGACCCCGCTGGGCACGGGCGGCCGGGACTTCCGCACCGAGCAGGTGGAACTGCCTCCGGGAACCCTCCTCGCGCTCTACACCGACGGCCTGATCGAGGCCCGGGACCGGGACCTCGACGAGGGCATGGCCCAGCTGGCGGTGGCCCTGCGCCGGGTGGAGCAGCCCCTGGAGGAGCTGTGCGACGGGATCCTGCGGCGGATGCTGCCGTGCGCCCAGCAGGACGACGTGGCGGTGCTGCTGGCCCGCGCCCGGCAGGTGTGACGCCTCCCGCGGCCCTCCGGGGCCGCCGGCTCACCAGGCCAGGTCCTCCAGCGCATCCAGGTCCAGCGGCTCGGCCTCCTGCGGCTCCGGCCCCCCGGTCAGCGGCAGCTCCGCCCAGATGACCTTGCCGCGCTCGGTGTAGCGGGTCCCCCAGCGGTCGGCGTACTGGGCGACCAGGAACAGCCCGCGGCCGCCCTCGTCGGTGGTGGCCGCGTACCGCAGGTGCGGTGAGGTGCTGCTGCCGTCGGAGACCTCGCAGATGAGGCTGCGGTCGCGCAGCAGACGTACCCGCACGGGCGCGCTCCCGTACCGGATGGCGTTGGTGATCAGCTCGCTGAGGATCAGCTCGGTGGTGAACGAGATGTGCTCCAGCCCCCACGCGGCGAGCTGGGCCGCGCCCGCGTTGCGCACGCGGGAGACGGCCGAGGGGTCGCCGGGTACCTCCCACTCGGCGATCCGTTCGGCCTCCAGCCGCCGGGTGTCGGCGATCAGCAGGGCGATGTCGTCGCTCGGCACCGGGTACAGCATCGTGGCGAGCACGTCCGCACAGGCCTGCTCGGGGCTGCGGCCCGGCCGGGCCAGCGTCTCGCCCAGCAGGTGCAGCCCGGTGTCGAAGTCCCGGTTGCGGTCCTCCACCAGGCCGTCGGTGAACAGGACCAGCCGGCTCCCCTCGGGGAGCGTGAACTCGGCGGCCTCGAAGGGCATGCCGCCGACGCCCAGGGGCAGTCCGGCCGGCAGCTCGGGGAACTCGACGTCCCCGTCGGGGGGAATCAGCGCGGGCCCGGGGTGACCGGCGCTTGCCATCAGACACCGTCCGGAGACCGGGTCGTAGACCGCGTAGAGGCACGTGGCACCGGTGACCCCGGCCGACTCGGCCACCCCGTCCGAGGCCTCCTCGTCCGGTCCCTCCCCGCCCGCGCCGCCCAGGCCCGCGATCCCGGTCTCGTTCTGGTCGATCCGGTTGATCAGCTCGTCCAGGTGGCCGAGCAGCTCGTCGGGCGGCAGGTCCAGGGTGGAGAAGTTGTGCACCGCGGTCCGCAGCCGGCCCATGGTGGCCGCGGCGTGCACCCCGTGCCCGACGACGTCGCCGACGACCAGGGCCACCCGGCCGCCAGGCAGCGGGATCACGTCGAACCAGTCCCCGCCCACCCCCGCCTTCGCGGGCAGGTAGCGGTAGGCGACGGTCACCGCGTTCTGCGCGGGCAGCACCCGGGGCAGGAGGCTGCGCTGGAGCGTCACGGCCATCGCGTGCTCGCGGGTGAAGCGGCGGGCGTTGTCGATGGATACGGCCGCGCGGGCCCCCAGCTCCGCCGCGAAGGAGCGGTCCTCCTCGTCGAAGGCCTCCGGGGTGTCGGCCCGCCAGAAGTTGGCCATGCCCAGGACCACGCCCCGGGCCCGCAGGGGTACGGAGATCAGCGAGTGCAGCCCGTAGTCGAGGGCCACACGGGTGCCCTGCGCGTCCTGCGCCCGCCAGCCCATGGCCGCGTTCAGGTCGGCCGCGAGCACCGCGTGCCCGGCGTCCAGCGCCGCCGCCATCGGGGCCGTCGGCACCACGAAGCGGATGATGTCGCCGACCGGCTGGAGCGGGGAGTCGGTGCGGATGCCGGAGATGGCCGCGCGGCGCATCTCCGTGTAGATGCCGGTGACGAGTGAGGGCTCGTCGCCGTGCAGCACCGGCTCCAGCAGCTCCACCGTGACGAAGTCCGCGAACCGGGGGACGGCGACCTCCGACAGCTCCTCGGCGGTGCGCACCACGTCCAGGGTCGTACCGATCCGCACGCCGGCGTCGTAGAGCAGCTGGAGCCGGCCGCGGGCCACCTCGGCCCGGCCGGAGAGGGCGGCGAGCTCGGTGGAGTCGCGCAGGGTCACGACGCTGCCCGTGGGCATGCCCCGGTACTCCTTGGTGGGCCGTACGTTGACCGCGAGCAGCCGGTCGCCCGCCAGGTGCACGTGGTCCGTCACGACCCGGCCGGAGGCGAGCAGCTCGGCGGTGCGCGGGTCGAGGCCGAGGTCGACGACGTGCCGGCCCTCGGCCTCGGACGGCAGGCCCAGGAGCCGGCGGGCCTCGTCGTTGGCCAGCACGAGCCGGTGGTCGGCGCCGATGATGACCACGCCCTCGCGCACGGCGTGCAGCACGGCCTCGTGGTGCTCGTTGATCCGGCTCATCTCGGCCGCGCCCAGGCCGCGGGTCTGGCGCCGCAGCCGGCGGCTGACCAGGGCGGCGCCGCCGGTGCCCAGCAGCAGGGCGCCCGCCGCTGCGGCGAACAGGAGCGGGAGCTGGCCCTCGACCACCTGGGAGACGTTCTCGACCTCTATGCCGGTGCCGACCAGGCCGATGACGGCGCCTTCGGCGTTCCGCACGGGGACGACGGCCCGGACGGCGTCGCTCGGGGCGCCCCTGAAGGTCTCGATGAAGGCCTCCCCGGCGACGGCGCGGCTGAGGTCACCGGTGGCCCGCCGGCCGATCAACTCGGGCCGCGAGTCGGTGTAGCGGACCCCTTCGGTGGTCATGACGGCGATGAAGTCGACGCCCGAGCCCCGGCGGGCGGCCTCGGCCAGCGGCTGGAGCCGGATGGTCGGATCCTCCGTGCCCAGCTCCGACGCGAGGCCGGGGGAGTGCGCGAAGGCCTCGGCCGCGGCGAGCGAGCGGTGGCGGGCGTCGCGCTCGCTGTCGTACCGGGCCTGGATCACCAGGGCCACCGTGGCGGCGGCGATGAGCAGGAGCACGATCACCGCCTGGAGGGCGAAGACCTGACCGGCGACGCTGTGCCCCCACCGGGACGGGCGCGCGATCATGCGCGAGCCCCACCCGGTCGGCTGGCGACCAAAACGTCCGGTCATGAGCCCTTTCTAACACTGTCCGGAGGGTTTGGTGCGGCTGTCGGTGCGCAGGAGGCCGCACGGTACGCGCGGGGGCCGAGGCCGACGTACGAGGTGAAGTGCTGGCGGAAGGTGACCTCGCTGGCGAAACCGGCCCTGCGGGCCACCTCCGGCACCGGGTGGTCGGTGCGTTCCAGCAGCTTGCGGGCCGCGTCCAGCCGGTGTCCCAGCAGCCACCGGTGCGGGGTGGTGCCGGTGGCGGCGGCGAAGTGCCGGGCGAAGGAGCGCGGGGACATCCCGGCCCAGCCCGCCATGGTGGCCACGGACAGCGGCTCGTGCAGCGAGCGCAGGGCGCGCTCCCGTACGGCGGCCAGCGCCTCGGCGGTGCGGTCCGCGGCCGGGACGGGCCGGTCCAGGTACTGGGCGTGGTCCCCGGTGCGGAAGGGGCCCGTCACCATGGAGCGGGCGATGGCGGCGGCGGCCTCGGCGCCGTGCGCCTCCCGGACGAGGTGCAGGCACAGGTCGATCCCGGAGGCCACCCCGGCGGAGGTCCACAGCCCGCCGTCCTCGACGTAGAGCGGGGCGTCCTCGACCACGATCCCCGGGTAGCGGGCGGCGAGCTGCGGGGCCAGCCACCAGTGGGTGACCGCCCGGCGGCCCTCCAGCAGGCCGGCCTCCGCCAGGATGAACGCCCCGGCGCACAGGGCGGCGACCGGCACGCCCCGGGCGTGCGCCTCGCGGAGGGCGGCGAGGACCGGCCCGGGCGTCGGATCGGCCGGCTCGGCCAGCGCCGGTACGACGACCAGGTCCGCCGTGGCCAGCCAGTCGAGCCCCCGGTCGGGGGCCAGGGTCAGCCCGCCGGGCAGCGGGATCGGGCCGGACTCCAGCGCACAGCGGCGCAGCTCGAAGCCGGGCACCCCGGCGCGGCTGCGGTCGGGGCCCCAGACCTCGGTGATGACGGCGAGGTCGAAGCCGCGGATACCGGGCTGGACGACGATGGCGACGCGGCGCATGAGGCCAGTCTGTCAGGCAGCCGGAACTGCCAGTCTGGCAGGATCCCATCGGTACGCGGCCCCGTCGGCGCTGTCGGTCCCCCGGCCCGGCGGACAGCATGGAGGCATGACAACGACCGCGATCGAGATCGCCCCCGACAGTGCCCTGCTGGTCATCGACGTGCAGAAGGGCTTCGACGAGGAGTCCTTCTGGGGGCCCCGCAACAATCCGGCGGCGGAGGACAACATCGCGGCCCTGATGGACGACTGGCAGACGGCCGGCCGCCCGGTGGTCCTGGTCCGGCACGCGTCCGTGCAGCCCGGCTCCGTCCTCGCCGCGGACCAGCCCGGCCACGCCTTCAAGGACCTGGTCGAGGAGCGGCGCCGCGGCTCCCTGGTGATCACCAAGACCGTGAACTCCGCCTTCTACGGCACTCCGGACCTCGCCGGCTGGCTCACGGCCCAGGGCATCGGGCAGTTGGTGGTGGTCGGCATCCAGACCAACATGTGCGTCGAGACCACGGCCCGGATGGCGGGGAACCTGGGCTACGACGTGCTCGTCCCGCTCGACGCCACCCACACCTTCGACCTCGCAGGGCCGGAGGGCCTCGGCCTGACGGCGGACGAGCTCGCCACCGCCACCGCGGTGAACCTCCAGGGCGGCGGCTTCGCCCGCGTGGTCACCACGGCCGACCTCCTGGCGGCGTAGCCCCGATTCCGTCTCGCCGGGCCGTTTCCCGCCGCGCCGGCGGACCATCCAGCCTCGCCGGCAGGGCGCGGGGTCTGGGGCCGCGCCCCAGGAAACCCGGCTCCGCCGGGCACCGGGCTCTGCCCGGACCCGCGCCTCAAACGCCGGCGAGGCTGGGTCTGGCGGAGCCGGAACGGCTGAGGGCCCGGAACCCCGCGTAAGGGGGGCCGGGCCCTCAGCGGCCGGGCGACTGGTCAGAGGACGTCGGCGGCGATGGTGGCGGCGACCTGCTCCAGCAGGGGGCCCGCGTTCGGGATGGACCTGGCCGGGTCGGGCTCCAGGTCCGTGAGCGGGTACGCCTTGCGGATGCCGGCGCCCTCCAGGGCCTCCTGGCTCAGCAGCAGCCGGCCGCAGACCGCCACCACGGGCTTGCCCGCCGCGCGCGCCGCGGCAGCGACACCCGCCGGGGCCTTGCCGTGCAGGGTCTGCTCGTCCAGCGAGCCCTCCCCGGTGATGACCAGCGTGGCCCGCTCCAGCGCGGGGGCGAAGCCCAGCACCTCCAGCATCAGCTCGATGCCCGGACGGAAGGTCGCGCCGAGCAGCAGGGCGCCGTAGCCGATGCCGCCCGCACCACCCGCGCCCGGGAGGACCGCGCACTCGGCGGCCTTCGCGCCGATCGACTTCTCCAGCACCACCGCGAAGTGCGCCAGCGCCGCGTCGAGCGTCGCCACGTCCTCGGGCGAGGCGCCCTTCTGCGGGCCGTAGACCGCGGCGCAGCCCTTCGGGCCGGTCAGCGGGTTGTCGACGTCGCTCGCGAGGACGAACTCCACCTCGGCGAAGCGCGGGTCGACGCCGGACAGGTCGGCCGAGGCCAGCTCGGCCAGCGCGCCGCCGCCCGGACCGACCGGTTCGCCGTTCGCATCCAGGAACACCGCGCCGAGCGCGGCCAGCATGCCGGCGCCGCCGTCGGTGGTGGCGCTGCCGCCCACGCCGAAGACGATGGAGCGCGCGCCCGCGTCCAGCGCGGCCTTGAGCAGCTCGCCCGAGCCGTACGTGGTCGCCGTCAGCGCGGCGAAGGTGCCCGCCGGCAGCAGCTGCAGCCCGGAGGCCTCCGCCATCTCGACCACCGCGGTGCCCTCGCGCAGCGCGAAGGCGGCCGTGACCTGGTCGCCGAGGGGTCCGGTGACCCGTACCTCCCGGCGTTCGAAACCGGCTGCCACGGCTGCCGCGACCGTTCCGTCGCCGCCGTCCGCGACGGGGAGGGTCTCGATCTCCACGCCCGGGACGGCCTTGCGAAGGCCGGCCGTCACCCGCTCCGCGACCTGAACGGCCGTGAGCGAGCCCTTGAATTTGTCCGCGGCGATGAGCACGCGCGCGGTCTCAGTTACTGCTCCGTCCGTCACCTTGCTATTCCCTTGCTATCGAACAGTGCAGTCGCGCCCGCCATGAGCTTATCCGGAGGATCCTCCTATGCCCATGAGTGGCCTGGGCCACACCCGGCGCGCCATGCCCCTAAACAGGGATATACGCCTGCATAGCGTGGCCGCATGAGCGCGGAATCACTGGAACAGCCACGTCCGGACACCCCGGGATGGGGATCCGGTGGCCCCGCGGACCGCGCGCCCGACCAGGCGGTCGCCACCGTGGGTGTGATCGCCGTGCCCGCCGTCGTCGCGTGGGCGGCCCTGGCCAAGGACTCCTTCGACACGGACCGCCGCCATCCTGGTCGCGCTGCCCTTCGTCGTCGTCATGCTGCTGCTCTGCTGGGCCCAGGTGAAGGAGCTCCGCACGGACCACGGCGCCGGACCCGCCCGCCACCACGCCCTGCACGGGATGCGGGACGCGGTCCGGGCGATGGTCGGTGACGCCCTCACGGGACCGCGAGGACGGGCCCGGCGGGCCCCGGCGCTGACCTCGGTAGGGTGGCCCGGTGACCACCACGGATGACTACGCCACGTACATCGCGAGCCTGCCCCGGGTGCTGGCCGGCGCGGCCGCCCTCTACCGGGACGCCACCGGCCGGGTCCTGCTCGTCGAGCCCAACTACCGCGAGGGATGGGTCCTGCCGGGCGGCACCGTCGAGTCGGACCGGGGCGAGTCACCGCGCACCGCGGCCCGCCGCGAGAGCGCCGAGGAGATCGGCCTCGACCTCCCGCTCGGCCGCCTCCTCGCCGTCGACTGGGTGCTGGGCGCCGCCCGCCCGCCGCTGGTCTCGTACATCTACGACGGCGGTGTGCTCGACGAGGCCCAGCTCGCCTCGATCAGGCTCCAGGAGGAGGAGCTGATCTCCTGGCGACTGGTCGAGCCCGGCGAACTTCCCGCCCACCTGCCCGAAGCGCTCGGACTGCGCGTCCAAGAGGCCTACCGGGTCCAGCAGTCGGGCGAGGGAACCGCGGAACTGGAGAACGGCCGGCGCCCGGACGCCTCGTGACAGCGGCCTCGTAGCAGCGGCCTCGTAACACCGGGCTTACTTCGACCAGGACAGAATCAGCAGATGATCACGATGTACGCCTGGCCCAGCACCGCCGACGGGCCCGACGCCCTCCCCATGGTGCACTTCACCACCGACCAGCAGGCCGGTGGTGAAGTCACTCCGGAAGGGACTCCGGTCTGGCTGTTCGACACCGCGATACGCGAGGGCGGCTGGGTGCAGTTCACCGACTTCGAGGGCTGGTCGGTGCCCGCCGCCGGCTGGCAGGCCTTCTACCGCCGCGAGGACGACCTCCTCGCCGTCACCGGGCCCGGCTCCTGCGAGGGCTGGTACCAGGGCAACCTCGGCGCCGACGCCGACTGGGTGGCGGCGGCCGCCGCCCAGGAGAGCGTGGTCCTGCTCGCCGCCCCGGTCCAGCACCCCTCGCTGTACGGCTACGCGGTGGAGGCGGGCGCCGCCTTCGCGCTGCTCGTCCCGCTCCTCCTCGTCTGACCCCCGGCCGTCCGGCCCCGCGGGGTCAGGCCAGGATCTTGGCCTTGGCGCGGTCGAACTCCTCCTGGGTGATGTGGCCCTGCTCCTTCAGCGTCGAGAGCTTGCTCAGCTCCTCCGCCGAACCGCCACCACCGCCGGGACCCGCCGTCTTCTGGACGTACTCCCGGAAGGCCGCCTCGTTCTCCTGGACCTGCTTCAGATCCCGCTCGCCCATGCTCTTGCCCCGGGCGATGAGGTAGACGAACACGCCGAGGAAGGGCAGCAGGAGCACGAAGATCAGCCATCCCGCCTTGCCCCAGCCGCTGAGGCTGTGGTCACGGAAGATGTCCGTGATGATCTTGAAGAGCAGGAAGAACCACATGATCCACAGGAACAGGTACAGCATCGTCCAGAAGATGTTGAGAAGCGGATAGTCGTCCATGCCCGACTCCGATCATGTAGCGGTATTTCATTCATACAGCCGCTCCATGAGGTCCGCATGCGGAGCGGTCAGGCCCCGCTCGCCGGACTCGAAGGCCAGCAGCCGCACCTTGCGGTCGACTCCGCCGCCGTAGCCGGTCATCCCGCCCGACGCGCCGATCACCCGGTGGCACGGGACGATGATCCCGACCGGGTTCTTCCCGTTCGCCAGGCCCACCGCGCGCGAGGCGCTGGGCTTGCCCAGCCTGGCCGCGAGCTCCCCGTACGACCACGTCCGGCCGTACGGGATCCGGGCGAGCTGCTCCCAGACGCTGCGCTGGAAGTCCGTGCCCTCCAGCCGCAGCGGGAGGGCGAACTCGGTGAGCTCCCCGGCGAAGTACGCGGTCAGCTGGCGCACCACTTCCGGGAAGGGCTCATCGGCGGGGGCCACCCGTGCGCCGAAGGACTCCTCGACGGGCCGGTGGCGCTGCCCGGTCATGTAGAGGCCGCTGAGGACGCCGTCCGTGGCGACCAGGGTCAGCGGGCCGTAGGGGCTGTCGACGACGGTGTGCCGCTTGGTGCCGTTCGTGGTGGTACGCATCGCTGGTGCTCCTCAGACGGGCAGGTGGTTGATGGGGTGGGCGTCTGTCGCCCACAGGTACTGGACGGCGTACGCACGCCAGGGCCGCCAGCCGGCCGCCCGCGCGGTCAGCGCCACGGGGGTGGACGGCAGCCCGAGCTCCCGGGCCGCCCGCCGGACCCCCAGATCGGACGGCAGGAACGCGTCCGGGTCACCGAGCGCCCGCATCGCGATCACCTCGGTGGTCCACGGGCCGAAGCCGGGCAGTGCCGCGAGCCGGGCCCGCGCCGCCTCCCAGTCGCTGTCGATGCCGAGCGGCAGCGAGCCGTCGGCGAGCGCCGAGACCAGGGTGGTGAGCGTGCCGCGCCGGCTGCGCGGCAGGGCCAGGGACTCCGGATCCAGCCCGGCGAGCGCCTGCGGGGAGGGGAAGAGGTGGGTCAGCCCGCCCAGCGGGTCCTCGACCGGCTCGCCGTACGCGGTGACCAGCCGGGCCGCGTGGGTGCGCGCCGCCGCAGTGGAGACCTGCTGGCCCAGCACCGCCCGTACGGCGAACTCCGCCGCGTCGACCGTACGGGGAACCCGGCGCCCGGGGGCCTTGTCCACCAGCGGGGCCAGCAGCGGGTCGGAGCGCAGCTGCTCGTCGACGGCCTCGGGGTCGGCGTCCAGGTCCAGCATCCAGCGGCAGCGGCTGATGGCGATGGTGAGGTCGCGCAGGTCGGTGAGGGCGAGCCGGCAGCCGATGTGGTCGGGCTGCGGGGTCAGGGCGACGACACCGGTGCCGTGGGGCAGGCGCAGGGTGCGGCGGTAGGCGCCGTCACGCCACTCCTCGACGCCGGGCACGGCGGTCGCGGCGAGGTGCCCGAAGAGGTTGTCGGGGTTCAGGGGCGCCCGGAACGGCAACCGCAGGCTGATCGTCCCGGGGATGCGGGGCGGGGTGTCCTTGGTGCGGCCGGCCTTCGTGGCCCGCTCCCGCAGATCGCTCGGGGACAGGGCGAAGACCTCGCGGACCGTGTCGTTGAAGGCCCGGATGGAGGAGAAGCCGGCGGCGAAGGCCACGTCGCCCATCGGGAGCTCGGAGGTCTCGATGAGCAGCCGGGCGGTCTGGGCGCGCTGGGCCCGGGCCAGGGCGAGCGGCCCGGCCCCGAGCTCGGCGTTCAGCTGCCGCTCCACCTGGCGGGTGGAGTAACCCAGCCGGACGGCCAGGCCCGGAACGCCCTCCCGGTCCACCACCCCGTCCTGGATCAGCCGCATCGCGCGGGCGACGGCATCGGCCCGTGCGTTCCACTCGGGCGAACCGGGACTCGTGTCGGGCCGGCACCGCTTGCAGGCCCGGAATCCGGCCTGCTGGCAGGCCGCCGCGCTGGGCAGGAAGGTCATGTTCTCGACCTTCGGCGGCACCGCGGGGCAGCTGGGCCGGCAGTAGATCCGGGTGGTCAGGACGGCGGTGAAGAACCAGCCGTCGAAGCGGGCGTCCTTCGACTGCACGGCCCTTACGCAGCGCTCGGTGTCGGTGTGCATGGCTCTAGGATCCGGTGTCGCAGTACCGCCGGGCTGGCGGTTTTCCGACATCAAGCCTACGGCTCCGTGGCGGGGTCCGGGGCTGAGCCCCGGAACGCGAGAAGCCCCGGATGCCAAGGGCATCCGGGGCTTCTCCTGGTACGGCTAGCGCAGCGTCGTGGCGCGGGCCTCGCGGCGGTTGTGCCGGAAGGTGTTGGCCTTCCGGGTCGTCGCGAAGAGCGGAATCGTCGCCGCCATGGCGATCTGCAGGGCACAGCCGGTCTGGAGCAGCAGCTGACCGCCCGGGGCGTCGAACGCCCAGGCCGCCAGCAGCCCCATCGCGCTGATGATCCAGCAGAGCATCGCCACCGCGAGAACGCCCCGCGGCTTGGGGTACTCGACCCGGCTCACCATCAGCCAGGCCACCCCGATGATCGCCAGCAGCGTCGGGACGAACGGCAGCTCGAGCAGCACGATCGACACGACCGTCAGCGCGCCGAAGGGGCTCGGCATGCCCTGGAACATGCCGTCCTTCATCGTCACGCAGCTGAATCTCGCGAGTCTGAGCACGACCGCGAGCAGCACGACGATCGCGGCCAGCGCCGACATCTTCTGGTGCGCGTCGACGGCGACCATGCCGTAGACGAGCACGAAGTAGGCCGGCGCGAGGCCGAAGCTGATCAGGTCGGACAGGTTGTCCAGCTCGGCACCCATCGGCGAGCTGCGCAGCTTGCGGGCCACGATCCCGTCGAAGAGGTCGAAGACCGCGGCGAGCAGCATCAGTATCACTGCCGTCGCGGCGCTGTTACGGGCCATGCCCGATTCGCCACTGCCGGTGAGGTGCGGAATGAGGATCCCGGTGGTGGTGAAGTACACCGCCATGAATCCGCACGTCGCGTTGCCGAGGGTGAGGGTGTCTGCTATCGACAGCCGCAGCGAGAGCGGCATGTCGTCCTCGGCGGACTCCTCCTCGGCAGGTTCGGGAACCCAGCCTGCGGCCGGAGTCTCAGGGTCAGTCACGGTCAATTCGTGTCACCCCCGCGGTGGTGGCCTGACCGACCTCGACCGCGACCTCGACGCCCTCGGGGAGGTAGATGTCGACGCGGGAGCCGAAGCGGATCAGACCGATGCGTTCGCCCTGCTCCACCTTGGTGCCGGCCGGCAGGTAGGGGACGATGCGACGGGCGACGGCGCCGGCGATCTGCACCATCTCGATGTCACCGAGTTCGGTGTCGAAGTGCCAGACAACGCGCTCGTTGTTCTCGCTCTCCTTGTTGAACGCCGGGACGAATCCGCCGGGGATGTGCTCCACGGACGTCACCGTGCCCGCGAGGGGCGCGCGGTTGACGTGGACGTTCAGCGGGCTCATGAAGATCGCGACCCGGGTCCGTCCGTCCTTCCACGGCATGATGCTCTGCACCACACCGTCGGCGGGCGAGATGACACGGCCCTGAGCGATCTCGCGCTCGGGGTCGCGGAAGAACCACAGCATGCCCGCCGCGAGTGCGGTGGCGGGCACGGCCGCCGCGGCCCAGCGTCCGGACTTGCGGGCCCGGGTGAGGCTGAGCGCCGCGGTGGCGACGGTCGGCAGAAGCCACGGCGATGCTCCGCGCGCGAGGCGTACGCCAAGGAGGCTGTCGCGAGGTGCAGAGGTTTGGCTGTGGGGCATGGATGACCTTCGTAGCGGGTGATTGCCGCGCCGCAAACAGGGGGACGGGACGGCGGCTTTACTGGAATGCTATCGGTTGCACGCAACAACTGGGCAAGCCAGAAGCCGAGTCGATGACCGTCAGCCAGTCACTGCGAGTGATCCTTTCGCAACGAACCCATGGACGATTCGCCGCAAAAGGGACTTTCAGCCCTGAAGTCGGTACTCCTCGAGCAGGCGTCGCCCGATGATCATTTTCTGGATCTCGGCGGTACCTTCACCGATCAGCAGCATCGGGGCCTCCCGGTAGAGGCGCTCGATCTCGTACTCCTTCGAGAACCCGTACCCACCGTGGATGCGGAAGGCGTCCTCGACCACCTCCTTGCAGTACTCGGAGGCGAGGTACTTCGCCATCCCTGCTTCGAGGTCGTTTCGTTCCCCGGAGTCCTTTTTGCGTGCTGCATTGACCATCATCGCATGGGCGGCTTCGACCTTGGTAGCCATCTCGGCCAGCTTGAACTGAATCGCCTGGTGTTCCGCGATCGGCTTGCCGAAAGTGTGACGCTGCTGGGCATACGAGACACCCAGCTCGAAAGCACGCTGAGCGACGCCACAGCCACGGGCCGCCACGTTGACGCGGCCGACCTCGACCCCGTCCATCATTTGGTAAAACCCTCGGCCGGTCTGGCCTCCGAGGACCCGATTGGCCGGAATGCGCAGTCCGTCCATGATGAGCTCGGTCGTGTCGACGCCCTTGTAGCCCATCTTGTCGATCTTGCCCGGGATGGTCAGACCCGGACGGACCTCACCGAAGCCCGGCTCCTTCTCGACGAGGAAGGTCGTCATCGACTTGTGGGGCGCCGTGCCCTCGGGGTGTCCTTCGTCACTTCGCACCAGAACGGCCACCAGGGTGGAGCTGCCGCCGTTCGTCAGCCACATCTTCTGGCCGTTCAGGACGTACTCGTCGCCGTCCTTCACCGCCTTGGACGAGATGGCCGACACGTCGGAGCCCAGCGCCGGCTCGGACATCGAGAACGCGCCGCGCACCTCGCCCAGGGCCATGCGCGGAAGGAAGTGGTCCTTCTGCTCCTGCGTGCCGTGCTGCTTGAGCATGTACGCCACGATGAAGTGGGTGTTGATGATGCCCGAGACGGACATCCAGCCGCGGGCGATCTCCTCGACGCACAGGGCGTAGGTGAGGAGCGACTCACCCAGGCCGCCGTACTCCTCCGGGATCATCAGGCCGAAGAGGCCGAGCTCCTTGAGGCCGTCGACGATCTGCTGCGGGTACTCGTCACGGTGTTCGAGCTCGGTCGCGACCGGGATGATCTCCTTGTCGACGAACTCCCGGACGGTCTTGAGGATCTCCCGCTGGACGTCGGTCAGCCCGGCGGTCTGGGCGAGTCGGGCCATGGCTACTTCCCCTGTTCCTTCAGCGTGGGGCGGCCGGGCTGCTCGCCGCCGCGCTCCTTGATGTACGTCTCGGTCGGGACCATCACCTTGCGCCGGAAGACGCAGACGAGGGTGCCGTCCTGCTTGTAGCCCTTGGTCTCCACGTAGACGATGCCGCGGTCGCTCTTCGACTTCGACGGGGTCTTGTCGAGGACCGTGGTCTCGCCGTAGATCGTGTCGCCGTGGAAGGTCGGCGCCACGTGCCGCAGGGACTCGATCTCCAGGTTGGCGATCGCCTTCCCGGACACGTCCGGCACGGACATGCCGAGCAGCAGCGAGTAGATGTAGTTGCCCACGACGACGTTCTTGCCGAAGTCGGTGGTGTTCTCGGCGTAATTGCTGTCCATGTGGAGCGGGTGGTGATTCATGGTCAGCAGACAGAAGAGGTGGTCGTCGTACTCGGTGACCGTCTTTCCGGGCCAGTGCTTGTAGACCGCCCCGACCTCGAACTCTTCGTACGTGCGTCCGAACTGCATCGGGATCAGGCCTCCGCCGTCTTCTCGGTCGAGGGGTGTTCGAACTTGCTGGTGCGCTGCATGCCCGCCGCGCGGCCCTTGCCCGCGATGACCAGGGCCATCTTGCGGCTGGCCTCGTCGATCATCTCGTCGCCGAGCATCGCGGAGCCCTTCTTGCCGCCGGCCTCCGAGGTGCACCAGTCGTACGCGTCGAGGATCAGCTCGGAGTGGTCGTAGTCCTCCTGGGAGGGGGAGAAGACCTCGTTGGCGGCGTCGACCTGGCCCGGGTGCAGCACCCACTTGCCGTCGAAGCCCAGTGCGGCGGCCCGGCCGGCCACCTCGCGGTAGGCGTCCACGTCGCGGATCTGGAGGAAGGGTCCGTCGATCGCCTGCAGGTTGTGCATGCGGGCCGCCATCAGGATCCGCATCAGGATGTAGTGGTAGGCGTCCGCGCCGTAGCCGGGCGGCTGCATGCCCACGACCAGGGACTTCATGTTGATCGAGGCCATGAAGTCGGCCGGGCCGAAGATGATGGTCTCCAGCCGGGGCGAGGCGGCGGCGATCTCGTCGACGTTCACCAGACCCTTGGCGTTCTCGATCTGCGCCTCGATGCCGATCTTGCCGACCTCGAAGCCCATCGTCTTCTCGATCTGGGTCAGCAGGAGGTCCAGCGCCACGACCTGCTGGGCGTCCTGGACCTTCGGCAGCATGATGCAGTCGAGGTTCTGGCCGGCGCCCTCGACCACCGTGATGACGTCACGGTAGGTCCAGTGCGTGGTCCAGTCGTTGACGCGCACGACGCGGGTCTTGCCGGTCCAGTCGCCGTTGTTCAGCGCGTCCACGATCGTGTGGCGGGCGCCTTCCTTGGCGAGCGGGGCGCAGGCGTCCTCCAGGTCAAGGAAGACCTGGTCGGCCGGCAGGCCCTGGGCCTTCTCGAGGAACCGCGGGTTCGAGCCGGGCACCGCGAGGCAGGAGCGGCGCGGGCGGAGACGGTTCACCGGGTGGACAGGCGTGGTCATGCGGGGACCTCCGTGCTTGCAACGATTTCGAGAGGGTCGAGCTTGTTCGCTTTGCGGATCTCGTCGACGATACGTCCGATGATCTCCGTGATCCCGAAGTCCTTCGGGGTGAAGACGGCGGCGACTCCGGCCGCCTTGAGCGCCACGGCATCCGCGTTCGGAATGATGCCGCCGACGATGACGGGGATGTCACCCGCCCCCGCCAGTCGCAGCCGCTCCAGGACGTCCGGGACGAGAGCGCTGTGCGAGCCGGACAGGATGGACAGTCCCACGCAGTGCACGTCCTCGGCCAGCGCCGCGGTGGAGATCTCCTCGGGCGTCAGCCTGATGCCCTGGTAGACCACCTCGAAGCCGGCGTCGCGGGCCCGCACGGCGATCTGCTCGGCGCCGTTGGAGTGCCCGTCCAGGCCGGGCTTGCCGACCAGCAGGCGCAGCCGGCCCGAGCCGAGCTCGTCGGCCGTACGGGACACCTTCGCGCGGACCTCGTGCATCGGCGTACCGGGCTCGGCGGTGACGGCCACCGGGGCCGAGGAGACCCCGGTCGGGGCGCGGAACTCGCCGAAGACCTCGCGCAGGGCGCTGGACCACTCGCCGGTGGTGACACCGGCGCGGGCGCACTCCAGCGTGGCCTCCATCAGGTTCTCGGTGCCCGCCGCGGCCTCCTTGAGGCGCTCCAGCGCCTGCTGGGTGGTGGGGAAGACGAACGGGTCGCCGTTCCCCTGGCGGTCCGAGGACTCCTGGCGCTCGGCGCGCCAGCGGGCGATGCGCTCCACGGTCAGTGCCTCGACGGCGCTGTCGACCGTCATGATGGCGCCGTCCAGGTCGGCCGTGAGCGGGTTCTCCTCGGTCTGCTGGAAGCAGTTGACACCGACGATCTTGTCCTCGCCGGCCTCGATCCGCGCCCGCCGTTCGGCGTGCGAGGAGACCAGCTCGCCCTTGAGGTACCCGGACTCGACGGCCGCCATGGCGCCGCCCATCTCCTGGATCCGGTCGATCTCGGCCAGGCAGTCGGCGACCAGGGAGTCGACTTTGGCCTCGATGACGTGGGACCCGGCGAAGATGTCCTCGTACTCCAGCAGGTCGCTCTCGTGCGCCAGGACCTGCTGGATGCGCAGCGACCACTGCTGGTCCCAGGGCCGGGGCAGGCCCAGCGCCTCGTTCCAGGCGGGCAGCTGCACGGCGCGGGCGCGGGCGTCCTTTGAGAGGGTGACCGCGAGCATCTCCAGCACGATGCGCTGGACGTTGTTCTCCGGCTGCGCCTCGGTCAGACCCAGGGAGTTGACCTGGACGCCGTAACGGAAGCGACGCTGCTTCGCGTTCTCGATGCCGTAACGCTCCTGGGTGACCTTGTCCCAGATACGGCCGAAGGCGCGCATCTTGCACATCTCCTCGATGAAGCGGACGCCCGCGTTCACGAAGAAGGAGATCCGGGCGACGACCTCGCCGAAGCGCTCCTCGGGCACCTGGCCCGAGTCGCGCACCGAGTCGAGGACCGCGATCGCCGTGGACATCGCGTACGAGATCTCCTGGACCGGGGTGGCCCCGGCCTCCTGGAGGTGGTACGAGCAGATGTTGATCGGGTTCCACTTGGGAATGTGGTTGACCGTGTACGCGATCATGTCCGTCGTCAGCCGCAGGGACGGCCCCGGCGGGAAGACGTGCGTCCCGCGCGAGAGGTACTCCTTGACGATGTCGTTCTGGGTGGTGCCCTGGAGCTGGGTGATGTCCGCACCCTGCTCCTCGGCGGCCACCTGGTAGAGCGCCAGCAGCCACATGGCGGTGGCGTTGATCGTCATCGAGGTGTTCATCTGCTCCAGGGGTATGTCCTGGAACAGCCTCCGCATGTCGCCCAGATGGGAGACCGGGACCCCGACCCGGCCGACCTCGCCGCGGGCGAGGATGTGGTCGGGGTCGTATCCGGTCTGGGTCGGCAGGTCGAAGGCGACCGACAGACCCGTCTGGCCCTTGGCGAGGTTGCGGCGGTACAGCTCGTTGGACGCCTCGGCCGTGGAGTGGCCGGCGTACGTCCGCATGAGCCACGGACGGTCCTTCTGGCGCTCTGTCATCTCAGGCTGTCCCTTAGGCCTTTGAACGGACTCAGACGTTGCGGAAGCGGTTGATCGCGTCGAGGTGCGTCGCGCGCAGCTCGTGGTCGCGGACCCCCAGGCCCTCCTCGGGGGCCAGCGCGAGGACGCCGACCTTGCCCTGGTGGAGGTTGCGGTGGACGTCGTAGGCGGCCTGGCCGGTGTCCTCCAGGGAGTAGACCTTCGACAGGGTGGGGTGGATCTTGCCCTTGGCGACCAGGCGGTTGGCCTCCCACGCCTCGCGGTAGTTCGCGAAGTGCGAGCCGACGATCTTCTTGAGGGACATCCACAGGTAGCGGTTGTCGTACTCGTGGTTGTAGCCCGAGGTCGAGGCGCAGGTGACGATCGTGCCGCCCTTGCGGGTGACGTAGACGCTCGCGCCGAAGGTCTCGCGGCCCGGGTGCTCGAAGACGATGTCCACGTCCTCGCCGCCGGTCAGCTCGCGGATGCGCTTGCCGAAGCGCTTCCACTCCTTCGGGTCCTGGGTGTGCTCGTCCTTCCAGAACTTGTAGCCCTCGGCGTTGCGGTCGATGACCGCCTCGGCGCCCATGGCCCGGCAGATCTCGGCCTTCTCGGGGCTGGAGACCACGCAGATCGGGTTGGCGCCGCCGGCGAGCGCGAACTGGGTGGCGTACGAGCCGAGGCCGCCGCTCGCGCCCCAGATCAGGACGTTGTCGCCCTGCTTCATGCCGGCGCCGTTGCGGGAGACCAGCTGGCGGTAGGCGGTGGAGTTGACCAGGCCGGGGGAGGCGGCCTCCTCCCAGCTGAGGTGGTCGGGCTTGGGCATCAGCTGGTTCGACTTGACCAGGGCGATCTCCGCCAGGCCGCCGAAGTTGGTCTCGAAGCCCCAGATGCGCTGCTCGGGGTCGAGCATCGTGTCGTTGTGGCCGTCCGAGGACTCCAGCTCGACCGAGAGGCAGTGGGCGACGACCTCGTCGCCCGGCTTCCAGGCGTTGACGCCGGGGCCGGTGCGCAGCACGACGCCCGCGAGGTCGGAGCCGATGATGTGGTACGGCAGGTCGTGGCGCTTGGTGAGCTCCGACAGGCGCCCGTAGCGCTCCAGGAAGCTGAAGGTGGAGACCGGCTCGAAGATCGAGGTCCACACGGAGTTGTAGTTGACCGAGGAGGCCATGACGGCGACCAGGGCCTCGCCCGGGCCCAGCTCCGGCACCGGGACGTTGTCCAGGTGAAGGGACTTGCGCGGGTCCTTCTCGCGTGTCGTCAGCCCCGCGAACATTTCCGTCTCGTCCTTGTGCACGGTGATCGCGCGGTACGAGTCGGGCAGCGGCAGGGCCGCGAAGTCTGCGGCGGTGGCGGACTGCGACTGAATCGCGTCCAGGATGTCCTTCACGGTAGAGCCTCCGGCTAGCGCTGATGAGGGTGCGCTGAGGTAAACGGGGGGGGTGCGTGGTGCAGGTGGTGTGCCGTCGGTCCGGCTGGTGCGGTGGTGCTGGGCGACGCCCGTGGTGAGGCGTGCGGTGCCTGGTGACGCAGGCGCATCCGGGGCGCGTTCCGTGCCGTGTGGGCGTGGGTCGCGGGGACATCCGGACGACTTCAACGTATGGCACCCCGTGTCACCCGGCAAGGCACCGCGTGCCAAAACTTTCTCTCATTTGCCGATTGACCTGCACCGATGAGCGATGATCGATCAGAGTTACCCGCGAGTAGGGGCAAGCCGGACAAACGAAAGCGGCCGCTCCCGGATCGGGAGCGGCCGCTGTGACGAGGGGCACCCCCGGCGATGGCCGGGGGAGCGGCTACTTGGCGCGCAGGGCCTCTTCGATGGTCCGCATGACCTCGTCCAGCGGAGCGTCGGTGCGGGCCACCGCCACGAGCACCTCGCCCTGCGTACGGACCGCCGCGGGCGCGGCCGGCGCCGAGCCCGGGGTGCGGCCCGCGCCGATGCCCGAACCGAAGGTCTTGCGGACGATGGAGAAGGCGTGGTCCAGCTGCGCCTCCACGTCCCCCTGACCACCCGCACGCAGCCAGCGCCGCAGCACGTGGTTGTGGGCCGTGACCACCGCGGAGGCGGCCACCTCGGCCAGCAGCGGGTCGTCGTTGCCGTCGTGGTGGTCGTGCTCGTCGAAGTGGGCCAGCAGGTACCGGGTGAACAGCCGCTCGTACCGGGCCACCGAGGCGATCTCCCGCTCCCGCAGCGCCGGTACCTCACGGGTCAGCCGGTAGCGCTCCACCGACACCGCCGGCGAGGCGGCGTACATCTTCATGACTTCCTTGATCCCGCGGCACACCGTGTCGAGCGGGTGCTCGTGCGCCGGGGCCACGTCCAGGACGGCCTCGGCGCGGGTCAGGGTGTCGTCGTGGTCCGGGAAGATCGCCTCTTCCTTGGACCGGAAGTGCCGGAAGAAGGTCCGGCGCGCCACTCCGGCGGTCGCGGCGATCTCGTCGACCGTCGTCGCCTCGTACCCCTTGGTCGCGAAGAGCTCCATGGCCGCGGCGGCGAGCTCGCGGCGCATTTTGAGCCGCTGCGCGGCCGCCTTGGTGCCGGCCGGACTCTCCGGGGTGTCGGAGGCCGTGGCGGCGCGGGGCGAGTTCTTGGCGGGCTGGGACATAGAGCGAAAGTACTTCATTCGTGCAGGGGAGCGCGCCTGCGGGGGGTGGGAGAGGGGTGGATGCGGGGGAGAGCCCGCACTGGGCTCGTGAGGGTTGGCCCGCCGTGAGGGTCCGGCGGGCCCGAGCAGCCCTCCCCACGCATCCGGCTCGTGGCCCGACCGATTACCGGCGGGCGGCGTACTCACGGAATCCGCGGCCGGTCTTCCGGCCCAGGCAGCCCGCCGCCACCAGGTGCTCCAGCAGCGGGGACGGGGCCAGACCCGGGTCGCGGAACTCCTTGTGCAGGACCTTCTCGATGGCCAGCGACACGTCGAGGCCGACCACGTCGAGGAGCTCGAACGGGCCCATCGGGTAGCCGCCGCCCAGCTTCATCGCCGCGTCGATCTGGTCGATGTCGGCGTAGTGCTGCTCGACCATCTTGATCGCGTTGTTGAGGTACGGGAACAGCAGCGCGTTCACGATGAAACCGGCCCGGTCGCCGCAGTCCACCGGGTGCTTGCGCACCTTGACGCAGATCTCGCGGACGGTCGCGTGCACGTCGTCGGCCGTCAGGACGGTCCGGACCACCTCGACCAGCTTCATGGCGGGGGCCGGGTTGAAGAAGTGCATGCCGATCACGTCCTCGGGACGCGAGGTCACGCGGGCGATCGCGATCACCGGCAGCGAGGAGGTGGTGGTGGCCAGCACCGCACCCGGCTTGCAGACCTTGTCCAGGGCCGCGAACAGCTCCTGCTTGACCGCCAGGTCCTCGGCGACGGCCTCGACGGCCAGGTCCACCTCGGCGAAGGCGTCCAGCGAACCGGCCGGGGTGATCCGCTCCAGCGTCTGGGCGGCGCCCTCCTCGGTCAGGCGGCCCTTGGACACCGCACGGCCCAAGGACTTCCCGATCGCGGCCTTCGCGGCCTCCGCCTTCTCCTGGCTGCGCGCGGCGAGCACCACGCCGTAGCCGGCCTGCGCGAAGACCTGGGCGATCCCGCTCGCCATGGTCCCCGAGCCGGCCACGCCGACCGAGCTGACGGGGCGGCCCGCGCCGACCAGGGACCCGTCGAGCGGGGTCTGGAGGTCGCGGACGATCACCGAGCTGCCCGGAGCCTCGTACGTGTAGAAGCCGCGGCCCGACTTCTGCCCGGTCAGGCCGGCCTCGGCCAGCTGGCCCAGGATCGGGGCCGGGGCGTGCAGCCGGTCGCCGGAGGAGGTGTACATGGCTTCCAGGACGGTGCGCGCGGTGTCCACGCCGATCAGGTCGAGCAGCGCGAGCGGGCCCATGGGCAGGCCGCAGCCGAGCCGCATCGCCGCGTCGATGTCCTCGCGGGAGGCGTACCGCGCCTCGTACATGGCGGCGGCCTGGTTGAGGTAGCCGAAGAGCAGGCCGTCGGCGACGAAGCCGGGCCGGTCACCGACCGGGACGGGCTCCTTGCCGAGCTCGCGGGCCAGTTCGGTGACCGCCTCGACGGCCGGCGGGGCGGTCAGGACACAGGAGACGATCTCGACCAGCTTCATTGCCGGGGCCGGATTGAAGAAGTGCAGGCCCAGCACCCGCTCGGGGCGCAGGGACTCGGCGGCCATGCGCGTCACGGACAGGGCGTTGGTGCCGGTGGCCAGGATGGCGTCGGGCCGGACGACCGCGTCGAGCTCGCGGAACACCTGCTGCTTGATCTCGTACGACTCGGGCACGACCTCGATGACGAGATCGGCATCGGCGGCCGCGGCCAGGTCGGTGAAGGTGCGGAAGCGGGCGAGCACGTCCGCCCGCTCCTGCTCGGTGAGCCGCTCCCGGGCGACGGAGCGCGCCGTGGCACCGGCGAGGGCGGTCGTGGCCCGGTGGGCCGCGGCCTCGCTGATGTCGATGCCGATGACCTCGCGGCCGGCCCGGGCGAGGACCTCGGCGATGCCGGTGCCCATCGTGCCGAGGCCGACGACGGCGATGGTCTGGAGGGTGGGGTGACTGGACTGACGGTCCATCGAGGGACTCCAGTGGAAGAGGGTGACGACTTGGGGGCGCGCGGCGCACGGCGCGCGCGGATGCCGTACGGAAGAGCCGTGCGGTGAAGGGTCCGGGGTGAGCGGGCCCGAGGAGGAGAGGAGCCCACGGGGAACGAGTCCCTGGGGCGGAAGCGGCGGAACCCTGTCCCGGGGTCTCACCGTGCATACGAACCGACCGGCACGAGGCGGCTGCGTCACCAGGCCGCCCTCGTACGTGTTGGAACGACAGTAACTCGCCGGTAACTGGTCCGCCAGAGCGCGGAGATGTGACCTGTACCGCCCAAATGTACCGATCATCGATCATCGATCAACCGGCGCCGATGTCCCGAAACCCGGCACGGCGACCGCTGTGTCCCCCTAGGGTGGCCGGGTGAACGACGTGCTGGAGCGCCTGCGGGCGGAGGCGGGACCGTCGCCCGAGTACGAGGTGCTGCTCACGGCCGCCCCCGATGGCCTGGCGGCCTCCCTGACCTCGGCCGGAGCGCCGCTGTGGGCCCGCGAACTGGCCGCGTACCGGCTCGGCCTCGCCGGAGACCGCCGCGCCTTCGAAGCCCTCGTCCTGCTCCTCAACCACCGCGAACCGGCCCGCTGCGCGGCCGCCGCCGAGGCACTGGCCGTCCTGGACGACCCGCGCACCGCCCGCGCGGCGGCGGCCCTCGCCACCAACAGCCTCCGCACGGCCTACGCCCTGCAGCCCGTGCGGCTGCTCACCGCCCTGCGCGCCCCCGAGTCCGTACCGGCCCTGATGGCCACCCTGGCGCGGCTGCTGTCCCCGCACGACCCGTACTGGCGGGTGGCCCTGGCCTGCGTCGAGGGGCTCGGCGCCCTCGCCGACCCCCGCGCACGCGAACTCCTCGTCCGGGCCCAGTCCCACCCCCGCCTGGCAGTGGCGGCGACGGCCGCGCTGCGCAACCTGGGCTGAGCGCCGGGCCGGGCCGCTCGGCGGCGAGGGCGAAGACCTCGATCCGGAACGGCAATTGGGACCGGACCGAGGCCCTCGCCCTCGCCTTTGCCCTCGCCTTCGCCCTCGTCTTCGCCCTCGTCTTCGCGCGCGGAGGCGTCAGCCCCGGAAGCCGAGCAGGCCGTGCAGGGCCGCGCCGCCCGCGGACGCGGGCACGGCGCGGGTCGCCGTGGTCGGCTTCGGGGCCTCCTGGGCGGGGCAGGTGGCGTCCGTGGCCTTGCCCGTCGTCAGGTAGGCCGACACCTTCTCGTCCAGGCACTTGTTGCCGCTGAGCGCGATGCCGTGGTTGCCGCCGCCCTCCTCCACCACCAGTGCCGAGCCCTTCAGCTTGTCCCGCATGCTGAGCGCGCCCCCGAACGGGGTCGCCGCGTCCTCCGTCGCCTGGAGGAGGAGGGCGGGCGGCAGATCCGCGTTGGTCACGTCCGGAGCCCGCAGCGCCTCCGTCGGCCAGAACGCGCACGGCGCGTTGTACCAGGCGTTGTTCCAGGTCATGAACGGGGCTTCGGTGTGGGTGCGCCACATGTCCGCGCGCCACTGGTTCCAGTCCTTCGGCCAGGCCGAGTCCCGGCACTGCACCGCCGTGTAGACGCTGTAGCCGTTGCCCGCGGAGGGCTCCACGGCGCCGAACCGCTCGTAGGCCGCCACCAGCGGCTTCGGGTCCTGCTTCACCGCGTACGCCGCGAAGGCCTCGGCGAGGTTCGGCCAGTAGCCGTTGTAGTAGCCGCCCGGCATGAAGGTGTCCTCCAGCTCCGACGGGCCCACCTTGCCGCCCGCCGGGGTCTCGCGCAGCGCGTCCCGCATCGCGTACCAGCGCTCCTCGACCACCGCGGGGTCGGTGCCGAGCCGGTAGGTGGCGTCGTACCGGGCCACCCAGGCCAGGAAGGCCTTGTGGCGGGCGTCGAAGGCGTGGTCCTGGGCGAGGTTGTCCTCGTACCAGACCCCGCCGGGGTCGACCACGGAGTCCAGGACGAGCCGGTGCACGCGGCCCGGGTGGAGCTTGGCGTACACCGCGCCCAGGTAGGTCCCGTACGAGTAGCCGAAGTAGCTGATCCGCTCCGCGCCCAGGGCGCCGCGCAGCGCCTCGATGTCCCGGGCGGCCGAGACGGTGTCGATGTACGGGAGCACGTCCGCGTGCTTGGACCCGCAGGACTCGGCGAAGGACCGGACCCGGTCCAGGTTGGCCCGTTCGGTCGCCTCGTCCAGGGGCACCGAGTCCGGCCGGACGGGCTTGAAGTGCCCGGACGCGCAGTCCAGGACGGGCTCGCTCTTGCCGACGCCCCGGGGGTCGAAGCCGATCACGTCGTACTGGGCGGCCACCTCCTTGGGCAGGGCGGAGGCGATGTACCCGGCCAGGCTGCGGCCGCTGCCGCCCGGGCCGCCGGGGTTGACCAGCAGCGGGCCCTGGGAGGTGGCGCCGGTGTGGGGGACCCGGGTCAGGGCGAGGGCGATCTGCCGGCCGCCCGGACGTGCGTGGTCGAGGGGCACCTTGAGGGACGCGCACTGCAGCGTGGGGTACCGCGGGGTCGCGCAGCCGGTCCAGCGCAGCGCGGCCTGCGCCGGCGCGGGGGCGGCCCGACCGGCCGGTGCGGCGGGCGCGGCCGTGACCGGGCTCGCCAGGGCGGCGGCGACGGTGGAGATCGACAGCAGGACAGCGGCGCGCTTCTTCAAGGGGTGGAGCATGGGGCCTCCCAGCCGAGGGTTCTGGGCGGAATCGTCCCGGAAACCGCGCCTGGAAGGCGGGATTGGGCTGCCTATTGGCCCGATGTGATGACCGTTCGGGCGGCGCAGGCCGTCACAGGAGGCTGAGCTGCGTGGCTCCGGCGGGCGCGGAGGGGTCCGGGCGCTCCGGTGTGACGATCTTGCGGGCCGGGTTCCGGTGGGACGGGCCGATGCCGAATTCGGCCGCCAGTTCGTGGACTTGGCGGGTGATCCGGCGCTGGTACCAGGTGGGCGCGTACGAGCCGCCCGCGTACATCCGCTCGTACCGGGGGACCAGGTGGGGGTGGTGGGCGCCCAGCCAGGCCGTGAACCACTCGCGCGCCCCGGGCCGCAGATGGAGTACCAGGGGTGTCACGGAGGTCGCGCCGGACTCGGCCACGGCGCGTACGGTCGCCCGCAGCTGCTCCGGGGAGTCCCCGAGGAAGGGGATGACCGGAGCCATCAGCACCCCGCACTCGATGCCGGCGTCCGTGAGGGTCCGTACGGCGCCCAGCCGGGCGGCGGGGGAGGGAGTGCCGGGCTCGACGGTCCGCCACAGCGAGGTGTCGGTGAAGCCGACGGACACGGAGATGCCGACCTCGGTGACCTCGGCGGCCTCCCGCAGGAGGGGGAGGTCGCGCAGGATCAGCGTGCCCTTGGTGAGGATCGAGAAGGGGTTCGCGTGGTCGCGCAGCGCTTCGATGATCCCGGGCATCAGCCGGCAGCGGCCCTCAGTAAGTTGCACACTTCCCTAAGTGCCTTTGACGTGCAAATATGCCCGCCATGAGCACGGAGACGGACGACACAAGCCACCTCATCGACCTGGTGTGCCGCAAGAGTCAGGCGGTCAAGAGCAAGACCGGGCGCCGCGAAATCTCGGTCAGCGCACAGGAGGCCCGAGGCCGCAAGACGGCCGAACTGCTTGGCCTGACGGTTCGCCACGTATGGCGTGAGGTTGGATCGGCCTCCCGTTTTCGCCGGTCCAAGAAGGTGCCCAAGCAGGATCTAGCTCTACAGGCGCTAGACCGAGGTGAAATCGGTGCGCTGTGGGTCTTCCGCCTGGACCGATGGACGCGCCGGGGTGCCGGTGCCATTCTCTCGATCGTAGAGCCCGCAGACGGCCGACCCCGCCGGTTGCTGGTCGACAACGGCGACGCAGACAACCCCGGAATCGGACTCGACAGTGCGAACCCCCGTGACCGTTCGGAACTCATCCGGCGCGCTGAGGATGCTCGCGAGGAAACCGAGGTGCTGAGCGAGCGGGTGAGGAACACCAAGACGTTCCAGCTCGAAAATGGCGAGTGGCTCAGCGGACTCGCTCCCTATGGTCTGCGTGTCGTCATGGTCTCTGCCTTCGATGAGGACGGCGAAGAGATAGAGGAGCGGAAGCTCCAGCGCGACCCGGAGACCTTCGCTGGTATCCCGGGTGAGCCTCACGTGACCAAGATGGAGATTGCCCGATTGGTCACGCACGAATGGCCTGTAGCGAGGGTGACCAAACGAGAGATGGCGCGCCGTCTGAATGATCGCGCTGTTCCGTCACCTAGCGGGGGAAATTGGGCGTTCAGCACCGTGGCAAACATGATCGGCAACCCCGCATATGCCGGGTGGCAGATCACTGGACGCTCGGACAACAGGTCACGGCGAATGCTGTACCTCAATGAAGATGGCGAAAAGGTAAGTGTGATGGTCGGCCCTGCACTGCTTACTGAGGAGGAGTACAACGAGGCCCAGGCCGCCTCGCGCGGTAGCGGCCCCCCGGCCGACGCCGAGTCATGGAAGCCAAAGCATCTGCTCACTGACCTACTCGAATGCTCTGGGTGCAATTCGTCCATGCCCAGCGCCGGAACCTCCTACGCCTGCTGGCGCTCCCGTGCCGGCGGTGTGTGCCCAGCGCCCGCGAATGCAGCCGCATACAGCGCTGAGCAGTACGTATTTCAGTTTTGGACCTCCCGTCTGCACGCCAGCGATCCGGAAGATCCGCTGCTGGCTATCGTGGCGGCCCGCTGGGCAGCCAGGAAGGACCCGCAGGCATCCGAGGAGGAACAGACCGCTAGGGCCGCTCTGGCGGACGCTGAGCGAGTTCTCTCCCGCCTGTGGCAGGACCGGCGGGCAGGTCTCTTTGACGGTCCCTCGGAACGATTCTTCGCCCCCCAACTGTCCGAGGCCAACGCGGCAGTTACAGCAGCCCAAAGGACCCTTGACGGCATAAGCGGTAGCGGGCCGGTAGATATCTCGTTCCTGTTGGAACTGGAGGACCAGCGGGAAGCGTGGGAAGCAGCAGACCTCCCGCTGAAACGTGACCTCCTGAGGCTGGCAATCCGACGTATCCGAGTGCATCGCGCACCCAAGCGAGGAGTCCAGTTCGACGGAGATTCCCGTATGGAGATCAACTGGCTTGACGAGCCCGCATGGGACACGGCTGTGTAGGGAGCGACCAGGGCCCCGTTCGGAGAGATCCGGGCGGGGCCTTTGCTGTGCCCCGGGAAGCCGAAGCGCGCCAACGTGAATCCCTGCCGCCCGGACCGGCCGGGGACGGTCTAGCTAGCTAGGGAGCGAGTGGGCCGTCTTGAGGCCGTATGTGTGCCGTTCCGGGTGCGTGGCGAACCGGCGGCTACTGCTCAGGCTCTGGGTGGCTCCCGCCTGGTCATTGGCCAGCGGAGGCTCTCTCGTGCCCTGAGTTGCCCCCTGAGAGCTTCTCGCTCGGTCGCTGAGTCCGGGACTGACGGACCACTGAGGGACGCCTAGACGGGCATCTGACGCTTTGAGGAGTCAGCGCAGCAGGTACGAAAACCGACTGATGTAGAAGGAGTTCTGACAGTCCGCCAGATAACTCTAACTGACCTGCACTAATGTAGAAGTGTAGAAAGATATCTCTCTCAGGTTTAGCTCTAGGAACGTCTAAGCAAAACTGAGACCTCACCGTGAACCTACACTTCTACACAGTGCGGTGATTGTCGGTTGCTTAGGTACTGGCCAGATTTTCCACAGCAACCCGCCCCCGCTGCTTTCTTTTGTGAGTCGCGTCACGGCCGGCCGGGAAAGTCGAGTTTTCGACCTGCGGCAGGCGGTCCACTCACTAGACCTCTTACGAAGACACCCTTACGTCTTCATCGTCGCGTGCCTGCCAGGGTATCCGCGCGGCCCCACAATCAGCCCCGTACCCGGGTTTAGCGCATTCCTTCGAGCCCTGGCAGGCGAAGGCGTGTACTCCCCGGGTGCGGGGTTTTCTTGTTTTCTGCAGGAACGAGGACTTACCCGTGGCTACTGCACGGCATGAATATCGACAGGCTCACCGGCGGGTGGTCAATGCGAAGGGTCCGGCGAATCTCAAGCCGTGTGCCTTCTGTGGCGCTTTCGCTAAGGAATGGGCATACGACCACCAGGACCCGCGCGAGACTTTCCGAGATGGCTGTCTATGGAGCGACACCACAGCGCACTACATGCCGCTGTGCAAGCGGGACCACCGGGCGTATGACCGTGCATTCCGCCAGCACGGAAAGGCGGTGCTTCCTGCTGTCATCGACGCTCTGACGGAAGCCGGGCGGGACCGATACCCGGACGAGACCAGACAGAATGTTGAGGTGTCCTGCGTCAATTCGATGCGGATATGGGATGCGGCAACTCCACCCAAGCAGTTCCCGGCAGTTTCGCCGGAAATAAAGAAGGCGACCATGGAAATACTAGTCAGGGCATACGCGAACGCGGACACAGGAAGGCGGAACGTTGAACGATGAGGAGATAGCTCAGGCGCTCAACGTCCTTGAAACGCATACCCGAATTCCTCGGGACGCGACGGACCGCGCTGACGTGCTGGCCGCATTCACGGTGCTTCACCGTCTGACTTTCGAAGGGGACGACGCCAATGGCTGAGTTCCGCCCCGAAGGCCTTCCACACGTGGCGAATATTTGCGCTGCCCTAGATGTCAGCGTGAAGCCAATTCCCGGAGCTTATGAGCGGATCGGCAACGTCTATGCGGTTATCCAGGATTGGCTAGCCGCGAAGGACCGGCCCTCCGTTCCGCTCGGGGCATTCACGCGGACTCTTCGCGCGCTGGGTCTCAGGACTGCCAACACACACGTAGTCGGAATCGGACTGATTACCCGGCCGCCCCACTAGCCACCGTGTCGCGGCTCTCGCCTTTCTTTCCGATGTTCTGCGCGCGCTGTAATGCGAACAGCTTCACGCTGCGCCCACCCCGTGCTCATGGCTGCACCGATGGTTGCCACCGAACCTGCCAACGCCCCGAGCACTGCTGCCAATCCTGCGTCCATGCGGGCAACCTTCTTGGCTCAGAAGTCGAACAGTCAAGGGGGCCGCACGCCAACAAGCGGGGCCTTCCCCTGCGCAACCTGCGCCCTCCCGCCGGCATTTGGGCCCCACCCTGGATGACCTGCACTCATGCTCCGAGGCCACGACACCTGCCCCCTTCGCTGGCGTTAACCCTGCCCTGCCACCGGGCCTCGGGCTGGCAGCCAGACCCTTTGGAGTAGCCATGCCCCGAAAGCCCAAGAAGCCATGCAGCCAACCAGGTTGTAGAGAACTCACGGATGGCGGTCCGTGCGCTGAACACAAGCGGCAGAGAGAGCAACAGCGAGGATCAGCAGGCAAGCGCGGCTATGACGTTGGTTGGCAGCGAAAGCGAAAGGCGTACCTCTACGCGAATCCATGGTGTGTCCTATGTACTCGCCAACGTTGCTGACCATTGGCCATTGAGCCGTAAGAAATTGCTGGCAAGAGGTGAGGTAATGCCTGATGCGCCAAAGCATCTTAGGCCGTTGTGTACTGCTTGCCACAACCAGGAAACGGCTAAGAACCAGCCGGGCGGATGGGCTGCCGAGAAGGCCCAAGCCAAAGTCGAATGACGTTCCGCCGTACTGATCGCGCCTACCCCCTGGGGGGTGACCCCCTCCCGGCCCTGAGATCGACCGGCAGGGAGGCAGAACTCTGGCGCCGCAACTCAAGCAATTTGCGCGGAACCTCAGCGCCTGCTTGTCCTAGGCCCAATAGTCACACTCCCTGAGGAACGCGGAAAATCTCGATCCGCTTCGTCAAGATAGACTCGGGATGACGCAATTCCCGACACAATTGCCTGCACCAAGATCTCATTAGCATCCCTAAGGGCCCTCAATCCGTTACCGAACAGGACCACCGAGGCGAATACTCCGAGAAGCATCCATGGGGTCCAGCACCAAGCAAGGATCGGCCAGAGAGAAATTGAATAGAAGCCTACATTCAAACGAAAGTCGGCCTCGGCATCGAATCGGTCATGCTCCAAGTACACATCCAAATGATTGGCAATCAGACCCATTCTGATCTCAGTGAACTCGAGCACGATTTCATCCCTTAGTTTCCTGAAATCGTCATCAGAGGCCGTATCTTTCCTCACCTTGAATGCAGTCGAAGCAAATTCGAATAGCGCGGCTTTCGATTGAGCCGAGAGGGTGGCAAATCGATGAGGGGCCACTTGCGGAAGCTTAAGTCGCGACAGAATGCCCATCATTTGATTCGACGACAGCCGGACGATATCTCCTACTAGGTACAGCAGGAATGAGATAGCGGCCGTGACGGCCGCACTACCAGCGACGCTGCCCAACGCGTAAACCCGATCGATAAAACCCTGTGCTTCCGACCGGCTGGGAACGTGCTCACCTATCAAGATCCATACTTGAAACGCGAATAGCACGCCAAGGGCGAACGGCGTCCGAAAGTGGCGGAAGCCCGGCAGGAGACTTGTCAGCATGAGCGCCATCATGCACGCGGCGTGCGCCTCAGGGAGGCGTTTCGAGCAACTGGGTGGACTTCAAGTCAGGGGGCACCGTACCGGGCCACGCCAGCCTGCCCGTGTTCGCGGCCTCCTGATCCCCGGCGCGGAGCTCGTTCCAACTACTGGCGTCTCATCGACTACGCCAGTGCGTTGATGCCAGACGTGAGCAATGTTCGAGCATCAGCCCCGTACACGGCAACCTCTTTCAGCTTCCCAAATGCCTTGAGGTACAGAGCTACGTCACTCGGCTGAGTTTCTTTAATAGCCGCCGAAAGAGTTTCCACGTGAACACGCTGGCCATCAAAAATGGTGAACGTCTCCAACGGCCATGCTTGCCGGGGTGCTGTGAACGGAATGATTCCCAGCGAGATGGAAGGCAGCGCCATCACGGAAAATAGATGACCTAGCTGAGCAGCCATTATTTCGGCGCTGCCGATGCGGTACCGCAACACTGATTCTTCAACCAGCACAGCGAACCGGTGGTTACCTTCGCGGATTACATGTGATCTGTTCATGCGCGCTTTCACAGCGTCCGACACGTCGTCGGGTGTCCCCCGAAACTGCGCGATGGAGGTCAGCAAGGCAGTTGCGTAACCGGGGGTCTGGAAGAATCCTGGCACCACGTTGGAACAATAGACGTGGAACTGCTGTGTCTGCTCGTAGAGCGGTACGCCCGACTCTTGTAGCCGCCGGAGCCCTGTGCGTTGCAGCCGCTTCCACTGGACGTACATGGAATCCGCTTGCCGGTTGGCAGCGATCAAGTCATCGGCATTTCCTGGCATGCCGCATGCTGTGCACCATGCCTTTATGTCGGCATCGCTGGGCGGTGTTTTGGCGTGCTCAATCCGCGACGACTTGGACTCACTCCACCCGCACCGGACAGCCAACTCGCGGGCGGTGATTCCCGCGTCAAGCCTCATCTCCCGCAACCGCATGGCTACGGCTTCCCTGGCTTCTTGGGCTTTGGACGAAGGGGATGACATTGGTTGGCTGTCCGGTTCGGCTCAGATCGTGTATCGGCTGTGTGGAGTTGCGCGCTGCCAGACTTCCTCGAACGCACTGACACAGAGCTTCAAAGTGCTGGCGTCAGTGCTTAGTTCATCCGTGACGTGGCTGCCGTCTCCGGCGAAGTGGTGGAAGCGGACTAGGTTTCCGTCGAACAGCCAGAAGTCATTGGCGGGTACCAGGAACCCCGTTGCGTGACTGCGGGGCAGCCAGCGCACGTCCTCGCCAGCCATGACGTTTGCGCGCGTCGCGTAGTGCTCCCAGCGGATGTACCCGCTGACAGGCTCCGATACCACTCGGGCACGACGAATGGCCACACCACGGGCTACGGCATCCGCAATGGTCTGGTGGAACGGATGCCACCAGGATTCGCGGTCGTCCCAGTCGACGCGTTCACCGCGTTGCCATGCTTCTAGCCGGGGGTTGCTCCCATAGTCGTCTCGCAGTTCCAAATGGACGGCCGATTCACGGGTGTTGGCCAGTAGCTCACTGAACGGCGGAACGCTCGACGGCATCGCACGCTTTCCTGATCATCGGCACCATGCGTGCCGGAATCCTGATGACTTCCTCGCTGTCAGGGATGGAACCCCTGGCCGGGCTATTCGCCTCACAGGTTGCGCGGAGTGCAGGGCCCGCCTTCCACCCCTGCAACACCAGCTCGCCGGCCTCCTCGTCGGCCCAGACGGTGGGGCAGTGCTCAAGGTCAGTGTTCGGGTCGATCCCAACGAACCGTAGCGCCATGACGGCCTCTCTCCGGATGTGGTTTGCCTGAACTTGCATGGCCATCTTCTCGTTCCAACGTGGACAGTCAAGGCCGCCTGCGAGCAACTGACGCGCAAGCTGATGCAAGTTGCTGGGAACTGCCGTTGTGCCACCCCTAGCGTCGCCGTCATCACGACAGCAGCGAGGGGACGGCGGGCATGGTGAGTAAGGCTGTTGCAGCAGAGGACGAGTTCGATTACGTGACCTTCACCGCGAAGCGCGAGACCTGCCCGGCCTGCCGCAAGTCGATCCCCCTGCACCTGCCCGCCCGGCGGGGGATGCTCGCACGCAAGGAGGGCCCGCCCTGCGTCGCCTACTGGCATCTCCGGTGCGTCAAGGTTGGCGGGGGTCGGCCGTGAGATCCGTAATCCGGCACGCCGAACACCGGATCATCCGGGACCCGGAGACCGTACCCACCGTGGTAGCAAGCTGCCTCTTTACGGACTGTGGATGGTCTGCTGTGCCCGGTCCCGACGTGGCCGCAGTAGACCGCCAGTGCATGACCCACACGGCTCTGAATCAGGGGCACAGTCGGTTTCTCCGAGGGTTCGAAGACATCGCCGTTGTCCATCGGGTCGCGAAGACCTGAGGCAGACTCCCGCCCCGTCAGGGCGGGCCAGCAAGCCCCCACATCCATCACGAGTTGAGGAGTAGCAGATGCCCAAGCACGGTGGCGGTTCCGGAAGCGGTCAGGGCGGCAGCCAGCAGGACGACGGCAGCAGCGGGCGCGGACACGGGGGCGGCGGTACCGACACGGGAAGCGGCGGGAACAGCTCTGACGGTTCCGGCCCCGCGAAGAAGTAGCACCGGATGACCGCGCGCAAAGAGGAGGTGGGTCCTTCGGGGCTCGCCTCTGCGCTCGTTGCTTCGGGCGCTCTCCAATCGGATTGGCTGCCGACGTTCAAGGCAGTCCCTCGGGACATGTTCGTCCCTGACCGCATCTGGCCTGGCATCGCTGACGGCACCCGGCAAAACCCCGTGGTGGACCGCGCAAAGGACCCGGACGCGTGGCTCAGGGCCGTGCACTCTGATATCCCGCTCACCACTCAGTGGGACGACGGCAGCCATACCGGGGACGGGTTGGGCAAGACGCCTTCAAGCTCCAGTTCTCAGCCTCACATGGTGTTCTCGATGCTGACCGATCTTGATGTGAAGGACGGCCACAGGGTTCTGGAGATCGGGACGGGAACGGGCTGGAATGCGGCGCTCCTCGCTCATCGACTCGGCGCTGAGAACGTCGTCTCCATTGAGTTCGACCCTGCTGTCGCCAGGGGGGCCGCAGAGAATCAGCGCACCGCCGGAATCTCCCCGCTGGTGATCGTCGGGGACGGAAGGCTGGGTTACGTCGGGGGCGCTCCGTACGATCGAGTGATCGCTACCTGTTCGATCGGGGAAGTTCCACGGGCTTGGGTGGACCAGACCCTGGCCGGCGGGCTGATCGTGGCCCCCTGGGGGCCCCTGTATGGAGGGGAGGCGATTGCCCGGCTGACTGTGGCCGGTGGGGCCGCGAGCGGCCCGTTCACGCGCTCCAGCGCCTTCATGCGGCTTCGACAGCAGCGCCCGGCACTGCATCCCCATGACGCCTACCTCAAGGGTCATGAGTGGCCCGCAGACGGCGCCAGGAGCACCACGAGGCTTTCCCCCGCTGAGGTCGGCGGATGGGTGGAACAGTTCGCGATCGGGCTACAGATGGCCGGGGCGTTCTGGACCGTGGAGCGCTATGACGACGGCGCCTACACGCTGTGGACCTACAGCGCTGACACCCTGTCTTGGGCGTCCGTCGACTATGAGCCGGGGGCCGACTCCTTGGACGTGGTGCAGTCCGGCCCGCGAAGGCTGTGGGACGAGACGGAAGCCGCCTACCTCTGGTGGGAGGGGCAGGGACAACCCGGGTTCGAGCGGTTCGGCCTGACCGTGGACAGCGACGGGGAACGGGCCTGGCTCGACTCCCCGGACCACCCCGTCCCGGTAGTGGGCTGACGTCCGCTGAAGCGCCCCGTTTGTGTGCCTCCACCGGACGCATGGCGGGGCGGTTTGGTGTTTTTGCAGGTCAAGCATGCTTCGGGGGGTGTGCAACTGCCTTCGGCGCGCTGGTAGCAGTCGACGTTGGTGCCCATGGCGACGTGCGCGCCGGTCCAGCGGGGCGAGCCGAGCTCGCGGCGCAGCAGTTCGGGGGCGTTGGTCTTGACGACGATCTGCGAGTCGAAGCCGATGCCGGTGTCGAGGTCGAGATAGCTGTGCGTCTTGCGCGCGAAGCAGTACACGCAGGCGTGGCTGCAGCCCCGGTACGGGTTCACGGTCCATTCGAACGGCATGCGCGAGGCCCCGGGCACCCGGTTCACGATCGACCGGGCCCGTACCTCGTGGAAGGTGATCCCCCGGAACTCGGGGGTGTCGACGGTGCGGGTCACGACGGCGTCGGCCCCGAAGAGCCCGGCCGGACCCGTGGTGCCGTCGGTCAGGTTGTCCCAGCGCATGTGCGCCTCCCTCGGTTGCTCACCGGCCGAGAATAGAACAAACGTTCCCATGATCGTGCGGCACGGTACATCCGCTGGTCGGCGCCGGACGGACGTGCGAGGGTGACCGCCCTGGCGGGATGGAGCATGACGGTGTGCCTGCCCGGGCGCGCCCGGGACCGGGCCCGGGAGGCGGTGGCCGAGGCCATGGCCGCCGCGCAGGCCTGCCTGGAGGCGCTGCCGCCCGACACGCTCCTGGTGAACGTGCGCTGCCGCGGCTGACGCGCCGGTGCCGGTCCCCGGACCGGATTTGGGCCCCCGCCCCGGAGGTGGTTGGCTTCGCCGTGACGAGCCGACACAACTGCTGGAGGAACAGCTATGGCGCAGGTCGAGGCCACCACGGAGCGGATCATCGCGGCTGACGCGGAGACCGTGTTCGACGCGCTGGCGGACTACACCGGGACCCGCGGGAAGCTGCTGCCCGAGCACTTCAGCGAGTACGAGGTGCGCGAGGGCGGCGACGGCGAGGGCACCCTGGTGCACTGGAAGCTCCAGGCCACCAGCAAGCGCGTGCGCGACTGCCTGCTGGAGGTCACCGAGCCCACCGACGGCCAGCTGGTGGAGAAGGACCGTAACTCCTCCATGGTCACCACCTGGGTGGTCACCCCCGCCGGTGAGGGCAAGTCCAAGGCCGTGGTCACCACCGTGTGGAACGGCGCCGGCGGCATCGGCGGCTTCTTCGAGCGCACCTTCGCGCCCAAGGGCCTCGGCCGGATCTACGACACCGTGCTCGAGAACCTGGCCACCGAAGTGGAGTCCTGAGCAACGGCGTTGACGGTGAGGCCGGGGCGGCGGCCTCACCGGATCGGGTGAATGCGGCGGCCTGCGGGCCGCGCAACGCGCCGGGGCGCGAGCCCCACGGCCACTTCAGGCCCCGGCGGCTAGGGTGGGCCCCTGAGCGCAACCGACCGCCCGGGGGCCCGATGAAGATCCTCATCTCCGCCGACATGGAAGGCGCCACCGGCGTCACCTGGCCCGCGGACGTGCTGCCCGGAACCCCCCAGTGGGAACGCTGCCGCGCGATGTTCACCTCGGACGTCAACGCCGCCGTGCTCGGCTTCTACGACGGCGGAGCCGACCAGGTCGTCATCAACGAGGCGCACTGGACCATGCGCAACCTGCTGCTGGAGAAGCTCGACGCCCGCGCCGAGATGCTCACCGGCCGCCACAAGACCCTCTCCATGGTCGAGGGCGTCCAGCACGGCGACGTCGACGGCGTCGCCTTCGTCGGTTACCACACCGGGGCCGGCTCCGAGGGGGTCCTCGCCCACACCTACCTCGCCAACTCCATCACCGGGGTCTGGCTCAACGGGACGCGCGCCGGCGAGGGGCTGCTCAACGCCCACGTCGTCGCCGAGTACGGGGTCCCCGTCGTCCTGGTCACCGGCGACGACCTCACCTGCGTGGACGCCGCCGGATACGCCCCGGGAGCCGCGACCGTCGCCGTCAAGGACCACGTCTCGCGCTATGCCGCCGTCTGCCGGACCCCGGCCCGTACCGCCGCCGACATCCGGGCCGCCGCCAAGGAGGCCGCCGCCCTTGCCGTACGCCACGATCCGGTCCGCGGCGGGCCCTTCACCGTGGAGCTGGAGTTCGACGCCGCGCACCTCGCGATGGCCGCGACGGTGGTCCCGGGTGTGGACCGGTGCGGGGAGCGCCGGGTCGCGTACACCAGCGAAACGATGTACGAGGGGATCCGGGCCTTCAAAGCGGTCACGACGGTCGTCTCGGCGGCAGTGGAGGAGCAGTATGGCTGACATGTGCGCAATCAACGCCGAGCGCCCCGCCGGTGCCGTCGACGCCGTGGACGCGGAGGAGGCGGTGGACACGGGGGAGGCGGTGGACGCGGTGGACGGGGTGGACGCGGTGGACGGGGTGGCCCTCGACGAGGCCGTCGAGTTCACCTCCGGTCTCATCCGGATCGACACGACCAACCGGGGCGGCGGCGACTGCCGCGAGCGCCCCGCCGCCGAGTACGTCGCCGAGCGGCTCGCCGCCGCCGGCCTGGAGCCGGTCCTGCTGGAGCGCAGTCCGGGCCGCACCAACGTGGTCGCCCGGATCGAGGGCACCGACCCCTCCGCCGAAGCCCTCCTCGTACACGGCCACCTCGACGTGGTCCCGGCCGAAGCCGCCGACTGGAGCACGGACCCCTTCTCCGGCGAGATCCGGGACGGCGTGGTCTGGGGGCGGGGCGCCGTCGACATGAAGAACACGGACGCGATGGTGCTGGCCGTCGTACGGGCCTGGGCGCGCGCGGGGGTGAAACCGCGCCGGGACATCGTGCTCGCCTACACCGCCGACGAGGAGGACAGTGCGGTCGACGGCTCCGGCTTCCTCGCCGAGCGCCATCCGCACCTCTTCGAAGGCTGCACCGAGGGCATCAGCGAGTCCGGCGCCTTCACCGTGCACTCCGGCCCCGGCGGCCGCGCCCTCTACCCGATCGCGGCCGGCGAGCGGGGCACCGCCTGGCTGAAGCTGACCGCGCACGGCACCGCCGGTCACGGCTCCAAGCCCAACAGGGCCAACGCCGTCAGCCGGCTCGCCGCCGCCGTCGCACGGATCGGTGAGTACGAGTGGCCGGTCCGGCTCACCGACACCGTCACCGCCTGCATCACCGAACTCGCCGCCCTGCAAGGCCTGTCGGTGGACCCGCGGCGGCCCGGCCTCGACGTCGACGAGCTCCTCGACGAGCTCGGGCCGGCCGGCGCGCTGGTCCGGGCTACCGTGCGCAACAGCGCCAACCCGACCATGATCAGCGCCGGTTACAAGCTCAACGTGATCCCCGAGCGCGCCACCGCCTACGTCGACGGCCGGACCGTGCCCGGCGGCGAGGCCGAGTTCATCGCCACCCTCGACGCACTCACCGGCCCCGACGTGCGCTGGGAGTTCCACCACCGGGAGGTCGCCCTCGCCGCCCCCGTGGACGGGCGCACGTACGGGATCCTGCGCGAGTCCGTCGAGCGGTTCGACCCGGCCGGGCACGTGGTCCCCTACTGCATGGCGGGCGGCACCGACGCCAAGCAGTTCTCCCGCCTCGGCATCACCGGCTACGGCTTCTCCCCGCTGAAGCTGCCGCCCGGCTTCGACTACTGGGCCCTCTTCCACGGCGTGGACGAGCGGGTCCCGGTCGAAGCCCTGCACTTCGGCGTCCGCGTCCTCGACCACGCGCTGCGGTCCCTGTGAGCGGGGCCCGGTGATGGCGGCGACGACGCGGCCCTACGGCAGCTGGCCCTCACCCATCGACGCGGGCCTCGCGGCCTCGTTCGACGGGCGCCCCGAGTACCTCGGCACCGTCGGTCCCGAGGTGTGGTGGACCGAGCCCCGGCCCGAGGAGGCCGGCCGCCGGACCCTGGTGCGCCGCCGCCTTGCCGACGGCGGGCCCGAGGTCACCGAACTGGCCGCGCCCTGGAACGTGCGCAGCCGCGTCACCGAGTACGGCGGCCTGCCCTGGGCCGGGGCGCAGCGGCCCGAAGGCGGGCCCCTGCTGGTCTTCGTCCACTTCGCCGACCAGCGGCTGTACGCGTACGAGCCCGACGCGCCCGGCGGGCCCGGCGGGCCCGAACCGCGGCCCCTCACCCCGCTCTCCGGCTCCGGCGGCGGCCTGCGCTGGGCCGACCCGGTGCTGCGTGGCGGCGAAGTCTGGTGCGTGCTGGAGGAGTTCACCGGGCCCGCCCCGACCGATGTGCGCCGGGTGCTGGCCGCCGTACCGCTGGACGGCTCGGCGGCCACGGACCGCGGCGCGGTGCGGGAGCTGACGCACGACCGGTACCGGTTCACCACCGGGCCCCGGCTCTCCCCGGACGGCCGGCGGGCCGCCTGGCTGGTGTGGGACCACCCCCGGATGCCCTGGGACGGCACCGAGCTGCGGGTGGCCGAGGTCACCGCGGACGGGGAGCTGGCCGACGCCCGGACCGTACTCGGCGGCCCCGACGAGGCCGTCGCCCAGGTCGAGTGGACGGCCGAGGGGGCCCTTCTCGCGGTCAGCGACCGCGGCGGCTGGTGGAACCCGTACAGCGTGGACCCGCGCACCGGCTGGGCCATCAACCTCTGCCCGAGGGAGGAGGAGTTCGGCGGCCCGCTGTGGAAGCCGGGGCTGCGCTGGCTCGCACCGCTGCCCGGGGACACCCCGCACGCCGCGGGCTCCGGGAGCGAGCTCGTCGCCGTCCTGCACGGGCAGGGCTCCCCGGTGCTCGGCATCCTCGACCCGGAGAGCGGCGACCTGGTGGACGCCGCCGGACCGTGGACGGCCTGGCAGCCCACCCTCGCGGTGTACGGCACCCGGGTCTACGGGGTCGCCGCCAGCCCGCGCAGCGCGTACGAGGTGGTCGAGCTGGACACCGCCACCGGGCACGCCCGGGCGGTCGGCGCGCAGCGCCCGGACCCGGTGGACCCGGCCTACTACCCGGAGCCGCAGAGCCGCACCTTCCTCGGCCCCGACAACCGCCAGATCCATGCGCACGTCTACCCGCCGCACCACCCGGCGTGCAGGGCTGCCGCCGACGAACTGCCCCCGTACGTGGTCTGGGCGCACGGCGGCCCCACCGACCACGTGCCGCCCGTACTGGACCTGCACATCGCCTACTTCACCTCGCGCGGCATCGGCGTGGCCGAGGTGAACTACGGCGGGTCCACCGGGTACGGGCGCGCCTACCGGGAGCGGCTGCGCGAGCAGTGGGGCGTGGTGGACGTGGAGGACTGCGCGGCGGTGGCCCGGGCGCTGGCCGCCGAGGGCACCGCCGACCCCGCCCGGCTCGCCATCCGCGGCGGCAGCGCGGGCGGCTGGACCGCGGCGGCCTCGCTGGCCGCCACCGACCTGTACGCCTGCGCCGCGATCATCTACCCGGTGCTGGACCTGGTGGGCTTCGCCGAGGAGACCCACGACCTGGAATCCCGCTACATCGAGAGCCTGGCCGGGCCGCCGCAGACCCTTGCCGTACTGAGCCGGGAGCGTTCCCCGGTGGCCCGCGCCGACGGGATCACGGCGCCGTTCGTCCTGCTGCAGGGGCTGGAGGACCCGGTCTGCCCGCCGGCCCAGGCGGAGCGGCTGCTCACCGCCCTGCAGGGCCGGCCGGTGCCGCACGCGTACGTGACCTTCGAGGGCGAGGGCCACGGCTTCCGGCGGGCCGACACCATGATCCGCGCGCTGGAGGCCGAACTGTCGCTGTACGCCCAGGTCTTCGGCATCGACCGGACCGACGTCCCCCGGCTGGAACTGGAAACCTAGGGGGTCACGGCCGTGGCTGCCGGAGTGGTGCGCACGGTCCACCAGACCGAGCCGAGGAGCAGGGCGCCGGGGGCGATGCCCGCGACGGTCGCGATGACGGCGAGGGAGGCTCCGGAGGCGGCCAGGACCAGCCCGGCGGCGCCGCATGCGGCCATGGCGGCGGCGAGCAGCCGCAGCGGCGGCATGCGCCACACGGCCGCGAGGCCGAAGAAGTGCAGGCCGACGACGAGACTGATCCAGGCGACCGTGGCCTGCGGGGCGTGCAGCACGCGGTTGACGACGAACGCACCGGCCAGCGCGGCCACCACCTCGGCGGCCACCACGAGGCGGTACCCCCGGCCGAACGGCTTCGGCGCCGCGCCGTCGGCGGGTTGGGGCGCGCGCGTCCGCCGCAGGGCGATGAACAGCCCGATGAACACGGCGACCGCGAGCACGCGCAGCGCGACGGCGGCGGCCGTGGGCAGCGCTCCGGCGTTCGCCAGGACGAAGACGAGCCCGAACACGGCGCCTATGAGCCGACTGGCCTGATTCGATGTCACGGCGTCAGTCTCACCCGAAGTTGATCAATCCGCCAAAAGGCGGGGCTCGTCGCTCGTGCGGAGCCACACACGCAGCGGGCCGATCGCGGTGAAGCCGCTCCGGACCGCCGCCTCCAGGTCCTCCCCGTGCTCGTAGCCGACCATGTCCCCCTCCGGCCACCGGGCGGCGGCCGCGTCGAGGACACCCGCCCAGGCGGCATCGCCGCCGAACAGGTTGGAGACGCCGACCACGCCCCCGCCGGTGCTCAGGACGGCCCCGGCGACGATCCTGCCCCCGGCGCGACCGGCGAGGAAGACGGTGCCCCCGCCGAGCAGGGCCGGCCGGAACAGCGCATCGCCCTCCGGGCTCACCTCGCCGTCGAAGGCCGCCTCCCAGGCCGCCAGCTCCCCGGCGCCCGACACCTCGGACCACGCCAGGCGTCCCGCATTCGCCTTCGGGAGCGGCGCCCCGGCCGGCCGGTGGATCCACTGCGCCTCGAACAGCACCTCGAAGCCCTCCCCGGCCAGATCGAGATCGGCGAAGCTGTCCTTCACCGAGCAGCCGGGCGAGCCGGTGTCGACCCCCCGCACCACGCTCCTTGCGGGCACGCCCGGCTCCAGGGTCACGGCATCGGGATACGACGGCGGAGTCCGCCGCGCGCTGAACCAGAGCCCCCGGCCGTCGTACTGCGGCGCCAGACCGTGCGCACGGCACACCGCCCCGCACCACGCGGCGTTGTTCAGCGCGGCCCTGCGGAGCGGCGTCATTCCCGTCTCGTCCATGATCACGTCGATGATGCTTCCACACTCCTCGACGACGGGACGCGGCGGACCGTGCGCGGCCGGGCGTGGGTTCGTAGCCTGGGGTGATGACCTTTTCGATCTACCTGCGGGAGGGCGGCCGGGTGGGCCTGCGGCCCTTTCGGCTCGCCGACGGGCCCGAGTTCATCGCACGCGTGCACGAGAGCCGGGAGCTGCGCCACCCCTGGCTGTCCCCGCCCGGCACCATCGAGGAGTACGAGCCCTACGCCGCCCGGCTGACCGAGGGTGAGGGCCGCGCCGGATTCCTCGTGTGCGAGCGGGGGACCGGGGCCATCGCCGGCTTCGTCAACGTCAACAACATCGTGCGCGGCGCCTTCCAGTGCGGGGCCCTCGGCTACGGGGCCTTCGCGCACGCCGCCGGGCGGGGTCTGTTCCGCGAGGGCCTCGCTCTCGTCCGCGCGCACGCCTTCGCCCCCGAGGCGGAAGGCGGCCTCGGGCTGCACCGGCTGGAGGCCAACGTCCAGCCCGGCAACACCGCATCGATCGCCCTCGTCCGGGGCGCCGGTTTCCGGCTGGAGGGGCTCTCCCCGGACTTCCTGAAGGTCGACGGCGCCTGGCGCGACCACGAGCGCTGGGCCGTCACGGCCGAAATGCAGGACCCCGGCGGGCCCCATCGCACAGGATGAGGACATGCGAACCCTCGTGCTCCTCGACGCCCCCTCCAACCTCGGCCTGCGCCCGCCCGCGCCCGGCGCCGTACCGGGCGTCTACAAGCTCGCCGGGGCCCTGCGCGAACAGGGACTGCTGGCCCGGCTCGGTGCCCGTGAGGGCGGGGTGGTGGTGCCGCCGCGCTACGACCGCGGCGACTGGCAGGAGGGCGACGGCGTGTTCCATGCCGAAGCCCTCGCCGCGTACACCGTCACCCTCGCCGACCGGATCGAACGGTACCTGCGGGCCGGGGTGTTCCCGGTCGTGCTCGGCGGTGACTGTTCCATCCAGCTCGGCGCGGCCCTCGCGATGCGCCGCCTGGGGCGCTACGGACTGGCCGCGATCGACGGCTCCGCCGACTTCCGCCACCCCGGAAACGAGGCCGTGAACGGCCCCGTCGGCGCGGCCGGCGGCGAGGAGCTCGCCCTGTCCACCGGACGCGGCCAGGCCGGCCTCTCGGACCTGGAGGGACTCTCGCCGTACCTGCGGGACGAGGACGTACGCCTCATCGGGCTCCGGGACGGCGACCCGGACCTCGCCGAGCTTCACACGGCCGGGATCCCCGTGGCCACCGTCGGGGAGATCCGCCGCCGCGGCGCGGGACCGGTGGCCCGGGCGGCGCTGGACGGGCTGCACCCGCCCCACACCGCCGGGTTCTGGGTGCACCTGGACGCCGACGTACTGGACCCGGGCGTCATGCCGGCCGTCGACAGCCCCGACCCCGGCGGTCTGGTCCCCGACGAACTCGCCGAGCTCCTCGCGGTGCTGGTGCGCTCGCCGCGCTGCGCGGGGATCAACGTCACCATCTACGACCCGGACCTGGACCCGGACGGACGCGCGGGCGCCCTCCTCGCCGACCTCGTGGCGGGCGCCTTCGCCTAGGGGGTGTCCTGCCGGTCGGGTGCCTTCTCTTTGCGTAATCCTGACCGGTGGTCATGCGCGGAACCCCTGTGCACCGGCCGTCGTGGCGTGTTCCATTTCCTTCATGGCCACCACCGTCCGACGCGCCGTACTGACCCTCCCCGCAGCCCCGTTGGGCTCCGACAACCCGCTGCCCGCACTGCGCGCCCCCGACGACGTGCACGAACTGGACGAGCGTGCGCGCGAGGGGATGCCGCGCGACATGGCGCGGCAGATCGGGTACGAGCCGCTGCGCTCGCTGCTGCCCGTGCGGATCCGCGACGGGTACGGACGGGAGCGCGCGGACCAGGAGTTCGAGTCGATCGTCATCGAGAACGACCACCTGCGGGTCACCGTGCTGCCCGGGCTGGGCGGCCGCGTCCACTCGCTCGTGCACCTGCCCACCGGGCGGGAACTCCTCTACCGCAACCCGGTGTTCCAGCCCGCCAACTTCGCGCTCAACGGGGCCTGGTACTCCGGCGGCATCGAGTGGAACACCGGCGCGACCGGGCACACCACCCTCTCCTGCGCGCCCCTGCACGCCGCGCTCGTCCCGGCCCCGGACGGGGGCGTGATGGTCCGGCTGTGGGAGTGGGAGCGCCTGCGCGACCTGCCCTTCCAGGTGGACCTGTGGCTGCCGGAGGACTCGGAGTTCCTCTACGTCGGCGTCCGCGTGCGCAACCCGCACGAGCGGCCCGCCCCCGTGTACTGGTGGTCCAACATCGCCGTCCCGGAGGACGAGGGCACCCGGGTGCTCGCCCCCGCCGACGAGGCCTGGCACTTCGGGTACGAGCGCTCGCTGCGCCGCATTCCCGTCCCGGAGTGGGAGGGCGCGGACCGCACGTACCCGCTGCGCGGCGAGTACCCGGCCGACTTCTTCTACGAGGTCCAGGGCGCGGCCCGGCCCTGGATCGCCTCGCTGGACGCCGCCGGACACGGGCTCGTGCAGACCTCCACCGGGCAGCTGCGCGGGCGCAAGCTGTTCGTGTGGGGCGCGAGCGTCGGCGGCCGGCGCTGGCAGGAGTGGCTGACGGAGCCGGGTACGGGCGGCTACGCGGAGATCCAGGCCGGGCTGGCCCGGACCCAGCTGGAGCACGTACGGCTGGAGGCGGGCGCCGAGTTCAGCTGGCTGGAGGCGTACGGGCCGCTGTCGGCGGAGCCCGCGCAGGTGCACGGCGCGGACTGGGCGGCGGCCCGCGGCGCGGCCGAGGGCGCGCTGGACGCCGTACTGCCCCGGGAGCGGGTCGACGCGGCGTACGAGGCGTGGCGCGGCTGCGCCGACACCGAACCGGGGGAGCGGCTGGCGCAGGGCTCGGGCTGGGGCGCGCTGGAGGTGCTGTGCGGGGGCATCGAGCTGCCGGGCACCCCCTTCGAGGAATCCGTGCTCGGCGAGGAGCAGGAGCCGTGGCTCCAGCTGTGGCGCACGGGTGTCCTGCCCGCGCCGCGCCGGGTGGCCCCGCCGGGGCCGAGCCTGGTCGCCGCGCACTGGCGGGACATGCTGGAGACGGCCCCGGCGGATCCACTGACCGAGTACCACCTGGGGGTGGCCCAGTGGCACGCCGGGGACGTGGCCCAGGCGGTACGCAGCTGGGAACGCGGCCTGGCACTGGCCCCCTCGCGGTGGCCGCTGCTGCGGTGCCTGGCGGTGGCGGACGCCCTGGCGGGCGATGCGGCGCGGGCGGCCGACGGGTTCGAGGCGGCCTTCGAGGACCTGGCCGTGGAGAGCCGCGGCGGCGAGCCGTGGACGGCCGCGGAGTCGGCGCTCGGCCAGGAGGCGATGGCCGCCCTCCTCGCGGCGGGCCGGCTCCCGCAGGCCCGGGCCGTCTGGGACCGGCTCCGGCCCGCCCTGCGCGAACAGGGCCGCTTCCGGTTGCTCGCCGCCCGGTTGCTCGCGGCGGAGGGCCATGTGCGGGCGGCCCGCCGGGTCTTCGAGGACGGCTTCGAACTGCCGGACCTCCGGGAGGGCGAGGAGACCCTGTCCGAGGTCTGGTCCAGCCTCACCGACTGCCCGCTGCCCGCCCGCTACGACTTCCGTATGAAGCCGTCGGGTTGAGGCCCGCCCGGGTCCCCGAGGGTCAGGCCCGGCACAGGATCTCGGCGTTCAGGACGGAGAACCACGCGTCGGGGTCCGCGCCCCAGGCGTGCCAGGAGGCGGCGACGGCCGCCAGGTCCTCGGCCGTCGTCCGGCCGTCGAGGGTGGCGACGCCCGCGTAGGCGGAGGCCTGCGTACGGTCCGCCCACAGGGCCGACCACCAGGCGATCTCCTGCGGGGTGGCGAAGCACCAGGCCGTCGCGGAGCAGGTGACGTCCGTGAAACCGGCCTCCCGGGCCCATGCCCGCAGGTGGCGGCCCGCGTCCGGTTCGCCGCCGTTGGCGCGGGCCACCCGCCGGTACAGGCTCAGCCAGTCGTCCAGGCCCGGCGAGGCCGGGTACCAGGTCATCGCCGCGTAGTCGGCGTCCCGCGCGGCCACGATCCCGCCCGGCCGGCACACCCGGCGCATCTCGCGCAGCGCCTGCACGGGGTCGCCGACGTGCTGCAGCACCTGGTGGGCGTGGACCACGTCGAAGGAGTCGTCCGGAAAGTCCAGCGCGTGGACGTCCGCTGCGGCGAAGGACACGGCGTCGCCCAGGCCGCGCTCCTCGGCGTGCGCGCGGGCCTGCTCCAGGACGCCCTCGGCGGCATCCACGGCGATGACCCGGCCGCCCGGTGCCACCAGCTCGGCCAGGTCCGCGGTGATCGTGCCCGGGCCGCAGCCGACGTCCAGCACCCGCATCCCGGTGCGCAGCTCGGCGATCAGGTACGCGGCGGAGTTCTCGGCGGTGCGCCAGCGGTGCGAGCGCAGCACCGACTCGTGGTGGCCGTGGGTGTAGACGGCGGTCTCCTTGGCGGCGTTCATGACCGGACCCCTCTTCGTTTTCCTCGTCGAAGCGTTGGTCCCACCGTAGACGATCAGTTCGTCATTTGAGATCGGCGTTTCGACATCTGGACACCCTTCTTTTGTCCCAAGGGGATGGGGTGGGGCGGTGGCAGGCCGGTGCGGGTGCGAGGAGAGTGGCTGCAGGGGACACATCCCCAGGGCAGAGGGCGGTGAGAGTCATGTCGGACGCGCTGCTCGAGCGGCACGCCGAGGCGCTGAGGCTCTTCGGCGAGCGGGTCCGCGAGGTTCGCCGCGGCCAGTGGGACGAGCCGACCCCGTGCGCGGAGTGGAACGTGCGGCAGCTGGTCAACCACGTCACCGCGGAGCAGCTGTGGATCCCGCCGCTGGTCACCGAGGGTCGCACCGTCGGGGAGCTGGAAGGCAGCTTCTCCGGGGACGTGCTGGGCGACGACCCGGTCGCGGCCTGGGACCGGGCCTCGGCAGCCGCGCACGCCGCCTTCGCCGCGTCCGGCGTGCTGGACCGAAGCGTGCGCCTCTCGTACGGGCCCGCGCTCGGGTCGGCGTACTGCTCGGAGCTGACCGCCGACTGCGTGGTGCACACCTGGGACCTCGCCCGGGGCATCGGCGCCGAGGACCGGCTGCCCGACGGCCTCGTGGAGTTCTCGATCAAGGAGATCATGCCGTACGCCGACGGGCTCGCGGCCAGTGGCGCGTACGCCGAGCCGCGGGAGGTCCCGGCGGGTGCGGACGCGCAGACCCGGCTCCTCGCGATGGTGGGGCGCACGGGCTGACGCACAGGCGGGGGCTGACGCGTAAGGGCGGTGTCCCGTATAACAGGCATTCGGCCCTAAATAATCGTATAAAGGTCGGACCTGGCGAGGCGTCGCGGCCCGGCAGGCGTGGCGGGCGTGGCGGGCGTGGCGGGCGAGCGCGGAAGGCGGGAAGCGGTGGCGGGGATGCAGCGCACGGCGGCCGAGGGCCGCGGCCCGGTCCGGTACGGCCCACCCGCGCCCCAGCCGGGCCTGCCCGTGCTCCCCGAGCTGGTCTCCGTCCTCGCCGCGGCCGCCGGACGCGCCGCCCCCGAACCCCCGGGCGGCGGCGAAGCCGTACGGGAGGCCGCCTGCCGGCACTGGGGGAGGCGCGGGCTCACCACCTCCCCCGAGAACGTGGCCGCGGGCCCCGGCGCCCCCGCGCTGCTCCTGGCCCTGCTCGGGGCGTACGGCGGTGATGTGATGCTGCCCCGGCCCTGTCCCGCTTGGTGGACCCCGCAGGTCCGGCTGCTGGGACGGCGGGCCTACCACGTGCCCACCCCGGCCGAGTGCGGCGGCGTACCGGACCCCTACGCCCTGCTGGAGACCGTACGACGGGTGCGCGCCGAGGGTGGTGACCCGACGGTGCTGCTGCTGTCGGTCGCCGACGACCCCACCGCGAGCGTGCCGCCGCCCGAGATGCTGCGCGAGGCCTGCGAGGCCGCCGAATCCGCCGGACTGTTCGTCGTCAGCGACGAGAGCTGGCGCGACACGGTCCACCGCCCCCACGAGACCCTGGTCCTGAGCCCCGCCGAAATGCTCCCCGAACAGGCGGCCGTCCTCGTCGATCTGGCCGGGGCGCTGCTGCCCGCCGGGTGGCCCGCCGCCGTCGTCCGCTTCCCCGACACCCCGCGCGGAACCTGGCTGCGCGCCCGTACCCTCGACGTCCTCACCGCCACCGGCGCGATGGTCGCCGGACCCGTCGCCGGAGCCGCCGCGCACGCCCTCGACGAACCCGACGCCGTCGCCGGGCGGGCGTACGCCGCCGCGGCCCTGCACGGCGCGGTGGCCGCCGCCGCGCACCGCACGCTGCTCGCGGCCGGGGCGCTGGCCCGGCCCCCGCAGGCGGGCCGGCACCTGTACGCCGACCTCACCCCGCTGCGCGCCGGACTCGCCCGGCACGGGGTCGGCGACGCCATGGAGCTGGAGGACTGGCTCGGCGCCCGGCTCGGCGCACCCACGCCCGGCGGTCAGCGGTTCGCCGACGAACTGGGCGCGCTGCGGGTGCGGTTGTCCACCGGGCCGCTGCTGGGCGCCACCCCGCAGGAGCGGCTGGCCGCGCTCACCGCCCGCGATCCGCTCGCGCTCCCGCACGTGCGGGACTCCCTGGACCGCCTCGGATCAGTCCTGGCCGGGCTGGCCTGACCACCCGACCCCGGTGAACGGAGACTTCGCGATGAGGGACCGGACGGATGCCGCCGCCCCCGCGCCCGCCTCTGCGCCCGCGCCCGCGGCGCCGGTACGAACCGACGCCGCCCGGCGTCCGGCGCCCCGGCCGCAGGAGCCGGAGCAGGCGCCGCCTCCGCAGCCCGAGCGTCCGGCCGCCCCGCGCCCGCTCGGTGCACACCGCCGCTGGCCCGCTTCCTTCGCCGACCGGCTGACCACCCCGCTGCCCGGGGTGCGCGCCTTCGCCCGCCTCGCCCGCGAGGGCGCCTTCCGGCCCGGCGCCGAAGGGCTGCGCGGCATTCCCGACCTGCCGTACCAACCGGGCCCGCTGCCCACCGGTACCCCCGGCACGGTCTCCGTCACCTGGGCCGGACACGCCAGCTGGGTGCTGCGGACCGGCGGGCTGACCGTACTGACCGACCCCGTCTGGTCCCGTCGGATCCTCGGCACCCCGGCCCGGATGACCCCGGTCGGGGTGCGCTGGGAGGACCTGCCGGCGGTGGACGCGGTGGTGATCAGCCACAACCACTACGACCACCTCGACGCCCCCACCCTCAAGCGGCTGCCCCGGCACACGGCCCTCTTCGTACCGGCGGGCCTGGCCGGCTGGTTCCGCCGCCGCGGCTTCACCCGGGTCACCGACCTCGACTGGTGGGAGTCGGCCGAACTGGGCGGCGTACGGTTCGAGTTCGTCCCGGCCCACCACTGGTCGAAGCGGTCGCTGATCGACACCTGCCGGTCCCTGTGGGGCGGCTGGATCCTCACCGACACCCTGAGCGCGACGCCGCGCAAGGTCTACTTCGCGGGTGACACCGGCTACGGGCACTGGTTCGGCGAGATCGGCCGCCGCCATCCCGGTATCGACCTCGCCCTCCTGCCGGTCGGCGCGTACGCCCCCCGCTGGTGGCTCGGCGACGTCCACGCCGACCCGGAGGAGGCCGTCCGGGCCTGCCTCGACCTCGGCGCCCGCCGGATGGCCCCGATGCACTGGGCCACCTTCGTCCTCTCCGCCGAGCCGGTCATGGAGCCCCTGCACCGCACCGTGGCCGCCTGGTCCCGGGCCGGACTGCCCCGCGAGGACCTGTGGGACCTGCCGGTCGGCGCGTCCCGCACCCTGGCCGCCCCGGAGGCGGAGGCGGAGGTGGAGGTGGAGGGGGAGGCGGGGGAGATGTACGGGGCCCGTGGGGCGGTCATCGAACCGGAGTCGTCGGGCCGGTGACACGGCCCCGTGACACAGCCCCGTGACACAGCCCCGTGACACGGCCCCGTGACACGGTCCGGGGACAGGTCCGGGGACGCGCCCCTCCGGCGCGGCCCGTCGGCTCAGTGGTGCCAGGCCTGGCCGCCCACGTTGTGGATGAACCGCTGGAGCACCTTGAGGGTGATCAGGTACTCCTCGTCGGAGATGCCCGCGTGCCGCTCGTCCCACAGGTCCTTCTGCAGGGCCGCGGCCCTGTCGAAGAACTCCCGTCCCTCGGCGGTGATTTCGAGGCGCCCGCCGGCGTCCTGGGTGATCCACCCGCGGACGATGGCCGTGTCCATCTCCTCGGACAGCGCCTCCTCGCCCACCGAGAGGTAGCCCCGCAGGGTCTCGGTGACCTCGTCCCGGGTCCTGACCTCGTCACCGGCCAGTGCGACCCGGGCGAGGATCCACCACTGCGGCTGGGTGGTGCCGAGCTCGGCGAGTGCGCCCCGGGTGCGGTTCACGACCGCGTCGTAGGCGGCCCAGCTCCAGTAGCCGATGGGCTGGCGGATCAGTTCGGCGTCGTCGTGCGAGTACTCCATGGTGGACCAACTCCCCGTTCGTGGTGCGTGATCGTGCGCTGAGCAAGACCCTATGAACTCAACCGCACTTGAGGTCCAGCCCCGGCGGAACCCGCCCCGGCTCCCTCCGCGGCCGCCTCCCCGCGCGGCGACTGGTGCAATCCTGGTAAAATCGGGTGGTTCCACCCGCGCCGGGGGCCGAGCGCAACGGTCGTGATGCGTGCATGAAAACCTCCCGAGCGGTTCACCACAGCCCGAGCGGCACGTCCCGCCCCTTCCCCGGCCTCCGATCCAGCCTCCGACCCGGCCGCCGTACGGCCCTGCTGGCGCCCTGGGTGGCCCTCCTCATCGCCGGTGGGGCCCTGCCCGCCGCCCCGGCCGCCATGGCCCTCCCCGATCCGCCGGACAGCCCCTCCGCGACGGCGAGTGCCCGTACCCCCGACCCCTCGGCGCTGAAGCCCATCGATCCGGCCGCCCTCCAGGCCTCCGTCGAACGCGTGGCGAAAAAGCTCATGGTGCCCGGCGCGATGGTGCTGCTCCGCACCCCGCAGGGGACCTACCGGGCCACCGTAGGCACCGTCGAGCGGGGCAGGACCGAGCCGCCGGACGCGCAGGACCACTTCAGGATCGCGTCCAACACCAAGACCATGACCTCCGCGCTGATCATGCTCCTCGCCCAGGACGGCAAGCTCCGGCTGAGCGATCCGGTCTCCAAGTACGTCGCGGACGTGCCGAACGGCGCGAACATCACCGTCGCCGAACTGCTCAAGATGCGCAGCGGCCTCTACAACTACACCAACGCACCCGAACTCGCCGCGGCCCTGGACGCCGACCCGGGCAGGGCCTACACCCCCCAGGACGTCCTGGCCATGGCCTTCCGGCGGCCGCCGAACTTCGCGCCCGACGCGGACTACGAGTACTCCAACACCAACTACGCCCTGCTCGGCCTCGTCGCCGAGAAGGCCGGCGGCAGCCCACTCGCCCAGCAGCTCCGGGACCGGCTGTTCACCCCGCTCGGCCTCACGGGGACCTCACTGCCGGGCATCCACGACCGGGCCCTCGCCGCGCCCTACGCCCACGGCTACATGTACGGCGGCACCTCCTACGCCCTGGTCGACGACCCGTACCCGGCCGCCCTGCGCGAGGCGGCGGAGTCGGGGAAGCTCGCGCCCGTCGACTACACCCACCAGAACCCCTCCTACGCCACCGCCGCCGGCGGAGCCATCTCCACGGCACAGGACCTGGCCACCTGGATCCGGTCACTGGTGACGGGCAAGGTCCTGAACCCCGCGACCCGGCAGCAGTGGCTCGACAGCCCGCAGGCCGAGAACCCGGCCGCGCCCGACGGCCAGAAGTACGGCTACGGCATCGCTCACCAGAAGTTCGGCCCCAAGGCGGCGATGTACTACCACGGCGGTGAACTCCCGGGCTTCAACTCCTTCATCGGCCACGACCCCGGCAACGACGTCACGCTCGTCATCTGGACGAACCTGACCCTGTCGCCCGACGGCCGGACCACGGCCCAGGCCCTGCTGCCCACCGTCCTCAACCAGATCTACACCGGCCTCGACCTCCCCACCGCCTGACGCTCCCCACCGCCTGACGCTCCCCACGGCCTGGCGCTCCCCGGGGCATTGGAGTGGCCCGCGGCCACTGCGATGGCGTGGCTCCCGCACCGGCGCGCGGCGTTTCCTAGGGTCGGCGGGGGTACGGCACCGGGCCGGCCTTCCGGATCAGGTGGGTGAGTCGTGGAACGCAGCACGTCGGCCGAGTCGCGAACGATCGATCCCCCGGCCACGGCCGGCCGCACGGCCGCCCGGCGGTGGACCCGGCGGCTGGCCGCCGCGGTGGGGATGCTGATGCTCTGCGCGCTCCCCATGGGAGCGGCGGGCGCCGCGCAGCCCCATGGCGTGGGTGACGTACGGTCGCCCGCCGGCCCGCCCCTGTACGTGTCCGACTACGGCAACAACCGGGTGGTGACACTGCCCATGGGCGGCGGCGAGCAGACCACCGTGCCGTTCGACGGGCTGGTCCGGCCGACCGGCATGGCCTGGGACGCCGCGGGCCGGCTCTACGTCTCCGACACCGGCAACAACCGGGTGGTCGTCCTGTCCCCGAACGGCGGGGAGCAGTCGGTCGTCCCGACGGTCGACCTGTCGCGCCCGCTGGGGCTCGCCGTCGACCAGGGCGGGAACCTCCACGTCGCCGACAGCTTCAACGACCGGATCGTGAGGGTGCCCGCCGGCGGCGGGGGCCAGACGACCGTTCCCACCACCGGGCTGCTGCACCCCTGGGGCTTGGCGTGGGCGCCGGGCGGGGAGCTGTACGTCTCGGACTTCGTCAACGACCGGGTCGTCAAGGTGGCCGTGGACGGCAGCGGCCAGACCACCGTGCCCACCGTCGGCCTCTCCCAGCCGACCGGGCTCGCCGTGAACGCCGCCGGTGACCTCTACATCGCCGACAGCGGCAACAACCGCGTGGTGAAGGTGGCCACGGGCAGCGGCCCGCAGAGCACGGTGCCCACCACCGGCCTGAACTCGCCGCTGGGGCTCGCGCTCGACGGCTCCGGCAACCTCTACGTGGCCGACGGCTTCAACAACCGGGTGGTACGCCTCCGGGAGACGGGCGGCGGACAGGTCACGCTCTCCTTCACCGGCCTCAACACCCCGACGGGCCTCTCGTTCCCGCCGGTCGCCGCACGGCCGGGGCACGGTGAAGATCGCCCGGAGAGCCTTTAAGCGCCCCTTCTCGGCCCCGGCCTCAGGCGGCGCCACAGCGCGGGGCCCGCGCTGATCGCGAGGGCCAGGCCGACCGCCAGGGCCACGCCCTTCCAGGGTTCCGTGAAGAGGGTGCCGCCCAGGATGCCGATCAGGCCGTAGGTCGCCGCCCAGGCCAGGCACGCCGGGGCGTCGCCGCGGGCGAAGCGGCGCAGCGGCATCTGCGCCAGCAGGCAGGCCAGCATCACCGGGATCCGGCCCGCGGGGACCAGCCGCGAGAGGACCAGGACCAGCACCCCGTGCTCGTCCAGCTTCGACCGCGCCTGCTCCAGCCGCTCCGGCGTGGCCCGGCCGCGCAGCGCCTCCAGCCAGCGCGAGCCGCCCCGGGAGCGCACCCCGCGCTGCCCGAGCCAGTACAGCGCCATGTCCCCGGTGAACGCCGCCAGCGCCGACACCCCGAACACCAGCAACACCCCGTAGGGCGGGGACTGGTGGTGGAAGGCCACCACCGCAGCCGAACTGACCAGGGCCCCCGTCGGGATGACGGGCACCAGCGCGCCCAGCGCCACCAGCAGGAACAACGCGGGGTACCCCACCGCCTGCTGGGTGCTCTCCGGCGGCACCTGGCCGGCCGCCGCCGCGAGTTCGCGCCACGTCATGGCAGCCGCACCCGTTCGCCGTGCTGCGGCACCCGTACGGTCACCTTCGGCGCCAGCTGCCGCGCGAGCCGCTCGAACTCCTCGCCCGGGGCATGGAACTCGTGCGGCCGCACCGCGTCCATCCCGACGGGCCAGTAGGTCCCGTAGTGCACCGGGACCGCCGCCGCGGGCGCGAGCCCGGCCAGGGCCTGCGCCGCCCGCCCCGCGTCCAGGTGCCCCGGGCCCAGGTACGGGCCCCAGCCGCCCACCGGCAGCAGGGCCACGTCCACCGGGCCGACCTCCTCGGCCATGGTGTCGAACAGTCCGGTGTCCCCGGCGAAATAGGTCCGGGCCGCGCCCTGCACCACGTACCCGAGCGCCGGGCACAGCTGCGGCCCGATCGGCAGCCGCCGTCCGTCGTGCCGTGCGCGGACCGCCCGGACCCGTACGCCGTCCCGTACGGCGACCTCCTGACCCGGCACTACCTCCGTCACCGCCAGCCCGCGCAGCCCGGCGACCCGCGCCAGCCCCGGCACCGCCCGGCGCGCCCCGCGCGGCATCAGCAGCCGGGTGCCGGGCGCGAGCCGTGCCAGCGACGGCAGATGCAGATGGTCGGCGTGCAGGTGCGAGACCAGCACCGCGTCCGCCACCGCCGCCTCGGGCCCGGGCACCGCCCCGCGCCGCCGCCGCAGGTGCGCGAGCCGCCGCGCGAACAGCGGGTCCGTCAGCAGCCGGACCCCGGAGTCCTCGACCGTGCACGTGGCATGACCCCACCAGGTGATCTCCACCGGCACCCGGCCCTCCCTCCCTCGCCCTCGTCGTCGCCCCTCGTCCACCAGGCTAGGGGGTGTCGTGTATCAGGCCGGGCTCGATCGACACGACACCCCCCGGATCCTGCCCCGCGCGGCCGCCCGGAACCTGATCGCCGCCGCCCCCTCCTCTCCGGCCGCGGATCGGAGTAGGGTCCGGCGGCATGGAAGAGTTGCGCGTGGCCGCGATCACCAGCCTGGCCCCGCTCGAGGAACTGGACACAGACCCCTTCGCCGTGGACACCCGCGGCCAGCACGCCATGTGCGTGCGCTGGGCCGCCGACCGGGGCTACGTCGTGACGAAGCAGCTGCTGGTCTACGGGCTGCGCGCCGACCACTGCGGGCTCTGGTCCGACATCGACGCCGGGCAGGTCGACCTCTTCGTCGCCGCCAACCAGCGGGTACTGGCCCGTGCGCTGCGCTCCGTGGAGGAGTTCACCGCCGGGTGCGAGCGGCGCGGCGTGCGGCTGGAGACCGCCGGGGGCGAGGAACCCCGGTACACCGCCGCGATGAAGGCCGAGGTGCACCGCCGGCTGTCCATGCCGACCGCCGGCTACGACGGCACCTGAGCCGCGCCCACCCGTCCCGGCCCGCCCCCACCCGCTCGCTGCGCACTTCCGTGCGCCCTGCGTCCCGCCCGACCGGGCGCGCCGGGCTGTGCGAGCCTGGAGGCGGTACGGGCTCGCGGGAGGTGGCGGCGTGGGGCGAGGACGGTGGCGGACCGCGGGCGGGGCCCTGGTGCGGGTCCTCGTCGTCTGGGCGGTGTCCACCCTCACGATGCTCGCGCTGGCCGGGATCCTGCCCGACTTCCGGCTCCAGTCCGACGACGGTGACAGCATCACGCAGATCGGGCTCACCGCCGCCTGGGGCGCCGGCGCCTTCGGTCTGCTGAGCGCGCTGGTCTGGCCGGTGCTCGTGCGGGCCCTGCTGCTGGTGCCCGCCCTGGTGCTCGGGCTGCTCGTCTTCTTCCTCAACGGCTCCCTGTTGCTGATAGCGCTCAGCCTGATCCCGGCCGGGCGGAGCGAGGTGGCCCCCGAGACGGCGGTGGTCGTCGCCGCCGCGATGTCCGCCGTGGCGTCGGCGACCTCCACCGCGCTCGCCGTGCGCGACGACGAGGCGTACCGGCGCCGGCTCTACCGGCTCGCCGACCGGCGCCGCCGCAGACAGGGCAGGACGGACCCGGCCCGGGCCGGCGAGGCCCCACCGGGCCTGCTCCTGCTCCAGCTGGACGGGGTGGGGTACGAGGTGCTGCGCCACGCGTGCGGCAGCGGGCTGATGCCCACCGTCGCCGGCCTGCTGGACCGCAGCCACCGCGCCGCGTCCTGGAGTACGGACTGGTCGAGCCAGACCGGCGCCAGTCAGCTCGGCATCCTGCACGGCTCCAACTTCGACGTGCCCGCCTTCCGCTGGTACGAGAAGGACACCGGCGAGGTGATGGTCTGCAACCGGCCGACCAGCGCCGCCGAGCTCCAGCGGCGGGCCATCGAGCGCACCGGGGACGGCGGACTGCTCACGCTCGACGGGGCGAGCCGGGGCAACCTGTTCAGCGGCGGCGCCGACCAGTTGGCGCTGGTGCTCTCGGTCTCGGCCCGGCGGGGGCGGGCGAACCGGTCCCGGGCCGGGTACTTCGCGTACTTCTCCGATCCGGCCAACGCCGTCCGCACGGCCCTGTCCTTCGTGGCCGAGGTGGCCCGGGAGATCACCCAGTCCCTGCGGGCGCGGCTCCGCGGGGACCGGCCCCGGGTGCCGCGCGGGGGGCTGTACCCGCTGATCCGGGCCTTCGCGACGGTGGTCGAGCGGGACGTCGTCGTCGCGGCGGTGATCGGCGACATGCTCGCCGGGCGCTCCGCGGTCTACGCCGACCTGGTGGCCTACGACGAGGTCGCACACCACTCGGGCCCGCGCGGCCGGGACACCGACCGGGTGCTGGAGCGGCTGGACCGGAGCCTCGCGCTGATCGCCCGGGTCGCCGAGCACGCACCGCGCCGCTACCGGATCGTGCTGCTCTCCGACCACGGCCAGAGCCCGGGGGAGACCTTCCTCGCGCGGTACGGGCTGACCCTGAAGGACCTGGTCCGGGCGGGCTGCGGGCTGCCGGTCTCCCGCCGGGCCGGTCGCACCCGCAGCGGGGCCGAGGCCCGGGCGGCCGTGCTCGCGGCGCTCCACCGGCCGGTGGAGGAGGACGAGGAGGCCCACCCGGGGCCGGCCTCCGAGCCGGTGGTGCTGGCCTCGGGCAACCTCGGCCTGATCTCCTTCCCGGACCTCCCCGGCCGGGCTTCGCGGGCGCGCATCGAGCGCCGGCACCCCGCCCTGCTGGCGACCCTGGCGAACCATCCGGGCGTGGGATTCCTGCTGGTGGACGGGGTGGTACTGGGCCGGGGCGGGAAGGCGGCCCGGCTGGACGTCCCGGGGGAGGCGGAAGAGCTGCTGGCCCCCTTCGGGCCGGGCGCGGCGGAGGCCGTCCGCCGGACCGACTCCTTTCCCCACGTGGCCGACGTCATGGTGAACTCGGCGTACGACCCGCGGACGGGCGCGGTGCACGCCTTCGAGGAGCAGATCGGCTCGCACGGCGGGCTGGGCGGGGAGCAGGGGCGCCCGTTCCTGATGTGGCCCACGGAGCTGTCGGATCCGGAGGAGCAACTGGCGGGCGCGGAGGCGGTGCACGCCGTACTGCGGCGCTGGCTGCGCGAGGCGGACGGCCCAGAGGTACCGGTGGCCCCGCGGATGGCTCCGCTCGTGGCTCTCCCCGTGGGCGAGTGGGAGGGCGAGTCGGCAGGCGAGCCGGCCGCAGATCCCACCGGCGGGCAGGCGGAGGAACCTCCGCCAGGAGGCGGCAACAGCGGAAGCTTTCCTTCCGGAGGGGCTCCCGCACGGGACGAAATCCGCTGATTTTGTGACGCCTTGGCGGTGGTCAACCATGTGTTGACCTGCCCAGCATGTGAGACATCCAGAGGCGCACCACCGATGACCAGCACCGCAACCCTGCCCGCCGAGGCCACCGCACCCCCCGGGCAGGTCCGCGACCCCCACGCCCGCCGCTTCGGCCTGCCCGTCGCGACCTGCCTGGTCATGGGCAACATCATCGGCGGCGGGATCTTCCTCCTCCCCGCCTCGGTGGCCCCCTTCGGCAGCATCAGCCTCGTCGCCTTCGGCGTCCTCACCCTCGGCGCGATCGCCCTCGCCCTGGTCTTCGGCCGGCTCGCCGAGCGCCACCCGCAGACCGGAGGTCCCTACGTCTACGCCCGCGCCGCGTTCGGGGACTTCGCCGGCTTCCTCGCCGCCTGGAGCTACTGGATCACCGCCTGGGTCTCCAACGCGGCCCTTGCCGTCGCCGCCGTCGGCTACCTCTGCGTGCTCTTCCCCGGCATCGGCGCGCACAGGTGGTCCATGTGCCTGGCCGCCCTCGCCGTCCAGTGGCTCCCGGCCCTCGCCAACCTGGCGGGCACCCGCTACGTCGGCGCGGTACAAGTCGTCGCCACCGTGCTGAAGTTCGCCCCGCTGCTCCTGGTCGCCGTGGGCGGGCTGTTCTTCTTCGACCCCGCCAACCTCGGTCCCTTCCGGGCCACCGACCAGAGCGCGGCCGGAGCCGTCTCCGCCTCCGCGGCGATCCTGCTGTTCAGCTACCTCGGCGTCGAGTCCGCCACCGTCAGCGCCGGCGAGGTCCGCGATCCGGCCCGCAACGTCGGCCGGGCCACGATCCTGGGCACCGTGGGCGCCGCCACCGTCTACCTGCTCGGCACCGTGGCCGTCTTCGGCCTGGTCGCCCACGACCGGCTGGTCTCCTCCACCGCGCCCTTCACCGACGCCGTCAACGCCATGTTCGGCGGCACCTGGGGCGGCACCGTGGTCGCCTGCGCCGCCGTGATCTCGATGCTCGGCGCCCTCAACGGCTGGACCCTGCTCAGCGCGCAGACCCCGTACGCCGCCGCCAAGGACGGGCTCTTCCCGAAGGCCTTCGAGACGAAGCGGCGCGGCGTCCCCGTCGTCGGTGTGATCGTCACCGTGGCGCTGGCCTCCGCGCTCACCGTCTACAACTACATGTCCGGGACCCAGGGCGTCTTCGAGAGCCTGGTCCTGATCACCACCTTCACGGCGACCGTCCCCTACCTGCTCGCCACCGCCGCGCAGATCCACTTCCTGCTCTCCGGGCAGCGCGAGCGGGTCGACCCCGGCCGCCTGGCCCGCGACGGCGTCCTCGCCGCCCTCGCCTTCGGCTTCTCGATGTGGCTGGTCGCAGGCTCCGGCTACGCGGCCGTCTACCAGGGCGTGCTGTTCCTCTTCGCGGGCGTCCTCGGCTACGCCGCCATGTCCGCGCGGAAGGTCCGTGCCGCCGTACCACCCGCGGGGTAGCTTGGAGGAAGAGGCCAGTCAGGGGGCACTAAGGGGTCGCCATGTCCGCGCTCAGGAAGAGCATCACCATCGACCGCAGGCCCGAGGACGTCTACTCGTACCTGACGGACCCCACGCACCTGCCGGAATGGCAGGACAGCGCCGTCTCCGCCGTCCCGATCGGCGACCTGCCCGTCCACGTCGGTTCGAAGGTCCTCGTCACCCGCCGGATCGGCCGCCGCAGGGTTCCCACGATCATGGAGTTCGTGGAGCTCGACCCGCCGAGGAGCTGGCACGTGCACGGCATCGACGGGCCGGTACGACCCGATGTGCGCGGCACCATCGAACCCCTCGACGGCGGCGCCCGCTCCCGCGTCACCCTGGACGTCGACTTCGAAAGTCACGGCATGGGCCGGGCCCTCGTACCCCTCCTGGTCAGGCCCATGGTCCGCAAGGAGATGCCCCGGGGCGAGGAGAAGCTCAAGCACCTCCTGGAGACCTGACCGCCCACCCCGCACGGGCGGGGAGAAAACCGGATGCCCCGGGATGTCCGGTGCGGCGACACTGGCCGCACCACACACCCGCCCCACCCCGAGGACATCCACGCCCGTGCAGGCTGCCGTCACCGTCACCCCCGCCCAGATCCCCGAACTGCTGCTCGGCCTCGCCACCGTGCGGCCGGTGTTCCTCTGGGGGGCTCCCGGGATCGGAAAGTCCTCGCTCGTACGGAAGTTCGCCGACTCGCTGGGTCTGGAGTGCGTCAGCCTGCTCGGCACCCAGCTCGCCCCCGAGGACCTGATCGGCGTACCGCAGATCCGCGACGGCCGGTCCGTGTTCTGCCCGCCGGAGGCCATCGCCCGCGACGAGCCGTACTGCCTCTTCCTCGACGAGCTCAACGCCGCGAGCCCGGACGTCCAGAAGGCCTTCTACTCGCTGATCCTCGACCGCCGGATCGGCTCCTACGAGCTGCCCGAGGGCTCCATCGTCATCGGCGCGGGCAACCGGGCCACCGACAACGCGCTGGCCCGGCCGATCGCCTCCGCGCTCGTCAACCGGCTCACCCACGTCCACCTCCGGGCCTCGGCCGGAGACTGGCTGGTCTGGGCCGGCGAGCACGGCATCCACCCCTGGGTCACCGACTACCTCACCGACCGCCCCGACCACCTGTGGTCGCAGCCGCCCAAGAGCGAGGAGCCCTTCTCCACCCCGCGCTCCTGGCACATGCTCTCCGACGCCCTGCACTCCTTCGGGCCGGACCTGGACGAGCAGACCCTGAAGGTGATCGCGCACGGCACCCTCACTCCCGCGCACGCCGTCTCCTTCTGCGGCTATGCCAAGATCGTCCGCCACACCTTCGGCATCGAGGCGATCATCAAGGGCGATGCCTCCTGGCCCGCCCGGCTCGCCGACCGCGACCTGCTGTACTACCTCGCCGAGGCCTTCCGGGGCCGCCTGGTCAAGGAGCTCCCGGCCCGCAAGGAGCACGTCTCGCCCGCGGTCCGGCAGACCGCCTACCGCGCCAAGTCCCTGCTCGTCCAGCTCGCCGAGATCTCCGTCGAGGTCGCCCAGACCGTCGTCGCCGACGATGCCGCCGGCCTGCCCGTGCTGCCCGCCTGGTTCCTCATCGAAGCCGCCCGGGACATGCCCCGCCTGGTCGAGGCCCGCCGGTGACGCGCCGGTCCGGGCAGACGGCCGGGAAGGTCAAGGAGGCCACACCGGACCCGGCCACCCTCGCCTACGAGGCCGGACGCGCGGCGATCCGGCAGAACCCCGCCCTGCACGCCGTCTCCGCCACCCACTGCCGCGACACCCGGTGCGCGGCCTGCAACGCCGCCGGGTTCGCCGTCGTCACCTCCAACGGCGTGATCCACGCCCATCCCACCCGCCGCGCCGACCCCGCCGAGTGGGCCTGGGCCCTGGCCCACTGCCTGCTCCACCTGGGCTTCGGCCACGTGCCGGCCGCCAGGGAGCAGGGCCGGCCGCAGCCCGCCGCCGTCGACCTCGCCGCCCGCTGCGTCGTCGTCAACCGCTTCCTGCAGACCTTCTCCGTCGGCCGCGCCCCCGACCACCTGCCCGAGCAGTACCCCGGCGGCGACGAGGAGCAGCTCGCCGGTGCCTGGCGGCGGGGCGGCGTCCCGCCCGTCTACCAGGACTGCGGTACGGGCCTTCCCGGCGGGGCGGACCAGGTACTGGAGACGTGGACGCACTGGGGGGCGGTCCCGGACTGGCAGACCGGCTTCGCCCACGCCCTCACCCGGTCCGTGTCCCTCACGATGGACCGGGCCGCCGGCCGCGAGGGACACCGGCCGCAGCCGTGGGAACGCGCCCTGAACTGGTTCGTGTCCGCCTACCCGCTGCTCGGCGGCCTCGCCGCGGGCCTGAGCATCGTCGCGGACGCCGAGCTGGCCCGCGCCCAGGGCATCGACGTCGCCGCGGTCAGCGCGAGCGCCGGGGAGATCTACGTCAACCCGCTGCGCACCTTCGAGGACGAGGAGTGGCGGTTCATCCTGGCCCACGAGATGCTGCACGCCGCCCTGCGCCACGGCGAGCGCTGCGGCGCCCGGGACCCGTACCTGCACAACGTGGCCGCCGACTACGTGGTCAACGGCTGGCTCGTCGAGATGGGCGTCGGCGAGATGCCCGAAGGGCTGCTGTACGACCCGGAGCTGAAGGGCCTCTCCGTCGAGGAGGTCTACGACCGGATCACCGCCGACCTGCGCCGGATGCGCCGCCTCGCCACCCTGCGCGGCAAGGGCCGCGGGGACATCCTGGGCGAGCCGTTGCCGCACCCGGGAAGAGGTCCGTACACGGATCTGGACGAGTTCTACCGGCGCGGCCTGGTCCAGGGCCTCGACCTGCACACGCACGGGGAGCGCGGTCTGCTGCCCGCCGGGCTGATCGAGGAGATCCGCTCCCTGGCCCACCCGCCGGTGCCGTGGGACGCCCGCCTCGCCCGCTGGTTCGACGCGTACGTGCCGCGCCCGCAGCCCGTACGGAGCTTCGCGCGCCCGGCGCGCCGCCAGGCCTCCACCCCGGACATTCCGCGGGCGGGCCGGTACTTCCCGCCCGAGGAGAGCGCCCGCTGCACCTTCGGGGTGGTGCTCGACACCTCGGGGTCGATGAGCCGCGAGCTGCTCGGCAAGGCGCTGGGCGCGATCGCCTCGTACGCACAGGCCCGCGACGTACCGGCTGCCCGCGTCGTGTTCTGCGACGCGGCGCCGTACGACGCGGGCTATCTGCCCCCGGCCGACATCGCGGGCCGGGTGAGGGTGCGCGGCCGGGGCGGAACCGCAATCCAGCCGGCCGTCGACCTGCTCCAGCGTACGGAGGACTTCCCTCCGCACGCCCCGGTGCTGGTGATCACGGACGGCTGGACCGACACCCTGCGGATCCGGCGCGAGCACGCCTTCCTGATCCCGCAGGGTGCCTCCCTGCCGTTCACCCCCAAGGGGCCCGTCTTCCGACTGGCCTGACCTCTTAGTCGAGGTAGTCGCGCAGTACCTGCGAACGCGACGGGTGGCGCAGCTTCGACATGGTCTTGGACTCGATCTGGCGGATGCGCTCACGGGTGACCCCGTACACGCGGCCGATCTCGTCCAGGGTCTTCGGCTGGCCGTCGTTGAGGCCGTAGCGCATGGAGACCACGCCCGCCTCGCGCTCCGAGAGCGTGCCCAGGATGGACTGGAGCTGCTCCTGGAGGAAGGTGAAGGAGACCGCGTCCGCCGGGACGACCGCCTCGGAGTCCTCGATGAGGTCACCGAACTCGCTGTCGCCCTCCTCACCCAGGGGGGTGTGCAGGGAGATCGGCTCGCGGCCGTACTTCTGGACCTCGATGACCTTCTCGGGGGTCATGTCGAGTTCCTTGCCCAGCTCCTCCGGGGTGGGCTCACGGCCCAGGTCCTGGAGCATCTGGCGCTGCACGCGGGCGAGCTTGTTGATGATCTCGACCATGTGCACGGGGATGCGGATGGTGCGCGACTGGTCGGCCATGGCACGCGTGATCGCCTGCCGGATCCACCAGGTCGCGTACGTGGAGAACTTGAAGCCCTTGGTGTAGTCGAACTTCTCCACGGCGCGGATCAGGCCGACGTTGCCCTCCTGGATCAGGTCCAGGAAGAGCATGCCGCGGCCGGTGTAGCGCTTGGCGAGGGAGACCACGAGGCGGAGGTTGGCCTCCAGCAGGTGGTTCTTCGCGCGGCGGCCGTCCTCGACGAGGATCTCCAGCTCGCGCTTGAAGGCGGGCTTGTGATCCTCCTCCTCTTCGAGCTTGTACTCGGAGAAGAGACCCGCCTCGATGCGCTTGGCGAGCTCCACCTCCTGCTCGGCGTTGAGGAGCGGCACCTTGCCGATCAGCTTGAGGTAGTCCTTGACGGGGTCGGCGGTGGCGCCGGCCACCATGACCGTCTGCGCCGGGGCGTCGTCCTCGTCGTCGTCGGACAGGACGAAGCCCTGGGTGCCGCCCGTCTTGGGGGCCTCTTCCTCGGCCTCGTCGGCGAGGTCCTCGGCAGCCCAGTCCTCACCCTCGGCGGCGGGGGTCTCGCCCTCGTCGGCGTCCTTGGCGCTGGTCTTCTTCGCCGCGGCGGTCTTCTTCACGGCGGTCTTCTTGGCGGCGGTCTTCTTGACCGTGCGCTTCTTGGGCTCGGCGGCCTCGGGCGACGCCTCGTCCTCGACTGCGGCGGCCGACGAAGCGGATATCGCCGTGGCGGTGGCCGTGGCCGCGGTGGCGGCCGCGGTCTTGCGCGCACCGATGGGGCGCGGCGCCGGGGTGGCCTTCTTGGCCACGGTACGGGCCGGGGCGGCGGCAGCCTTGCGGGGCTTCTTGGCGGCCGCCTTGGTGGCGGGCGCCGCGCTGACGTGAAGGGCGACACCCTCCTCGTCCAGGACCTGGTTCAGGCTGCGCAGGACCCGCTTCCACTGGTCCACCGGGATGCGGCCGGCCTCGAAGGCCTGGCGCACGTCGTCACCGTTGATGTGACCCTGCTCGCGGCCGCGCTCGACGAGCGTGACCAGGGCCTCGGATTCGGCGATCTCCGGAGGGAACGTACGGGACGGGCTGAGCGACACAAGGAGCCTCTCGTTGCGAACAGATAAGGGTGGGCGGGACATCATCGCGCGAACTCGGGAAACAGACCCGAGGGGGTTCTGTATTCCGGGCTGCGCGAGGACACCTGTCGGTTCATCGCATGCCCGAGTCGATTCGTTACGCGCTGAATTGAGTGACCTGCGCCACGCTGTGTCCGCGCAACCGATCCGGCGCAGATCCGTCCGCCCTTCACATCAGCCCGTTTTGCGGGCTTCGATGAGGAATCGGGCGGTATGAGCGACGAACGGACCTTCGCGTTCGATCTGTTCGTGCAGCTCGCGCAACCGGTCCCGGTACTGCCCGACCGTGAAGCCGGGCACCATCCAGATCACCTTCCGCAGAAAGTAGATCACGGCTCCGATGTCGTGGAACTCCGTACGCAGTCGTTCGGAGCGCAGATCGAGGATGTCGAGGCCGGCCGCGGTGGCGTCGGCGACCGCGTCGTCGGGGTGCCGGGCGCGACGGGTCTCCTCCGGCTGCGGGCCGAGGAAGTACTCGACGAGCTCGAAGACGCTCGCCGGACCGACCTGCTGCGAGAGGTAGGTGCCGCCCAGCGTCAGGACCCGCGCGATCTCCTCCCACCAGATGGTCACCGGGTGCCGGCTGGTCACCAGCTCGAAGGCCGCGTCGCCGAAGGGCAGCGGCGGCTCGTCGGAGTCCGCGACCACCACCGCGCCCAGCGGGTGCAGCAGCCGCGTCGCCTTCTCGATGTGGGGCGGCCAGGACTCGGTGGCCACCATCAGCGGCGGCAGCGGACCGGAACCGGCCAGCACCTCGCCGCCGCCGGTCTGGATGTCCAGCGCGGACCGGACCCGGGCCAGCCGCTCGCCCATCAGACGCTGGTAGCCCCAGGAGGGGCGCTGCTCGGTGGCCCGGCCGTCGAGCCACGAGAAGTCCCAGCCGTCCACGGAGACGGAGTCGGCCTCGGCGACAAGATGGTCGAAAGTACGCGTCATGCATTGATCGTCCCAGGTCGGACGCCCGTCAACCACCGGATATGTCGACTACAGTGGTCAGCGGGCCGTGACTGGCGTTCGGGTGGATCACCACCGGGGAGCGGCCCGGCGTACCTGCGGGCTTCGGGTACGTCGACTGCCGCGCGCCTGGGCGAACCGCGATCCGCAGCGACGTTCAGGAGACCCCGTGACGACTGCCCAGACTGCCGGCGCCACCGCCGCCGCCACTGCCCGGCTGATGGACGGCACCGCCCTCGCCCGTCGCATCTCGGAGCAGACCGCCGCCCACGCGGCGAAGATCACCGAGCGCACCGGCACCGCGCCCTGCCTCGCGACCGTGCTGGTCGGCGAGGACCCCGCTTCCGTCACCTACGTACGCATGAAGCAGAACCGCTGCGCGAAGGCCGGGATCACCTCCCGCCACGTCGAGCTGCCGGCCGCGACCACCACCGAGGAGCTGGTGGCCACCCTCACCGCGCTCTCCGAGGACCCGCAGATCAGCGGCATCCTGCTCCAGCACCCCGTCCCGCACCACATCGACGAGCGCGCCGCCTTCGAGGCCATCGCCCCGGGCAAGGACGTCGACGGGGTCACCATGCACTCCTTCGCCGCCATGGGCTTCGGGCTGCCGGGCTTCGTCTCCTGCACCCCCGGCGGCATCATGCGGCTGCTGGAGGCCTACGACGTGGACCTGACCGGCAAGCACGCCGTGGTCGTCGGCCGCAGCGCGATCCTGGGCAAACCGGCCGGGATGCTGCTGCTGGAGCAGAACGCCACCGTCACCTACTGCCACTCCCGTACCCGGGACCTGCCCTCGATCGTGCGCCAGGCGGACGTGCTGGTCGCCGCCGTCGGCAAGGCCGAGTTCATCCGCGGTGAGGACATCAAGCCGGGCGCGGTGGTCCTGGACGCCGGGTACAACGAGGGCAACGTCGGCGACGTGCACTTCGAGTCGGCCGCCGCCCGCGCCTCGCTGATCACTCCGGTGCCGGGCGGGGTCGGCCCGATGACCATCGCCGTACTGCTGGAGCAGACCGTCCAGGCGGCCGCCGCGCAGGCCGGGCTGGACCTCGCGGAGCTCTGACCGCAGAGCGAACGCCCCGGGCCCCCGGGTCCGGGGCGTTCCGCGTTTCAGGCCCCGGCGGCGGAGCGGGCAGCCGTGGCGACGATGGGGGAGGTACGGAACTCCCGAGCCAGGGCGGTCAGCGGCCGGTCGGACAGCCGTGGCGGCTCGGCGTGCTGCGGAGGCCCGGCGGCACCGTCGGAGGCGGCCCGGCACCGGCACGCCGCGGCGAGCATGGCGGCGTCGGCCACGGCCGAGGCCCGGGCCTCGCTCGCGCCCTGGCCGCGCGCGGCCTCGTACGCGGCGCTGCGCACGGCGGGGTCGAACCAGCGGGTGAGGGCCAGGATCCCGTCGTCGATGGCGGACTCGCGGTGGATCAGCCGGATCCCCACCGGCGACCACCAGGCCAGTGGGACGGTCCGTCCCTGGGCCGCGGCGAATCCGTGCAGCGCCTTCCACAGCGGGCGCAGCCGCCGGTACTGGCTGAAGGCCTGCCACGTCGCCGATCCGCCGACCAGCGGCACCACGAAGCCGGCGCCGAGCAGCAGCGCGGACGCCGAGGCCAGCGGTGGCGCCACGTCCGTGGACAGGTACACACAGTCGCGGCCGACCCAGCGGGCCACCACCGAGGCCCACTTGGCGACCAGGTAGGCCAGGTCCATCAGCCCGGCGAGCACGATCAGGGCCAGGCCCGTGCGCAGCGGGCGCAGCGAGCGGTCCGTGCGCGCCAGCCACTTGCCGCACAGCCAGGTCAGCGCCGAGGTGCCCATGGTGTGCGCCACGAGGAAGCAGACGATCATCTCGCGGATCCACGGCGTCGTGGCGTAGTACGTGTCCAGGTCCCGGAGCCGTTCCACCGGTGCGTCGCCGATCACGAAGAGCGCGACGATCGCCACGGTCGCCGTGCCGAACAGGGCCGTGGTCAGCCGGGTGGCCCGGCGCACGGCAGCGGGCGGCCCGCCGCGCCACTGCAGGACCAGGACGACGCACAGCCCGGAGAACACGGTGAGCAGGCCGAACACCAGGGGCGCGGAGAAGTTGACCACGCCGGTGAAGCGGTTGACCGAGGCGATGGTCGGCGGCGAGGCCAGGAAGGTGATGGGAGAGCCGACGACGAGCAGCGCGCACGCGGTGCGGTTCAGCGGCTGGTCCCAGACCCTGCGCAGCGTACGCGCCTTGATCAGCAGCGCGACGACCATCAGTGACCCCGGCAGGAGCAGCAGGAGCCTCCCGCTCATCGGGCCTGTCCGACGGGGTCGGCGGGGCCGACCGGGTCCGCTGCGGGGCCGGGCGCCTGGCCGTGGGCCGGGTCGAGGCCGGCGACGGCCCGCTCGGCGGCGGTGAGCGGCGGCGCCTTCAGCGCGCCCCGGTCCGAGGCGCGCAGCACGTGCCAGACCACCGACGGGCGGAGCCAGTGCGTGGGCGCGGTGCTCATGGTGAGGACCTTGAACAGGGCGGCGGTGAGCGCCTCGTCGGTGGTGGCTCCCGTCATCAGCCTGTTGACGTACCCGTTGAGCAGGCCGGTGCCGGCGCGCGGCTTCATCCCGGTGGCCCCCGGGTACAGGATGTCCTGCGAGGTGGCGAGCTCCCAGGCGGTGCTGACCTGGGGCGCGATGACGCGCTGGGCCTCGCGGCCGATCCCTGGGTGCGCCAGGCCCTTCGCCCGGAGCAGGGTGCGTACGGCCAGCAGCCCCTGGGCGGCGACGGTCATGCCCTGCCCGTACAGCGGGTTGAAGGTGGCGACGGAGTCGCCGACGGCGAAGAACCCGTCGGGCAGCTCGGCCTTCTCGAAGTAGATCCGGCGGTTGGCGGTGCCCTGGGTGACGGCGACGTCCGTCAGGGGCTTGCGGCCCTCCAGGAGCTCGCCGACGATCGGGTCGCGGACGGCCTTGGCGAACGGGATGAAGGCGTCGGGGTCGCCCGTCGGCTGGCCGCCGCGGGTCCCGGAGAGGGTGGCCTGCCACTGGCCGTTCTCGATGGGCACGATGGTGGCCGTCTGACCCGGGACGGGCACCCGGGGGTCGGACTGCACGTTGACGATGGGGAAGCCCGTCTCGTGGGCTCCGGCCGGGGCTTCGAAGATCCTCGTCGCGTAGACGAGGCCGGAGTCGACCTCGGCCTGCCGGATGCCGGTGACGCCGAGTGCCTGGAGCCAGGTCCGGGCGCGCGAGCCGCGACCGCTCGCGTCGATCACGAGGTCGGCGGTCAGCAGCCGGCCCTCCTCCTGCGGAGTGTCGACCAGGACGCCGGTGACCCGGGCCGCCGTGCCCTCCAGGCCCCGGACCCGGCTCTGCTCCAGGGTGGACACCCCGGCGAGGGCCGTCACACGGGCGCGGATCACCGAGTCGAGGAGGTCGCGGCTGCAGGAGATGTTGAACTGCTTCTCCCCGCAGCGCGGTATCCATCCCTGGGCGGTCTTGGTGACCAGGTCGGTGGGCAGGCTGCGGCGGATGGCGCCCGCCTTCGTCCAGTCGGCGGTGATGCCGGGCAGGATCTGCTCGATGGCCCGGGCACCGCCCGACCACAGGAGGTGGGTGTGCCGGGCCTGCGGAAGTCCACGGCGCGGGGCCGGCCCCTCGGGCAGCGGGTCGGCGTCGATGACGGTGACCGTGGCGTGCTCGGCGAGGACAGCGGCCGCGAGGAGGCCGGCCAGACTGCCGCCTATGACGACGGCGTGGCGGGGCGGGGAGGACTGGTTCATCGTGGCGTGCTCTCTGTCAGTGCCGTGCTGAGGGCATCGGCGGGAGGGATGCGGCGACCGGCTGGTGCGAGGTCGCGGCGTGGCACGGGGCTTCCCCAGCCGAGTGAGGACTTGATGCGCTCGATCGCCTCGGGGAACTGCTGCTCCCGGGGCGACGGCAGGTAGGAGCGCAGGATGTTGCCGAGGTGCAGGCCGAAGGTCTCGGCCCGGATCTCCGTCGGATCCCCCTGGTCGGCGCGTGCGGCGGCCTGCCGGACCACCGCGTCCAGCCCGGAGCCGGAGGCCAGCAGTCCGGCGAGGCGGCCGGGGTGTCCCGCCAGCCGGGCGGCCGCCAGCATGCCCGGACCGACGCTGTCGCTGGTCCCCTCGTCCAGGTGCCACAGCTCGTGGCAGGCGATGACGAGCTGGTGTTCGGGACGGGTGTGCTGCTCGACGACGATCAGGTCGACGTCGTCCAGCTCCAGCCACAGCCCGCTCGCGGTGTCGGGCGGGAAGGAAGTGAAGTGGAAGTCAACTTTCCGTTCTTCGCCGCGCCGTGCGGCGTAGGCGGCGCACAACGCCCCGATGATCTCGCTGACATCGGCCGGCGGCGTCAGGCGAGCGCCCTCCAGCAGTTCGGAGCCCAGCTTGCGCATGGCCCGTGTGGTCCTCATCGTGTGTCTCCCTCGGCGGCGGCGCCGTCGGCGGGCGTCCCGCCCTTCGTGCCCGGAACTCCGAGCTGCCCCTCGCGCGCGAGGAGGTCGTCCAAGTGATCGGCCAGCGACTTCCAGCCCTGGGGCGACAGCCGGTCGGCCCGCGTGACGATGCTCCGTACGTCGTGCGCCCGCAGCACCGCCAGCATCGGGTTCTCCCGCTCCCGCACCGCGGACTCCAACTCCCCCTCGATCAGGGCGAGGGCGGTGGAGAGGGCCTCCGTGTCGTCGGCCAGCAGGAAGCCGCCCTCCACGCCGTAGAAACGCTGGATCCCGGCGGCCGCGGCGAGGTTCGGCAGGCCCTCGCCCTGGGCGAGGCGGGTCAGCGACTGCCCCGACGCGTCGAAGGACTTGGCGATGGCCGCCAGTGAATGGGGCTGTCCGTCCTCCCGTACGCGGGTGCGGCGCAGGTGCTCGAAGCGCAGGTGCACCTGCTCCTTCAACGGCAGCCGGGGCGGCCTGCCGTCGAGGGTGAGCCGGATGGCCTGCGGGGTCATGCCCGTGAGGTACGAGAGGTGCTCCAGGTCGTCGCGGCCGTCCGAGAGGGTGGTCGCGGACAGCGCGAGGGCCCGCTCCACCGCGCTCTTGCTGTCGGCCAGCAGGAAACCGGCGTGGACCCCGAAGAACCGCTGCACACCGGCCGCGTGGCCCATCCGGGGCAGCCCGGTGCCCGCGTTGAGCGGGCCGAGGGAGGCACCGGGGGCGTCGAAGTCGTCGGCGATGGCGGCCAGCGGCCACTCCCGGCCGTGCTTGTCGCGCCGGGTCGCCCGCAGCCGCAGGAACCGCTGGTGCACGCGCCGCTCCAGCGGCGCCTCGACGACCGTGCCCGCCACCACCAGGGGGATGCGCCCGGGTTCGACCCCGGACAGACGGCTCAGCCGCTCCACCGCCAGCACCTCGGCCGGATCCTGCCCGTGCTCCTGCGACAGTGCCCAGATGCGACGCCATATCGCGGCGAGGTCGGGTCGGGCGGCGGCTCGCACCGGCGGATTCTCCATTTGTCGACAAGACGTTCGAGTTGATCGGGCTCGTGAAGCCTAGCCTCCCGCCCGTGGCCGAACCAGGGGAACCCCAACGTTTCCTGCCGTACAGCTCAAAAAGGGTTGGCATGACCTCCGAGGTAATCGACCCGTCCCACGGGCCCCCGGCACAGTGGACGCAGCGGGTCCCGGGGCTGCGCACTCGGTCCCGGAACCCGTCTCCCACCTGGCCGTTCGACCTCGATGGAGGCTGATTCCCCTGTCCGCGACCCCGCTCGCCGGCTTCACCGGCAACCGTGTCCCGCCGACCGCGCTGCGCCGCTTCCTCGCCCTCGACTCCGTGGTCACCACCGCCAACGGGCTCGCGTACACCGCCTTCTCAGCCCCGCTCGGCCGGCTGCTCGGGGTCGGGCAGGGGCTGCTGCTCGGACTCGGGCTCCTCCTCGTCGCGTACGGGGCCGCGGTCGGCGTGCTCGCCTCCCGGCGGCAGCCTCCCGTCCTCCCCGTGAAGCTCGTCGTCGAGACGAACTACGCCTGGGCGGCGCTGAGTCTGGTTTCGCTCGCGCTCTGGTTCGAGCCCACCGCCGCGGGCCTGCTGTGGATCCCGGTGCAGGCCGCCACCGTGGCCGGCTTCGCAGTCCTCCAGCAGCTCGCCCTGCGCCCGGGCTCAGCCGCCCAGTGAGCGCAGGTACTTCACCGTCGCCGGGTCGGCCGGGAGCAGCGTCTCGATGGCCAGCTCGGCGACGGTCACGTCCATCGGCGTGTTGAAGGTCGCGATGGACGACACGAAGGACAGCACGTGCCCGTCGTGCTCGATGACCAGCGGCAGCGCGAGGTACGCGGCGCCCTCGTCCGGTGCGCCGTCGCCCGGTGCGCCGTCGCCCGGGCGCTCGGCGACCGGATAGGCCGACACCTCCTCGTGCAGGGCGCGCAGCGGCTCGGAGCGGGCCAGCGCGATCTGCCGTTCCATCTGCGCCAGCAGGTGCCCGCGCCACTCCCGGAGGTTGCGGATCCGCGGGGCCAGGCCTTCGGGGTGCAGGGTGATCCGCATGGCGTTCAGCGGCGGGGTCAGCAGGTGCTCCGGCAGCCCGTCCAGCAGCATCGCGATGCCCCGGTTGGCGGCGACGACGTCGTACGTGGCGTCCACGACCAGCGCGGGATAGGGCTCGTAGCCCGTCAGCAGCCGTGCGATGCCCTCGCGCAGCGTCTCCATCGCCGGGTCGTCCAGTGCGGTGTGCGCGTAGCGCGGGGCGTAACCCGCGGCGAGGAGCAGCGAGTTGCGCTCCCGTACCGGTACGTCGAGGTGGCCGGCGAGCCGCAGCACCATCTCCTCGCTCGGCCGGGACCGGCCGGTCTCGATGAAGCTGATGTGCCGGGACGAGGACTCGGCGCGGCCCGCCAGCTCCAGCTGGCTGATGCCGCGCCGCTCCCGCCAGGCGCGCAACAGGGTCCCCACGCTCGTCGTCGTCATGCGACCGACGTTAGCCGAGCGGGCCCGGCCCGGGCCGTCAGGCGGAGAAGTACCCGAGCGCACTACGGCGCGAAAGGATTGTTCCGGCGTGCACTGTGGGAACCTTGACTACACGTCACGGGGAAAAGGAGCCGGTGCATGCCGAGTGAGCCGCTGTCACAGAAGGAGATCGAGGACCGGTTGCGGGAGCTCCCCGGATGGGCCTTCGAGGACGACCGGATCTTCCGCACGTACCGGCTGGGCACGCACTTCGCCGCGAGCGCCCTCGTTGCCCACATCGCCTCCGTCCAGGAGGAGCTGAACCACCACTCCGACCTGACGCTCGGCTACAACACCGTCCGGCTCTCCGTGAACAGCCACGACGCCGGCGATGTGGTGACGGAGTCCGACTTCGCCCTCGCCGAACGCGTCGAAGCCCTGGCCCCGGCCCACGGCGCGCGCTGATGACCACGCACATACCCTCCGCGAGACCCCTGCTCGACTACGACGCGGAGGCCGAGGCCTACGACGCCACCCGCGGCGGCACCCCGCGCGCCGAAGCGGCGGCAGCCGCCGTCCTCGGCCTGCTCCCCGCGGACGCGGAAACCCTCCTCGACCTCGGCTGCGGCACGGGCATCGTCACCAGCCGCCTCACCCGCCCCGGACTGCGCGTCCTGGGCGCGGACGCCTCCCACGGCATGGCCGCGATGGCGCGGCGCCGCGGCGTCCCCGTGACCCTCGCCGACGCGGCCCGGCTGCCGGTGGCGCCGCAGTCGCTGGACGCGGTGAGCGCGGTGTGGCTGCTGCACCTGCTGCGGGAACCGGGACTGGTGCCGGTGGTGATCGCCGAGGCCGCACGGGTGCTGCGGCCCGGCGGGGTCTTCCTCGCCACCGTGGACAAGGACTCGGCGCACGACGTCGGCAGCGACATCGACGCCGTCTTCGCCGCGCACCTGACCCCGACCCCCTCGGACGCCTCCGGGGAGGTCGAGGCCTATGCGGCCCGGGCCGGCCTGCTCCCGGTCGGCGAGGCCCGCTTCACCGGCCACGGCCAGGGCCGCACCCCGCGCGGCTCCGCCGAGGACCTCCTCGCGGGCCGGTACGCCTCACGGATCGTGCCGCGCGGGATCACCGCGCAGGAGCTGGCGGCCCGGCTGGAACTGCTGCCGGACCAGGACGTGCCGCGCGCGGAGCCGACGTACCGCATACGGAGCTTCGTACGCGTCTGACGGCCCCGCACGGCCCGGGTCGCGTCGTGGGCGCCCGGCCCGGCTCCTGTCACACGTCGAACGAGGCCGGGTCCGGGCCGATCCGGCGGCCCGCCGCGCCCGCGCCCAGGGCGTCCAGCGCGGCGATGTCGGCGGCGTCCAGCTCGAAGCCGAACACGTCCAGGTTCTCCCGGATGCGCGCGGGGGTCACGGACTTCGGGATCACGATGTTCCCGAGCTGCAGGTGCCAGCGCAGCACCACCTGTGCGGCGCTGCGGCCGTACTTGGCTGCGATCGTGGTGACCGCCGGGAGGGTCAGGAGCTCCTTGCCCTGGCCCAGCGGGGACCAGGCCTCGGTGGCGATCCCGCGCTCGGCGTGCACGGCGCGCAGCTCGGCCTGCGGGAAGAGCGGGTGCAGCTCGACCTGGTTCACGGCCGGGACCAGCGCACTCTCGGCGGCGAGCCGCTCCAGGTCGGCCGGGCGGAAGTTCGACACGCCGACCGCCTTGGCGCGGCCGCTCGCCGCGATCTCCTCGAAGGCCGCCCAGATGGCGACGAAGTCGTCGCGCATCGGACGCGGCCAGTGGATCAGGTACAGGTCCACGTGGTCCAGGCGCAGTTTGGCGAGGGAGTCGTCGAAGGCGCGCAGCACCTGGTCCCGGCCCCACTTCTGCTTCCGGCCGTTCCACAGCTTGGTGGTGACGAACAGCTCCTCGCGCGCCAGCCCGGAGGCGGCCACGGCCTTGCCCGTGCCCGCCTCGTTGCCGTAGACGGCGGCCGTGTCGATGCTGCGGTAACCGGCCTTCAGAGCGGCCCCGACGGCGTGCTCCGCCTCCGCGTCCGGCACCTGCCAGACGCCGAACCCGAGCTGGGGCATGAGCGTGCCGTTGTTGAGCTTGATGGCGGGGACCTGGTTCACGTCTGGTCGTTCCCTCACGTCGGGGCGGTGGTGCGGCGGGGGTGGAGCGTCGTACGAGGGGCGATAACCGGCCCCTCGTACGACGTATTCCCGCCATCCGGACGTGATCCCTCAGGCGGTCCCGAGGTACGCCTCCCGCACCAGCGGGTTCGCCCGGACCCCGGCCGCGGGGCCCTCGGCCAGCACCGTCCCGAGGTCCAGTACGACGACCCGCGAGCAGAGGTCCATCACGAAGGCCACGTTGTGTTCGACCAGCAGCACCGCGCAGCCCTCCCGCTCCGCCAGCCGCCGGACGACCTCCGCGAGCCGCTCGCGCTCGGGCGCGGACATGCCGGACGCGGGCTCGTCCAGCAGCAGCACCCGCGGCGGATCGGCCACGGCTCGGGCCAGCTCCACCATGCGGGCCTGCCCCACGGGCAGCCCGCCGGCGTACGAGGTCCCGAGCGCGCCGATCCCGCAGTCGGCCAGCACCCGCTCGCCGCGGGCCCGGCGCTCGCGCTCCCGGGCCCGTCGGGCCGGCAGCGCGAGGAGGTCGGCGGCCGGCCCGCCCCCACCGCCCCGCCACTCCTGCGCCACCAGCACGTTGTCGGCCACGCTGAGCTGTCCGAACAACTGCTGCCGCTGGAACGTCCGGCGTATCCCGTGCCGGGCCCGCCAGACGGGGGAGCGGCGGGTGATGTCCGCCCCGTCCAGCAGCAGCCGCCCCCGGTCGGGGCGGCGGATCCCTGACAGGACGTCGAACAGAGTGGTCTTCCCGGCGCCGTTCGGCCCGATCAGCCCGCACACCTCGCCCGCGCGGACCCCGAGGTCCACCCCGGCCAGCGCCCGGACACCGCCGAAGCGCACGCCGACCCCGCGGGCCTCCAGTACGTACCCGCCCTCGCTCATGTCGCCATCCCCAGATAGGCCTCGGTGAGCCGGTCCGCCTCCACCTCGGCCCGGGGGCCGCACCAGGAGACCCGCCCCTGGGAGAGGTAGGCCACGGTGTCGGCGATCCCGAGGATCTCGGCGGCCTTCTCCTCCACCAGGAGCAGTGCGGTCCCGGCGTCGCGCAGCTCGGTGAGCAGCGCGTACACCTCCTCCACCACGCGCGGGGCGAGCCCGAGCGAGGGTTCGTCGGCGATCAGCACCGCGGGCGGGCGCTGCAGCAGCGGGGCCAGGGCCAGCATCTGCTGCTCCCCGCCGGACAGCGCTCCGGCGGGAATCCCGCGCCGCTCCGCGAGCCGCGGGAAGCGTGCGTAGACGGCGGCCCGGGCCATGGCGTCCTCGAGGTACAGGGCCAGGTTCTCCTCGATGGTGAGCGCGGGGAAGATCCCGCGTCCCTCGGGAGCGAGCACGACCCCGGCTCGCGACCGCCGCACGGCCCCGTCCCGTGTCGCGTCCCGCCCGCCGACGCACACCGCTCCGGCCCCGACGGGCAGCAGTCCGGCGGCCACCTTGCAGGCGGTGCTCTTCCCGGCGCCGTTGGGCCCCAGCACGGCGAGGATCTCGCCGGGGCGGACGGCGAGGTCGACGCCATGCAGGACGAGCCCACCGTCGTACCCGGCCGTGACCCCGCGCAGCTCCAGGGCGGGCCCTGTGCGCTGCGCGCCCGCGCCTTCCTCCCGCCTCGCCGGCGTTCGCGGCGCGGGGTCCGGGGCGGAGCCCCGTGAAACGGCGGCGGGCTCTCCGGTCGGCCCGGGCTGCGCAGGGATCCGGGGCGCCGGCCCCGCGGCCCGCCGCCGCGCCAGCCGCACCGGCACCGCCGCGCAATACCCGTCCGGGTCATTGGCCAGGGCCAGACCCGCCAGGCCGAACAGGATCACCGGAAGGTGCGCGGACTCCGTCACGTAGTCGGACAGCAGCCGCGGAGCCACCGCGAACACCAGCCCCGCCACCACCGCGTACTGCGGCCGCCGCACACCCGCCGCCACGACCACGGCCAGCCACACCAGTCCGGTCATCGCCGTGAAGTCCGTCGCCGTGATCCGGGTGTTGTACGAGGCGTACAGCACGCCTCCGAACCCGGCCAGCCCCGCCGACAGCGTGAACAGCAGCAGCTTCGTCCGCAGGACGGAGACCCCCGAGGCGACGGCCGCCGCCGGGGCCGACCGGACCGCCAGCATCGCCCGCCCCGACGGGGAGTTCCGCAGCGCGCTCAGCCCGGCGGCCACCAGCGCGACCAGCAGCACCAGGGCCACCCCCAGTGCCCGGTCGTCGGACAGGTCCACCGGTCCGATCACCGGCCGCGGGACCGACCAGCCCGCGTCGCCGTTCCGTAGCCACCGCAGCTGGAACAGCACCTGATCGGCCAGGAAGGCCAGCGCCAGCGTGGCCAGGGCCAGGGACCTGCCGCCCAGCCGCAGCGCGGGCAGCGCGACGAGCGCCCCCAGCAGCGCCGCCACGCACGTACCCACTGCCAGCGCCGCCACGAAGGGCCAGCCCCGGCTCATGAGCAGCCCGGCCACGAGCGCCGCACCGGTCACGAAGGTGCCCTGTGCCAGCGACACCATCGCCCCGAGCCCGGTCACCACCGTGAACGACATGAACACCAGCGCGATGGCCAGCCCCTGGGCCAGCAGTCCGCTCCAGAAGGGCGTGGTCACGGTGTAGAACGCCACGCAGAGCGCCGCCCCACCCACCGCCCACCCGCCCCACCGCCGCCGCCACGACGCCCCGGCCAGATGGTCGACCGGCGGGGCGTCCACGGCCGCGACCCCGGCCGTCCGGGCCCGGCGGGTCAGCACCAGCAGCCCGCCGAACAGGATCAGGAAGGGCACGGCCGTACGGAAACCGGTGACGGACTCGGCGAAGGACGCGTACCCGGCCACCAGGTTCTGCAGCACCCCGAGCCCCAGCCCGCCCGCGAAGGCGAGCGGCACGGACGCGAACCGCCCGATCACCGCCGCCGTGGCAGACACGAACAGGAACAGGGTGAAGTCGTGCGCCGACAGCCCCAGCAGCGGCGTCGCCAGCACACCCGCCAGCCCGGCCAGCCCAGAGGCGATCATCCACGCCACCGACGACAGCCGGTCGGCGCTGATGCCGCGCAGCTCGGTCAGCGAGCGGTTGTCGACGGCGGCCCGCAGCTGCAGGCCCAGCCGCGTGTGGCGCATCAGCACCCACAGGGCCACCGCCACCAGCGCCGTCACCACCCAGGTGATCAGCTGGTCGGAGTCGATGCCGACACCGTCCGCGAGCTGCCAGGACCGCGCGGGGCTCGGCCCCACTCCCGGCAGCCCGAACTGGTTCTCCGCGGGTTTCACCGGCGCGCCGGCGCCGGACAGCAGCTCCACCGCCCACAGCCCGGCGGCCGGCAACGCCACCAGCAGCCCGATGGTGGCCACGATCTGCGCGGTCTCACCGACCCGGGCGAGCCGCCGGAACATCAGCCGGTCCAGCCCCCAGCCGAGACCGGGGGCGAGTACGAACACCACCAGCAGTGCGGCCGGGACGGCCGGCCAACCCAGCCCCGAGTGCAGCTCGTAGAAGGTGAGCGCGCACAGGTAGGCGGTGGCCCCGTGCGCGAAGTTGAACAGCCCGGACGCCGAGTACGACAGCACCAGCCCGGTGGCGAGCAGTGCGTACAGTGCGCCGGAGACCAGACCGCTCAGTACGAAGACGAGCAGATCTCCCATGTCGCGGCCCTACTTGAAGGGGATGGGTTCGTAGCACTTGAACGGCACGGAGACCTCGTACGCGCCGTCCTTCAGCTGGACGAGCGCTCCGCAGCCGAAGCTGTCCTTCTGGCCCTTGGGCTCCGCGCGGTCGCCGACGAGCGTGCCGGTGTCGGAGAAGTTCTGCGCGGCGCTCTGGAAGGATTCGACGGTGAGGTTCCTGCCGGCCTTCTGCGCGATGGAGACGAAGAGGTCGGCCGACATGTACCCGGTCAACATGTGCAGGTTGAGCGGGACTTCCTGACCTCCCGCCGCCGCCTTGATGTCCGCCTTGAACTGCGCCATCTTCGGATCGGCCGACTCGAACGGCTGGAACTGCAGCAGCACGTGCACCCCGTCGAGGGCCTGCTTGGTGGCGTCCTTGGCGAGCAGTCCGGGGTCGTAGTCGGTCGGGTCGGAGAGCAGTCCCTTGTACCCGCTGCGCTTGAGGGCGGTGAAGAGCCCGATGTTGTTGGGGGTCTGCATGACGGAGACGACGGCGTCCGGGGCCTTGCCGTCGTTGCTTGAGAGGATCTCCTTCACGTACGCGGACCAGTCGCTCGGTACGGCGGTGCCGGGTACGGAGGCCTTGGCGTAGGAGACCTTGAACCCGGCGCTGGTGAAGCCCTGCTGGAAGGTCCGGATGCCGAACTTGCCGGCGTCGCTGTCGTTGGCGATGATCGCGACCGACTTGCCCTGGGCGCCGCCGAGGATCTGGCCGATGCCCTCGGGCCAGGTCTGGTTGAGGGTGCCGCCGGGGGTGGGGACCAGGCAGCCGTTGAAGCCGTAGATGTGCTTGGGCCCGCAGAAGGAGGGCAGGGTTCCCCAGCCGAAGGTGGGGACCTTCTCCTGCTCGAGGAAGTCGGCTCCGGAGAAGGTCACCGAGCTCATGGGGGAGACGGCGAAGACCTTGTCCTGCTGGACGAGTTTGCGGGCGGCCGCCAGGTTCTTGGCGGGGTCCTGGCCGTCGTCCTCCGCACCGAGGTAGTCGATCCTGCGCCCGTTGATCCCGCCCTCGGCGTTGGCCCGGAGGTAGCGGGCCCTGGCCCCGAGGTCGGTGTCCTTCTTGCTGTAGCCGCTGGAGCTGGTCATCGACACGATCCCGCCGACCCTGATCGACTCGGCACTCACCCCGCGGGAGGTGCCGGGCGCGTCGCCGGGCTTGCCGGGGGAGGCGCCGTTGGTGGAGGCGGAGTTGCAGGCGGAGACGAGCGCGAGGGCCGCCGCCGCGGCGGCCAGGGTGCGGATCGGTCGCAACATGTCGGGGATCCCCTCCGATTGGAATCCCCGCATTCTGTGCGTGACCTGACGGATCGTCAATATTGCTGACGAGTAGAAATGACGAGCCGTCAGTTTCGCTCGCGACCCACCCGTCACACCGCCCAGACCTGCCGCGATGGCCCGCGGCCGGATCCCGCTCAGGAGGAGTAGAGGGCCGCGACCTCCTTCTCGTAGGCCTTCTCGATCGCCCGGCGCTTGAGCTTCAGCGAGGGGGTCAGCAGGCCCCTTTCCTCCGTGAACTGCTCACCCAGCACCCGGAAGGTGCGGATCGCCTCCGCCTGGGAGACCAGGGTGTTCGCGGCCACCACCGCCCGGCGCACCTCCGCCGTCAGGTCCGGGTCGCCCACCAGCTCGGCCGCCGGCAACTGCGGCCGGCCCCGCATCGACAGCCAGTGCGCTATCCCGTCCATGTCCAGGGTGAGGAGCGCCGCGATGTACGGCCGGTCGTTGCCCACCAGCACGCACTGCGACACCAGCGGATGTGAGCGGACCCGCTCCTCCAGCGCGGCCGGCGCGACGCTCTTGCCGTTGGAGGTCACCAGGATGTCCTTCTTGCGCCCGGTGATGGTGAGGTAGCCGTCCTCGTCCAGCCGTCCCAGGTCCCCGGTCGCCAGCCAGCCGCCGCGCAGCACCGCCTCCGTGGCACGGGGGTCGTTGAGGTACCCGGAGAAGATGTGGCCGCCGTGCAGCCAGACCTCCCCGTCGTCCGCGATGTGCACCGAACTGCCCGGGATCGGCCGCCCCACCGTGCCGTACTTGGTCGCCCCCGGCGGGTTCGCGGTGGCCGCCGCGCACGACTCGGTCAGCCCGTACCCCTCGAACACCGTGATCCCGGCCCCTTCGAGGAACAGCCCCAGGCGGCGCGACATCGCCGACCCGCCCGACATCGCGTGCCGCACCCGGCCGCCCATCGCCTCGCGGACCTTCCCGTAGACGAGCTTCTCGAAGAGCTGGTGCTCCATCCGCAGCGCGGCGGACGGCCCCGGCCCGGTGCCGAAAGCCCTGCGCTCGCGTGCCTCCGCGTACCGCACGGCCGTCTCCACCGCCCGGTCGAAGGGGCCCGTACGCCCCTCCGCCTCCGCCTTGCGACGGGCGGCCGCGAAGACCTTCTCGAAGACGTACGGCACGCCCAGCACGAAGGTCGGCCGGAACGCGGTGAGGTCCGGCAGCAACTCGGCCGCCGCCAGCACCGGCTGGTGCCCGAGCTTGACCCGCGCCCGGACCGCTGCCACCTCCACCATCCGCCCGAACACGTGCGCCAGCGGCAGGAAGAGCAGCGTCGAGGGCTGCTCGCCCTGCCGGGCCTGGAACACCGACTCCCAGCTGTGGACCAGGGTGTCGGTCTCGTACATGAAATTGGCGTGCGTGAGCACGCACCCCTTGGGCCGGCCGGTGGTCCCGGAGGTGTAGATGACGGTGGCGGTCGCATCGGGCGTCACGGCGCCGCGGTGGCGGTGCACGACGTCCTCGGCGACCCGGCGGCCGTCGGCGACGAGCGCGTCCACGGCCCCGGCGTCGAGCTGCCACAGCCGTTTCAGGTGGGGGAGCCGGTCGATCACCGAACCCACCGTCATCGCCTGGTTCTCGTCCTCGACGACGCAGGCCGTGCAGTCGGTGTCGAACAGGATCCAGTGCACCTGATCGGCGGAGGCCGTCGGATACACCGGGACGGGCTGGGCGCCGATCGCCCACAGGGCGAAGTCGAAGAGGGTCCACTCGTACCGGGTGCGGGACATGACGGCGACCCGGTCCCCGAAGCGCACCCCCTGGGACAGCAGCCCCCGGGCGAGCGCGAGCACCTCGGCGGCCAGTTCCCGGGACGTCACGTCCCGCCAGACACCGTCGGTCTTGCGGCCGAGCACCACCCGGTCCGGCTCCTCGCGGGCGTGCTGGAAGACGATGTCGGCCAGGCCGCCGACGGGCGCGCCCGTGATGACGGGTGGAACGGTGAACTCGCGCAAGGCCCCGCTCCTCTCCGCGCACCGCGGTGAACGTACCGCATGGTCAATGGGGGTTGATCGGCCTCCGGATACCTCCACAAGACCTCCCCAGTGATCACGGAGTTCACGCCGCTGACGTGCGACTGAGCCGGTCCGCGCCGGAGAGCACCGCCCCGGCCAGCGCCTCGGCCGCGGCCGACGGACGCGCCCCGCGGAGCAGCGCGAACTCCACCGGCCCCAGCTCCGGCAGCCCGCCGACCCGCACCAGGCCCGGCGGGATCAGCCCCCGGGTGTGCGCCATCACGCCCAGCCCGGCCCGGGCCGCCGCGATCAGGCCGCTCAGGCTGCCGCTCGTGCACGCGATCCGCCACGCCCGCCCCTCCCGCTCCAGCACCTCCAGCGCCCGGGCCCGGGTGATGCCCGGCGGCGGGAAGACGATCAGCGGAACAGGGCGCTCCGGGTCCACCCGCAGCCCTTCCGCCCCGATCCACACCATCCGGTCCCGCCAGACGAGCCGCCCCCGCTCGTCCCCGGGCCCCCGGCGTTTCGCGAGCACCAGGTCCAGGCGCCCCGCGTCCAGCCGCTCGTGCAGCGTCCCCGAGAGCTCCACCGACAGCTCAAGATCCACCTCGGGGTGCGCGTGCCGGAAGCCCTCGAGGATCTCCGGCAGCCGCGTCAGCACGAAGTCCTCCGAGGCCCCGAAGCGCAGCCGCCCGCGCAGCCGGGTCCCCGCGAAGAAGGCCGCCGCCCGCTCGTTCGCCTCCAGGATCGTCCGCGCGAAGCCGAGCAGGGCCTCGCCGTCCTCCGTCAGCCCCACGCTGTGCGTGTCCCGGACGAACAGGGGCCGCCCCGTCGCCTCCTCCAGCCGCCGCACGTGCTGACTGACCGTGGACTGCCCCACGCCGAGCCGTCCCGCGGCCTGCGTGAAGCTGAGCGTCTGGGCCACCGTGAGGAACGTCCGCAGCCGGACCGGATCGTACATACCGCCCACGCTAACCCGTTCATCACGGAACGCGATGACAGTGAGTGCGGCATGCGGGTTTCCCGATGACCGTCCGCAGCCGACCATGGAGGGAGCACCCCCGCCCCGACAGCAAGTGAGCACCCCGCACATGCGCCGCCCGCACCTCCCCGCCCGGCTGCCCCTGGACCCCTACGTCCTGGCCCTGCTCGGCACCGTCGGCCTCGCCGCCCTGCTCCCCGCCCGCGGCCCGGCCGCCACCGTCGCCGGCGGCGCCTCCACCGCCGCCGTGGCCCTGCTGTTCTTCCTCTACGGCGCCCGGCTCTCCACCCGCGAGGCCCTCGACGGCCTGCGCCACTGGCGGCTCCACCTCACCGTGCTCGCCTGCACCTTCGTGCTCTTCCCGCTCCTCGGCCTGGCCGCCCGCGGCCTCGTCCCCGACCTCCTCACCGCCCCCCTCTACAGCGGCCTGCTCTTCCTCTGCCTGGTCCCCTCGACCGTGCAGTCCTCCATCGCCTTCACCTCGATCGCCCGCGGCAACGTCCCCGCCGCGATCTGCGCCGGCTCCTTCTCCAGCCTGGCCGGCATCGTCCTCACCCCGCTCCTCGCCGCCGGCCTGCTCGGCGGGGACGCGGGCGGCTTCTCCCTCGGCTCCCTCCTCAAGATCACCCTCCAGCTCCTGCTGCCCTTCCTCCTCGGACAGGTCCTGCGCCGCTGGGTCGGCGGCTTCCTCGTCCGCCACAAGCAGGTCCTCGGCTACGTCGACCGCGGCTCGATCCTGCTCGTCGTCTACGCCGCCTTCAGCGCGGGCGTGGTCGCGGGCATCTGGCACCGGGTGAGCCTGCCGCGGCTCGCCGCCCTGATGCTGACCGAGGCCGTACTCCTCTCCGTCATGCTCCTCGTCACCTGGTACGGCGCAGCCCGCCTCGGTTTCGGCCGCGAGGACCGCATCGCCATCCAGTTCGCCGGGTCGAAGAAGAGCCTGGCCGCCGGACTCCCCATGGCCAGCGTGCTGTTCGGGGCCCATGCCGCCCTCGCCGTGCTCCCGCTGATGCTCTTCCACCAGATGCAGCTGATGGTCTGCGCGGTCATCGCCCGGCGCCGCGCCCAGGATCCGGCGCCCGAACTCGCCGCCGACCGTGTGGCGGACGTCTCGCCCGAGGCCCAACGGCCCGCGCCCCCGGCCCGGTAACGTTCGGCGGTGACCTGGATACGCCCGCTCGCCGCCCACGCCGAACGCCCCTGCACCCTGGTCGTCTGCCGCGGCTGCTGCTGCGGCGACCCGCGCAAGAACCCCGGCTCCGACCACGCCGGCCAACTCGCCCGGCTGCGCGAGGCCGCCGCCGCCTCCGGGGGCCGCCTGGCCGTCCGTACGAGCGACTGCCTCGGCCCGTGCGCCCAGGCCAACGTCATCGTGGTCCAGCCCACCACCGAGGCCCGCCGCCGCGGCGCCCGCGCGACCTGGTTCGGCTGGGCCCTGGACGACACCGCGACCGACGAGATCATCGCGTGGGCCGAGTCCGGCGGCCCGGGCAGCACCCCGCTCCCGCCCACCCTGGACCTCCACCGCATCGACCCCCCGACGCCGAAGCCGCCGACCTCCCCGCGCCGCTCACGCCGGAGCCGCTGACGTGCAGATGCCGGCCCGCGCGGTGCTCGTGGTGTTCGGCCTGCTCGTCGCGGCGGTCGCGTACGCGGCGTACGAGACCGCAGGGGGGGCGCCCCGACCCGCCCGCCCTGAGGGAGGCAGACGTCCTCGGCGTATGGGAGGGGAGCCAGGGCGCTCGGATCGAGTTCCTGCCCGAGGGCCGGGCGCGCCTGACCAACGCGCGGGCCTGGACGTGCCCGCCCGACCGGACGCCGGGTGTGCTGACCGCCGAGGGGAGCTGGACCCTGGACCGGCGCCCCGACGAGGCGCCGGGCGCCCTGGTGCTGTTCGCCGTCGACGGACTGCCGGCCAAGGGCTGCGCCGACTGGTTCGGGATCAGACCGTCCGGCGGAAGCGCGGAGGGCGGCTTCTCGTCCGGCGCGTTCGCCGGCCAGTGGGGCGGCGACGCCGAGCGGTACAGCCGCGCGGCTACAGGATGATCCGCTCCTCGCCCGCGTAGATGTTCATGTCCGGCCCCCGCAGGAAGCCGACCAGCGTCATCCCCGACTCCAGGGCCAGATCAACCGCCAGCGAGGACGGCGCCGAGACGGCCGCCAGCACCGGGATGCCCGCCATCACGGCCTTCTGCACGAGCTCGAAGGAGGCCCGGCCCGACACCAGCAGCACCGCGCCCGTCAGCGGGAGCCGGCCCGCCTGGTGGGCCCGGCCCACGATCTTGTCCACCGCGTTGTGCCGACCGACGTCCTCCCGCAGGTCGAGCAGCTCGCCCTGCGCCGTGAACAGCCCGGCCGCATGCAGTCCGCCCGTGCGGTCGAAGACCTTCTGGGCCGCGCGCAACCGGTCCGGGAGCTCGCACAGGACCTCCACGGGGACCCGTACCGGATCGGCGGCGATCCCCGGGAAACGGGTCGCCGTACGGACCGCGTCCAGGCTGGCCTTGCCGCACAGGCCGCAGGAAGAGGTGGTGTAGACGTTCCGCTCCAGCGTGATGTCCGGCACCGGCACCCCGGCGGCCAGCTGGACGTTCACCACGTTGTAGGTGTTCACCCCGTCCGCGGTCGCCCCCTCGCAGTAGGTGACGGCCTGCACGTCCGAGGCGGCGCCCAGCACCCCCTCGCTCACCAGGAAGCCCACCGCCAGGGCGAAGTCGTCGCCCGGCGTCCGCATCGTGATGGCCAGCGGTTTGCCGTTCAGGCGTATCTCCAGCGGCTCCTCGGCCACCAGTGTGTCCGGCCGGACGCCCGCCCCGCCGTTGCGGACCCGGACGACACGACGGCGCTCGGTGACCCGTCCCATGGTGATCAGTCCACCCCTTCTGTTCTCGCCGGTATCCGACGAGCTCATTGTCCCGGTTGTGCGTCCCGCGGAGCCCCCGGCAGGTGGATCCTCGGGAAGCTCCAAAATCCGGGGCCGGAATCCTGTCGGGTCACACGCACACGTACCCACCAGTAGCAGGCAAAGCTGGGTGATCCTGACTTCCGTACAAGGGGGGACCCCGCCCATGACCGGTTCACGCGTGGTGGCGCTAGGGCACTACCAGCCCGCGAAAGTGCTCACCAACGAGGACCTCGCGGCCATGGTCGACACCACCGACGAGTGGATCCGGTCCCGCGTCGGCATCCGCACGCGCCACATGGCGGGCCCGGACGAACCGGTGGACGAACTGGCCTACCAGGCGGCGGGCAAGGCGCTGGCCGGTGCCGGCCTGACCCCCGACGACATCGACCTGGTCCTGGTCGCCACGTCGACCGCGATCGACCGGTCGCCCAACATGGCCGCGCGCGTCGCCGCCAAGCTCGGCATGGGCGGCGGCCCGGCCGTGATGGACATCAACGTCGTCTGCTCGGGCTTCACCCACGCCCTGGCCACCGCCGACCACGCCATCCGGGCCGGCTCCGCCACCCGCGCCCTGGTCATCGGCGCCGACAAGATGACCGAGATCACCGACTGGAGCGACCGCACCACCTGCGTCCTCACCGGCGACGGCGCGGGCGCGGCCGTGGTCGAGGCCTGCGACGAGCCGGGCATCGGCCCGGTGCTGTGGGGCTCCGTCCCCGAGATGGGCAACGCGGTCCGCATCGAGGGCTCGCCGCCGGTCTTCGCCCAGGAGGGCCAGTCCGTCTACCGCTGGACCACCAGCCAGCTCCCGCCGCTCGCCCGCAAGGTCTGCGAGAAGGCCGGGATCACCCCCGAGGAACTGGCCGCGGTCGTGCTGCACCAGGCGAACCTGCGGATCATCGAGCCGCTCGCCGCCAAGATCGGCGCCGTCAACGCCGTCGTCGCCCGCGATGTCATCGAGTCCGGCAACACCTCGGCCGCCAGCATCCCGATGGCCCTGTCGAAGCTGGTCCAGCGCGGCGAGATCCCCTCCGGCGCCCCCGTCCTCCTCTTCGGCTTCGGCGGCAACCTCTCCTACGCGGGCCAGGTCATCCACTGCCCGTGACGCTCTTCGCAGCCGTTCCCCGCGCCGCCGCGGCGGGGGAGCGGCGGTCCTCGGCGGCCAGCGCGCCCACCAGGACGCACGCCAGGGCCACCCGCTGGCCGGCCCCCGCCGAGCCCGTACCCACCGGCACGGTGGCGAGCGCGAGCACGAGGGCCGCCGCGCGATAGCGGGCCGGCCCGCTGCCCAGCGCCGCACGGAAGGCCAGGTCCCCCGCCAGGTAGAGCGCGACCCCGCCCGCCAGCGCGACCGCCGGGCCGGTGTGCAGGTGCTCGCCCAGGTGCCCGATGGTCTTCTTCACACCCGCCGCGAAGACGGCGACGCCCAGGAGCACGGGCAGGAACGCGTAGTAGTACGCGGCCATAGCCGGCTGGAAACGCCGCTCCGGCGGGGTCTGCGCGAAGACCTCCTCGGCCCGGCCCTCGTCGCGCACGAAGTACATCCACCACATCGCGGACGCGATCGTCAGGGCCAGCAAGGCGCCGCCCGCGATACCGAGGGACAGCGGCAGCGCACCCGCCCCGATGCCGATCGCGATCACGGACTCTCCGAACGATGATCAGCAGCAGGCCGTGCTGCTCCACCGGGTGCGCCGCGTTCATCCCGCCGAGCCGGTCACCGACCGTCTGCCCGGGCGCCCCGGCCTGCGCGGACTCGGCCTGCGCGGACTCGGCCTGCGCGGACTCGGGCGCCCCGGGCCCGGCCGTCCCGCTCGCCGCGACCCGCTGCACGACCGCCGGTGTCACGAACTGCAGCAGCAGCGCCAGCATCCACAGCCCCCAGGACGGCAGACCGTCGAAGAACCCGGCGGCCGTCACCGACAGCGCGCACAGGACGTTGGGCAGCGCGAACCACAGCACCCCGCGCCCGTGCGCCTGCGTGAACAGCGCGCTGTGGACCAGGACGACCAGCAGGTACCCGAGGCCGAAGGCGACGCCGCCGGCCCCGAAGGCGGTGGGCACGGCCAGTGCGCACACCATGAACGCCCCCACCGACCGCCCGTCACCCCCGATGTCCAGCCGGTATCGGCATCCAGCGGCGAGACGGTCCGTCTCGCGGTGGTCGCGGGGTGTATGCGTGCAGGTCAGCCCGGCGTGGCGGACGATCACCGCCCGGATATGTGGTCGGAACCCCGCCGATCCTTTGCTATTGTTGTCCATGTCGCCGCGGGAAACCGGGGCCGATCACCTGGTCCGGGTGGCGGAATGGCAGACGCGCTAGCTTGAGGTGCTAGTGCCCTTTATCGGGCGTGGGGGTTCAAGTCCCCCCTCGGACACAACAAGCAGGAGCCCCACACATCGTGTGGGGCTCTTCGCGTTTCCCGGCTCGCTCACGGCCCCAGGACCACCAGGCCCGTCGGGGTGGTCAGGCTGCCCGGGGTGACCGCGGTGAAGGTGTGCGGCAGCGACAGACGGGGCTGGCCGGTGTCCGGGGCGGCGTCGAAAAGGTACGCCGCCGCAGCCGTGGTGTCGCTGACCAGGTGCGGGCCACCCGCGGCCGCCGTGCCTCCGGTGAGCGGGGTACGGAAGAGGCGCCGCAGGTGGCGCAGGGTCTCCGGGGTGACCGGGGCCCGCATCGGGTGGGGCCCGGCGGCCGGCACCTCCACCACGGCCGGGGCGTCCGGCGGGATCGCGCCCGTCAGGAGCAGCGCGAGGAGCACCGGAACGGCCTTGCGGCGCAGGGCCTCGGTGGCCGCGCCCAGCCGGTGTGCGTGGGTCGCGGGCAGGGAGAGCGCGAGGCTCCCGACGGCGCCCCCGGTGGCGATCGGGACCGCCGAGCAGACGACCCCGGGGGAGTACTCGCGCAGGTCGAAGACGGGCGCCCCCGGCGCCACCGCGTCCAGGGCGCTGAACAGGACCCGGCTGTCGGTGATGGTCCGCGGGGTGAGCCGCGCGGGCCGGTGCCGGGCCACGTGGTCGGCGCGGCGGTCGTGGTCGAGCTGGGTCAGCAGGCACTTGCCGACCGCGCTGGCGTGTGCGGCGGCCCGGAAGTCCACCCACTCCCGCACCGGCGGGGTCGCGGGCCCGTCCGCCATCTGCGTGATCCGTACCTCGCCCTCGGCGTACCGGCCGAGGTACACCGCGGCGCCCGCACTGTCCCGGGCCAGCGCCAGGGTGCGCTGGAGCTGCCCGGCCAGGCCGTACCCGCCGGGGGCGGCGAGCCGTTCCAGGGCCGGGCCGAGCCCGTACACCCCGAGGGCCGGGCGGACCGCGTACTGCTCCTCGCACAGCATCGCCAGCAGGGGCCGCAGTTCCCCCTCGGCGAGGCCGGACTCCCGGGCGAGCCGGGCGGCCCGCACCCCGAGCGGATGCTGTTCCAGGACGCGTACGACGGCCAGCGCGCGGCGCGCCTCCGCCAGTGCCCGGCTCGTCCCGGCCCGGCCGGCGGTCCCCCGGGCGGCCGCCGTCAGCGCGGGGTGGCGCAGCGGTCCGGCGGCCGCCCGGAACGCGGCCACCGGCGGCGCCACCGAGGCCGACACGGTGACGGGCGGTGGCAGGAACGCGGCCAGCACCCCGGACAGCCCGGGCCTCGGCAGCGGCACCGGGCCCAGGTCGGGATCCTCGAACTGGTCGACGTAGCGCAGGACGGCCGCCTGTGCGCACAGCCGGACCTCCCGCAGGTCCCGCCTGCCGCCCGGCCGGAAGCCGCGCCGGCCCAGCTCGCGCGCCCAGTGCCGGGCGTCGTGGTGTTCACCGCGCCGGGAGTGGTCGAGGAAGAGGCAGTACGCGGCCGCGGAGGTGCGCGGGCTCCCGGATCCGGCGGCGAACTGCCACCAGAAGCGGGCGCCTTCGCGCAGCCCGGCCAGGTGCAGCAGACAGCCGAAGACGACGGCCCCGGCCAGGTCGGTGTGACCGTCGGCGAGGAAGGAGTCGAGGTGCGCCCCGGCCTTGGGCGCGCACGCGGAGGCCAGGCACACGGCCTTGAGGTCGCGTCGGGCCCGCTCGGCGTCGAGCGGGCAGTCCCGGGCGGGGTCGCTCCAGCCGTGCACCGACCGCCGCCGGGCGCGGTGTCCGGAGCCGGGGGTGTGCGGTGTGGCGCGCAGCAGCCGGGCCTCGGCGGCGCCGAGGTCGTAGTGCCGGTAGCGGTCGCGGACGCCCGCCCGGGCGAGGAGCTCGGCGAGGGAGCGGGAGATCCCGTCGCCCTCCTGCCGCTGCTGCCGGTCGTAGTGCCTCATGATTCGGCTGATTCGGCTGATTCGGCTGATTCGGGGGATGCGGTCGACCCGGGTGGTACGGCGGAGGCGTCGAGCATGCGGGCGAGCCGCCGGTGGGCCTGTCCGAGGTAGGAGCGGACCGTGGCCTCGTCGACGCCCATCACGGCGGCGGCCTCACCGGGAGTGCACTGGAGCCCGTACCGCAGGAGCACGGCGTCACGTTGCCGCTCGGCGAGCCGGGAGACGGCGGAGTAGAAGCGGATGGTGTCGGTCAGCACCTCGTACCGGTCGGCGTGGGCCTCCTTGAGGGCGGCCTCGAAGGCGCTGATGTCCATCGGTTCGGGCGGCGGCTGCCACGGGTCGCTCCGGCGCTGCCGCTCGACCAGGCAGTGCTTGAGGACCGTCCACGCGTAGGCGTCCAGACGGTCCATGTGGAGCATCCGCAGCCACTCACCCATGATCGAGTCGAACGCGGCGTCCACCGCCTCCTCCGCCGCCCCGTCGGAGCCCAGCTGCAGATACGCGAAGCGCATGTACGCGGGCCGCCGATTGGCGTGGAAGGCCCAGTACGACAGGCGCGCCGTCGGATCCCACTGGCTCATGGGAGTCGGCCGCCGGCGCCGGCTCGGTAGTCCCACGGCCCCACCGGACTCCTCCGGTCCGCCATCGTTCACCGCTCCACCTCATCCCCTGTGCGCTGAACAGGAAAGCAGCGCGGGCGCACTCGGAGGGCGCAGAGAAGAAAGCTGGAAGCAATACGTCGCGGATGATCGACCTGTGATCGATCTCGATCACGCGCGGCTCCAGCCAGCACGTATGCATATGCCCCCTGCCGGTGCCGCCGCCGGTGCACCGCCCGTGCCGCCGGCGCCCGGACACGGTCCGGCGCTGCGCCGTCCGGCTGTAGCATGAGCCTGATCGCGAGGGCCGTGACGGAGAGGTCACTGCCCTCGCTTTTGCGTTACGTCCACCCATGAACAAATGCGGCGCGTGGCCTTTCGGCGGTTCGATACGATGAACCGCATTCACAATCCGTCACGTCACGTTGCACCGCACAGAGGAAATGGAGCATCCGAGGATGGCTCGACACCTGATCACCAGCGCGCTTCCCTACATCAACGGGATCAAGCACCTGGGCAACATGGTCGGGTCGATGCTTCCGGCGGATGTGTACTCCCGGTACCTCCGCCAGCGCGGCCACGACGTCCTCTACATCTGCGCCACCGACGAGCACGGCACCCCCGCCGAACTCGCCGCCAAGGAGGCCGGCATCTCGGTCGCCGAGTTCTGCGCGCAGGCCCACGACGCCCAGAAGGCGGTCTACGACGGCTTCGAGCTGTCCTTCGACTACTTCGGCCGCAGCTCCTCCGCGCAGAACCGCGAGATCACCCAGCACTTCGCGCGCAAGCTGCAGGAGAACGGGTTCATCGAGGAGCGCGCGATCCGGCAGGTGTACTCGCCGGTCGACGGCCGCTTCCTGCCGGACCGTTACGTCGAGGGCACCTGTCCGCACTGCGGCTACGACAAGGCCCGCGGCGACCAGTGCGAGAACTGCACCCGCGTCCTGGACCCCACGGACCTGATCGAGCCCCGCTCGGCCATCTCCGGCTCCACCGAGCTGGAGGTCCGCGAGACCAAGCACCTCTTCCTCCTGCAGTCCAAGCTCCAGCACGAGGTCGAGGCCTGGGTCGCCGAGCACGAGGAGGAGTGGCCGCAGCTCGCCTCCTCCATCGCCCGCAAGTGGCTGACCGAGGGCCTGCACGACCGCGCCATCACCCGTGACCTCGACTGGGGTGTCCCGGTCCCGGCCGACACCTGGCCCGAGCTGGCCGCCGAGGGCAAGGTCTTCTACGTCTGGTTCGACGCCCCGATCGAGTACATCGGCGCCACCAAGGAGTGGTCGGACCTGGACCCGGCGAACCGCGACTACACGTCGTGGTGGTACGAGGCCGAGGACGTCCGCTACACCCAGTTCATGGCCAAGGACAACGTCCCGTTCCACACGGTGATGTTCCCCGCCACCGAACTGGCCACCCGCGAGCCGTGGAAGAAGGTCGACTACGTCAAGGCCTTCAACTGGCTGACGTACTACGGCGGCAAGTTCTCCACCTCGCAGAAGCGCGGCGTCTTCACCGACCAGGCGCTGGAGATCCTCCCGGCCGACTTCTGGCGCTACTTCCTCATCGCCAACGCGCCCGAGTCCGACGACTCGTCCTTCACGTGGGAGCACTTCCAGGCCACGGTCAACAAGGACCTCGGCGGCACCCTCGGCAACTTCGTCAACCGCGTACTGACCTTCTCCCGCAAGCGCTTCGGCGACGAGGTCCCCGCGGGCAGCGCCGCCGGAGAGGCCGAGGCCAAGCTGGGTGAGCAGATCGCCGAGCTGCTCGCCGAGTACGAGGGCCACATGGACTCCCTCCAGTACCGCAAGGCCGCGGCCGCGCTGCGCGCCCTGTGGTCGGCCGGAAACGCGTACCTCGACGAGAAGGCCCCCTGGACGGAGGTCAAGACCGACCTGGAGGGCGCGGCGCTCACCCTGCGCACCGCGATGAACCTCATCCACCTCTACTCGGTGGTCTCCGAGCCGTTCATCCCGGCCTCGGCGCGCGCCATGCGCTCCTCGTTCGCGCTCGCCGACGACACGATCGCGTGGGTCACCCCGGAGCAGGCCCGGTCCCTGGACGCGGTGCCGGCCGGCACCCCGTTCACCGTGCCGCCGGTGCTGTTCGCGCGGGTCACCGAGGAGGACCTGGAGTCCTACCGCGAGCGCTTCGGCGGCTCCCCGGAGGCCTGAGGCTCCCTCGGGCTCCGAATGACAACCGGGTGAGGGGCGCGACCTTTCGCAGGTCGCGCCCCTTCCGCGTGCTCGCGGCAGGGCGGGGGTGGGGGCGGGGGCAGGGGTAGGGGAAACCCCACCGTGGACCTTCGACCTGGCCGTGCAGACCCGGCCGGGGCCGCGCGGCTGGAATGGGCCCATGAGCCCTTCCCGTACCGCCCGGTGGACCACCGGCTGGCTGCTCGCCGCCGCGTGGGCGCTGTCCTTCCCGCTCCTCTCCACGCTGGAGCCGCACCGGCTGTGGGGCTGGTGCGCCGCCGCCGGTTACCTGGGGGCCGCCGGGGCCACCGTTCTCGGCCGCCGCCGCGCGGCGCTCGCCGCCGCCCTGCTGGGCGCCGTCGCCGTACCGCTGCTGTGGCTGGTCCTGACCGGCCAGGGGCAGTCGGAGGTGACGGTCATCGAACGGTCCGGACGGCTCCTGCTGGAGTCCGGACGGCTCTACGTCGACGGGCCCGAGCGCGTCGAGGAGTACACCCCGTACCTGCCGGGCATGGCGCTGCTCGGTGTCCCGCGGGCGCTGCTCGGGGGCGACGGCGGCGGGGACGGCTGGGCGGTGCGGCTGCTGGGAGACGCCCGCATCTGGTGCGCTGCGGCCCTGTTCGGCTGTCTGTGGGCGGCCCGGCGGCTGATCGGCGCCGGACCGGGCCGGCTGCTGCCCGCCCTGGTGGCCTCGCCGGTGGTGGCCCTGCCCCTGGTGGTGAGCGGGGTGGACCTGCCGCTGGCCGGTCTCTGCTGCCTGGCGCTGGCGGCCGCCGCCGGCGGGCGGCCGGCCCTGGCCGGGGCCGCGCTCGCCGGGGCGTGCGCGCTGAAGTGGACGGCGCTCCCCGCGGTGGCAGTGGCCGTCGCCCTGCTCGCGGCCTGCCGGGGCGGCCGGCCGGCGGTGCGCTGCGCTCTGGTGACGGCCGGCGGCACGGCCCTGCTGGTGCTGCCCGGCGCGCTGCTCCAGCCGGCGGAGCTGTGGCGTCAGGTGTTCGCCTTCCCCACCGGGCGGGCGCAGGTGCCGACCCCGGCGAGCAGCCCGCTGCCCGGACGCCTGCTGGCCGAACTGGGACCCTGGGGCTGGTACCTGACGGTGGGCCTGCTGCTGGCGGGAGGCCTCGTAGTGGCCCTCTCCCTGCTCGCCCGGCCGCCGCGTACGGTGGTGGCCGCGGCCGACCGCCTGGCCCTCGGCCTCACCCTGGCCTTCCTGCTGGCCCCGGCGGGCCGGTTCGGCTATCTTGCGCTGCCGGTCCTGCTGTCGGTCTGGGCCCGCTCGGTGACGGTCCCGGGCCGCTCCCTCGTCGTGGCGGGCTCGTCCCGGCCCCGTCCGCGGGACGGGCGGCCGAGGTCACGAAACGAGCGGTCGGGAGGGCATTTCCGCTGACCAGCCCCCGCCCATTGGATAGCTGCACTATCCTTCCGTCCGTGGATCAGCTGATCGCCGGAGACCCGAGTCGCATAGGACCGTACCGCCTGATCGCCCGGCTGGGCGCGGGCGGCATGGGCCTCGTCTACCTGGGCCGTTCCGAGGGCGGACGTACCGTTGCCGTGAAGGTGGTCCAGGCGGAGTTCGCCGGAAACCCCGAATTCCGCAGGAGGTTCGCCCGCGAGGTGGCCGCCGCGCGGCGGGTGGGCGGCAGCTGGACGGCCGCGGTGCTCGACGCCGACACCGATGCCGCAGTGCCCTGGGTGGCGACCCAGTACATCCCGGGGCCCGACCTGCAGACCGTGGTCGCCCGGCACTTCGGTCCGCTGCCGGAGGACTCGGTACGGACCCTCGCCAACCGGCTCGCCCTCGCCCTGCGGGCCGTGCACGAGGCGGGCCTGATCCACCGCGACCTGAAGCCGTCCAACGTGCTCGTCACCGTGGACGGGCCCCGCGTCATCGACTTCGGCATCGCGCGGGCGATGGACAGCCTGTCCGGGGACAGCCTGCACACCCGTACCGGCATGCTGATCGGCTCGCCGGGGTTCATGTCTCCGGAGCAGGTCCGCGGGCTTGAACTGACCCCCGCCAGCGATGTCTTCTGCCTCGGCGCGATCCTGGTGTACGCCGCCACCGGGCGCATGCTGTTCGGCGCCACGGAGACCGGCCTAAACGCCCACCTCTTCCGGATCGCCGAGGAGGAGGCGGACCTGACCGGCGTACCGGAGTCGCTGGTCGACCTCGTGGGGGCGTGCCTGCACAAGGACCCGGCCCGGCGGCCCACCCCCGAGGAGGTGGCGGCGCGTACGGCGGCCGACGCCTCCGGGGAATGGCTCCCGGGCAGGGTGCTGGCCCAGCTGGGCCGCCATGCGGCGCAGCTGCTGGACTACGCTCCGGCGTCACCGGCCGGCGCCGGAGTCGAAGCCGGAGCGGGAGTTGGAGCCGGATCCGCAGCCGGCATCGGCATCGGCGGCGGCGCCCCCGCCGAGACGCCGGACCCCCGCCCGGTGCCGGCGCAGTCCCGGCAGGACGCCTCCCCGTACGGGACGCCGCCCCCGCCGCCCGCGTACGCCCCCACGGCCCCCGGCCACTTCGGCCCCGCGTACGGCTTCGGCCCGCCCCCGGTCCCCGTCCCCGACGACCCGTCCGTCCCCGCGCCCCCGCACCCCAGGCGGTGGTGGGGCCTCGCGGTCCTCGCCCTGACCCAACTGCTGGTGCTGGTCGAAGCGGCGCAGTTCAACCTGCTGGGGCCGCAGGTCCATGCCGAACTCGGCGTCAGCGCCGAGGGCCTGGGCCCGGTCTTCAGCGCCTACCCCGTCGCCCTCGGCGGACTGCTGCTGCTCGGCGGGCACCTCGCCGACCTGCTCGGGGCCCGGCGGATGCTGGTGGCCGGCCTGATCGGTTTCGCGGCGGCCGCCGTGCTCGGCGGCGCGGCCGGCGGCGCCACGCTGCTGATCACCTCCCGTGCCCTGCAGGGCGGCTTCGCCGCCCTGCTCGTCCCGGCCGCGCTGTCCCTGGTGGCCACCGGATTCACCGACCCGCGGGAACGCAGCCGGGCCTTCGGGATCTACGGGGCGGTCGTCGCGGGCGGCAGCGCGCTGGGCGTGTTCACGGGCGGCTGGCTCGCCGAGTCCCTGACGTGGCGCTGGGCCCTGTGGTCGGTCGTTCCGCTCGCCGTGCTCGCCCTGATCGGCGCGCTCACCCTGCTGCCCGGCCGCCCGGGCCGCGCCGGCGCCCGGTTCGACGGACTCGGCGTGCTCCTCGGCTCGGTGGGATCCGCCGCCCTGACCTACGGCCTCGCCGAGGCCGAGACGGCCGGCTGGGCCGTCGCCCTGAGCCTGTTGCCGATCGTCGTCGGCATCGCGCTGCTCGCCGCCTTCCTGTGGTGGCAGACCAGAACGTCCGGACCGCTGCTCCCGGCGTACGTCCTCGCCGACCGGAGCCGCCTCGCCTCCCTCGTGGCCGTCCTCTTCACCGGCGTCGCCCTGGTCGCCCTCCTCCCGGCCCTGGGCTTCTTCGCCCAGCAGGTCCGCGGCGAGGGCCCGGCCGCGTCCGGGACGGCCCACCTGCCCCTCGTCGCCGCGGCCCTCGTGGCCGCCACCCAGGTCTCGGCCCGCCTGCTGCCCCGTCTCGCCCCGCGCGTCCTGATCCTGCCGGGCCTGGTGGCCACGGCCCTCGGGCTGGCCCTGCTGGCCGGTTTGGGGGGCGGGGCCACCTACGCGACCGGAGTGCTGCCCGGCATGCTGCTCACCGGCGCCGGCCTGGGCCTGGCCCTCGCCCCGCTGTACGCCACCGCGACCGCCGGGGTGGCCCCGCAGCACGCCGGCGGGGCCTCGGCGGCGCTCGGCGCGGCCCACCACCTGGGGCAGTCGATCGGCGGCGCCGTGCTCGGCACCGTCCTGGTGAGCCGGCTGGGCGAGGTCTCGGAGGAGACCGACACGTTCGCCCGGCTGCTGGACGGCTACTCCACCACCCTGTGGTGCGCGGTCGTCGGCCTCCTGCTGGTGGCCCTGCCGGCCGCCGTGCTCATCACGTCCAGGGCCTCACAGCGGGATACGGCCTGATCGGCAAGACACCCCTAGTTCTGCTGGCCGGCCAGGTGGGCCAGGACCGCCAGGACCCGGCGGTTGCCTTCGGTGGCGTCCAGGCCGAGCTTCATGAAGATGCTGGAGGCGTGCTTGACGACGGCGGCCTCGGTGATGAACAGCCGGGCCGCCAGGGCCTGGTTGTTCAGGCCCGAGGCCATCAGGGTCAGCACCTCCCGTTCGCGCGGGGTCAGCCGGGCCAGCGGCCGTTCCTCGGACTGCCGGCTGAGCAGGACTCGTACCACCTCCGGGTCGATGACCGTCCGGCCGGCGGCGACCTGCTGGAGGGCGTCGAGGAAATCGGCCACCTCACCGACCCGGTCCTTGAGGAGATAGCCCAGCCCGGCTGCCGAGGCGCCGGTGAGGAGCTGGGTCGCGTATGCCGTGGCCACGTACTGCGAGAGCACGAGCACGGGCAACGAGGCGTCCCGGGAGCGGAGTTCCAGCGCGGCCCGCAGGCCCTCGTCGCGGAAGTCCGGCGGCATCCGCACATCGGTGACGACCGCGTCCGGCCGCTGCGCCTCCACCGCCCGTACGAGCTCCTCGGCGCTCCCGACGGCGGCGAGGACCTGGTGGCCGCCGCGGGTGAGGAGTTCCGTCAGGCCCGCGCGCAGCAGTACGGAGTCCTCGGCGAGGATCAGCCGGAGCACGGGACCTCCACCCGGAGTCGGGTCGGTCCGCCCACCGGACTGGACACCACCAGCCTGCCCTTCAACATCGCCACCCTGTCCGCGAGTCCGGCCAGGCCCGCGCCCGCGCCGGGATCGGCGCCGCCGCGGCCGTCGTCGGTGACGGTGAGAGTGAGCCGGTCACCCACGACCTTACCCACGACGGCGACGCGCGAGGCGCCGCTGTGCTTGGCCGCGTTGGCCAGCGCCTCGGTGACGGTGAAGTACGCGGTGATCTCCACGGGTTCGGGCAGCCGGGGCACGTCGAGGTCCACGGTCACCGGTACGGGATGGCGCAGGGCCACCTCGGCCACGGCCGCCGCGAGCCCGTGGTCGGTGAGGACCTGAGGATGGATCCCCCTTACCAGGTCGCGCAGTTGCTCCAGTGCGACCCTGGCCTCGCCGCGGCCCCGGGTCACCAGGGCGGCGGCCCCGGCGGCCTGCGGGATCCCGCGCAGTTCCAGCTCGGCGAGACCGAGGGTCATGCTGAGGGCGACCAGCTGCTGCTGCGCCCCGTCGTGCAAGTCCCGCTCGATGCGGCGCCGTTCGGCCTCGAAGGCGTCCACGAGGCGGACCCGGGAGCGGGTGAGCTCCAGGATCCGGTCGGCCTCCACGCGCGGCCCGAGCAGCAGGCGGGCGGTCTTCACCTGGGCCCCGGCGACCAGGGCGCCCGCGTACGCCGCCACCACCATCCCGGCCAGTCCGACGGCCGTGCCGCCGAGGGCCTCCAGCGGCCCGGAGACCGGCCGGCCGGGGATCAGCATCACCTGGTCCGGGGCGATGGCCCAGACGATCGCCGGGGTCGCGACGAGGATCAGGGCGAAGGCCAGCAGGGTGACCACGGCGAGCCCGGCCGCCCCGAAGACCGGACCGAGCAGGGCGGCGTACGCGAACTCCCGCCAGGTGGCCCGCTCCCGCAGCCGGGTCCGCAGCCAGGCCGCGGCCCCGGCCCCGGCGAGGGAGGTGTGCGGACCGGGCACGGCCACGGGCTCCACCCACCGCAGCCGCCACCGCTCCAGCGCCCCCAGCGGCACCCCGGCGACGACGGCGCCGAGCAGGAGCAGCAGTCCGACCCCGGCCAGCGCCAGCGCCACCCCGAACCCGAGCAGGAGCACGAGGACGGCCAGTACGGGATAGCCGATGAGGAACCCGCTGCCCAGGTACGCCCAGCACCGCCAGGGCCGCCACGAGCCGAGGAACCGTAGCGGGCGGCGCATCGCCTCGAGGACGGCGACCGGCGGCCGGTCGGCCGGCTCGGGCAGGGGTACGGGTACGGATATGGAGTCGGGCACGTTTCCCCAGCCTAGGGTGTGTCAGCGTGAGGTGTGTCAGCCGCCGGTGCGTTCGAAGGTCCGCACCGCGGTGTCGAAGTAGCCCCGGGCCTCCTCGCTCCGGCGGACCGGCGACGACACCCAGACGTCGTAGAGGCGGCCGCCCTCCTCCCAGCACAGGTCGCGGGTGTGCCGGGGGCCCTCGGCCGGCGAGAAGCCGTCCCAGGTGAACAGCCAGAGGGCGGCCGAGTGGCTGCTGCGGGTGGTGGTCACGACCTCGGCGTCACGGTAACCGGGGTTGCTGGACGGGCCGTTGGCGTGGGCGCGCTGATGGACGGCGAGCGGTCCGCCCGACTCGGGCTCCGCCACCTTGATGCCGATGCGGAAGGTCTCACCGGGCGACATGTAGAAGATCCGCGGACCCTCCACCTTGCGGGTGAAGCCGAGGGGGACGGCGAGCGAGAAGCCCTCGGGGTCCCTGACGACGCGGTAGCCGGCGGGGGCGGGCTTGTCGTCGGACGAGGGGGTGCCCGGTGCGGAGGTGGGGGCGGCCGTGGATGCGGGGGAGGGCGCGGCGCCGGCCGGGTCCGCGGGCGTGCCGGGGTGGCCGGCCGCTCCGCTGGTGGACGTCTGCCCGGCGCGTTCGTCGTTGTTCATGAGCAGCGCGGCGGACACGCCCGCCCCGGCGATCGCGGCCACCAGCAGACCGGCGATCAACGCCGCCCCCGGCCGCCGCCTCCCGGGCGCGGGTACGGGCCGGGGTGCGGCCACGGGCGCCGACACGGGTGTCGGCGGGGACGGGGACGCGGACGCGGGCACCGACGCGGAAGCGGGGGCGGGGCCGGCGTCGGCGGGCCCGGTCTCGCCGCGCTGCGCCGGGCTGTACTGCGTCAGGGTGTACTGCGCGGGGCCGGCCGGCGGCGCCGCCTCCGCGAAGGCCCGCAGCATCTGCTCGGCCCGCTCCGCGCCGAGCCGCACGGTGGGATCGCGCTCCAGCAGCCCCCGCACCACGGGCAGCAGCGGGCCGCACGCGTCGGGCGGCCGGATCTCGTCGAAGACCACCGCGTGCAGGATCCCGCCGAGCGAGTCCCGGCGGAAGGGCGAGGCCCCGCTGAGGGCCGCGCACAGCAGGGCGCCCAGTGACCACAGATCGGCCTCGGGCCCCGTCGGCGCCTGCCCCGACATCCTTTCGGGCGCGGTGTACTCGGGGGAACCGACGAAGGATCCGGTGGTGGTCAGCGTCGTCGCGCCCGACACCTGCGCGATGCCGAAGTCGGTGAGCACCGGCCGCCCGCCCGGCGTCTCCAGCAGCACGTTGGCCGGTTTGATGTCCCGGTGCAGCACACCGGCCGCGTGCGCCGTGCGCAGTGCGCCGATCAGCGCGATCCCGATCCGGGCCGCCTCGGCGACGTCCACCGGCCCGGTGCCGGAGAGCCGGTCGGCCAGCGAGCCGCCCTCGACCAGTTCCATGACGATGTACGGGAGTTCGCCGTCCTCGACGATGTCGTGCACCACGACGATGTGGGGGTGCTTGAGCTGCGCGGCCGCCCGTGCCTCGCGGAGCGTGCGCTCGCGCTGGTGCCGGGCCTCGTCCGCGGACAGCGCGGGGTCGAGCGCGACCTCCTTGACGGCGACGTTCCGGCCGAGCAACTGGTCGGTGGCGCGCCACACGATGCCCATGCCACCGCGTCCGAGTCTGGCGTCCAGCCGATAGCGCCCTGCGATCACGCGGGCGTTCGCCCCCTCGGTCCCCATGGCGCCATCATGCCGCATCCGGGATCCCCACCCGTTCGCGGCGTGTCGAAGCCGTGCCTTGATCGTTTCTTCAGCGGTAGCCCTTACACCTACTGCGATTTCGGGAGGCGCGCGGTGACCGCTTGGCAGTACTTCGCCGGGGCGGGCCTGGTGGCGGCGCTCTGCCCGCTGCACGGCCACGTGGCGGTCGCGAGCGACGGCGGCGGCCGCGGAGCCCGCGTCGACCTGTGCGTGCCGGCCGGGCAGCCGGACCGGCCGGTCTTCCGGCCACCGTCCGGGCAGCCCTCGGTACGGGTGACCGTGCCCGGCGCCGGCCGGCCGACGGTGCGTCACCCCGGGCGGCCCGAGGTGCCGCCCGCCCCGGCGCAGCGGCCGACGCGGCCCGCGCGGGCGGCGGAGCCCCGGCCGGCCGAACCGCCGGGCGCGGTGGGAGCGTCGGGGCCTGCCGCGGAGGCAGGGGCCGTGGAGTCGGAGCCGCCGCCGCCCGCGCCGGCTCCCGGGGCCGGGGCCGTACCGGCGTCGGCCGACGCACCCGCCCCGCCCGTGGCCAGGGCCGCCGCCGCACGGGTGAGCGCCTTCCACGTGCGTCCGTACCGCTCGGTGGCCCTGGAGCGGCGCGGCCCGGCGGGGATGTCCACCGTGATGCTCATGGTCGTCGTCACCACCCCGGCCGTACTCGCCGCCGCCGCCCTGCGTCCCCGTTCCAAGAGCCGCGGCTGACCGCCGCGCACCCCCGTATCCCCATCCATCGATCCACCGATTCACACCGGGAGATTCCACGTGTCCGAATGGCTGGTCCTGGCCGTCGCCATGGCGCTCGTCTGCGCCGTCGTCCTCGCCATCACCGCGATCCGGCACCGCCGGGCCGCCGACGACGAGGACACCAGCGAAACCCCCGATGTCATCGAGTACATGACGATGATGGTGGGCGTGGTCTACGCGATCGTGCTGGGTCTGGCCATCGCGGGCGTCTGGGAGGCGCGCGGCGCCGCCGAGGACAGCGTGCGCCGCGAGGCGCAGGCCCTGTACGAGGTCACCCAGCGCGCCGACGTCTACCCGGCGCCGGTCCGCGACCGGATCCGGGGCGAGGTGGACGCGTACGTCTCCCACACCGTCGCCGTGGACTGGCCGCTGCTGACCTCCGGCGACGGCGCCTCGGCCGAGGGCGGCGCGCTGCTCGGCAAGCTGCGCACCGACGTCACGCACCAGAGCCCGGCCACCGAGCTCCAGGCGCAGGCGTACCAGCCGCTGCTGGACCACATCGCCGCGGCCGACGACGCGCGCCACTCGCGGGTGCAGAGCTCCGAGTCCACCCTGCCGGGCGTGGTGTGGTTCGGTCTGCTGGTGGGCGGGGTGGTCACGGTCGGGCTGATCTTCACCCTGCAGATCCGCCGTTCCGGGCGGGAGTTGCTGCTCGCCGGCCTGTTCAGCGCGCTGATCGTGTTCCTGCTCTTCATGGTGTGGAGCTTCGACGCGCCGTACGGGCGGGAGGGGATCGATTCGGCGGCGCCGTTCCAGGACCTGTTCCCGGCGACGGCGACGGTGGCGGCCGCCCCCCGCTGACCGGCCGACAGGACGCCCTCCTAGACCGTCACCTGCCGCCGGACCGCCTGCACCACCGGCGAGTGCCGCAGCGCGCGGGAGATCCGCAGGAGGTCGCGCGGACCGTCGGCGGTGTCGAGGACGGTCTCCTCGTCCTCACCGATGATCTTGCCTTCGGGGTCGGCGGACCGGGCCCGCACGGCGGCCGCGACCATGGCGGCGTCGGCGACCGCGCGGGCGGTCTCCTCATCGGCCCCCTCGGCGACGGCGCTGTCGTAGGCGTCGTCGCGCAGGTCCTTGTCGAAGTACGGGCCGAGGTGCAGGAAGCCGTCGTGGATGTCCGACTCGCGCTGGATCACCCGCAGCTCCGCCGCGGACCACCAGGCCATCTGCACGGAGGGCGTGCCGCTCGGTGCGGAGATCTGCACCTCGTGCCAGAGCGGGCCGAGCCGGCGGTACGTCGCCCACATCTGCCACTGGTCCGACAGCCGCTGGCAGACGAGCGGGACCACGAAGCCCATCGCGCTGATCAGCGCCCCGAGGGAGGCGAGCGGCGGAGCGGCGTAGGTGCTCAGGCCGTCGAGGTCGTGACCGGACCAGCGGGCGACGACCGCGGTCATCTTGGTGGCGTCGTAGGCGAGGTTGAAGATGTAGCCGACGACGATGATCACCAGTCCGACCCGCAGCCAGCCGCGGACCTGGAGCGACCAGCGCCAGCACAGGGCCACCATCACCACGGCGGCCACGAGGTGGGCCAGCAGGTAGAGGGCGATCATGTGGCCGATGTAGGGCGTGTTCGCGTAGTAGGTGTCGAAGTCGCGCAGCCGCTCCTGCGGGGTCTCACCGAGGGCGAAGAGCACGACCAGGGCCACGATCACCACGCTGTAGCCGAGGATCCAGCGGCGCGAGACGCGTCGGGTCTGTTCGGGCGGCCCGCCGCGCCAGTTGACCATCAGGACCAGGCAGGAGGCGCTGAACGCGGTGATCAGGCAGTAGACCAGGGGGGCCGAGACGTTGACGATCCCGGTCCAGCGGTTGACCGCCGCGATGGTGGGCGGGGCGGCGAAGGTGAACACCGCTCCCGCCAGGGTCAGCAGGGCGACGACCGACCGCAGGAGCGGGTCGCGCCAGTTGTGCCGCAGGGCCGGCAGCTTGAAGGCGAGTGAGATCGCCATCGCGGCCGCCGGTATGTAGTAGTCCTCGCCGTTCAACGTTCGTTCCTGTGCCCCCGGTAGCCCAGCGAGGCCTCGATCCGGCCCGCCAGTTGATCGCGCTGGACCGGTGCGCGGTGGCTCGCCGATCCGGCCAGCCAGTTCCGACACCGACTACCCAGCAGTAAACCGAAGGTTTCGGCCTCGGTCTCCTCCCGGACGTCGGCGCGCGTGCGCGCGGCGACGCGGCGGACGGTCTCGCCGATGTCGGCCTCGTCGGTCAGCAGCCGCGCGGCGACGGCGGCGCCGTCGACGTGATGACTGCAGTGGCCGGCCTTCATGTGCCACAGCTCGTGGCCCAGGATCACCAGCTGGTGGTCCGGCGCGGTGCGCTCCTCGATGACCACGAGATCGCGGTCCGCCATGTCGAGCCACAGGCCGCTGGCCGTCCGCGGCGGGAACGAGGCCATCCGGAAGTCCACCCGGCGGCCGCGGTGTCTGCTCATGCCCTCGCAGAGGGCAGCGTAGAGGTCCACGGGTTCCACGGGTGCGGTCAGCCGGATGCCGGCCACCAGTTCCCCGCACAACCGCCGCTGCTCTCTGCCTATGCTCACCGTTCTCCCCGTCGGCGCGGATCCGGATCAGGACTCAAGGATCAGACCCAGACTTTCGACTGGGTCAGGATTCGTTCGGTTTGACGCTTTCGAGGAGCATGTCCAGCCATTCGGTCACCTTGTCCCGGTGCTTGTCGCTGGGCAGTTGGGCGGCGCGCCAGGCGATGCCCCGTACACCGTGGTTCTGGAGGAGTCTTGCCAGTGGATCGCCCGCCGATGCGCCCGAGGGCGATACGGTTTCCCGCGCCCGCCCCGCGAAGTCCTGGAGCAGCTGTTGCTCGGTCCGCTGGAGGGCGTCGGTGAGGGCGTCGGAGTCGTGCGCCGTGAGGAAACCGGCGTGCACTCCGAAGAACCGCTGGATCGCGTCACAGTGTTCCATGGTGGGCCGCCGGTCGCCGTTGATCAGTGCCCCGGCCTGCTGCCGCGACATGCCGGCGCCGTCCGCGATCTCCTGCTGCGTGTAGCGGCGGCCGTTGGGTTTGACGCGGGTACGCCGGAGCAGGTCGAGACGCTGGAGGAACCGGGCCTGCAGATCGGGTTCGCCGGCCGGCCTGCCGTCGAGCAGGGTCCTGACCACGTCCGTGGGTACGCCGGAGGCCTCGGAGAGCCGCCGCAGGTCGAAGACCTGGTTCAGGTCGCGGCCCATCTTGCCCGCGAGTTCGGCGACACGCGTGATGGTGGCTGCCAGGGGTGCGCTGGCCACCGCGACGGGAGCCGGGAAGCCGTCTGTCACCAGTGGTTCTCCTAGATCGCGCGAAGTCGGTATGGGCACATGGTCGGCTTCTGGAATCTAGCCGCTCTCGCCCGGAAGGGCTAGAACGTGCCACAGCTGTGGCGGGAATGAGCTGTCAAGAGGCTGGAATTGCCACAATAGTTGACACTCGAATGAAGTCGGTAGCAGGATCGCCACACGGAAATGAAGATCCAGACCGGAGGAGGGGGAGCTCTCAGTGCCACATCTCGCAGCGGTGGGCTCGTCCGATGGACTCGCCCGAGCCGGTGAAGAGCGCCTGGCGGGCGAGGAATCCGCCCGTGGTGCGGTCCGGTCGGAGCGACGCAAGGAGATTTTGCGCCAGCGCCGCGAGGAGCTGGGCCTGAGCCAGGAGGACCTCGCAGCCAGACTGCGCATCAGTGTGCGCGCGTACGGGAACTGGGAAAGAGGCCTGGTCAAGGAGTGGACCGACCGCAAACTGCTCGCCCTGGCCGAGGCCTTGGAGATGAGCGAGCGGCAGTGCTTCTGGCTGTTCCGCGTCATGGTCGACCGTGACCCGCCGCCCACGTGGCGCGCCGCCGAGGAGAACCGGCTGCCCGAGGACCCGGCCCAGCGCGACTACCTGTGCGACTACGCGGCCCTCATGGAGTCCGTGCCCTACCCGAGCTTCCTCGTGGACCACCGCTGGGACGTGGCCCTGACCAACTCGGCCTTCGACCAGCTCTTCCAGTCCGTACGGCCGCACCCGACGGCCCTGCCGGACGACAACTTCCTGCGGTTCGTGCTCTTCCACCCGGACGCGGCGGCCGTGCTGGAGGATCACGAACCGGCCTGGTGCGTACCGCTGCTGGCCCAGTTCGCGACCGCGCTGGCCGGGGCTCCCGAGGACGAGGGGCTGCGCAGCATCCGCCAGGAGGTGGCCCGTGACCCGTTCATGGAGGCGGCCTACCGGTACGGGGTGCCGCACTGGCTGAGCACGCACGGCGCCGACGCCGCCGAGCTGGACGGGGCGGTGCGCACCGTGCGCCACCCGGACCCGCGGTGGGGGCCGGTGCGCTGCCGGATGGTGGCCGAGACCAGCCGGATGCTGGTCGAGATGGGGTTGACCCGGATCACCCTGATCCTCTCGACGCCGACGGGCGCGCCGAGGGGCCCCGTCCGGGGCACCGGGGGCTTCACGCACCAGCAGGGCGCCAGGCTGCGCGCCGTGCCGTCGCCGGTGGAGTGACCGACCGGGGCAGACTGGTGCCGGCAGGCGTGTGCCGTGGCTTCCGTGTCACCGATCGTGGCATCGGTGGTGGTGCCCGGGGCCGCGGCTGCGGTGTCGGCAACGGGATCTGCACTGGCGAAAGGCGGTAGGGGCGTGCGGCTGACGATCCTCGGCGGAGGCGGCTTCCGGGTACCGCTCGTCTACGGAGCACTGCTCGGCGACCGCGCCGAGGGCCGGGTGTCCCATGTGACGCTGTACGACCAGGACCCGGCGCGGCTCACCGCCATGGCCCGGGTGCTCCGGGACCAGGCTGCGGCCGCGACCGCCGGCGGCCCGGTGCCGGACGCCCCCGTCGTCACGGCCACCGGGGACCTCGACGAGGCCCTGCGCGGGGCCGATTTCATCTTCTCCGCCATCCGCGTCGGTGGCCTGGAAGGGCGCGCCGCGGACGAGCGGATCGCCCTGTCCGAGGGGGTCCTGGGCCAGGAGACGGTGGGCGCGGGCGGGATCGCGTACGGCCTGCGGACCGTGCCGGTGGCGCGCGAGATCGCCCGCAGGATCGCCCGTACCGCCCCCGGGGCGTGGGTCATCAACTTCACCAACCCGGCCGGTCTGGTCACCGAGGCGATGGCCGAGGAGCTCGGCGAGCGGGTGATCGGCATCTGTGATTCCCCCGTGGGCCTCGGCCGGCGGATCGCCCGGCTGCTGGGCGCCCGGCCGCAGGAGGCCTGGATCGACTACGTCGGCCTCAACCACCTGGGCTGGGTGCGCGGGCTGCGCATCGGCGGCCGTGACGAGCTGCCCCGGCTGCTGGCCGATACCGAGGCCCTGGAGTCCTTCGAGGAGGGCCGGCTCTTCGGGGCCGAATGGCTGCGCTCGCTCGGCGCAATCCCCAACGAGTACCTGCACTACTACTACTTCAACCGTGACACCGTACGGGCCTACCAGGAGGCGAAGCAGACGCGCGGGGCCTTCCTGCGCGACCAGCAGCGCGGCTTCTACGCCGAGGCGGGCCGGGCAGGAGCGCCGGCCGGGGCGGCGCTGGCCGCCTGGGACCGTACCCGGGCCGAGCGCGAGGCCACGTACATGGCCGAAAACCGTGAGGTGGCGGGAGTCGGGGAGCGGGAGGAGAGCGACCTCGAATCCGGGGGCTACGAGAAGGTCGCGCTCGCGCTGATGCGGGCCATCGCCCGGGACGAGCGGGCCACGCTGATCCTGAACGTCCGCAACGGCTCGACGCTGTCCGTCCTCGACGCCGAGGCGGTCATCGAGGTGCCCTGCCTGGTCGACGCGAACGGCGCCCACCCGGTGGGCGTCGAGCAGCTGCCCCTGCACGCGGCGGGGCTGGTGACGGCGGTCAAGGCGGTCGAACGGGAGATCCTGGCGGCGGCCGCGAGCGGTGCCCGTGCGGACGCGGTCAAGGCCTTCGCGCTCCATCCGCTGGTCGACTCGGTGGGGGTGGCGCGGCGGCTCCTCGACGGGTACGCGGCGGAGCACCCGGGCCTGTCCTACCTGCGCTGACCCCCTGTACACGGGTGTCCCGCGGTCCTGCGAGGTTCCCCCGGACGGCGCAGCGCCACATGCGCAGCGGCGGGCGCGCTGTGACAGTGCGAAGGTGACCACTGCCCCCGCGACGGCCGCCGCGCCACCCGTGCTCGACCGGCGGCGGCGCAACGTCATCTTCGGCACGATCATGCTCGGGGTGCTGCTCGCGGCACTGGACCAGACGATCGTAGGAACCGCACTGCCCACGATCGTGTCGGATCTGGGCGGCGGGGACCACATGTCGTGGGTGGTGACCTCCTACCTGCTCGCGGAGACCGTGGCGACGGTGCTGGTGGGCAAGTTCGGCGACCTCTTCGGCCGGAAACTGATCTTCCAGATCTCCGCCGTCATCTTCATCAGCGGCTCCTTCATGTCCGGCCTGGCCGGCAACATGACCCTCCTGATCGTGTGGCGAGGCGTCCAGGGCATCGGCGCCGGCGGTCTGATGGTCACGGCGATGGCGCTGATCGCCGATGTGGTGCCGCTGCGCGAGCGCGGCAAGTACCAGGGCATGATCGGCGCCGTCTTCGGGGTCGCCACCGTGATCGGACCGCTGCTCGGCGGGTTCTTCACCGACAGCCTGAGCTGGCGGTGGTGCTTCTACGTCAACGTCCCGATCGCGATCCTCGTCGTCATCGCGGCCGCCAAGACGATCCCGGCGGTACGGGCGGAGGGCAAGCCGGTCATCGACTACCTGGGCATCGCCCTGGTCGCGATCGGTGCCAGCGCGCTGATCCTGGGCACCAGTTGGGGCGGGAACCAGTACGCCTGGACCTCGCCCGTGATCATCGGCCTGTTCGCGGGCGGCGCGGTCGCGCTGGCGCTGTTCTGCCTGGTCGAGACACGGGCCGCGGAACCGATGCTGCCGATGCGGCTCTTCCGCAATCCGGTCTTCTCCGTGTGCTCCGTACTGAGCTTCGTCGTCGGGTTCTCGATGCTCGGCGCGATGACCTTCCTGCCGACCTACCTCCAGTACGTCGACGGGGACTCGGCCACCATCTCGGGCGTCCGGACCCTCCCCATGGTCATCGGCCTGCTGATCGCCTCCGTCTTCAGCGGCAACGTCACCAGCAAGACCGGCCAGTACAAGATCTTTCCGATCGTGGGCTGCGCGGTCATGGCGCTCGGCCTGTACCTGTTGTCGACGATGAAGCCGGGGACCGGCAGCGTGCTGGAATCGCTGTACATGTTCGTGCTCGGCACGGGCATCGGCCTGTCCATGCAGGTGCTGGTGATCGCCGTGCAGAACACCGTCGACTACGCCGACCTGGGCACGGCCACCTCCGGCATCACCTTCTTCCGTACGCTCGGCAGCGCCTTCGGGACCGCGGTCTTCGGAACGATCTACGCGAACACCCTCGGGCCCGCACTGGAGGAGGCCGTCGCGGAGGCGGCGCGGCTCACCGGACAGGACCCGGCGCAGCTGGCCGAGGCGGCGTCGAGCCCGGAGGGGGTGCACCGGCTCGACCCGGTGGCCGCGGAGCCGGTGATCGAGGCGTACGCGCAGGCCCTGCACACGGTGTTCCTCTGGACCGTCCCGATGGCCCTGTTCGGCTTCGTCGTGGCGCTCTTCCTCAAGCAGGTGCGCCTGCGCGACAGCGCCCGGGCCGGGTCCACGGACATGGGCGACGGCTTCGGATCGCCGGCCACGGCGTCGGGGGACTCGGCGAAGCTGCTGGAGCTGGCCGTCGGCAAGCTCGTACGGAACATGGGGGCGGACACGGCGCGGGGGATCGTCGACGCCTCGGACACCCGGCTGGACATCGCGGGAGCCTGGGCGGTGATGCAGGTGGAATTGCTGACCCGGACGATCGGCTACGCCGGCCTCGGTCTGATCGCCGAGCGCCGCTCCCTGCCGCCGGAGGTGCTGGTGCCGGTCTACGACCGGATGGAGGAAGAGGGTTTCCTCAGCCGCGAGGGAAGCTTCTTCACCCTCACCCCGGCCGGGCAGCGGGAGGCCGACGTCATCTCGGCGGCGTGGGCCCAGTGGCTCGGGGACCAACTGGAGAAGGACCGGGGACGGCCGCGGAGCGCCGAACTGCGGGTCGCGGCGGACGCGATCGCGAAGCGGCTGCTGGCCGAGGACCTGGGGGAGGGGAACTTCGCACCGAGGGTGGTGGTGCGGCACTAGGGCCCCTCGTGCCGATCAGGCCGGGCTCGCGGCGCGACACCCCCTAGGGATGTGGTTCGGCCCTTGACAAGCGCGGAAGTTGGTCATGGCGGGAAGGCGTACGGAGTGAGTGCGCGCTCCGTCGATGGGGAACTTCGGGGGTGAGTCGGACGTCTTTGCCTTCGAGGCGTCGGGACAGCTGACAGCCGGACGACGGGGGGCGCTCGTGAGGATCACACTGGCCGAGGAGATCATGCTGCTGTCCCTGGACGACGAGTCCGGGGCGGCGAGGCAGCGTCAGCCGGCGGGGTGGGCCGTGGCGGGTGCGATCCTGCTCGAACTGGTCTTGGCGGAGCGGGTGTCGGTGTCGGGCAAGTACCTGGAGCTCAGGAACACCGAGTCCACCGGGGAAGAACTGCTCGACGGCCGCATCCGGTTGATGGAGGCGTGGCTGCGGGGCCGCAGCAAACGCCGGGTGACGGACTGGCTGACCAAGGACCAGCCCAAGGCTGTCGGCGCCGCCCTGGCGAGCCTGGGCGAGCGCGGGTTGGTGGTGCCACAGGTACACAAGGTGTTCGGGGTGTTCCCGCAGCGCCGCTATCCCGAGGCCGACGGCGCCGTCGAGCGCGCCCTGCGCGAGCGGCTCCACGGCGTCGTCCTCGACGGCGCCGAGCCGGACGAGCGTACGGCCGGCCTCATCGCCCTGATCCACTCGGCCAAGCTGCACCGGCTCGCCTTCCCCGACCGGCGGCCAGGCGAGGTGACCCCGCGGATGGCGGAGATAGCCGCCGGCCAGTGGGCGGCCGAGAGCGTCCGGGCGGCGATCCGCGACATGCAGGCCGCGATGGTGGCGGTGACCACGGTGACGGTCCTGACGGCCACCACCTAGTGCTGTGACCGGAAAGGTTCACCGGGTCGCGACGCCCGGCACGGCACCTCGCGGCGTTGTCGGACCACGGAAGGACGTCCAGTACGAGCCGTGGCCCTCCGCCTGGCGATGCACCGCACCGGACGCCGCGACCCGGCAAGCCTTTCCGGCCACAGCACTAGGGTCGACGGGGTGGGTGTTCAGGCGCTCTGCGCCGGATCCGAGATCACGTAGTCGTACGAGGGGACGTGCGGCAGCGGGGCGAGGTCCGGGCGCCAGGAGTGCAGCACGGCCGCCGACGGGACGTACAGGGCCGAGGGGATCTCGGTGGGGACGAACCACTGCCAGCGGGTGATCTTGTGGGGTTCGGTGACGGTGGGGACGCCTTCCGCCGAGGTGGTGACGGCGGCCGCCGTCAGGCGGGTCAGACCGGCCTGTGCCTCGATCTGCACGGACAGGATGCGGATTGCCCCGGGGTCCGCCCGCAGGGCGGTCTCCTCGGCGAGTTCCCGGGCGGCGGCCTGCTCGAAGCCCTCCCCGGGGTCGACCTTGCCGCCGGGCAGCTCCCAGCGGCCGTCGTGCGCCTGGCCGAGGAGCACCCGGCCGTCCGGGGCCACGACGACCAGTCCGACGCCGACGACGGCGTGGGGCCGCGGCGCGGCCCGCTCGGGGCGCTCGTGCGTGCTGGTCATGGTCGTCCTTCCGCTGGAGGGGTGGGCCGGGCCCGGACATGGATCCGCTCGCCCTGGGGGCCGAAGAGGCTGAGGAACTCAGCCGGTTGCGGACCCGCGTTGAAGAAGGCGTGCGGGGTGTGCGTATCGAACTCGGCGGCCTCTCCGGGGCCGAGGACGAGGTCGTGCTCGCCGAGCAGCAGCCGGATGCGTCCGGAGAGCACGTACAGCCACTCGTAGCCCTCGTGGACCTGCAGTTCGGGCTTGGGCGGCGGACCTTCGAGGGGCGGGAGGATCTGCTTGAAGGCGTGCACCCCGCCGAAGTTGCGGGTCAGTGGCACGTAGGTGCAGCCGTGCCGGACGAAAGGGCGCGGGCGGATCCGGGGATCCCCGGTCTCCGGTGCGCCGACCAGCTCGTCGAGCGCCACCCGGTGCGCCCTGGCCAGCGGAAGCAGCAGCTCCAGCGTCGGCCTGCGCTGCCCGGACTCCAGCCGGGAAAGGGTCGAGAGCGAGATGCCGGTGGTTTCGCTGAGCTGGGCGAGCGTGGTGCCGCGCTGTTGGCGCAGGGCGCGCAGCCGCGGGCCCACGGCGGTGATCACGTCGGCGAGTTCCTCGTCCTGCTCCTCGGTGGCCATGACTCCATTTGCCGCTTCGGCAAGAACATTTGTCAAGAGGACCCCTGCGGGCAGACCCTCACGGACATGGACAACGCACAGCACAGCTCGTTCGACGTCGTGGTCGTCGGCGGTGGGGCCGCAGGACTGGCCGGAGCGCTGACCCTGGTCCGGGCCCGCCGTTCGGTACTGGTGATCGACTCCGGCAGCCCGCGCAACGCCCCGGCCGCGCACATGCACGGATACCTCGGCCACGACGGGGAGAGCCCGGCCGCGCTGTTGGCCAGGGGCCGCGCGGAGGTGACCGGCTACGGCGGGGAGGTCCGGCCGGGCACGGCCGTCGCCGCGGACCGCCTGCCCGACGGGAGCTTCCTGGTCCGCTGCGGCGACGGCAGGACCGTCCGGGCGGGCCGGCTGCTGGTCGCCACCGGGCTCGTGGACGAGCTGCCCGCCGTGCCGGGCCTCGGGGCGCGCTGGGGGCGGGACGTGCTGCACTGCCCGTACTGCCACGGCTGGGAGGTCAGGGACCAGCCGGTCGCGGTGCTGGCCGACGGACCGCTGGCCGTGCACCAGGCCCAGCTCTGGCGGCACTGGAGCGAGCGGACCACCCTGCTGGCGCACACCTGGCGGCTCACCGCCGAGGACCGGGAACTGCTGGCCGCCCTCGGTGTCGATGTCGTCGAGGGCGAGGTGACCGGCCTCGTGGTCCGGGACGACCGGCTGGCCGGCGTGACCCTGGCGGGCGGCGCCGAGGTGGGGTGCGCCGCCCTGGTCGTGGCCCCGCGGTTCACCGCCCGCTCGGGCGTACTGACCAGCCTCGGCCTGCCGACCGTCGTCATGGAGCGGGGCGGCGAAGCGATCGGCACCTGCGTCGAGTCCGATCCGGCCACCGGGACCACCGCGCTGCGCGGGGTCTGGGCCGCGGGCAACGTGACCTCCCCGCTGGAGAAGGTCGCGGGCGCGGCCGCCCAGGGGGCGCAGGCTGCGGTGGCGATCAACACCGACCTGATCGAGGCGGAGACCCGACGGGCCGTGGAGGCCCACCGCGCGGGCGCCGGAGTGTGAACAACCGATCGATATCCGGACATCTATGCGAGTTTCGGTCGGCGCCTGTTCGCGCAGGCTCTGTGCGGTGTGATCGTCGTACGGTCCAACGGCTCGGGGGGACGCTTCATGGCACATGTGCTGGTCATCGGCGGAGGTGTCGCAGGGCCCGCCACCGCCCTGCTCGCGGCGCGGCGCGGACACACGGCGGAGGTCTTCGAACGGGACGCACGGGCGCCGGGCGCCTCGCTCGACCGTGACTTCTTCGGCTGGCGGCGGCCGACCGTACCGCAGGCGGCCCAGCCGCACGTGCTGCTCGGGGCCGCCCGCAACGTCCTGCGCGCCGATCTGCCCGACGTGTACGCGCAGATGCTCCGCCTCGGCGCCCGCGAACGGCACGAACTGGACTGGTTCGACATGCGTCCGCCCGCGCTGCCCGGCGACGAGGACCTCGTGATGCTGCAGGCCCGGCGCATCGTGCTGGAGAGCGCCCTGGCCGCGGCGCTGCGTGCGGAACCGGGGGTCGTCGTCCGGTACGGGGAGCCGGTCACCGGGTTGATCACGGCCCGCGGGTCCTCCGAGGCCATCGGGTCCTCGGGGTCCTCCGGGGCCACCGGGTCCTCCGGGATCCATGTGACGGGAGTGACCACCGAGGCCGGGAGCTACGCGGGAGACCTCGTCGTGGACGCCTGTGGGCGGCGCGGGGGCACCGAGCGCAGGCTGGCCGAGCTGGGGTGCCGGCCGCCCGTCGTGGAACGGCACCGCACCGGGCTCGCGTACTTCTGCCGCTGGTACCGGCTGCCCGAGGGCATGGACGAGGGGCCGCGCCGGCCGTGGGCGGTGACGGGCGGGGCCTTCGCCGGGTGCGCCGTCTTCCCGGCCGACAACCGGGTGTTCGCCGTGACGCTGTTCGTGCACACCGCGGACACCACGCGCTCGGCGCTGCGCGACCCCGCCGTCTTCGAGGCGGCCGCGCGTACCTTCCCGCCCGGCGCCGCCTGGCTGGCACTGGGCGCCGAGCCGCTGTCGGGCGTCCTGGCCACGGCGAGCCTGGACAACCGGTGGAGCGCCCTGGTCGACGAACAGGGCCCCGTGGTGACCGGGCTGGTGCCGGTCGGGGACTCGATCACGCACACCAACCCGACCCTGGGGCAGGGCACCTCGCTCGCCCTGTGGGCCGCGCGCAGGGTGGCCCGTACGGTGCACCGGGACCCGGGATCGGCGCGGTACGCCGCCGAACACCACGCCTGGGCGGAGCGGACCCTGAAGCCGTGGTTCGACTTCCAGGTGGTCGCCGACGGGGCGATAGGGGAGCGCTTCGCGGCACGGGCCGGGCGGGGCGGGACGGCGCGGGAGGTGGCCGCGCTGTTCGACTGCGCGCTGGGGGATCCCGAGGTGATGCGGGCCCGGGCGAGGGTCCGGCACCTGGTGGAGCCGCCGGAGCGGGCGTACGCCGACCCGGAGATCCGCGCCCGGGTGGCGCGCTGGCTGGCGGACAGGCCGGACTACGCGCCGAACGAGGCGGGGCCGGACCGGGAGGAGTGGGAGAAGCTGACGGCGGGGTGAGCCGGGGTGAGCCGGGGTGAGCCGGGCTGAGCCGGGCTGAGTCGGGAGTGGCGGCCGCTCAGCCGGAGGTACCGGTGGCGGCCGGACCGAGCACCTCGGCGAGGTCGTAGCCGACGACCTCCTCCAACTGGGTGTAGGTGCAGCTCCCGGGCGTCCGGTCGGGCCGCCAGCGGTGGAACTGGGCGGTGTGCCGGAAGCGGTCGCCCTCCATGTGGTCGTACCTCACCTCGACGACCCGCTCGGGGCGCAGCGGGACCCAGGACAGGTCCTTCTTGCCGGTCCAGCGGCTCTGCCCCCCGGGCAGCCGGGCACTCTCGTGGGCGGACTCCTCGGCCCAGGCGGCCCAGGGATGGCCGGTCGGGTCGGGCATCCGCAGGGGTTCGAGTTCCTCCACCAGCTCGGCGCGGCGCTTCATGGGGAAGGCGGCGCACACGCCCACGTGCTGGAGCGTGCCGTGGGCGTCGTAGAGGCCGAGCAGCAGCGATCCGACAATCGGACCGCTCTTGTGGAAACGTAAACCCGCGACGACGACGTCGGCCGTACGTTGGTGTTTGACCTTGAACATGAGGCGGGCATCGGGCCGGTAGAGGAGATCGAGGGGTTTCGCGATCACCCCGTCGAGCCCGGCGCCTTCGAACCGCTCGAACCACTCCTGCGCGAGCGCGGGGTCGGTGGTTGCGGGCGCGAGGTGGACGGGGGGCCGAGCAGTGGAGAGAGCACGGGTCAGGGCGGTACGGCGGTCGGCGAGCGGGGTGTCGAGGAGCGCCTGGTCGCCCAGGGCGAGCAGGTCGAAGGCGACGAAGCTGGCGGGGGTGGTCTCGGCCAGCAGGGCGACGCGGGACTGTGCGGGATGGATCCGCTCGGTCAGCCGGTCGAAGTCGAGACGCCCGCCGTGGACGATCACGATCTCGCCGTCCACGACGCAACGGGTCGGCAGATTGTGCTTCAGGGCCTCCACCAGCTCGGGAAAGTACCGGGTCAGGGACTTACCCGTGCGACTGCCGATCTCGATCTCGTCGCCGTCGCGATGGACGATGGCCCGGAAGCCGTCCCACTTGGCCTCGTACTGCATCCCGGGCGGGATCTTCGCCACGGACTTGGCGAGCATCGGCTTCACGGGCGGCATCACTGGCAGATCCATGCCTTCGATTCTGCGGTGGTACGTCCGGACCCGCCCGGTATGCGCGCACGACCGGGCCCGCCTACCGTGGCGCACATGGGTGCTGCCGGTAATGCGATCGAGCTGGACGCGGGCGGGCGGACGGTACGGCTGTCCAGCCCGGACAAGGTGTACTTCCCGGAGCGCGGCCTCACCAAGCGGGACGTGGCCGAGTACTACCTGGCCGTCGCGCCCGGCATCACGCGCGCCCTGCGCAACCGGCCCACGACCCTGGAACGCTTTCCGGACGGGGTGGAGGGCGAGTCCTTCTTCCAGAAGCGGGCACCGAAGAACCTTCCCGACTGGATCCCCACCGCCCACATCTCCTTCCCGAGCGGCCGCTCGGCCGACGAGATCTGCCCGACCGAACCGGCCGCCGTCCTGTGGGCGGCCAACCTGGGCTGCCTCACCTTCCACCCCTGGCCGGTGCGGCGCGAGGACACCGACCGCCCCGACGAGCTCCGGATCGACCTGGACCCGCAGCCGGGCACCGACTACCACCACGCGGTGGCGGCCGCCCACGAACTGCGCGCCCTGCTGGAGGAGCTGGGCCTGCGCGGCTGGCCCAAGACCTCGGGCGGCCGCGGGCTGCACGTCTTCGTGCCGATCGCGCCGCGCTGGACCTTCACCGAGGTCCGGCGGTGCGCCATCGCCCTCGGCCGGGAGCTGGAACGCCGGATGCCGGGCAAGGTCACGACGGCCTGGTGGAAGGAGGAGCGTGGCGAGCGGATCTTCGTCGACTACAACCAGACGGCGCGCGACCGCACGATCGCCTCCGCCTACTCCGTCCGCCCCCGCCCGCACGCCCCGGTATCGGCGCCGCTGCGCTGGGACGAGGTGGACGACGCGGAGCCCCGCGACTTCGACATCGTGACGATGCCGGCCCGGTTCGCCGAACTGGGCGATCTGCACGCGGACATGGACGAGCACGCCTTCGCCCTGGACGCCGTACTGGAACTCGCGGCCCGCGACGAACACGAGCACGGCCTGGGCGACATGCCCTACCCCCCGGACTACCCGAAGATGCCGGGCGAACCCAAGCGCGTCCAGCCCAGCCGGGCGAAGCACGAAGACTGACAGGCGCTGCGCGCTCCGTTCAGAGCCTCGGCCCGTGGAGCAGAGGCCCTCGCCGGCAACCGATCCGGCCGCAGGCGACGCAGTACCCGCTGTTCTGGCTAAGGGCTGTCCCGTAATCCCCGGTGGATCAGTGCACGGCGTCAGATGCGGTGCATCGCAAGCGGAGGGGCGTCCTCATACTGTGCGTATTCGGGCGTTCCGACAACGCAGCGAGGTGCCGTAGCTGTCGTCGTGCGCCCGCCGGGGATTACGGGACAGCCCTTAGGCTTCGGGCATGTTGGAGCACCCTGGATTCGGCGCGATGCTGGCGTGGTTGACGGACCACAGAGAGCTCAGCGCCCAGGAGTTGGCCGACTGCGCCGGGTCGACCGCAGACGAGGTCCGGGCGGTGCTCGCGGGGGAGAGCCCCGGCGAGGGGCTGCTCCGACGGTTTGCGCCCGCGCTGGGTTTCCACACGGTCGATCTGTTCATCCTCGCTGGGTGTGCGGTCCCGGACGACTTGGCGCCGTTGGATGCCGCGGCCGCGCAGTGGGCGGCGAGCACGGTGACGGATGCGGTACGCCTCCCCGAAGCGCGTCGCCGTGAGCTTCTGCAGCTGATCCGCTCGCTGCCGCAGGAGGAGCGGCGTTCCAGCTTCGCCCCGAAGCGGCTCACGCCCCTCGGCGGCGGTCCGGGTGCTCGGGTCATCCGCATGCTCCAGTACCGCAACCTGGGCCCCGATCAGGAATTCACCTGGACCTGAGATCGCCTTGCGGCCCGACGGTGCGGGATTCGTGGTGCCGACGGCCGTGCCGCTCGCCAGGTCCAGGAAGAAGGTCCGCCCGATGCCGCTGCGTTCGTCGGTGAAACTGGCCGCGACCCTGTCGCCGGAAACGAGAAGCGGCTCCGAGTAGGCGGCTTCGACCCGCTTTGGAGCCCACGGCTTCACGGGCCGGATCTCCCAGTCGGTCTCTGCGCTCATCCCCATCACGCCGGGGTGCGAGACCGTGCCGAGGCTGATCGGCGTCGACCACCGGCAATGACCCTCCATGGTGTACCGGGCGACACGAGGCGTGAGTGACGGCTGGTGTCCCGCCTCCAACAGCATGCGGGAGGCGCCGGCCCAGCTGATGCAGAAGCCGTCATCGAGTACGACGAAGGCGGCGACCTCCTCACCCGTGTCACACGGCAGAAGGACGGTCCGGCCCATGGAGCCGTCCGGCAGGATTCCCTCCAGGGTCCGGCCGCCCTCGTCCCCCGGACACGCGAGCCAGAGCGTGCCATCTGCCGACAGGCGGGACCTCGGGCGGCCTGTCCCCGCGTAGGCCCTCTCCCAGTGCGCCGCGCCCGAGACGTCGACCATCGTCACGACCGTTTCAAGAGGGCTGGACCCGTAACGGGTCACGTACAGAGGCCCGGACGGGTCCTGGGCGGCAACAGACCGGATCTGCCCAGGCATGACGATGCGCGACGAGAGGCTCATGCGTCCGCATCCTGCGGCATCCCCTGGGAGCGGACGGCTGCGGGTGTGTTCTTGCCGGCGAAGGTGGTCGTCGGCGATGCGCTTACCTGGGCGGACTATGGTCGTTGACAGACGACTTGCGTCAGGCGGACTGCCAACCGCAGCTCGGGAGAGAGAAGGATCGACAGTGTCCGGCGAGCACGATGAGACGGGGTTTCGGTTCGGCTGGCGGGGCAGTCATTACCCTGGCATGCCCGTTGACGACCTGTGGTTGGCGGTCGGCAAGGATCCGGACGGTACCTGGTACTTCGACGCGTACTTCATCGGACGCACGACACTGACGGGTGGCGCACCCCGGGCGGCCGCGTTCGCCCAGTGGCTGCTGGCCTGCCCACCCGAAGGCCGGTATGAGAAGGAGTTCATGCTGGTTGACAGCGAACCGCAGAGCGGATCGCGCCGGCTCACGGACGGTACCCGGCTCACCGTCGAAATCCTGTTGGGCCGTGAAGAAGCGGGTGGACCCGAATACCTCCAAGTGCTCTTGTTCGGCGAGATGCGCAACTACGCCTTTGAGGTGTGCGCACCGCTGGATGCCAGCGGGTGCTTCGCGCTGAGATGGAAGCCGCCGCGGCCCGACTCCTCGCCTCACGCGCCTAGGGGGTGTCTTGTCGATCGGGCGCGAGCCCGGCCTGATGTTCGCTGTCGAGACGCCTTGGCTGGATGACAACGGACAGCGTGGCCCGGTTCGGCACGGTCCGTCCGTCCATAAAACAACACGAACGATCGTGCTAATATCTCCTCATTGGCTGGCCATCGGCATCTGGCTGCCCTGAGGAGAATTCCGGAGAACCGCGCATGCATCCCATGGCTTCACTCCTGAGCACCGCCCTCAACGTCACCGCCCGGCTCGCCCCGGGACTGGCAGGGCCCCCGGCCTTCGCGGCGTTCGTCCGCCCTCTCGGGCGGGCGCGGCTTCGGCCCGAGGAGGTGGAGGTGATGGGGCGCGCCGAAAGGGGGCGGATGGCGGTGGACGGCACGGCCGTGACCACGTATCGCTGGGGCGACGGTGACCGGCCCGTTCTCCTGGTGCACGGGTGGTCCTCGCGCGCCTCGCGGTTCGCCGGCTTCATCTCGGCCCTGCGGGCCCAGGGCCGCACCGTGATCGCCTTCGACGCTCCAGGACACGGGGAGTCCGACGGCCGCGCCTCCACGATCCGCGACTACCGCGCCATCATCGGCCAACTGCACGCGGAACACGGAGACTTCTCGGCTGTCGTGGCCCACTCCTTCGGCGTGGTCGCCACCTTCTCCATGCTGCTCGACGGCATACGGGCCGACCGGGTCGTGGGCATCGGCGGCGTGGCCGACTTCGACTACCTCGTGGACCGCTTCCGCGCCGGGCTGAACCTCGGTGAGGCGGTCGGGCGCGTCCTGCGCACCCACGTCGAACGCCGCCTCTTCCCCGGTGACCCCGACATCTGGCAGCGCCTCGACGCCCGCCGGGGCCAGGGGGAGATGCGGGCGCCGATCCTGCTCGTCCACGACACGGACGACGACGTGATCGAGCCCGCCCAGTCCCGCGCGATCGCCGCGGCCTACGGTCCCCAGGCCCGGCTCGTCGAGACCACGGGCCTCGGCCATCGCCGTATCCTCGCCGAACCCCGCGTCATCGAGATGGTGGTCGAGTTCGCGCTGTCCCCGTCCCCGTCCCCGTCCCCGCCCCCGTCCCGGTCCCCGCTCGCGCCCGAGCCCGTGCGGCCCGCATGAGCATGCGTGTCAGGAAGGCGAGTTGAACACGGGCGGTCGTTCCGGGATCTCGTCCGGAGCGGCCGCCACCGCACGCAGCCGGCCGAGGATGCCGCGCCCCGCCCGCTCGTAGGCCAAGGGGTCGCCGTGCAGCACGGAGTGCGCGTTGGCCAGTTCCATCAGGGCCGTCAACTCGAATGCGAGCTGCGGCACCTCGGCCTCCGCGGCGTCGGACGCGTCCCGGAACCCGCCCGCCAGTCGCGCCTCGTCCAGCATCCGCTCGACGTAACGCGTCCAGTCGGAGCGCGCCTTGGCGATCTCGTCCCGTACGGGGCCGGGGCGGGCGTCGTACTCCGCGGAGACGGAGTAGAAGAAGCACCCGCCCGGGAAGACCCGGCGCCCCGAGTAGTCGAGCCAGCGCTCGCACAGCCGCCACACCTTGGCGAGACCGGCAGGGTCCGGGTGCACCGGCCGCACGACCTCGGCCACGAACACGTCCACGGCGGCGCGGACGGTGGCGAGCTGGAGGTCCTCCTTGGAGCCGAAGAGGGCGAAGACCCCGCTCTTGCTCAGGCCGAGATCCGCGGCGATCTTGCCCAGCGACAGGCCCTCCAGACCGTCCACGGAAGCGATGTTCATCGTCCGGTCGAGAACGGCCCGCCGCGTCTGGTTACCGCGCTCCACACGTCCGTCAGCCATGACCCCATCTTACCGAACGCACGGTCGTTCACTTGGGGGAGGAGAGGGTGGGGTCCGCTGTCAGTGCGGGATGCGATGCTCGAGGGCACGGCAGTCGGACGGAGTGCGTGGCGGGGTGTTGATCAGTCGTTGATCGGACGTCCATCCGCGGCGGTCAGTATCTCCGGCATGTCGATGAATACCACCACCACCGCAGCCACTGACACCGCTTGGTACGACCTCGCCCTGTGCGCCCAGACGGGCCCCGGCTTCTTCTTCCCGGAGCCCGGTTCCTCGCTGCGCGATGCGAAGCGGCTGTGCGGGGCGTGCGAGGGGCGGGCTGCGTGCCTGGAGTACGCCCTGGCCAATGACGAGCGCTTCGGAGTCTGGGGCGGCCTCTCGGAGGCCGAGCGCCACGCCCTGCGCTCCCGCCGCCGCTGATCAGGTGCGCGTCGCCTTCCCACTGCCACGCACCAGCCCCACGCGCCGCGCGAGCTCGAACCCCTCGCCACCGCATTCCTCCCGGCGCGGTGTGTGGGGCACGACGCGCACGGGGTAATGCCCCCCGACAGGAGACACAACCCCACCGAAGCGGGGGTCTCCTGCGAACCAGATCCGGTCCGGGTGGTCGTCCTCCAGCGTCGCGAGCGGGACAGGGAACGGGATGATCCGGAACATGGCCGTGAAGTCCTCCCGGAACGGGATGGCGACGGTTGCAGGGCTGCCATTCACTCTGCGCTGGTGCCTGCACGCCCATTCGCGCCAGGGATAGGCCTGGAGCACGGCGGCGACGCGGCGTCGGCGGAAGTAGGCGACGACCACCCAGGGGAAGAGTGGCGCTGCGAGCATGGTCAAGAGGGCGAAGGCGCTGGTCGCATGGGGGATGCGGCCGATGCAGGCCATGGCGGCCAGCGGAGGACCGCCGAGGCTGAGAACCCAGTTGAAGCGGCGGACGACCAGCCGCTTGTAGCCGACCACAGTCGGAGGGTGGTCCCAGGCCGCCTTGGTGAGCGTGACGCTCAAAGGAGTACCTCCAGGATGCGTGAGGTCCCGGCAGCCGTCGGCGCACCTGGATCGGGGTCGGAGAAGCAGAGCGTGTGGGCGACCGCTTCGAGAATGTCGGAGTAGGCGTCGGCGTGTTGGGTGGATGCGCTGGTCAGGTCGAGGACGAGTAAGTGGAGTCCATCGGGATGCGCCGTCGCAACTCTGGCCTGAAACAGACGATGTTCTACGTCGGGCACCGAAAGGACCCCGGTGACCAGGCAGCACGGCAGGGTCGACGGCAGATCGACGAACCGCCGGTCGGTGCTGGCCCACAGTGGGGAGCGGGCGATGGCCAGAGCCGTCCGGGCCACGGCGAGACGGGGGTTGGGCTGCTCGACCTTCCGGACGGTCAGGGAGAACAACGAGGTCGTGACGCCGACGGGCTCCTCGGGGTGAAATCCGAACGCGGTGTGTACGACGTCGTGCCCCGCCAGTTCCTCAAGTCCGTCCATGAGCCGGGACAGCTCTCGTTGAGCAGCGAGACTCCTCAGGGCCTCGGCGAACGCGTCCAAGGATGCTCTGTCGCCTGGGCCGATGTCATGGAAACCCGGAGGTAGGCGGAACCACACCGGAGGGGCAATGCTCTGCTGGGTCATGGCCGCAGCACCGACCAGACGTGGCCCGACTTCCGGATGGCCGAGGGTGCGTCGTCCAGGACCCCGCGGGTGCCGTCCAGGGCTGTCGAGCCGTGTTCGGCTGTTTCGTTGTCCGTGGTGTAGTCGAGGCCGGCGGTCACTGCACCGGTACCTGCCACCGCCACGCCCACCCGTTCTCTGGCGTCCTGAGACGAGGACCGCATCGCCCACCCGGTGAGGGGGCTGTCCAGCTGCCGCAGGTCGTCGGAGGTGCTCCATGCCGACTGCCTGAACGCGGTGGCCCCGGGGGCGAGCCCCACCACGGCGCTGCCCTCCGGGGCGGCCGCCATCGCCGCGCGGGCGGCCGCCGTGCCGGCTTTGGCCCCGGTGGCGACCGCTGCCACGCCCGGGACCGCACCGACGGTGTCTCCCAGGAGGGTCACGCCGCTCTTCCAGAAGTCCGCGTCGAACTGGCCCTTGGTGAAGCCGTCGCTGAGTGACTTGCGGAACTTCGGGTCAGAAGTGTGCATCGCCAGGGCGGCCAAAGACAGGCCGCTCCCGACGAGCATGATCGCGAGCCCCGCGGGCGGACAGGCGAGTGCTACCAAGGCGCCGACGAAACCCAACATGGCCGACGCGTTCGACATCGCGTCCGCCGGATCGTCGACGATCTTGTTCCAGATGGAGGCCAGCAGACCCGGTTCCTTCGGGGCCAGGCGGTCCGTCGCCGCGTTCAGGGACTTGGCCACCCGGCGGGCCGCCGCGCTGTGTTCGGCGGCGAGTTCGTGGGCCAGGCGGCGGGCGTCGGAGAGGGCTTCCTCCGTCTTGGCCGCCGCGGCCTGGGACTCGTACCTGGCGGCCAGTGCGCGGTGGGCGACCAGGGTGTCGTGCCACCCCGTGAGCCGGCGGGCCGCCTCCGCGAGGGAGGTGTGGGCCGAGCCGAGATAGCGGGGGAGGTCCTGCGAGAGGGAGGCGCGGAAGGCGGTCGCGGCCTCGCCCTGCCAGGCCGAGCTGTGGGAGACCAGGTCCTTCACCACCCGGGAGGCCTCCCCGAGGGAGGCGGCCGAGCCGCTGAGCTTCTTGGCCAGCGCCAGCACCGCGGGCGGATTTCCGGGGGCCGGGTCGAAGCCCAGCGCCGCGTGGTCAGTCACGGCCTGCCGCCGCCCGGAGGAAGGCCGCGCGGATGGCCCGGTCCAGCTCCGCGTACTCCGAGGCGCTGCGGTCCACGCCCTCCCGTACGTCCTTGACGCGTTTGGTCAGCTCCCGCGTGCCGTAGGCCCAGCGCTCCTGGAAGCCGTCACACGCCGCGTCGAGATCGGCCGTGCCCAGCTGGTCGGGCCTTACGTGGTCCAGCGCGCGGCGGGCTTCCCGCAGGGAGCGCAGCGAGGAGTCCAGGGCGCGCGTCAGACGGGTCAGCTGGTCGATGTCCACCTGGAGCGAGGTCATGACGCGAAACCCTGGCAGAGCACGGCTCTGCCAGGGCAATCGGCATCACTCGCCCGAGCGAGCGGAAATCGGTCAGCCCTTGCGGGCGGCGAGGCGCGCCGCGCGGGCGGCCAGCTTCTCGTCGAACTTCCGGGCCTCGGAGTCCAGGCCGTTCATGAACAGACCGAGCTCCTCCTGGGCCTTCTGGCCCTCGGGACCGAGGCCGTCGATGTCCATGATCTTGAGGAAGCGGATCACGGGGCTCAGCACGTCGTCGTGGTGGATCCGCAGGTTGTAGACCCCGCCGATCGCCATCTGGGCGGCCATCCGCTCGAAGCCGGGCATGCCGTGTCCGGGCATCCGGAAGTTGACGACGACGTCCCGCACGGCCTGCATGGTGAGGTCCGGGGCGAGCTCGAAGGCCGCGCCGAGCAGGTTGCGGTAGAAGACCATGTGCAGGTTCTCGTCCTGCGCGATGCGGGCCAGCATGCGGTCGCAGACCGGGTCACCGGACTGGTGGCCGGTGTTGCGGTGCGAGATGCGGGTCGCGAGCTCCTGGAAGGCCACGTACGCCACCGAGTGCAGCATGGAGTGGCGGTTGTCGGACTCGAACCCCTCCGACATGTGCTGCATGCGGAACGCTTCCAGCTTGTCCGGGTCCACGGCGCGCGAGGCCAGCAGGTAGTCGCGCATCACGATGCCGTGGCGGCCCTCCTCGGCGGTCCAGCGGTGCACCCAGGTTCCCCAGGCGCCGTTGCGGCCGAAGAGCGAGGCGATCTCGTGGTGGTAGCTGGGGAGGTTGTCCTCGGTCAGCAGGTTCACGACCAGCGCGATCTTGCCGATGTCGGTGACCTTGGACTGCTCCGGGTCCCAGGCCTCGCCGTCCTCGAAGAAGCCCGGGAAGTTCCGGCCCTCGCTCCACGGGACGTACTCGTGGGGCATCCAGTCCTTGGTGACCTTCAGGTGGCGGTTGAGCTCCTTTTCGACCACCTCTTCCAGCGCGTACAGCAGCTTGGCGTCGGTCCACGCCTCCGAGCTGCCGAGGTGGGGAGAGGTGATCGTCACGGGTACTCCTGGGTGCAAAGCGAATTACCTACGGTTCCGTAGCCTACGGAGTCGTAGGTTAAGCGCGACATCAAGACGAGCCAACCCCCGGGTGGGTGTATGTCCAGTTACATCCAGTTATCTGTGCAGTTTATGAGTGGTCTGAGGGGCCCCTGAAGGGTCAAAATCACGCCGACAGGTGGTCTGCAGATTCTTTTTTTGACCTCTGAGATTGATTCCGCTTCCCCGCGGCGGCCGCGTGCGGGACGCTGCGCGCCCGGTGGCCGGGCGGTCACCGCCAGGGGCGGCGCGGTGCGCGCCGCCGCCCCGGGGGGTCGCGTCTCACTCGCCGGACCACTGCTCCTCGCGGACCTCCTCGGCCGTGGTCGGCCGGAGGTCGCCGTCCAGCAGGAGCCAGCGGGTGATGCCGATCGACTCCAGGAACGGCACGTCGTGGCTCGCCACCACGAGCGCGCCCTCGTACGACTCCAGCGCGTCCGTCAGCTGCCGCACGCTCGACAGGTCCAGGTTGTTCGTCGGCTCGTCCAGCATGAGCAGCTGCGGGGCGGGCTCCGCCAGCAGCAGGGCCGCCAGTGTCGCGCGGAAGCGTTCGCCGCCCGACAGGGTGCCGGCCGGGCGGTCCGCCCGGGCGCCCCGGAAGAGGAAGTGCGCGAGCCGGGCCCGGATCAGGTTGTTGGTGGCCTGCGGGGCGAACCGCGCCACGTTCTCCACCACCGAACGGCTCTCGTCCAGCACGTCGAGGCGCTGCGGCAGGAACCGCGTCGTCACGTGCGCGACCACCTCGCCGGACACCGGCGGGAGCTGTCCCGCGATGGTGCGCAGCAGCGTGGTCTTGCCCGAGCCGTTGCGCCCCACCAGGGCGATCCGCTCCGGTCCGCGCAGTTCCCACTCGCCCGGTACGGAGGCCCCGTGGGCCGGGTGCAGATTGCTCAGGGTCAGCACGCGCCGGCCCGGCGGGACCTGGGTGGCCGGCAGCTCGATCCGGATCTCGTCGTCGTCGCGCACCGCGTCCACCGCGTGGTCCAGGCGTTCCTTCGCCTGTGCCAGCTTCTCGGTGTGCATGATCCGGTGCTTGCCCGCCGACTCCTGGGCGGCGCGCTTGCGCGCGCCCATCACGATCTTCGGTTCGCGCTTGGTGTCGTACATCTTCTGCCCGTACCGCTTGCGCCGCGCCAGTTTGACCTGCGCGTCGGCCAGTTCGCGCTTCTGCCGCTGTACGTCGGCCTCCGCGACCCGGACCATCCGTTCGGCCGACTCCTGCTCGGCGGCGAGCATCTCCTCGTAGTCCGTGAAGTTCCCTCCGTACCATCGGACTTCGCCGTCGCGCAGATCGGCGATCTGATCGACCCGCTCCAGCAGCTCCCGGTCGTGGCTGACCAGGAGCAGCACCCCCGACCAGGACTCGACCGCCGCGTACAGGCGGCCCCGGGCCCGCAGGTCCAGGTTGTTGGTCGGCTCGTCCAGCAGCAGGACGTCGGGGCGGGCGAGCAACAGGGCGGCCAGCCGCAGCAGTACGGACTCGCCCCCCGACAGTTCGCCGACGGTGCGGTCCAGGCCGATCCGGGCGAGACCGAGCTGGTTGAGCGTGGCCAGGGCCCGCTCCTCCACGTCCCAGTCGTCGCCGACGGCGGCGAAGTTCGCCTCGGTGGCCTCGCCCGCCTCGATGGCGTGGAGGGCGGCGCGGGTGGTGTGGATGCCGAGCGCCTCGTCCACGCGCAGCGCGGTGTCGAGGGTGACGTTCTGCGGGAGGTAACCGACGGAGCCGGCGACGGAGGACTGCCCCTCGGTCGGGGTCAGTTCGCCGGCGATCAGCTTCAGCAGGGTGGATTTCCCACAGCCGTTGAGGCCGATCAGGCCGGTGCGGCCGGGACCTACGGCGAGTTGGAACCCGTCGAAGACGGGAGTGCCGTCGGGCCAGTCGAAGGACAGGGCGGAGCAGGTGATGAATGCAGGGGCATGGCTCATGGAGGCCTCCAGGTTGCGTGAGTGGTGCGTGCAACGCGGGGAGACAGCCGACGGGTCAGCCGAAGGCGGCGGTGGTCGGTGTCTCGAACCTCAGACGAGCAATGTCCTGCTCCGTTTCGACGGCGATGGGGCGTCTTCGAAGCTACGGGCGGCCGGAGCCGCCCGCAAACGAATTACTCAGCAGGTGTCGCGCATCAGCTCGGCCAGGCTGTGGTCCATGTCCAGGTAGAGGTGTTCGAGTCCGGGCGGCACCAGGGCCGCGGCCCGTTCCAGGAAGCGGTGCAGCTCGGCCGTCAGCATCAGCACGATGGCGACGCCCTCCGTCGCGTGGAACTCGATGGTGGTCCGGTCGCCGTCGTACGGGCGTACGCGTACGTCGCCCCAGCCCGACGGGCGGTCCAGCCCGGACTCCAGCAGCTCGCGCGAGAAGGTCCACGAGACCTCGACGCCCTCCAGCGTGGCCGGGGCGGGGAAGGCCATGCGCACGGCGAAGGGATCCGCCCGGTCGTAGCAGAGGGTGACGGGAACGGTCTCGACCTTCGGCGCGACGGCGACCAGACGGGCCTGTGCGGCCTGCTCGATGACAGTGATCAAGGCTCACTCCCTTGCGGCGGATCTGCTGCCGGACTCTGGGGTGGAGCCCGGCAACCCGATAGACGCCGGAATCGGCAAATCCGTGCATGGGCCGTTGCGTGAGCTGTGTCACCGATTGGCTGGAACCACTCTGTGTGATCGCACAGAGTGACCGAGGGGGGAGGTGTGCCCGAAGGCGGCCCCCGGTCCGCGGCGGGGCCGGGGAGCCTCTGAGAAGGGCTGGTTACCGATCACTCCACAGGCCTAAGGAGCCGCATCCGGACCCTCAGGAACGCGCAGAGGGCGGCGCAGACGCGCGGGCCGTACAGGGTCGGGGCGACGGCTCCGTCGAAGAGGACGCTGACGGAGCGGCGGTCCGGATCGCCGTGGGCCACCGCGCCGACCTGACGGTCCTCGCCGACGACCCGCTCGCCGTGGCGGCCACCGAACTGCCCGGCCTGCCCGTGCTGCTCACCGTCCTCGACGGCGGCGTCACCCACCGCGCCGCGAGCCCGTGACACCAAGGCGAGGGCGGGCGCGAGGGCGGTCGCGGTGGCCGGGCGCGGTGGCCCCCGCGGCGGCCGGGAGGCGCTCTGGACGGCGCATCGGGGGTGCGTTAGCTTCCGGCGCCATGAGACTTCTGGAACTCGGAATCGGCATGTGCGCGGCGGCTTTGGTCGTGGGGGTGTCGGCCGCCCCCGCCCAGGCCGATGCGGACCCGGCCCCGGTGGCGCAGGACTTACACGGCGCCGGCTGGGCGCTGAAGGAGACCGGGAAGGACGTACGCTTCCGCGGACTCGCGGCCGTCGGCCGGAGCACGGCCTGGGTGGCCGGTTCCAAGGGGACCGTGCTGCGCACGGTGGACGGCGGCCGCAGCTGGCGTGACGTTTCGCCGCCCGGCGCGGTCGCGGAGGGCCTGGAATTGCGCGACATCGAGGCCTTCGACGCACGGCACGCGGTGGCCCTGTCCATCGGGGAGGGCGAAGCCTCCAGAGTGCTGCGCACCGAGGACGGCGGAGCCACCTGGACCGAGACCTTCCGCAACCCCGACCCGCGCGCCTTCTACGACTGCCTCACCTTCTTCGACGCCCGGCACGGCCTGGCGATGAGCGATCCCGTGGACGGGAAGTTCCGCATCCTGTCCACGGACGACGGCGGGCGGAACTGGCGGGTACTGCCCAACGCCGGTATGCCCGAGGCCCTGCCGGGCGAGGCGGGCTTCGCCGCGAGCGGCCAGTGCCTGGTCAGCGCCGGACCGCACGACGTCTGGCTGGCCACCGGCGGCGGGGCCAGCGCCCGGGTCCTGCACTCCGCGGACCGCGGCCGGACCTGGCGGGTCGCCGAATCCACCGTCCCTGCGGGCGATCCGGCACGCGGGGTCTTCGCCCTCGCCTTCCGGGACCGTACGAGGGGACTCGCGGTCGGCGGTGACTACCGCACCGGGCAGGCGTCCCCGCAGGCCGCAGCCGTGTCCGCCGACGGGGGACGCACCTGGCGCCAGTCCGCGGCGCCGCCGCCGGACTACCGCTCGGGCGCGGCCTGGTTCCCGTACAGCGCGGGGACGGCCCTCGCGGTGGGACCCACGGGCACGGACGTGACCACGGACGGGGGCCGCGGCTGGCGGTCCCTGGAGGCGGGGTCGTTCGACACGGTGGACTGCGCCGCGGACACGGGCTGCTGGGCGGCGGGGGAGAAGGGACGGGTGGCGCGGCTGGAAGGGCGGCGCTGATCAGCCGGGGGAAGCAGCCGCGTCCGGGGGCGCCGGGGTGGTGACAAGGTCCATGCCCGGGTAGCGGCCGGTGGTGAAGCCCGCGGCCCGGTAGACGGGTTCGCCGTCGGGGCTGGCGTGCAGCTGGACGTAGTGGATGCCGATGCCGTCGAGCCAGGCGACCAGGGCGTCGACGATCCGCCGGCCGTGGCCGCGCCCGCGGGCTGCCGTGTCGGTGACGATCCCGTCGAGGTAGCCGCGGCGGCCGTCGGTCCACCGCGGACCGGGCAGGTGGTAGGTGACCCAGGCCATGCCGGTGGCGAGCAGCCGTTCGCCGGGTGCCCCGCCGACGACCAGGCAGTGCACGTCGGGGCGTTCGCCGATGCGTTCGAGGAACCAGGCGCGCGCGACCTGTCGCCAGGCGGCGTCGGCGGGCCCCGGGTCGACCCCGAGGGCGTCGAGGGCGACAGCGCGCAGGCGTATCAGCTCGGGGACGTCGGCGGGGACGGCGGGGCGGGGCTGCATGAACACTCCGACGGGCAGGGGTGGTCGAGCGGGTGGGTCACCGGGACGGTTCGCGCCGCCCCTGAGGGATCTCGTGCCGATCGGGCCGGGCCGGCGTCACCGGGCACGCTCGCACGCTCGCACCCACCAGGCACCGCTCCCTGATCAGCCCCGGCAAGATCCGGAAGAGACCGCCTAGACCACCGGGTTCTCCCGCACCGTCGACAGGTCCGCCGAGGTCTTCGTGGCGATGAACTCGGTGATGGTGTACTCGCAGACACCCGCCACCGTGAAGGGGTCCTCGGCCGCGATCCGCTCGATCTCGGCCCGGGACACCCCGCCGGCCAGGATCACACCGCCGTCGCGCGGGACCTTCCGTCCCGACGCGAGGAAGACGCCGGCGGCGTAGTGGCCGTCCAGCCAGGCGATGTGGGCGTCCATCTGCTCCTCGACGGATTCGACGGGGGCGGTGTAGGTGAGCTCCATGACGAACATGATCGCCAGGCTACCCTCGCACCATCATGACGAGTGCGAAGACCCCCGCCGACGAGGCCGAGGCCCGGGCGATACAGGACGAACTACGCCATCAGGTCGTGCTCACCGAGCCCGGCCCCCCACCTGGCCGCGGCCTGGTCGCGGGAGTGGACGTCGCCTACGACGACGCGCACGACCTGGTGGCCGCAGCGGCCGTGGTGCTCGACGCCGCCACCCTGGAGGTCGTCGAGGAGGCCACCGCCGTCGGGCGCGTCAGCTTCCCGTACGTGCCCGGACTGCTCGCCTTCCGCGAGCTGCCGACCGTACTCGCCGCCCTCGACGCCCTGAGGACCGAGCCCGGTCTCGTCGTCTGCGACGGCTACGGCCTCGCCCATCCCCGCGGCTTCGGCCTCGCCTGCCACCTCGGTGTGGTCACCGGGCTCCCGGCCATCGGCGTCGCGAAGAACCCGTTCGCCTTCACCTACGAGGAACCGGGCGCCCGGCGGGGCGACGCGGCCGCGCTGCTCGCGGCCGACGGGGCCGAGGTCGGGCGGGCGCTGCGCACGCAGGACGGGATCAAGCCGGTCTACGTCTCCGCCGGGCACCGGGTCTCGCTGGACAACGCCTGCGCGCACGCCCTGGCCCTGAGCCCCCGCTTCCGGATCCCCGAGACCACCCGCCACGCCGATTCCCTGTGCCGCAGGGCGCTGCGGGAGGCCTCCTGAAGCCCCCGCCCCTCAGCGGGCGTCCGCCACCCGGAAGGTGATCCCCGCCTTCTGGAGGCGGGCGATCAGGGCGTCGCCCATCGCCACGGCCGTCGTCAGCTGCCCGGCCACCTCCGGCAGGGCGTCGTGGGCCAGGCAGAGCGCGGACTCGGCCAGCATCTTCGCCGTCTCGCCGTAGCCGGGGTCCCCGCCCGCCACCTCGGTGAACACGCGGCGGCCACCGCCCTCGCCCACGAACCGCACGGTGAACCAGCTGCGCGCGCGGCGTTCCGCGTCCGGCCCCTGCCCCGGCTCCCAGCGGTTCATCAGCCACCGCCGGGCCGGCGGCACCTGGGCCAGGGCCACCGTCGCGCCCAGCGCCGCCGTACCGCCCACCGCGACGGGCAGGTGCTTGACGGAGGCGTAGTGCCGGTAGCGGAAGTCCGGTCCGTACCGCTCCAGTGCGGCCGCCGACCGGGCCACGATCCGCGGGTCCAGCGAGGGCAGCGGCATCGCCCAGGTGCCGGTCTCCCGGCTGAACCGCGGCGCCCCCACCGGACCCCGTGCCCGCCGCCCGAGCAGGCGCGGCTCGTGCAGCCGGCGGGCGTGCGCGGCCGCCAGGGTCTGGGGGCCGCGGCTGAGCGCGGTCAGCGCGGAGGCCAGGGTGCCGCCGGAGAACAGGGCGTTGGACCGCATGAACCCGTCGACCGTCAGCGGGACCCCCTGCGGCAGCTGCCGGACCGTGAAGTACGCCCCGAGGTCGGCCGGGATCGAGTCGAAGCCGCAGGCGTGCACGATCCGCGCCCCGGTCTCCCGGGCCCGCGCGTCGTGCTCGACGTACATGCGGTCCACGAACTCCGGCTCGCCGGTGAGGTCGACGTAGTCGGTACCCGCCTCGGCGCAGGCGGCCACGAGCTCCGCCCCGTACCAGATGTACGGACCCACGGTCGTGGCCAGCACCCGAGTGGACGCGGCCAGTTCGCGCACGGCCGCCGCGTCCCGGGCGTCGGCCCGCAGCAGCGGCAGCCCCGCACAGGCCGGGTCGATCGAGGCCAGCCGTTCGCGCAGCCGCTCCAGCTTCGCGGTGTCCCGGCCGGCGAGGGCCCACCGGCAGCCGGCGGGCGCGTGCGCGGCGAGGTACTCGGCGGTGAGCGCGCCCACGAAGCCGGTGGCTCCGAAGAGCACGACGTCGTAGGCCCGTTCCGGCCGGTCGTGCGGGACAGTTGCGTTCATGAGCGCTCCTCCCAGGAGGTTCGGGTGGCCGAGGCTAGCGTGATTCTCGACCGCCAGTGCGATCGGCTCGTGCGAGGTCGTGCGAGGTCGTGCGAGGGGTGGGGCGAGGGGTAGGGCTGGGGCGATGGTTCGGGCGAGCGGGTGCGGCGCACCGGTCCGGCGGCCCGATTCGGCCCGTATGCGGGAACAGCGCCCCGGGTGCGGCCTGATGACCGTACCCGGGGCGCTGCGAGGGTCCCCTGCCACCTTCCGGTGGCCGGGGGATCAACCCTTCTGGTAGAGACCGAAGAGGTCGACGACGAGGTCGATGTCGTCCCAGCCGCGGTTCCAGAAGTCGATGATGCCGTTGTTGCCGGTGCTCGCCTGGACCAGGTTCGGGACGGTGTCGCCCTTCGTCCAGTTCAGGTTGGAGGAGTTCGGCGGCGTCGGCCAGATCTCCGACCCGTTGATGTAGTCGTCCCGCGAGTTCGGGTCCGGGGTGACCGTGAGGTACCCGCTGCCGTTCGTGTTCGTGACCGTGGAGTTGAACACCCAGCCCGTGATGCTGCGGTTGCTGTGCGAGATCGGCAGGTAGATGTAGCTGTCGCCCCACAGCGGACCGTAGACCGGGTCGCTGGGCTCACGGGTGTCGAAGACACGCTCCGGCGTGAGCGGCAGGAAGGCGCTCTGGCTGTCCTTGCTGTAGTAGCCGACCACGTCGACGACGACGTCGGTCGGGGACCAGGCGCCGTTGAACACACTGATCTTGCCGTCGGCGGAGACGGGCACGATCACCGAGTTGGCGATCGTCTGGCCGGCGTTGAAGTTCAGGTTGGACGTGGTCGGGATCGACCCGCTGGTCGGGTAGACGGTCAGGTGGCCGGCGCCCTGCGGGTTGGTGACCGTCACGTTGAGCGCCACGGCGGTGATGCCCTGGGGCACGCCGCGCAGGCCGCTGATCTGGGTAGCGAAGGTCGACTGTCCGCCCAGCTTGCGCTTGGCGGTGCCGAGGCCCTCACGGGTGTCGACGAAGCGGGTCGGGTCGACCGGGGTGTAACCGCTGGAGGCGGTGTGGGTGAAGTAGCCGGTGACGTCGGCGATCAGGTCGACCGACTGCCAGCCGCGGTTGGACAGCTCCACGTAACCGTTCTTGCCGACCGGCACGATGACCAGGTTCGGGACGGTCTGGCCGGCCTTGTGGTTGACGTTCGACGTGGTCGGACGCTCGCTGCCCTCGGGGAAGGCGGTGATGAAGCCACTGTCGGTGGTGTTGGTGACGGTGACGTTGAGGACCACGGCGGTGACCCCGGCGGGGATCTTGCCGTTGCCGCCGACCTTCACCCGGGTCGAGGCGCCCGGGCCGACCTTGCCCTGCGTCACGCCGGTCCCGAAGCGGGTGTCCAGCAGACGGGTCGGGGTGTACGGGGTGAAGTCGGAGCCCGGCGTGACGATCGCGAGCTCGTTGACGGCCGACACGCCGTTCGTGACGTCCTTCACGGTGACCTTGACCGTGTAGGCGCCGACCTCGGCGTAGGTGTGCGAGTTCGTCACCGTCTGGGAGCCGTACGCGGAGACCACGTCGGTCTTCCCGTCGCCCCACGCGATGCTGACCTCGAGCGAGGTGTTCGCGCTCGTGAGGATCGACTGCAGTTCGATGCTGTGGGCCGTCATGCCGTAGCCGTTGAGCTCGACCGCGAGGTTGGGGTTGTCGGCGGCGGACTGCGCGGACGGGGCACCGGACGCGCCCGTCTTGGCGGACGGCAGCGCCTTGCGGACCGTGCGCTCCGCAGGGCTGGTGAAGGTGTGGCCCTTGATCTTGGACTCGGCGGCCTTCCCCAGGCCGAGGTCCAGGTCGGGAGTGGATGCGCCACGGGCGTCCGGCTTGGCCGGGTCGGCCTGGGCCACGCCCGGGATGAGACCAACGCCTGCCGCGATGGCGGCGACGGAAACTACGAGTCGGCGGTTGCGCACCGGCCCCCCATTTTCTGCTTGAACGTTTGATCAGCTTCGAAAGCGTGTTCAGAGTACATAGCCTCGGAGCGGTTGATCAGGGGGGTGGCCCTTCCAATTGGCCCGCCCTCTGCGGAGCCAAACATTCCTGGGCCCGTCCATCCGTGGGCGCACCGCCCGGGGGCTTGTGTTCGGTGGGACACGTTCCTAGCATCACTGGTGTTACATCAGTTGTGTCACACAGCCGCACACCACGCACACCATGCACACCAGAGCCGCTGGGGGCCCGATGGCAGTGACAGGGAACGGGAACCGGGAGGCGAGCGGGCCCGGCCCGCTCGCCGGAGTGCGCGTCGTCGAACTGGCGGGCATCGGCCCCGGACCGTTCGCCGCCATGCTCCTCGCCGACCTGGGCGCGGACGTCGTACGGGTGGACCGGCCGGGCGGTGGCGGGCTCGCTGTCGATCCCGCCTATGACATCACCAACCGCAGCAAACGGTCCGTCCTGATCGACCTCAAGGCCGCCGACGGGCCCGCCCGCGTCCTGGACCTCGTCGCACGGGCCGACGTACTCGTCGAGGGGTTCCGCCCCGGCGTCGCCGAACGGCTCGGGGTCGGACCGGCCGAGTGCCACGCCCGCAATCCGAAGCTCGTCTACGGCCGGATGACCGGCTGGGGCCAGGAGGGCCCGCTCGCCGAGACCGCCGGGCACGACATCGCGTACATCGCCGTCACCGGCGCCCTCGGCATGATCGGCAACCCGGGAGAGCCGCCGGCCGTCCCCGCCAACCTGGTCGGGGACTACGCGGGCGGCTCGCTCTACCTCGTGATCGGCGTCCTCGCCGCCCTCCACCACGCCCGCGCCACCGGCGCCGGCCAGGTGGTCGACGCGGCCATCGTCGACGGCACCGCCCACCTCACCGCCATGATCCACGGAATGATGGCGGCGGGCGGCTGGCAGGACCGCCGCGGGGCCAACCTCCTCGACGGCGGCTGCCCCTTCTACGGCACCTACGAGACCTCCGACGGCAAGTACATGGCGGTCGGCGCGCTGGAGCAGCAGTTCTACGACACCTTCGTGGAGCTCCTCGGCATCAAGGACCAGGCCCCGGCCCGCAAGGACCTCGCCCGCTGGGGCGAACTGCGGGAGGCCGTCGCCGCCCGCTTCAGGACCCGTACGCGCGCCGAGTGGACGGCCGTCTTCGAGGGGAGCGACGCCTGCGTGGCGCCCGTGCTCTCGCTGCGCGAGGCCCCGGGCCACCCGCACCTCGCCGCCCGCGGGACCTTCACCGACTTCGGCGGGATCGTCCAGCCCGCGCCCGCGCCACGGTTCTCGGCGACACCTGGCGCCGTCACCGGCGGCCCGGCGCAGCCGGGTGCGCACGCGGAGTCGGTGGCGGCCGACTGGGACGTACCCGCCCTGCTCGGGAAGGAGCGTTGATGGAACTGTCCATGATGCTCGACTACGCCGGGGACCCGCGCCGGGCCGCCGACGCGGCCGCGTCGCTGGAGTCGGCCGGGCTCGACGCGGTCTGGGTGGCGGAGGCCTGGGGTTTCGACTCCCCGACGATCATGGGCTACCTCGCCGCCCGCACCGAGCGGCTGAAGATCGGCTCGGCCATCCTCAACGTCTACTCGCGCACCCCCGGCCTCATCGCCCAGACCGCCGCCGGCCTGGACGCGCTCTCGGGCGGCCGGGCGCTGCTCGGCCTCGGTGCCTCCGGCCCGCAGGTCGTCGAGGGCTGGCACGGCAAGCCGTACGACAAGCCGCTCGGCCGGACCCGCGAGACCGTCGAGCTGTGCCGGCGGATCTGGCGCCGCGAGACGATCGACCACCACGGCATCACCGACATGCCGCTGCCGCCGGAGAAGGGCGGCCGGCACGGCAAGCCGCTGAAGATCCTGACCCGGCCGGTCCGTTCCGGGATCCCGGTCTACATCGCCTCGCTCGGCCCGGCCAACGTGCGGATGACCGCCGAGATCGCGGACGGCTGGCTGCCCACGCTCTTCATCCCGGAGAAAGCCGCCGCGGTGTGGGGCGGCCCGCTCGCCGAGGGGACGGCCGCGCGGTCGCCGGAGCTCGGCCCGCTGCAGACCGTCGCGGGCGGCCTGCTCGCCATCGGCCCGGACGCGGCGGCCGTACGGGACCTCGCGCGCCCGCAGATCGCCCTGTACGTCGGCGGCATGGGCGCGGTCGGCAAGAACTTCTACAACGACCTCGCCGTCGCCTACGGCTACGGGGAGGAGGCCCGCCGGATCCAGGAGCTGTACCTCTCCGGACACAAGCGCGACGCCGCGGCCGCCGTCCCGGACGAGTTCGTCGAGCTGATGACGCTGTGCGGGCCCGAGGGCTACGTACGCGAGCGCGTCGAGGCCTTCCGCGAGGCGGGCGTCACCATGCTCAACGTCACGCCGGTCGGCCCCGAACCGGCCAAGTTGATCGAAACCGTCAAGAACTGGCTTTGAGGAGCCGACGATGAAACGCCAGATCTTCGACGCCGACCACGAGGCGTTCCGCGAGACCGTACGCACCTTCCTCGCCAAGGAGGTGCTGCCGCACTACGAGCAGTGGGAGAAGGACGGCATCGTCAGCCGCGAGGCCTGGCGCGCCGCGGGCCGGCAGGGACTGCTGGGCCTCGCCGTGCCGGAGGAGTACGGCGGCGGCGGGAACACCGACTTCCGCTACGCCGCCGTGATCGCCGAGGAGTTCACCCGCGCGGGCGCCCCGGGGCTGGCCATAGGCCTGCACAACGACATCATCGGGCCGTACCTGACCTCGCTCGCCACCCAAGAGCAGAAGCGCCGCTGGCTGCCCGGCTTCTGCTCCGGGGAGACCATCACCGCCATCGCCATGACCGAACCGGGCGCGGGCTCCGACCTCCAGGGGATCCGGACCACCGCCGAGGACCGCGGCGACCACTGGGTGCTGAACGGATCCAAGACCTTCATCTCCAACGGCATCCTCGCCGACCTGGTGATCGTGGTCGCCAGGACCACCCCCGAAGGCGGGGCGCACGGTCTGTCGCTGCTGGTCGTCGAGCGCGGCGCGGAGGGCTTCGAGCGCGGGCGCAACCTCGACAAGATCGGCCAGAAGTCCCAGGACACCGCCGAGCTGTTCTTCAACGACGTACGGGTCCCGAAGGAGAACCTGCTCGGCGAGCTGAACGGCGCCTTCGTCCACCTGATGACCAATCTCGCGCAGGAGCGGATGGGCATCGCCATGGCCGGCATCGCCGCCGCCGAGCACCTGCTGGAGATCACCACCCGGTACGTCAAGGAGCGGGAGGCCTTCGGCCGGCCGCTGGCCAAGCTGCAGCACATCCGCTTCGAGATCGCGGAGATGGCCACCGAGGTCGCCGTCACCCGGACCTTCCTCGACCGGTGCATCACGGACCACGCGAACGGCGAGCTGGACCACGTGCACGCCTCGATGGCCAAGTGGTGGGCCACCGAGCTGCAGAAGCGCGTCGCCGACCGCTGCCTGCAACTCCACGGCGGATACGGATACATGACCGAATACCGGGTCGCGCGCGCCTTCACCGACGGCCGCATCCAGACCATCTACGGCGGCACGACCGAGATCATGAAGGAGATCATCGGCCGCTCCCTCCTCGGCTGAACCTCCCTGGAAACCCTCCCGCCAGCACCCTTTCGAAAGGCTTGACCAGTGAGCACCGAAGCTTACGTATACGACGCGATCCGCACCCCGCGCGGCCGCGGCAAGGCAAATGGCGCCCTCCACGGCACCAAGCCGATCGACCTGGTCGTCGGACTCATCCACGCCCTGCGCGAGCGCAACCCCGGCCTCGACCCCGCCACCATCGATGACATCGTGCTCGGCGTCGTCGGCCCGGTCGGCGACCAGGGATCCGACATCGCCCGTATCGCGGCCATCGCCGCCGGGCTCCCGGACACCGTGGCCGGCGTACAGGAGAACCGCTTCTGCGCCTCGGGCCTGGAGGCCGTCAACCTGGCAGCCGCGAAGGTCCGCTCCGGCTGGGAGGACCTCGTCCTCGCCGGCGGCGTGGAGTCCATGTCCCGCGTCCCGATGGCCTCCGACGGCGGTGCCTGGTTCGCCGATCCGATGACCAACTGGGACACCGGCTTCGTCCCGCAGGGCATCGGCGCCGACCTGATCGCCACCATCGAGGGCTTCTCCCGGCGCGACGTGGACGAGTACGCGGCCCTGTCGCAGGAGCGTGCCGCCGCGGCCATCAAGGACGGCCGCTTCGCGAAGTCCGTGGTCCCGGTCACCGACCGCAACGGCCTGATCGTCCTGGACCACGACGAGTTCGTCCGGCCCGGCACGACCGCCGACACCCTCGCCAAGCTGAAGCCGTCCTTCGCGGACATCGGTGAGCTCGGCGGCTTCGACGCCGTCGCGCTGCAGAAGTACCACTGGGTCGAGAAGATCGACCACGTCCACCACGCGGGCAACTCCTCCGGCATCGTCGACGGCGCCTCGCTCGTCGCGATCGGCTCCCGCGAGGCGGGGGAGCGAAACGGCCTGACGCCCCGCGCCCGGATCGTCTCGGCCGCCGTCTCCGGCTCCGAGCCCACCATCATGCTCACCGGCCCCGCCCCGGCCACCCGCAAGGCCCTCGCCAAGGCCGGCCTGACCATCGACGACATCGACCTCGTCGAGATCAACGAGGCCTTCGCGGGCGTCGTCCTGCGCTTCGTCAAGGACATGGGCCTGTCCCTCGACAAGGTCAACGTCAACGGCGGCGCCATCGCGCTGGGCCACCCGCTCGGCGCCACCGGCGCGATGATCCTCGGCACGATCGTCGACGAGCTGGAGCGCCAGGACAAGCGCTACGGGCTCGTCACCCTCTGCGTCGGCGGCGGCATGGGCGTCGCCACCATCGTCGAACGCCTCTGATCCGGCCCTGTCCCCCGCCCTCCGGACCTTCCGACACGAAAGCAGTGACCATGAGCGAGTCCACCACGATCCGCTGGGAACAGGACGAGACCGGCGTCGTCACCCTGATCCTCGACGACCCCAACCAGTCCGCCAACACGATGAACCAGGCCTTCAAGGACTCCATCGCGGCGATCGCCGACCGCGCCGAGGCCGAGAAGGACTCCATCCGGGGCATCATCTTCACCTCCGCCAAGAAGACCTTCTTCGCGGGCGGCGACCTCAAGGACATGATCCGGCTCCGCCCGGAGCACGCGCAGATCGCCTTCGACACCGGCACCGAGATCAAGCGCTCCCTGCGCCGGATCGAGACCCTCGGCAAGCCCGTCGTCGCCGCCATCAACGGCGCGGCCCTGGGCGGCGGTTACGAGATCTGCCTCGCCTCCCACCACCGCGTCGCCCTCGACGCGCCCGGCTCCAAGATCGGCCTGCCCGAGGTCACCCTCGGCCTGCTCCCCGCCGGTGGCGGTGTCACCCGTACCGTGCGCCTGATGGGCATCGCCGACGCGCTGCTCAAGGTGCTGCTGCAGGGGACCCAGTACACCCCGCAGCGCGCCCTGGACAACGGCCTCGTGCACGAACTGGCCGCCACGCCAGAGGAGATGCTGGCCAAGGCCCGCGCCTTCATCGACGCCAACCCCGAGTCGAAGCAGCCCTGGGACGTCCCCGGCTACCGCATCCCGGGCGGCACGCCGTCGAACCCCAAGTTCGCCGCCAACCTCCCGGCCTTCCCGGCCAACCTGAAGAAGCAGCTGAACGGGGCCCCGTACCCGGCCCCGCGCAACATCCTGGCCTGCGCCGTCGAGGGCTCCCAGGTGGACTTCGAGACCGCGCTGACCATCGAGGCCCGCTACTTCACCGAGCTGGTCACCGGGCAGACCGCCAAGAACATGATCCAGGCGTTCTTCTTCGACCTCCAGGCCGTCAACGCCGGCCGCAGCCGCCCGCAGGGCATCGCACCCCGCAAGGTCCGCAAGGTCGCCGTCCTCGGCGCCGGCATGATGGGCGCGGGCATCGCGTACTCCTGCGCCCGCGCCGGCATCGAGGTGGTGCTGAAGGACGTCACCGCCGAGGCCGCCGCCAAGGGCAAGGCGTACTCCGAGAAGCTGCTCGACAAGGCGCTCTCCCGGGGCCGGACCACCGAGGCCAAGCGCGCCGAACTGCTCGCCCGGATCACCCCGACCGCCGACGCGGCCGACCTCGCGGGCTGCGACGCCGTCATCGAGGCCGTCTTCGAGGACACCACCCTCAAGCACAAGGTGTTCCAGGAGATCCAGGACGTCATCGAGCCGGACGCGCTGCTCTGCTCGAACACCTCCACGCTGCCCATCACGGGCCTGGCGCAAGGGGTTTCGCGGCCGGTCGACTTCATCGGACTGCACTTCTTCTCACCCGTGGACAAGATGCCGCTGGTGGAGATCATCAAGGGGGAGCAGACCGGCGAGGAGGCCATCGCCCGCGCCTTCGACCTGGTCCGCCAGATCAACAAGACCCCGATCGTGGTCAACGACTCGCGCGGCTTCTTCACCTCGCGCGTCATCGGCCAGTTCATCAACGAGGGCGTGGCGATGGTCGGCGAGGGCATCGAGCCCGCCTCGATCGAGCAGGCCGCGGCGCAGGCCGGCTACCCGGCGAAGGTGCTCTCCCTGATGGACGAGCTGACCCTGACCCTGCCCCGCAAGATCCGCAACGAGACCCGCAAGGCCTTCGAGGCCGAGGGCAGGACCTGGGCCGAGCACCCGGCCGACGCGGTCATCGACCGCATGGTCGACGAGTTCGAGCGCCCGGGGCGCAGCGGCGGGGCCGGCTTCTACGCGTACGACGAGAGCGGCAAGCGCGCCGGCATCTGGCCGGGCCTGCGCGAGCACTTCACCAAGCCGGGGTACGAGATCCCGTTCGAGGACATGAAGGAGCGGATGCTCTTCTCCGAGGCCCTGGACACCGTCCGCTGCCTCGACGAGGGCGTCCTCACCTCGATCGCCGACGCCAACATCGGCTCCATCATGGGCATCGGCTTCCCGGCCTGGACGGGCGGCGTGATCCAGTACGTCAACGGCTACGAGGGCGGCCTGCCCGGCTTCGTGGCCCGTGCCCGCGAGCTGGCGGCGCAGTACGGCGAGCGTTTCACCCCGCCCGCCTCGCTGATCGCGAAGGCCGAGCGCGGCGAGACCTACGCGGACTGAGCACGCCCGCCCCGCCCCGGGCCCGCGTGCGAGCGGGCCCGGGGCGCCCCTTTCAGTCGTCGAAGTCGGCCAGGTGGGCGAACACCCCGTGCTGCCGGGCGCCGTCCGGGGCGGACCAGCCGGCCAGCAGCCGTCCCCGTACGGCGTCCCCGGCGGGGGCGGTCCCGGGACGCAGCACCCGGCACACGGTCAGGGCCGACAGCGGGCGTTCCCGCCCGGCCGGGCCCACCGTGACGAGGGTCGCTTCGGCCGTCTCGGTGACGGCCCCGGGGCCCGTCAGCCCCGCCGGTACCCCGGCCGCCGCGGTGCGGACCTCGACCGTCGGGTCGGGGGCGTCGCTCGTGTTCTGGTCCTGGGCCGTCGTACGGCCCGCCAGCAGCCGCTCGACCAGGACCGGGTCGTGGGTCCCGTCGTAGATCCAGCGACGGCCCAGCACACCGTGCTCGGACGTGCCGATCAGGCCGGCCTCCGCCCCCTTCAGCGGTGCTCCGCGGTAGGTGAGCGGGACCAGGTAGGTCACCGGAGCGCCCCCGCGGGTGTCGGTGACCACCATGACCTCGATGCCCACCTCACCCTCGGGGTCGTCGAGCCGGAAACCACCGGCCTTGGCGAGCTGGGGGCCACCCGAGCCACCCCCGTACCAGGGGCGGGACGGAAGCCAGTCGGCGAGGAGTTCCAGCTTGCCGGGCGACATGGTGGTGTGGTGGATGACTGCCATGATCCAGGAAACTACCCCGTCCGCCCGAGGGTCAGCGCGTCGTTTCCCCGTCCGGCTCGGGCTCCGAGACGAACGCCGCCCGCAGCTCCTCCCGCAGCGACCGCTGGAAGGCCGTCACCAGCGCCTGGACCACCATCGGCTGCATGTGCGCCGACAGCGCCTTCATCGACTCCACCCGCTCCGGATCGCTCTCGCCCTCCGTGAACGGCCCCCACACCTCGTCCCGGAACAGCGCCGTCAGCTCATGTGCCGCCGACCGGGTGTGTTCCATCAGCACCCTGCGCGCCGCCAGGATCGTCTCGTGCGCGATCGGCACGTCCAGCAGCGCGACCCCCAGCCGCAGCAGCCCCACGTCCACCCGGAACCCGTCCCCCGAGGCGGCGAGCACGTTCATCGCCGTCAGCCGCCGGACGTCGGTGTCCGACAGGCTCCGCCCCGCCCGCTTCTCCAGCTCCTCCCGCGACACCTCCTGGGCCGCGTCCGGAGCCCAACTCGCCACCATCGCCCGGTGGATCGCCAGGTCGTGCACGCTCAGGTCGTCGGGCAGCGCGTCCAGGTAGCGCTCGATGGCGGACAGGGTCATGCCCTGGTGCTGCAGCTCCTCGATCAGGGCCAGCCGGGACAGGTGTTCCGGCCCGTAGTGCCCCACCCGACGAGGGCCGATCACGGGAGGGGGCAAAAGCCCGCGGGTGCTGTAGAAACGAACGGTGCGCACGGTGACGCCCGCCCTGGCCGCCAGCTCGTCGACGGTGAGCATCGGCTCGGGTGCCTGGTCGGCCATCGTCTGCGCCTCGCTCTCTGCTCCACAGCTTGGGTTCAACAGTATTGCTGTCGCACCAACGATGTGAAACGGCCAGGAGCTGCCCATGACCACGAACCTGCGACTGCCCGGACGGCCCGACGAGATCACCGTGCCGGCGCTGCTCGCCCGCAACGCCGCCGAGCACGGGGACCTCCCCGCCCTCTCGTGGCGGACCGGCCCCGACGCCGCCGAGTGGACGACCCTCACCTGGAGCGAGGTGCGCCGCAAGGTCGCCGTCCTCGCCGCCGGGTACGCCGCCCTCGGCGTCGGGCGCGGCGAGCACGTGCTGATGATGATGGGCAACCGCCCCGAGCACTGGCTCAGCGACCTCGCCCTCGTCCATCTCGGCGCCGTGCCCGTCACCGTGTACGGAACCTCCGCGCCCGAGCAGATCGCCCACATCGCCCGCCACAGCCGGGCCCGCGTCGCCGTCGTCGAGGGCGCCCGCGAACTCGCGCGGTGGGAGCCGCTGCTGGCCGACGGCGATGTGCCCCTGGAGCGTCTCGTCGTGGCCGAGGCCGCCGAGGCCGGAGGGCACTCCACGTACGGCTCCCTCTACTCCGGCGGCGCCCGGCTGCACCGCGCCGACGCCTTCGAGAAGGCCTGGCAGGAGACCCGACCCGAGGACCCGCTGACCGTCGTCTACACCTCCGGCACCACCGGTGACCCGAAGGGCGTGCGGCTGACCCACCGCAACCTCATGCTCCAGTCGATCCGCCTCGACCGGCACACGGAACTGCCCGAGCACGCCGAGCACATCTGCTACCTGCCCTTCGCCCACATCGCCGAGCGGGTCCTCGGCATCTACCTGCCCCTGCTGCGGGCCGCGCACGTACGGCTGTGCGCCGACCCCGCCGCCGTGTCCGGGGCGGTCCGCGAGCTGCATCCGGTGCAGTTCTTCGGCGTGCCCCGGGTGTGGGAGAAGCTCGCCGCCTCGGTGCGCACGGTCCTCGCGCAGCTTCCCGAGGCGCAGCGCGCGGCCATCGAGGCCGCGAACGACCTGGCCCGCGCCCGGGCCGGTCACCGCGAGCGCGGCGAGGAGATACCGGCCGCGCTCGAAGCCTCGTACGCCGGGGCCAGGGAGCAGGTGCTGGGCCCGCTGCTGCGGCTGGCGGGCCTGGACCGGCTGGTGTGGACGGCCAGCGCCACCGCTCCGATGCCGATCGACGTGGTCCGCTTCTGGGCCGGCTGGGGCATCACCATCATGGACGCCTGGGGGCTCACCGAGACCTCGGGCGTGTGCACGGTCAACAGTCCGGACGGCTTCCGGCTCGGCTCGGTGGGCCGCCCGATCGAGGGGCTGGAGCTGAGACTGGCCGAGGACGGGGAGATCCTCACCCGGGGGGAGACCGTCTTCGGCGGCTACCTGCGGCCCGACGGCTCGGTGGAGAGCGCCTCCGACGCCGGGGGCTGGTTCCCGACGGGGGACATCGGCCGCGTCGACGAGGACGGCTTCCTCTGGCTGACCGACCGCAAGAAGGAACTGATCATCACCTCGAACGGCAAGAACGTCTCGCCGGCCCTGGTGGAGAACACGGTCAAGGAGCACCCGCTGATCGGCCAGGCCCTGGTGCACGGCGACGGCCGCTCCTACCTCGTCGCCCTGCTGGTCCTGGACCCGGAGCTGGCCCCGGTCTGGGCCGCCGGCCGGGGCATCGAGGCCACCTCGCCGGCTGAGCTCGCCGGGCACCCCGCCGTGCGGGAGGAGATCGCCCGCGCGGTGGAGGCGGCCAACGCCCGGCTCAACCGGACCGAGCAGATCAAGAGGTACCGGCTGCTGACGGAGGAGTGGGGCCCCGAGACCGGGGAGCTCACGCCTTCGCTGAAGCTGCGCCGCCGGGTGGTCCGCGACAAGTACGGCGCACTGATCGACGGCCTGTACGAGGAGCCGTACGAGCCCGCGTGAGCCGAAGGGCCCCGGTGCGGTGAGCGCGGACCCGTTCACCGCACCGGGGCCGCGGCGACCGTGCTCAGGCGTAGGCAGGGGCGGGGTCTCTTTCTTGCCGGCGCTGCACGGCGGCGGGGCGGTGTGGACGCGATGCCTCCTCGTTCGTCGGTCGGATCAGCAGGTGCTGACGACGAACTCGCCGAACACGATCGCGACGTAGCGGGCCTGATGCCCGAGCCGGCTCACTGGCCGGCTGGCTGAACGTTGGCGGCGGCGGTGGTGAACTCGCGGCCGTCCGACTTCCTGATGTACGCGATGTCGGTGACGCCCTCTGCGATGACGGCCATCAACTCGCCCTCGACGCCGGACGCGATGTCCCGAACTCGCTTACGGAGCAGTCCGTGGGGCTGGTACTCGTACACCTCAGCCATCGGATGATTCCTCGTCCGCAGCGCTGTTGAAGCGCTCCCAACCGACCTGTGCACGGTCGAGGAGGTCGGATCCGGGCTGGTGCACTGCGGCGAAGCCGATGCCCGGACCGTCCGGGGTGTCGAGGCTCCATACGCCGCGCGGGGTGGGGCTCGTCACGGGGTGCTCCCTACCGTCGTCAGTGGGTGGTGTGCCAAGACTGGACCCGTTGAAGTCTCTTGGCGAGGACTTCTACGGGACTTCTGGAGTCGCGGAAAGGGACTTCTGTACGCTCGAGTTGGTGAATCGTGGCAACCTGGGCGACTTCCTGAGACAGTGTCGCCATCCGATACACACAAGGAGGCTGCTATGCCACGCACCGCCGGCAACGCACGTCTACGGGCAGCCCGCGCGGCCGCCGGATACCGCTCGCAACAAGATCTCGTCAACGCCCTCGCCCGCAACGGCGTGCAGGTCAGCCTCAAGCAGGTCCAGCGCTGGGAATCCGAAACCCCGCCCTGGCCCTACCCCGACGCCCGCCGCGTGCTCCAACAACTCCTGAACCGGACCATGGAACAGCTCGGCTTCGAGTCGCCCACCGGGGGAGTCGAACCAGGGCCGCCCGCCACGCAACTGGCGCCACCCGCCCGCACTGCGGTCCGCACCCCGAACCTCATGCAACCCGCCACCGCGGCATCGGACTACCTCGCGGTCACCCGCGCCCACCGACAGCTCTACTGGAGCGTCGCCCCGGCCGTACTGCACCCAGCCGTCACCGCCCACGCAGGACTCGGAGAGGCACTGCTCCCGGCCACGGCAGGACAGACCCGCCAGACCCTCGCGGCAGCCCTCGCGGAAAGCCACCTGCTCGGCGGCCGGATCGAGTTCTTCGACCAGCGCGCCCCCGAACGCGCGCGAGACACCTGGGTCCAGGCCCTGCAAGCCGCAGGCGAGGCCGACGACCCGCTCCTCGGCAGCGCGATCCTGGCCCACATGGCCTTCGTACCCGGATGGGCCGGAGAGCAGCCGGCCGCCGCCGAGCGAATGATCGCTGCCCGTACCTACGCCCGGCGGGCTCCGGCGTCTGCCGAGTTCCTGGCGTGGCTGGACGCGGTCGAGGCTGAGTGCGAGACCCGCTGCGGTAACGACCGGACCGCGCTGAACTTGATCGCGCACGGCGAGGAGGTCCTTGCGGCAGGCGGCACGCAGCCCAACCCCGAGTGGATGGACTGGTTCTCGCCGATTCGGCTGGCCGCGTTCAAGGGGACCACCGAGTTGTCGGCCGGGCGCCTGCCGCAGGCCCGGGAAACCCTGCTCCATGTCCTCGCGGAGCTGCCCTCTGACGCGGACAAGCAGCGCACCGTGGTCCTGGGCGACCTCGGCGCGGTCGAGGCTGCGGCGGGCCGGCCGGAGGCCGCCGCAGCGTACGCGCTGCGAGCACTGGAGCTGCTGGAGGCGCACTGGTACGCGACCGGACTGGAACGGGTACGCGAGGTGCGGCGCGCGCTCGTGCCGTGGCAGCACGAGCAGTACGTCCGCGACCTCGACGACCAGATGTACGGGTGGGGAGCGGTGGTCAGCGCTCTCGCGAATTGAAGTCGGAAATCCGGGTGGGCAGCTCCGCGAGGGACTCGACCCGGAACGTCGGCAGCTCGCGGGCCTCGGGCGTGTCCCACTGGATGGTTGCCCACGGGCCCCGACGGATGAGCGCGGTGTGCATCCCTGCGGCAGCTCCGGGACGGAGATCGTTGTCGACGCGGTCGCCGACGTACAGGATCTCGGACGGCTCGACCGGGACGACCGAGGCGACCCGCTCGAAGAAGGCCGGGTCCGGCTTCGACGCGCCCCAGTCGTCCGACGTGCCGATGAGGTCGACGTCCTTAGTGAACAGGTCCCGCAGGATCCCGCCGGCACGCACGGTCTGGTTCCCGGCGATGGCGAGCCACAGGCCGGCCTCGCGGAGTGCGGCGAGGGCGGGCCGGACGTCCGGGTAGAGGTCGCTCTCGTCGAAGTGCTCCGGCCGGCCCGCCGCAGCCCGGGCCTCGCGCTCGGAGGTCAGGTCGAAGCCCGGCTTGAACGGCTGGAACACCTCGCGGTAGTCGCGGCCTTGGGCGATGACGGCGCCGAACATCGCAGCGAAGGTGTGGCGGGGGACACCGAGCCAGTCGGCCCACGTGCCGTACTCGCGGGTCTCGTCAACGAGGCACTCGCCGACGTCGAAAACTACAGCGCGGATCGTCATGCGGGCAGCCTAGTCACCGCTCCGGGACGCACGGAAGCGCCCCATCCCGACCCCGAAGTGGCCGAAGGGGGCGACGACGAGAGGTCGGAAGTGACTCCCTTTGCGGTGAGCGGGATCCGCACTCACCGCAAAGGGGCCGGATCGTGGCGACCGGGCCTAGCGTCCGATCAGCGGGTAGTGGTCGGAGAGGTTGGTGTAGGTGTAGGAGGTGCCCCAGCTGGAGACCGTCCAGGGCGCCGACTGCTCCTTGACCACGTTGTTCTCCCAGCCCGCCGGGCGGGCGTTGCCCTTGCGGTAGAGGACGTAGTCCAGGTCCTCGCGCGGGTCGCTCGGGTAGCGGTAGTTCGCTATCGAGTTGAGCGCGGTGTCGAAGGAGTACGGGTGACCCGTGCGGCTGTCGGAGTCGGCCAGGTCGGCATGGGCGAGCAGGCCGGCGTACTCCGGGGTGCGCGAGTCGACATTGAGGTCGCCCGCCAGGATGACCTGCTCGTTCGCCGGAATGTTCTTCCCGTCCAGGAAGGCGTCGACGGAACGGAACTGACGGGCGCGCATCTCCGCCGCCTCGCCCGCGCTACAGCCCGGGTCGGTGGACTGCGCGTGCGTGCCGACCACGTGCACCCTGGCCCCGTTCACGTTCAGCACGACGTAGGCGAAGCCCTTGTTGGACCACCAGTCGGCGCCGCAGGCGTCCTTGTAGACCACCTGCTCCTTGCGGACGATCGGCCACTTGCTGAGGATCGTGACGCCGCCGTCCTCCGGGGTGGTGGAGGAGTACGCGCCGCCCGTGGCGTCCCAGCCGCTCTTGCTGCGGCCGACGACCGGGGTCTGGTACGGGTACTGCGCGGCGGAGTTCGCCTTCAGGGCGTCCGAGGAGCCGTTGTCGAAGGCCTCCTGGAGCACGACCACGTCGTGGCCCTTGTAGAAGGAGGCCTTGGGGATCTCCGCCGCCCGGTGGTCCTGGCCCCAGTTCGGGTACAGGCTCTTGCTCATCAGGAACACGTTGTACGAGAGGACGCTGAGCCGCGGAGCCGCGGCGCTCTCCGCCGCCGTGGCGGACGGGGCGGTGGTGACGGCCAGTGCGCCTGCGGCGACCGCGGCGACGGCCGTGGCGGCGGCGCGGCGCGAGCGGGGCGAGGAAAGCAGCATGAAGGTCTCCATCATTCCTGCGGGGGAAGATCGACGCCGTCATACAAGCAGCACCAGTTACCTCTGGGTAACACCCGTGCAGAGACTTTCTGTCCGTAAGGCGGCCGTCCGGTGCTCGCATACTTGTCCCATGACGAAGACGGACCCCCCGCACCCCGCCGGACCTGCGGCCGCGCGCCGCACCGACCCCGAGCCGCCGCCGCCCGGCGGGGTGCTGTGGACCATCGCCGGGGACGTCCGGGCCCTGCTGATGCTGCCCGCCGCCTTCACCATGCAGGTGGCCCACCCCGCGATCGCGGCCGGTGTCGACGAGCACTCCGTCTTCCGCACCGACCCCTGGGGCCGCGGGGAGCGCTCACTGCGCTCGGTCCAGCTGTGGGTGTACGGCGGTGAGGAGGCCGCCGAGGAGGGGCGCCGGGTGCGCCGCCTGCACAAGGAGATCCAGGGCACCGACACCCGTGGGCGCCGCTACCACTCCCTCGACCCGGCCTGCTACGCCTGGGTGCACGCCACCGGTTTTCCCGTCTACCTGTACGCCGGGCGCTACCTGCTGCGCCGCTTCACCCCCGCCCAGGAGCGGCAGCTCTACCGGGAGTGGCTCCAGGTGGGCCGGATCCTGGGCCTGCGCGACCGGGACATGCCGCAGAGCATCGAGGAGTACTGGACGTACTGGGGCCGGATGCTGGCCGAGGAGATCGAGCCCACCGCGGTCGCCCGCGAGCTGATCTCCACCGAGGTGCGGCTGCCCCGGCCGGAGGCCGGCTCGCCCGCCGTGCGCCTGCTGCTGCGGCTCACCTGGCCGGTGCTGCGGGCGGCGTTCCTGCGCCTGCGGGCCTTCGTCACCGTCGGCTACATGCCGCCCGAGGCCCGCGCCGCGATCGGGCTGGAGTGGAGCCCGGCCCAGGAGCGCAGGCTCCGGCGGTTCAGCACGGCCGTGCGGATCCTCGTACCGCTGCTGCCGGAGCGGCTGCGGTACCTGCCCATCGCGCGGGCGGCGCGGGCCCGTTGGCGCGCCGCCGCCCGCTGACGGGACGTGGCTCAGTGCTCGTCGTGCGTGTGGATCGTGTTCGTCTCCGCGATCCGCCGGCCCGGATGAGCAGGGTTCCCGCCGTCCGTCACCGCCACCTGCCACAATTGGCAGCCTTCCAGTGCAAACGAAGGCAGGCGGGACCCGATCGTGACGACGTCCATCGAAGGCAGGATCGCCGAGGAGCTCGGCGTACGGGAGCGGCAGGTCAAGGCCGCCGTCGAGCTGCTCGACGGCGGCTCCACCGTGCCGTTCATCGCGCGCTACCGCAAGGAAGCGACCGAGATGCTCGACGACGCCCAGCTGCGCACCCTCGAGGAGCGGCTGCGGTATCTGCGCGAGCTGGAGGACCGCCGCGCGGCGGTCCTGGACTCCGTGCGGGAGCAGGGCAAGCTCACCGACGAACTGGCGGCGCGGATCGCCGCGGCCGACACCAAGGCCCGGCTGGAGGACATCTACCTGCCCTTCAAGCCCAAGCGCCGCACCAAGGCGCAGATCGCCCGCGAGGCCGGTCTGGAGCCGCTCGCCGAGGGCCTGCTGGCCGATCCGTCGGTCGAACCGGCCGCCGCCGCGGCCGCGTTCGTCGACGCCGGCAAGGGCGTGGCCGACGCCGCCGCGGCCCTGGAGGGCGCCCGGGCCATCCTCACCGAGCGGTTCGGCGAGGACGCCGACCTGATCGGCGAACTGCGCGAGCGCATGTGGGGCCGCGGCCGGGTGGCGGCGAAGGTCCGCGAGGGCAAGGAGGAGGCCGGCGCCAAGTTCGCCGACTACTTCGACTTCGCCGAGCCGTTCACCGCCCTGCCCTCGCACCGCGTCCTCGCCATGCTGCGAGGCGAGAAGGAGGACGTCCTCGACCTCACCCTGGAGCCGGAGCACCCCGAAGACACGGCGACCCCCGGCCCGTCCACGTACGAGGGCATGATCGCCCGCCGCTTCGGCATCGGAGACCGCGGCCGCCCCGGCGACAAGTGGCTGGCCGACACGGTCCGCTGGGCCTGGCGTACGAAGATCCAGGTGCACCTCGGCATCGACCTGCGGATGCGGCTGCGCCAGGCGGCCGAGGACGAGGCCGTACGGGTCTTCGCGTCGAACCTGCGCGACCTGCTGCTCGCGGCGCCCGCCGGCACCCGGGCGACGCTCGGCCTGGACCCGGGGTTCCGTACCGGTGTGAAGGTCGCCGTCGTGGACGCGACCGGCAAGGTCGTGGCCACGGACGTGATCTACCCGCACGTGCCCGCCAACAAGTGGGACGAGTCCCTCGCCAAGCTGGCCCGCCTGGCCGAGGTGCACGCGGTCGAGCTGGTCGCGATCGGCAACGGCACGGCCTCCCGCGAGACCGACAAGCTCGCCGGGGACCTCATCACGCGCCACCCCGAGCTGAAACTCACCAAGGTGATGGTCTCGGAGGCGGGCGCCTCCGTGTACTCGGCCTCCGCCTTCGCCTCGCAGGAACTGCCGGACATGGACGTGTCGCTGCGCGGCGCCGTCTCCATCGCCCGCCGCCTGCAGGACCCGCTCGCCGAGCTGGTCAAGATCGACCCGAAGTCGATCGGCGTCGGCCAGTACCAGCACGACCTGTCCGAGGTGAAGCTCTCGCGCTCGCTCGACGCGGTCGTCGAGGACTGTGTGAACGGCGTCGGCGTGGACGTCAACACCGCCTCCGCGCCGTTGCTTTCGCGCGTGTCGGGCATCAGCGGCGGTCTCGCCGAGAACATCGTGGCCCACCGCGACGTCAACGGCCCCTTCCGCAGCCGCAAGGGCCTCAAGGACGTGGCCCGGCTCGGCCCGAAGGCCTACGAGCAGTGCGCGGGCTTCCTGCGGATCCGCGGCGGCGACGACCCGCTGGACTTCTCCAGCGTGCACCCCGAGGCCTATCCGGTGGTCCGCGGCATGGCCAAGACGGCGGGCAGCGAGGTGGCGGCCCTCATCGGCAACAGCGACGTGCTGCGCTCCCTGCGCCCCGAGCAGTTCGTCACCGAGGCCTTCGGTCTGCCGACCGTCACGGACATCCTGCGCGAGCTGGAGAAGCCGGGCCGCGACCCGCGCCCCGCCTTCAAGACGGCCACCTTCAAGGAGGGCGTGGAGAAGATCGGTGACCTGGCCCCGGGGATGATCCTCGAGGGAGTGGTCACCAACGTGGCCGCCTTCGGCGCCTTCATCGACATCGGCGTCCACCAGGACGGGCTGGCGCACGTCTCGGCGCTGTCGAAGAACTTCGTCAAGGACCCCCGGGACGTGGTCAAGCCGGGTGACATCGTCCGGGTGAAGGTCATGGACGTGGACATCCCGCGCAAGCGGATCTCGCTCACCCTGCGGCTGGAGGACGAGGCCGGGGCCGAGCGCGGCGCGGGCGCCCCCAGGCAGCGCGAGGACCGGCGGGGCGGCGGCGCCGGTGGCCGTCCGCCGCAGCAGCGCGGTGGGGCCGGCGCCCGCGAGGGCGGCCGCAACCAAGGTCAGGGCCAGGGCCAGGGCGGCCGCAACCAGGGCGGCCAGGGCCAGGGCGAGCGCGGCCAGGGCGGCCAGGGACGGCGTCAGGGCGGCGGCAGCGCCCCCGCCCCCGCCAACAGCGCGATGGCCGACGCCCTGCGCCGTGCGGGCCTCACCGCCGCCCCCGAGGAGCGACGCAAGCGGTAGCGGCCGTCAAGGGCGTGTTGCAGCCACCCGGCGTGTGAGGTCCTCGTACCGGATGGCCGAATAGGTTCCCCACCAGGGGACTTGCCTTGCCAACCCCCGTACAAGATCTGTAGGCATGGTGGAACGCCCGTTCGTCACTCGGCGGACGGGCTTCCGCGTTTTCCCCTCAGGACCGCATTCCCCGAGGCCGCCTCGAAGGCACAGGACGTCATGCCCATGCCCACACACGCCTACCACCGTTGCCCCGGAAAGGGTCCGAAGAGGGATCACATGCCCCACCGGCAACTCAGCATCCGCAAAAGGTGCGAGCAGATTCTCAGCCATCTGGATCTGACCCACCCGTTCTCCCTCGATGCCCTCTGTCAACGGATAGCCGAGCGGCGCGGCCGCCCCATCCGGCTCCATCCGCTCCCCAAGGAGGCGGCGGAGTCCGGAGTCTGCGGATTGTGGGTGGGCACGGCCAGCGTCGACTACGTCTTCTACGAGGCGCAGACCACCCCGCTGCACCGGGAGCACATCGTCCTCCACGAGCTCGGCCACATCCTCTTCGGCCACCACTCCCTGGAGGGGGAGGAGAGCGACGGACACGCCCCCGTCGTCCTCGGGCGCACCAACTACACCACCCGCCAGGAACAGGAGGCGGAGATGCTCGCCAGCATGATCCGCATCCGCACGGCGAACGCCGGTCCGCGGTCCGCGGGCAGCGAACGCGGCACCCTGGCCCGGCTGGAGTCCGCCATGGGATACGAGCGGGGCAACGATGGCAGCTGACCTGACGGACTTCGGCAACTGGCTCGCCCTCCCCAGCGTGGTGTGCCTGTGGATCGCGGTCCTGCTCCGCGCCCCCGGCGCCCTGCGCTCCCCCCAGCAGCGCGGCCTGTGGCTGGCCGTCGCCACCGCCGCCGCCGCGATGACCCTGAACCTCCCGGACGTCGTCTCGTACGCGATGGAGCGCGGCCCGGGCTACGCCCACACCATCGGCCTCGTCCGCAACCTCATCGGGGTGCTGTCGGCTGGTGCCGTCCTCTACTTCGTGGCCGCCACCACCCGCGGCCGCCGCCTCCAACTCGCCTCCTGCATCGCCACCGTGGCCTGGCTCGGCGTGCTCGTCGCCCTGGACGGGGCCGCGCCCGGCCACGGCACGCACACCATGCCGCCGGTCGGCGACCCGGTGCCCTCCCTCGCCTACTGGCTGGTGCTGATCTGCGCACACGTGGTCGCCAACACCGTCTGCGTGGCGCTGTGCTGGCGCTACAGCCGCCGCACCGAGAGCCGGGGCCTGGCCGCCGGGCTGCGGCTGTTCGGCCTCGGCACCGCTCTCGCCGGACTGTTCTGGCTGGCGTACCTCCTCAAGGCCCTGTTCGGCAGCACCTGGGCGATGCCCGCCCTCCCGCTCATGATGAACCTGCACGGCCTGCTGCGCGCCGCCGCGATCCTCGTGCCCACCCTGTTCACCCTCCGCCGCACCTGCGCCGACATCGCCACCGCCTGGCGGCTGTGGCCGCTGTGGCGCGACCTGGTCGAGGCGGTCCCGCACGTGGCCCTCAACAAACCACGGGCCGGCCGGACGGTGGAGCTGCTGTGGCCGCCGGTCCCGCGCAACCTGCTCGTGTACCGCAAGGTCATCGAGACGCGCGACGCGATCCTGATCCTGGGCGAGTACGTCGCCCCGGGCGCCCTCGAGGAGGCCCGCGGCCGGGTCGCCGGGCACGGGGTCCCCGAGCAGCGGGCCACCGCCGCCGCACTGGCCCGCGTACTGAAGGACGCGCGGCAGGCGAAGCTCGACGGAGCGCCCGGACGGCCGGGCGAGGCGGCCGCGCTGGAACTGCCCGCCGCGATCCACACCTCGCAGGAGGGCGGGGACCTGGCGGACGAGGCCCGGTTCCTCGTCGACGTCGCCCAGGCGTACGCCTCGCCCGTCACCACAAGGAAGTGAACCCGCTTTGACGACTTCAGCGACCACCGTACTGATCACCGGGGCCAGCGCCGGACTGGGCGCGGCCTTCGCCCGCGGCTTCGCGGCCAAGGGCTGCGACCTGGTTCTCGTCGCCCGTGACAAGGACCGCCTCGACGCCGTCGCCGCCGAACTGGCCCGGGAGTACGGCGCCGTGTCCGAGGTGCTGCCCGCCGACCTGCTGGACGCGGCGGACTGCGCGGCCGTCGCCGAACGGCTCGCCGACCCGGCCAGGCCCGTGGACATCCTGGTCAACAACGCGGGCTTCGGACTGCCCGCACCCTTCCCGTACAGCCCGGTCGAGGACGAGGAGCGGATGCTCGACCTGCTGGTCAAGGTCCCGCTCCGGCTCACCCACGCCGTCCTGCCCGGCTTGCGCACACGCCGCCGGGGCGCGGTCCTCAACGTCTCCTCGGTGGCGGGCCTCCTGCCGACCGGGACCTACGGTGCCGCCAAGGCCTGGATCACCGCGTTCAGCGAGTCGCTCCGGGTGGACATGGCGCCGTACGGGGTCCGGGTGCTGGCCGTGGTCCCCGGCTTCACCCGCACCGAGTTCCAGGAGCGCGCCGGGATGGACGTCAGCGCGCTGCGCGACGCGGTGTGGCTGGAGCCGGAGGCGGTGGTCGCACAGGCGCTGAAGGACCTGGCCCTGCGGCGCCCGGTCAGCATCACCGGCCGCCGCTACCGCGCCTACGCCCTCGCCGTCCGCCACCTGCCGCGCACGTTCGTCGCGGCCCGGATGGCCCGCAAGCGGCGAGCGCCGATGGAGTAGCCCGGGGGCCGTGACGGAGAGCGGGCTGTGCGGCGCGGGCGGCTCCCTGCTCGTCGTCAACGGCAGGGAGATCCACGACGGCTTCCCGTCCGGTCAGGTGGAGCGCCTGACCTGCAGGCGCGGGGACTAGAGCTCGACGACCTTGCCGGCGGAGACCTCCAGGCGGCGGGTCACGTGTACCGCGTCCAGCATGCGGCGGTCGTGGGTGACCAGGAGGAGGGTGCCCTCGTAGGCGTCGAGGGCGGACTCCAGCTGCTCGATCGCCGGGAGGTCGAGGTGGTTGGTCGGTTCGTCCAGGACCAGCAGGTTCACCCCGCGGCCCTGGAGCAGGGCCAGTGCGGCGCGGGTGCGCTCGCCGGGGGAGAGGGTGGCCGCCGGGCGCAGGACGTGGGCCGCCTTGAGGCCGAACTTGGCCAGCAGGGTGCGGACCTCGGCCGGCTCGGTGTCGGGGACCGCCGCGCAGAAGGCTTCGAGGAGCGGTTCGTCGCCGAGGAACAGGCCGCGCGCCTGGTCCACCTCGCCGACCAGAACGCCGGAGCCGAGGGTGGCCGAGCCGGAGTCCGGGACCAGCCGGCCCAGCAGGACCGCGAGGAGGGTGGACTTGCCGGCGCCGTTGGCCCCGGTGATCGCCACCCGGTCCGCCCAGTCGATCTGCAGGCTGGCCGGGCCGAAGGAGAAGTCCCCGCGCCGGACGGCCGCCTCGCGCAGGGTCGCCACCACCGCGCCGGAGCGCGGGGCCGTGGCGATCTCCATCCGCAGCTCCCACTCCTTGCGGGGCTCGTCGACGACCTCCAGCCGCTCGATCGCCCGCGCGGTCTGGCGGGCCTTGGCGGCCTGCTTCTCGCTCGACTCGCCGCGCAGGTTCTTGCCGATCTTGTCGTTGTCGGTGGCCTTGCGGCGGGCGTTGCGCACGCCCTTGTCCATCCAGTTGCGCTGCATCTGGGCCCGGCCCTCGAGTGCGGACCGCTTGCCCGCGTACTCCTCGAACTCCTCGCGGGCGTGGTCGCGGGCGCGCTCGCGCTCCTCCAGGTAGGAGTCGTAGCCGCCGCCGTAGAGGTTGATCTGCTGCTGGGCGAGGTCGAGTTCGAGGACCTTGGTGACCGTCCGGGCCAGGAACTCGCGGTCGTGGCTGATCACGACCGTGCCGGCGCGCAGCCCCTTGACGAACCGCTCCAGCCGCTCCAGACCGTCCAGGTCCAGGTCGTTGGTGGGCTCGTCGAGCAGGAAGACGTCGTAGCGGGAGAGGAGGAGCGAGGCGAGGCCCGCGCGGGCCGCCTGGCCGCCGGAGAGCGCGGTCATGGGCAGGTCGAGGCCGACGGCGAGGCCGAGGTCGTCGGCGACCTCCTGGGCCCGCTCGTCGAGGTCGGCGCCGCCGAGGTTCAGCCACTGGTCCAGCGCGGTCGCGTACGCGTCGTCCGCGCCCGGTGTTCCGTCCACCAGGCCCTGCGTCGCCTCGTCGAGCTCGGCCTGGGCGGTGGCCACACCCGTACGGCGGGCCAGGAACTCCCGGACCGACTCCTGCGTCCGGCGCTCCGGCTCCTGAGGGAGGTGGCCGACGGCCGCGCCGGGCGGGGAGAGCCGCAGCTCCCCGGTCTCGGGGGTGTCCAGCCCGGCGAGCAGCCGCAGCAGGGTGGACTTCCCGGCGCCGTTCACGCCGACGAGGCCGATGACGTCGCCGGGGGCGACGACGAGGTCGAGATCGGCGAAGAGCGTGCGCTCACCGTGCGCGGCGGTGAGCTTCTTGGCGACGAGGGTTGCAGTCATGATGTGCCGATCCTATCCGCGCGCGGGCCCTGCCCCGGCTGGCGCAGCCCTCCCGTCACGCCGTGCGGTCGCCGGGCCGCAGCACGTGTTCAGCCCGAGGTGGTCCACGTGAAGCGCGGAGCCCGGCGTTCCAGGAAGGCGGCGATCCCCTCCGCGGTGTCCTCGCTTCCGGCGGCCTGGTCCTCCCAGCGGGCGTCCCGGTCGGTCCGGCCGTCCGTGAACTCCTTGGCCGCCGCCTGCGTCAGCTGCGAGCGCGAGGTCAGGATCCGGGTGAACTCGGCCACCCGCTTGTCCAGTTGCCCGGCCGGCAGCAGCTCGTTCAGGAATCCGGCGCGCAGCGCCGTCTCCGCGCCGATCAGCTCCGCGGAGAAGAGGAGGTACTTGGCCCACGCGGGGCCGACCAGGGCGGTGAGCCTGCGGGTGGAGGAGGCCGGGTAGACGATGCCCAGCTTGGCCGGGGTCACGCCGAAGGAGGCGCCCTCCTCGGCGAAGCGCAGATCGCAGGCCGCCGCCAGCTGGCTGCCGCCGCCCACGCAGAAGCCGCGGATCGCCGCCAGCGTGGGCTTGGGGAAGGCGGCCAGGGCCTCCTCGGCGGCCACGGCGAGGGCCCGCGGGTCGTCCTCCCCGGCGTCCCCGGTCAGCGAGGAGATGTCGGCGCCCGCGCAGAAGGTCGGTCCGGCCCCGGTCAGCACCAGTACCCGTACGGCCCGGTCGTCGGCCAGGCCCGTCAGCAGCTCCGGGAGCGCCCGCCACATGGCGGCGGTCATGGCATTGCGCTTGGCGGGGTGCGAGATGACGACGGTGGCCACCCCGTCGGCGACCGTGTGCAGGAGGGTTGCGTCCAGGGCTGCGTCCATGCGCCGGATGCTATCCCGGGCGGTCATACCTATGATCAAGGGAGTCCGTCGGGGGTGCGAGGAGGTGGCACGCCCATGGGCGCAGACGGTGCAGACCGTACCGGAGCCAGGGTCGGGGGCCCGGAGCCGCAGCGGGAGAAGCAGAAGCTCCGCCGCAGTTTCGCGCTGATGGCAGCGCTCGGGGTGGTGCTGGTGCTGGCCGGTCTGGTCGGCCTGGTCTACACGGGCGTGGCCACGCTCACGTCGATGTTCCTCTTCGGCTGGCTGTTGCTGATCGGCGGTGCGGTGGGCCTGGTGCAGGCCGTGCAGTCGCGCAAGAGCAACTACTTCTGGCTCGCCGTGGTCGTCGCCGCGATCAACCTCGCGGCGGGCTTCGTGATCCTGCGCCGTCCCGAGGCGAGCGCCGAGGCGCTGACCATGTTCGCCGCGCTGCTCTTCCTCGTCGGCGGGCTGTTCCGGCTGGTCGGAGCGCTGGTGGTGCGCGGTTCCCACTTCGGGCTCGCGATCGTCCAGGGCGCCTTCGGGCTCCTGCTGGGGTTCCTGATCCTCTCCAACTGGCCCGGCAACAGTCTGTACGTGATCGGAACCTTCTTCTCCCTCGCCCTGCTGTTCGACGGTCTGAGTCTGGTGGCCATGGGCATGGGGGCCCGGCGCATCCTGGGGTTGGTCAGGGAGGACGAGGGCGCCGCGGAGGCGGACAGGGCGCAGGAGGCGGGCGAGGCGACCGCGAAGCGTCCGACAGAAGATCAGGAACAGTCGAACAACTGACTCTGTCATACGCCAGTGGTCAGAAAGTGCCCTATAGGCGCTGACTTCTGGTCAGCAGTCCGGTCCGGACCAGCCCGTTCCCCACTCTTGTCGCGTGGAGACGATCGAGCGTGAAGACGGGGGTCGGAAGATGGATGTCAGCGGGAGCGTCCCGCCAGCCAAGGAGGGTGAGGTGGAGGCTCCGGCCGACCCCCTCGCCTACGAGGGAGTGTGGAGGTTCACCGCGCCCGCCGTTGAAGAATCCGTTCCGCAGGCCCGCCGTGCGGTCCGGGACCTGCTCGGGCGCCAGGGGGTGCCGGCCCACCAGGACCTGGTGTACTCGCTGCTCCTGATCGTCTCCGAACTGGTGACGAACTCGGTCCGGCACGCCGCCCTGCTCTCACCGGAGGTCGCGGTCGAGGTCGCGATCGGACGCTCGTGGGTACGGGTGGCCGTGGAGGACAACCACCCCTACCGGCCCAAGGCGCTGGAGGCCGACTTCGGCCAGACCGGCGGCCGGGGCCTGCTGCTGGTGCGGGAGATCACGCTGGAGGCCGGCGGGGTCTGCGACGTCGAGCACACCTCGACCGGCGGCAAGGTGATCTGGGCGGCGCTGCCGCTCACCGCCCCGCTCACCGCCCCGCCGACCGCCGGCTGAGCGGCGGTCGGCGAGGCGGCGGGACCGCCGCCCGGCGGGACGGCGTACGGGCTACCAGCCCGCCGCGTCGCCGGTCAGCTCGCGGATCGCGGGCCGCGCCGCGTCCAGTACGGTCATGAACCAGGCCGAGAACGGCACTTCGGCGTGCCGCTTCGCCAGTTCCCCGGCGGTGACGAAGGCGGTGTCCTCGACTTCCTCCGGATCCGGCCGCACGGTGGCCTGCGCGAGTCCCACGAACAGGTGATTGAACTCCTGCTCCACGAGACCCGACGCGGGGTCCGGGTGGTTGTAGCGCACCGTCCCCGCCTGCGCGAGCAGCGAGGGAGACAGCCCCAGCTCCTCATGGGTCCGCCGGGCCGCGGCCGCGAACGGCGACTCCCCGGGGTAGGGGTGACCGCAACAGGTGTTCGACCAGACGCCGGGGGAGTGGTACTTCCCGAGGGCCCGCTGCTGGAGCAGCAGACGGCCCTGCTCGTCGAAGAGGAACACGGAGAACGCCCGGTGCAACTGCCCGGGCGCCTGATGGGCGGAGAGCTTCTCCGCCGTGCCGATGGTGTTGCCGGACTCGTCGACCAGTTCGAGCATGATCGGTTCTTGAGTACCGGTGCCGTTGGACGCGCTGTTCGCGGCGGTGGCTGGTGTGGTCGGCATACCCATCCTTCGCTTCGGACTTCGGCCTTCAGTCTGCCGTACAAAAGCGGCTTGTCCCCACTTCGGAGATCCGCGCATGTCCGCCCCCCGGCGCGTGCTAGGGGGCGGATCACACCACGTGTCAGACGCCGAACGGGGCCGGGTACGTGATCGTTCCCGCGGGCACCGGAACGGAATCATCCAGTACCAGCGCCATCAGGGCCTCGTCCGGGACCTCGAAGGGCGCCCGGATCCCGAAACGGGAGGCCGGCACGAAACCGAAGCGCGGGTAGTACGCCGGGTGCCCCAGGACCAGGACCAGTGACTCCCCGCACTCCCGGGCCGCCGCGAGCAGGGCCCGTACAACGGAGCTGCCCGCGCCCGAGCGCTGCAGCCCGGGGTCCGCGGCAACCGGGGCCAGGGCGAGCGCCGGGGCGCCGTCGACCTCGCACCGGGTGAGCAGCGCGTGCGCCGCCACCGACCCGTCCGGGCCTTCGGCCACGTACGACAGTCCGGGCAGCCAGGAGTCGTGCGTGCGGAGCGCGTCCACGAGGTCGGCCTCCAGCGGGGTCTCGAACGCCGCCAGGTTGACCTCCCGTACGGCGGCCGCGTCGGCCGCAGTCTCCGGGCGGGCGGGCCAGGCGTCGCCGTCCCCGGCGGTCACCGGACGCAAGACGTAGCCCGTGTACCCGTACTCGTGCCCGTGGCGGGCCCGTGCGTCGAGCTCCTCGCGCGTCGAGGCCAGCGCCCCCGCCATCGCGGGGCCGCCGGTTCCGGCGAGGGTACGGACCCGCTCGGCGAGCGGGCCGTAGTACTCGGCCCAGTCGGAGTCGGGCAGGTCGTGCACGCCGAGCACCCGGTACCCGGCGGCCTGGGCGGCCGCGAGGTTGCCGGCGGTGGTGCGCAGCGCGTAGTGCGGGTCCCAGAAGGCCCGGGCGCCGGCGGACGGCTCCGGGACCGTCCACTGGCACTCGGTCAGGACGAGGGTGCCGCCCGGGGCGAGCAGCCGCTTCCACCGCGCGAGCGCGGCGTCGAAGCCGAGGATGTAGGCGGAGCCCTCCGCCCAGACGAGGTCGAAGGAGCCGTCCTCGAAGCCCTCGCCCGGGAGGGCGCCCATGTCCCCCTCGACGGTGCGGACGCGGTCGGCGAGCCCGCGGGCCGCGGCGGCCGCCCGGAGCTCGTCGAGGAAGGGGGCGTGCAGGTCGAGGGCGGTCACCTCGGCGCCGCCCGTGCCCGGTGCGCCCGCCTCGGCGGCGAGCAGCAGGGCGCTGCGGCCCGGGCCGCAGCCCAGGTCGAGGACGCGCGGCCGCTCGGGCAGCGGTCCGCACAGGGAGAGAAGGTGGCGGGTGCTCGCGTCCGACCCCGGAGCCTGCCGGGGCAGGCCGTGGTGCAGGGCGAAGAAGGCGTGCGTGAAATCGTCGATGCCGCTGGAGTCGGCGCCGTCGCTGAAGGTAGTGCTGTCGGTCAACGTGAACCCTTGGAACGGGGGCTCCGGCCGACGAGGCCCAGCTGTGTGATCAGGCCCGGCCGGATGCCCGGAAGGAAGGGGAGATGCACCGGAGTTCGCTGCGCATGGCCGCGACCACTACGACGGTCATCAACCCACCTCTTTCCACTCGACACGTTCAGGGGCGTGCCCACCGTAACATCCGGGCCGTTTGTGGTACCGCGCCGTGATCGTCAATGATGATCGCAACCCGGCCCGGAGCCCGGATATTCGGCTTATCAGGGCGTAAACGGGTGGTGAACCCCTGCTTCCATTCATCCGATAGCCTCTGCCGACGTGCCGCCGCCCCCATGAGGCGCGCGTTCGGAATCCGTTACAAGGAGTGAGTTCGTCTGCCGACCGTCATCCTCACCGGCCTGCCGGTCCCCGGATCGCCGCTCGCGGACGAGCTGCGCTCCCTCGGCTTCGACGTCCGCCCGGCCACCGGTCCCAGGGACGCCGCCGCCGCACTGGCCGGCGTACCCGCCGACCAGCGGGTGGCCGTCGTGGACAGCGCCTTCGTCGGGCACGTGCACGCGCTCCGCCTCGCGCTGACCGACCCGCGCTTCGACGCCTGCGCCGTCACCGGTGCCCTCGCCGTCCAGGCCGGCGCCCGCGAGGCCCTCGACAAGGCCGCCGCCGTCGCCGCCTCGGAGACCGGAGACCGCGGCCCGTACGCCGACCGGCTCGCCGCCGCGGTCGAGTCCGCCGGTACCACCGTCCAGCGCCCCGAACTGGGCACGCTCGTCGCCACCGTCCCCGCCGGCCAGGCGGAGCGTGCCGCGGCGACCGCCGCCGTCGCCGCCGTCGACGACGAGGCCGTACGCCTGCGGACCGCGGTGAAGTCCCGCGACGGCTTCTTCACCACCTTCTGCATCAGCCCGTACTCGCGCTACATCGCCCGCTGGTGCGCGCGCCGCGGCCTGACCCCGAACCAGGTCACCACGGCCTCGCTGATCACCGCCCTGATCGCGGCCGGCTGCGCGGCCACCGGCGAGCGCTGGGGATACGTCGCGGCCGGTGTGCTGCTCCTCGTCTCCTTCGTACTGGACTGCACCGACGGGCAGCTCGCCCGTTACTCGCTCCAGTACTCGACGATGGGCGCCTGGCTCGACGCCACCTTCGACCGCGCGAAGGAGTACTCCTTCTACGCCGGCCTCGCGCTCGGCGCCGCCAGGAACGGCGACGACGTCTGGGCCCTGGCCGTCGGCTCCATGATCCTCATGACCTGCCGGCACGTCGTGGACTTCTCCTTCAACGAGGCCAACCACGACGCCACCGCCAACACCAGCCCCACGGCCGCCCTCTCCGACCGGCTCGACAGCGTCGGCTGGACCGTGTGGATCCGCCGGATGATCATCCTTCCGATCGGTGAGCGCTGGGCGATGATCGCGGTCCTGACCGCCTTCACCACCCCCCGGATCGTCTTCTACGCCCTGCTCGTCGGCTGCGCCTTCGGCGCGCTCTACACCACCGCCGGGCGGGTCCTGCGCTCGCTGACGCGCAAGGCCACCCGCACCGACCGGGCGGCCCGGGCCCTCGCCGACCTGGCCGACTCCGGCCCGCTCGCCGAGGTGCAGGCCCGTCTGCTGCGCGGGCGCGCCGGCTCCTTCGGCTCCGTGTACGTGGCGGCCCTGGGTGCGCTGGTGATGATCGCGGGGGCCGTGTTCCTGCCGTTCGGCGACCCGCGGCTGATCGCCGTAGCGGTGATCTATGTCATGGCCGCCGGCCTCGCCGTCGCCGCGCCCCTCAAGGGCGCACTGGACTGGCTGATCCCGCCGCTGTTCCGGGCGGCCGAGTACGTCACGGTCCTGGCGCTCGCCGCGAAGGCGGACGTCCCCGGCGCCCTTCCGGCGGCATTCGGCCTGATCGCGGCGGTCGCCTACCATCACTACGACACGGTGTACCGCATTCGCGGTGGCACCGGCGCGCCCCCGCACTGGCTGGTGCGGACGATCGGCGGCCACGAAGGCCGGGTCCTGCTGATCACGGTCCTCGCGGCCGTCCTCGTATCGCGCGAAACGGACTTCCCCGTCGCGCTCACGGCCACGGCCGTGTTCGTGGCACTCGTGGTGCTCGTGGAGAGCATCCGGTTCTGGGTCTCCTCCGGAGCACCCGCCGTACATGACGAAGGAGAACCAGCATGATCGGCCTTGTACTCGCTGCCGGTGCCGGACGCCGTCTGCGTCCCTACACCGACACCCTGCCCAAGGCGCTCGTGCCCGTCGGCCCCGAGGGTGACGAGGAGAGCCTGACGGTTCTCGACCTGACCCTGGGCAACTTCGCCGAGGTCGGGCTGACCGAGGTCGCCATCGTCGTCGGCTACCGCAAGGAAGCCGTGTACGCGCGCCGGGAGGCCCTGGAGGCCAAGTACGGCGTCAAGATCACGCTGATCGACAACGACAAGGCCGAGGAGTGGAACAACGCCTACTCCCTGTGGTGCGCGCGTGACGTCCTCAAGCAGGGTGTGATCCTCGCCAACGGCGACACCGTCCACCCGGTCTCGGTCGAGCGCACCCTGCTCGCCGCCCGCGGCAACGGCCAGAAGATCATCCTCGCCCTCGACACGGTCAAGAACCTGGCCGACGAGGAGATGAAGGTCGTCACCGCCGACGGCAAGGGCGTCCAGAAGATCACCAAGCTGATGGACCCCGCCGACGCCACCGGCGAGTACATCGGTGTCACCCTCATCGAGCCCGAGGCCGCCGAGCAGCTCGCCGAGGCCCTGAAGACCACCTTCGAGCGCGACCCCGACCTCTACTACGAGGACGGCTACCAGCAGCTCGTCAACGACGGCTTCACCATCGACGTGGCCCCCATCGGCGACGTCAAGTGGGTCGAGATCGACAACCACGACGACCTCGCCAAGGGCCGGACGATCGCATGCCAGTACTGACGAGGCTCATCCCCTCGCCCGTCGTCGTCGACATCAGTCGCGGGGCGATGGACGACCTGGCCGGCCTCCTGGCCGACCAGCGGATCTCCGCCTCCGGCAAGCTGGCCATCGCGATCAGCGGAGGCTCCGGCGTGGCGCTGCGCGCCAAGCTGGAGCCCGTACTGCCGCACGCCGACTGGTACGCGGTCGTCGACGGCACCATCGACTCCGCGGTCAAGCTGGCCGACGACATAAAGGGCCGCCGCTACGACGCCGTCGTGGGCCTGGGCGGCGGCAAGATCATCGACGTGGCCAAGTACGCCGCGGCGCGGGTCGGGCTGCCCATGGTGGCCGTCGCCACCAACCTCTCGCACGACGGCATCTGCTCGCCGGTGTCCATCCTGGACAACGACAACGGCCGTGGTTCCTACGGCGTGCCCACCCCGATCGCCATGGTGATCGACCTCGACGTGATCAAGGAAGCCCCGGTGCGGTTCATCCGCGCCGGCATCGGTGACGCGATCTCCAACATCTCGGCGATCGCCGACTGGGAGCTCTCGCACAAGATCACCGGCGAGCCCGTCGACGGCCTGGCCGCCGCCATGGCCCGTACCGCCGGCGAGTCCGTGCTGCGCCACCCCGGCGGATGCGGCGACGACGAGTTCCTCACCGTGCTCTCCGAGGCGCTCGTGCTCTCCGGCATCGCCATGTCGATCAGCGGGGACTCCCGTCCGTCGTCCGGCGCCTGCCACGAGATCAGCCACGCCTTCGACCTGCTGCATCCGGGACGCTCCGCGCTCCACGGCGAGCAGGTCGGCATCGGCGCCGCCTTCGCGATGCACCTGCGCGGGGCCGCCGAGCAGTCGGGCCTCTTCGTCGAGGTGCTGCGCCGGCACGGCCTGCCCGTCGGGCCCGAGGAGATCGGCTTCAGCGTCGACGAGTTCGTCGCGGCCGTCGAGTACGCCCCCCAGACCCGCCCGGGACGCTTCACGATCCTGGAGCACCTCAACCTGTCCGCAGCCGAGATCAGGGACGCTTACGCCGACTATGCCAAGACCATCCGTAGCTGAACTGAGGCCCGTCGTGCACCCGGCGGGCGTGAAGGACCGGCGCAGTGGCGAGCACTGGGGCGGGCGCCTCTACATGCGCGAGATCTCCCTGCGCATCACCCGTTACCTGGTCACCACCAAGGTCACGCCCAACCAGTTGACCTACGTGATGACCGTGGCCGGTGTCCTCGCCCTCCCGGCCCTGCTGGTGCCGGGCGTCCTGGGCGCCGTCCTCGGCGTCGTGGCGGTCCAGCTGTACCTGCTGCTCGACTGCGTCGACGGAGAGGTCGCCCGCTGGAAGAAGCAGTTCTCGCTCTCCGGCGTGTACCTGGACCGCGTCGGCGCCTACCTGTGCGACGCGGCCGTCCTGGTCGGCTTCGGCCTGCGCGCCGCGGACCTGTGGGGCACCGGGCGCATCGACTGGCTGTGGGCCTTCCTGGGCACCCTCGCGGCGCTCGGCGCGATCCTGATCAAGGCCGAGACCGACCTGGTCGGCGTCGCCCGCCACCAGGTCGGCAAGGAGCCGGTCAAGGAGGCCGCCTCCGAGCCGCGCTCGTCCGGCATGGCGCTCGCCCGCCGGGCCGCCGCCGCGCTGAAGTTCCACCGCCTGATCCTGGGCATCGAGGCCTCGCTGCTCATCCTGGTGCTGGCGATCGCGGACCAGGTCCGGGGCGACCTGTACTGGTCCCGGATCGGCGTCGCCGTGCTCGCCGCCATCGCGATGCTGCAGACGGTGCTGCACCTGGTGTCGGTCCTGGCCTCCAGCAGGCTCAAGTGAGCGCCCCGATGCGGCTGGGCGCCGTCATCATCACCATGGGCAACCGGCCCGACGAGCTCAAGGCGCTCCTCGACTCGGTGGCCCGCCAGGACGGCGCCCCCGTCGACGTGGTCGTCGTGGGCCAGGGCGTGCAGGTCACCGGCCTGCCCGAGGGCGTCCGCAGCATCGGCCTGCCGGAGAACCTGGGCATCCCGGGCGGACGCAACGTCGGCATCGAGGCCTTCGGCCCCGGTGGCCGCGACGTGGACGTGCTGCTCTTCCTGGACGACGACGGTCTGCTGGAGCGCACCGACACCGCCGAGCTGTGCCGGCAGGCCTTCGCCGAGGACCCCCGGCTCGGGATCATCAGCTTCCGGATCGCCGACCCGGACACCGGTGAGACCCAGCGCCGGCACGTGCCCCGGCTGCGCGCCTCCGACCCGATGCGCTCCTCCCGCGTGACCACCTTCCTGGGCGGCGCCAACGCCGTCCGCACGACGGTGTTCGAGCAGGTCGGCGCACTGCCGGGGGAGTTCTTCTACGCGCACGAGGAGACCGATCTGGCCTGGCGGGCGCTCGACGCAGGGTGGTTGATCGACTACCGGTCGGACATGGTGCTGCTGCACCCGACAACCGCCCCCTCCCGGCACGCCGTCTACCACCGTATGGTGGCTCGTAACCGGGTGTGGCTCGCCCGCCGAAACCTGCCCGCCCCGCTGGTCCCGGTCTACCTGGGCGTCTGGCTCCTGCTGACGCTCGTACGCAGGCCGTCGGTACCGGCGCTCAAGGCCTGGTTCGGTGGTTTCCGGGAGGGATGGACCACTCCCTGCGGACCCCGCCGCCCGATGAGATGGCGTACGGTCTGGCGGTTGACCCGGCTGGGCCGACCTCCTGTCATCTGACCAGCCCGCGTCTGGGAACATGGCGCGATCACGGGCCTCGAGCCACCAGCCTGATGCCCACCTGGCCGCATCTTGAAGACGAAAGTTTCAACTTGTGAGTGACACAACCCACGACGGCGCCCTCGCCACGAGCAGGCCGCCGTCCGAAGACGCGGGGCTGAGCTCCGCGGAGCTCGCCAGGAAGTACGGCCTCTCGGTCAGCGGCGCCCGGCCCCGTCTCGGCGAGTACGTGCGGCAGCTCTGGGGCCGGCGCCACTTCATCATGGCCTTCTCCAGGGCCAAGCTGGTCGCGCAGTACAGCCAGGCGAAGCTCGGCCAGGTCTGGCAGGTGGCGACACCACTGCTGAACGCGGCCGTCTACTGGCTGATCTTCGGCCTGATCCTCGGCGCGGGCCGGGAGATGCCGAAGGGCGTCTACGTCCCGTTCCTGATGATGGGCATCTTCGTCTTCACCTTCACCCAGAGCTCGGTGATGGCGGGTGTCCGGGCGATCTCCGGGAACCTCGGTCTGGTGCGGGCGCTGCACTTCCCGCGCGCCTCCCTGCCGGTGTCCTTCTCGCTGCAGCAGCTCCAGCAGCTGCTGTACTCGATGATCGTCGTCTTCGTGATCGCCATCAGCTTCGGCAACTACCCGCGGCTCGCCTGGCTGCTGGTCGTCCCGACGCTGGCGCTGCAGTTCGTCTTCAACACCGGCCTCGCCATGATCTTCGCGCGGATGGGTTCCAAGACCCCCGACCTGGCGCAGCTGATGCCGTTCGTGATGCGTACCTGGATGTACGCCTCCGGCGTCATGTTCCCGATCGGGATCTACCTCGAGGACCAGCCGCAGTGGATCAGCGACCTGCTGCTGTGGAACCCGGTGGCGATCTACATGGACCTGATCCGGTTCGCGCTGATCGACGACTACGGCAGCAGCAACCTGCCTCCGCACGTGTGGCTCTTCGCCGTGGGCTGGGCCGTCGTGATCGGCATCGGTGGCTTCGTGTACTTCTGGAAGTCTGAGGAGCGTTACGGCCGTGGCTGACAACACTCAGGGGCGCGTCCCCACCGTGATCGCGGACGGCGTCCACATCGTCTACCGGGTCAACACCGGCAGCGCCGGCAAGGGCGCGGCCACCGCCGCGCTCAGCAAGATCATCCGCCGGAAGAAGGGCGACGCCCCGGGCGTCCGGCGGGTCCACGCCGTGCGCGGGGTCTCCTTCACCGCGTACCGCGGCGAGGCGATCGGCCTCATCGGCTCCAACGGCTCCGGCAAGTCGACCTTGCTGCGCGCCATCGCCGGCCTGTTGCCCTGCGAGGAGGGCAAGGTCTACACCGACGGCCAGCCTTCGCTGCTGGGTGTGAACGCGGCGCTGATGAACGACCTCACCGGCGAGCGGAACATCGTTCTCGGCGGTCTCGCGATGGGTATGAGCCGCGAGCAGATCAAGCAGCGTTACCAGAGCATCGTCGACTTCTCGGGCATCAACGAGAAGGGCGACTTCATCTCCCTGCCGATGCGCACCTATTCCTCCGGCATGGCGGCACGCCTGCGCTTCTCCATCGCGGCGGCCAAGGACCACGACGTTCTGATGATCGACGAGGCCCTGGCCACCGGTGACCGCAGCTTCCAGGTGCGTTCCGAGGACCGCATCCGCGAACTGCGGCAGAAGGCCGGCACGGTCTTCCTGGTGAGCCACAACAACAAGTCCATCCGTGACACCTGTGACCGGGTGCTGTGGCTGGAGAAGGGTGAGCTCCTGATGGACGGGCCCACCGAGGAAGTCGTCTCGGCATACGAGAAGGCCACCAACGGCTGACCTCCGGGTCGCGCGGCGCCCACTTACGGCGCTTATCCGCTTCACCCGAAGGCCCCCGCCGCTCAGCGCGGCGGGGGCCTTAAGTCTGTTCTCGAAGTCTGTTCTCGCATTTCGCGGCGACATTCGGTGGCGGAGCGAATACCCGGGAGGGCTCCGCGGCGTTCTACAGCGTAAGCTGAGGCGGTCCTCAATCGCGGCAAGAGGGGACGATTCCCCGCAGGTGAAGGGCTCTGGGGCAGCCCGGGGAATCCCCGGGCGGCGTGTCCGAAATAGGATGTAATGGGTCGGCAGTGTAGAACGGGAGATGTGACGGCAATGGCTACGGGAATTCTCCGGCCCCCAGGCACGACGGCCGTCCCCGCCCCGGGCGGCGGGCGGTGACCGCGGCGCACGGCATCCGGCACCCGTCCGACACGGTCCATGTGAACGCCACCCTCAAGAAGGCGGCCGCGGAGAACTTCCCCGTCGCTCCCGCCTTCCTGCCCCGCGCCTGGCGTGACGGGCTGACGGCCGTCTACGGGTACGCCCGTCTCGTCGACGACATCGGCGACGGCGACCTCGCCCCCGGCGGACGCGACGCCGTCCTCCTCGGTCTCGACCCCGCCGCGGCCGACGACCGGCTCGCCATGCTCGACGCCTTCGAGGCCGACCTGATGCGCGTGTTCGGCGGCACCGACGGCCCGCCCCGCCACCCGCTGCTCCTCGCCCTGCAGCCCGTCGTCCGCACCCACGGCCTGACCCCCGAGCCGTTCCTCGGACTCATCGAGGCCAACCGCCAGGACCAGCTGGTCGCGCGCTACGAGACGTACGCGGACCTGGTCGGCTACTGCGAGCTGTCCGCCAACCCGGTCGGCCGCCTGGTGCTCTCCCTCACCGGCACCAGCACCCCCGAACGGATCCGCCGCTCCGACGCCGTCTGCACCGCCCTGCAGATCGTCGAACACATCCAGGACGTCGCAGAGGACCTCGGCCGCGACCGGATCTACCTGCCCGCCGAGGACATGCGCCGCTTCCACGTGACCGGGGCGGAGCTCGCGGCCCCGTCCGCCGGCGCGTCCGTACGCGCCCTGGTCGCTTTCGAAGCCGAGCGCGCACGCGAGTTGCTGAACGAAGGCACCCCGCTCGTGGGCAGCGTGCACGGCAGACTCCGGCTGCTGCTCGCGGGCTTCGTGGGAGGGGGGCGCGCGGCCCTGCGAGCCGTCACCGCCGCCGGCTTCGACGTACTCCCCGGCCCGCCCAAGCCCACCAAGGGCGGCCTGCTCCGCGAGGTGGCCGCCGTCCTGCGCACAGCGCCGAGAAAGGGGTGAGCCCCACCGTGGAGGGCCCCACACACCCGTCCGCACCGACCGCGATGTCCGCACCGGTATCGGCGGCCTACAGCTACTGCGAGGCCGTCACCGGTTCACAGGCGCGCAACTTCGCCTACGGCATCCGGCTGCTGCCGACCGACAAGCGGCAGGCGATGTCCGCGCTGTACGCCTTCTCGCGGCGGGTCGACGACATCGGCGACGGCCTACTGGCGCCCGAGGCCAAGTTCGCCCGGCTGGAGGAGACCCGCGCCCTGCTCGGGCGGATCCGCGCCGAGGAGATCGACGAGGACGACACCGACCCCGTCGCCGTCGCCCTCGCACACGCCGCGCGCCGCTTCCCCATTCCGCTCGGCGGCCTCGACGAACTCATCGACGGGGTCCTGATGGACGTCCGCGGCGAGACCTACGAGACCTGGGACGACCTGAAGAACTACTGCCGCTGCGTCGCCGGGGCCATCGGACGGCTCTCGCTCGGCGTGTTCGGCACGGTGAACGGCTCGGGCCTGGGCGCGTCCGACGCCGAGCGCGCCGGGGAGTACGCCGACACCCTCGGTCTCGCCCTGCAACTCACCAACATCCTCAGGGACGTTCGCGAGGACGCGGCCAACGGGCGCACCTACCTGCCCGCCGAGGACCTCGCCAAGTTCGGCTGCTCGGACGGCTTCCGCAGCGACCGGATGCCCCCCGGATCCGACTTCGCCGGGCTCGTCCACCACGAAGTCCGGCGCGCCCGGGCCCTGTTCGCCGAGGGCTATCGGCTGCTGCCGATGCTCGACCGCCGCAGCGGCGCCTGCGTGGCCGCCATGGCCGGCATCTACCGGCGCCTCCTCGACCGCATCGAGCGGGAGCCGGAGGCGGTGCTGCGGGGCCGCGTGTCGCTGCCGCCGCATGAGAAGGCGTACGTCGCCGTGCGCGGCCTGTCCGGACTCGACGCCCGGACCATCTCCCGCCAGAACACCCGGAGGCGAGCCTGATGACCCCGACGGCGCCCGCCGCCCCGGCCGACCGCTGCGCACCCCGCCGCCCGTCCCGCGCGCGGGCAACCACCGGGCCGGTGGCCGCGTCTCTCCGGGCGGACTGCGTCCGCGCCGGGCGGCAGGCCCGGCCGGCCGGCCACCGCATCACGGGGGAGGGCGCATGAGCGGCGTCGACCAGCACGCCGTCGTCGTGGGCGGCGGCCTCGCCGGAGTCACCACCGCCCTCGAACTCGCCGACGCCGGGCTCCGCGTCACCCTGCTGGAGGGCCGGCCCCGGCTCGGCGGCCTCGCCTTCTCCTTCAAGCGCGGCGACCTCGACGTCGACAACGGCCAGCACGTCTACCTGCGGTGCTGCACCGCCTACCGGTGGTTCCTCGACCGCGTCGACGGCGCCGCCCTCGCACCCCTGCAGGACCGGCTCGACGTACCCGTCCTGGACGTCGCCCACCCCGGCGGGCCGCGACTGGGCCGGCTGCGCCGCAGCGCCCTGCCCGTGCCCCTGCACCTGGCCGGATCGCTCGCCCGCTACCCGCACCTCTCCCTCGCCGAGCGCGTGAGCGTCGGCCGCGCCGCCCTCGCGCTGCGCCGCCTGGACCCCGCCGACCCGGCGCTGGACGGCCTGGACTTCGCGACCTGGCTCGGCCGCTACGGCCAGTCGGCCCGCACCATCGAGGCCCTGTGGGACCTCGTCGGCATCGCCACCCTCAACGCCACCGCCGAGCAGTCCTCGCTGGGCCTGGCCGCCATGGTCTTCAAGACCGGTCTGCTCTCCGAGAACGGCGCCGCCGACATCGGCTGGGCCCGGGTACCGCTGGGCGAACTGCACGACACCCTCGCCCGCAAGGCGCTCGACGCGGCCGGCGTACGGACCGAGCTGCGCACCCGGGTCACGGACATCTCCCGCATGCCGGAGGGGGCGTGGCGGATCGACACCGAGGACGAGTCCCTGGAGGCGGGCACCGTCGTCCTCGCCGTCCCGCAGCGCGAGGCGCACGGACTGCTGCCCGCCGGCGCCCTCCCCGATCCCGACAAGCTCCTGGACATCGCCACCGCGCCCATCCTCAACGTCCACGTGGTCTACGACCGCAAGGTGCTCAAGGCGCCCTTCTTCGCCGCCCTCGGCTCCCCGGTGCAGTGGGTCTTCGACCGCACCGACTCCTCCGGACTCCCCGACGGCGGCCAGTACCTGGCGCTGTCCCAGTCCGTCGCCCAGGACGACATCGACGAGCCCGTCTCGGTCCTGCGCGCCAAGTACCTGCCCGAGCTGGAGCGGCTGCTGCCCGCCGCGCGCGGCGCCAAGGTACGGGACTTCTTCGTCACCCGGGAGCGGACGGCCACCTTCGCCCCCACCCCCGGCGTCGGCCGGCTGCGCCCCGGGGCGCGCACCGACACGCCGGGGCTCTACCTCGCCGGTGCGTGGACTGCCACGGGCTGGCCCGCGACCATGGAGAGCGCCGTCCGGAGCGGACTGAGCGCGGCCCACGCCGCACTCGCCGCGCTCGGCCGCCACCGCGAACACCCTCTGCAGGAGGCGGCATGACGAGCACCATCAGCACCGGCACCACCAGCACCACGAGCACAGCACGTACAGGAACAAGAGGAGAGCCAGTGAACCCGGGGAATCCGGCTGTCGAGAACACGGATGCCAGTGTGGGCACAGCCGGAGGGGGCGTGGAGAAGGCGGACACGATCGCGCTTCTGGAGCGCGGCCGCACGCTGTCGACCCCCGCGCTCCGCGCCGCCGTCGACCGGCTCGCGGCGCCCATGGACACCGTCGCCGCCTACCACTTCGGCTGGATCGACGCCCAGGGCAACGCGGCGGACGGCGACGGCGGCAAGGCCGTGCGCCCCGCGCTCGCGCTGCTCTCCGCCGAGGCCGCGGGCGCATCGGCCGAGGTCGGCGTCCCGGGCGCCGTCGCGGTCGAGCTCGTGCACAACTTCTCGCTGCTCCACGACGACCTGATGGACGGCGACGAGCAGCGCCGCCACCGCGACACGGTGTGGAAGGTGCACGGACCGGCCCTCGCGATCCTGGTCGGCGACGCCCTGTTCGCCCTCGCCAACGAGGTGCTGCTGGAGCTCGGCACCGTGGAGGCGGGCCGCGCGACCCGCAGGCTGACCACCGCCAGCCGCAAGCTCATCGACGGCCAGGCGCAGGACATCTCCTACGAGCACCGCGAGCGCGTCAGCGTCGAGGAATGCCTGGAGATGGAGGGCAACAAGACCGGCGCGCTGCTCGCCTGCGCGGTCTCCATCGGCGCCGTCCTCGGCGGCGCGGACGACCGTACCGCCGACAAGCTGGAGGAGTACGGCTACCACCTGGGCCTCGCCTTCCAGGCCGTGGACGACCTGCTCGGCATCTGGGGCGACCCGGAGGCGACCGGCAAGCAGACCTGGAGCGACCTGCGCCAGCGCAAGAAGTCCCTGCCGGTGGTCGCCGCCCTCGCGGCCGGCGGCGAAGCCTCCGAGCAGCTCGCCGAACTGCTCGCCGCCGACGCCAAGAGCAGCGACTTCGAGAACTTCTCGGAGGAGGAGTTCGCGGCCCGCGCGGCCCTCATCGAGGCGGCCGGCGGCCGCCGGTGGACCGCCGACGAGGCACGCCGCCAGCACGCCGTCGCCATCCGGGCCCTGGACGACGTCGACATGCCGCAGCGCGTGCGCGACCAGCTCGTGGCCCTCGCGGACTTCGTCGTCGTGCGCAAGAGGTGATCGCCACCCGACAGCGGATATGAATCGCGAGTCGCCGGCCGGCGCCGCCACCTGAGCGTGGCGCACCGGCCGACGGCAGACCCCAGCACAGCACAGGACACTGTTCTAAGGGGAAGCCATGACAGCGACGACCGACGGCAGCGCCGAGGGCGCTGGCGCTGGCAGCGAATCAACCCCGGGCGCTCCGCCGCCCGGACCACCGGGCCGCACCGCGGGCCTGGCCGCCGATCCGGCCCCGCCGGCCCGGTCCGCCCGGAGCGGCCCGCGCGCCGAGTACGGTCCGGCGGGCGTGCCCGGCCCGCTCGGCCGCCCGGCACGCCCCGGCGCCGCGCGGGACTCGGCGCGGGGCGCGCCGCAGATCACCGCCGACCTGCCCCGGCCACCGGGGGGCAGCAGGCCGGGGGTGTACGAGGCCGCCGCGCGCGCCACCCGCAACCTGCTGGAGCGCCAGGACCCCGAGGGCTGGTGGAAGGGCGACCTGGAGACCAACGTCACCATGGACGCGGAGGACCTGCTGCTGCGGCAGTTCCTCGGCATCCGGGACGAGGCGACCACCTTCGCCGCCGCCCTCTTCATCCGCGGCGAGCAGCGGGAGGACGGCACCTGGGCCACCTTCCACGGCGGACCGCCCGACCTGTCCGCCACCATCGAGGCCTACGTCGCCCTGCGGCTGGCCGGGGACGCGCCGGACGCCCCGCACATGAGCCGTGCCTCGGCCTGGATCCGCGCCCACGGCGGGCTCGCCGCCGCCCGCGTCTTCACCCGGATCTGGCTGGCCCTCTTCGGCTGGTGGAACTGGGACCACCTGCCCGAACTCCCGCCCGAACTGGTCTTCCTGCCGCCCTGGGTGCCCCTGAACATCTACGACTTCGGCTGCTGGGCCCGCCAGACCATCGTCCCGCTCACCGTGGTCTCCGCGCTGCGCCCGGTCCGCCCGGCCCCCTTCGCCCTCGACGAGCTCCACGCCGACGCCCGGGTGCCCCATCCCGCCCGCAGACCCGCCCCGCTGGCCAGCTGGGACGGCGTCTTCCAGCGGATGGACAAGGCCCTGCACGTCTACCGGCGGTTCGCCCCGCGCAGGCTGCGCAGGGCCGCGATGGCCACCGCCGGCCGCTGGATCATCGAACGCCAGGAGAACGACGGCTGCTGGGGCGGCATCCAGCCGCCCGCCGTGTACTCGATCATCGCCCTGCACCTGCTCGGCTACGACCTGCGGCATCCGGTGATGCGCGCCGGACTGGAGTCCCTGGACCGGTTCGCGGTGTGGCGCGAGGACGGCGCCCGGATGATCGAGGCCTGCCAGTCCCCGGTGTGGGACACCTGCCTCGCCGCGATCGCCCTGGCCGACGCGGGCCTGCGCCCCGACCACCCGGCCCTGGTCAAGGCCGCCGACTGGATGCTCGGCGAGGAGATCGTCCGCAGCGGTGACTGGGCGGTGCGCCGGCCCGGGCTCGCCCCCGGCGGCTGGGCCTTCGAGTTCCACAACGACACCTACCCCGACATCGACGACACCGCCGAGGTGGTCCTCGCACTGCGCCGGATCAAGCACCCGGACCCGGCCCGGGTCGAGGCGGCCATCGCCCGTGGGGTGTCCTGGAACCTCGGCATGCAGTCGAGGAACGGGGCATGGGGTGCCTTCGACGCCGACAACACCAGCCCCTTCCCGAACAAGCTGCCCTTCTGCGACTTCGGCGAGGTCATCGACCCGCCCTCGGCCGACGTCACCGCCCACGTGGTGGAGATGCTCGCCTTCGAGGGCCGCGCGGGGGACGCCCGCACCCGGCGCGGCATCGCCTGGCTGTTCGCCGAACAGGAGCCCGAAGGCGGCTGGTTCGGCCGCTGGGGCACCAACTACGTCTACGGGACCGGGTCGGTGGTCCCTGCCCTCACCGCCGCGGGCATCGCCCCGGGGCATCCCGCGATCCGGCGGGCCGTGCGCTGGCTGGAATCCGTACAGAACGAGGACGGCGGGTGGGGCGAGGACCAGCGCTCCTACAAGGACCCGTCCTGGGCCGGAAAGGGCGCCTCCACCGCCTCGCAGACCGCGTGGGCGCTGATGGCCCTGCTGTCGGCCGGCGAACGCGAGGGCAAGGCCGTCGAGCGCGGCATCGCCCACCTGGTGGAGACCCAGCGGGAGGACGGCACCTGGGACGAGCCGTACTTCACCGGCACCGGCTTCCCCTGGGACTTCTCCATCAACTACCACCTGTACCGGCTGGTGTTCCCGCTCACCGCACTCGGCCGCTACCTGTACGGGGAACCGTTCGCCCCGGCCGGAGCGCACCCGGCCGCCGGGGAGGCGTGATGTCCGCCGCCCACGGGGACCGGGCGCCGGGCCCCGACCCGCTGCTGGTCGCCTGCGCGCTGCGCATCGAGCAGGCCGCACTGCGCAGCGCAGGCCCCGGGCGCGGACCGGCCGGCGGACACACCCTGCTGCGCACGGGGATGGGCCCGCGCGCGGCGGAGCGGGCCGTCGCGCGGGCACTGGACCGGCCGGGTATGGACCGGGCCGCCGTCCTCGCGACCGGGTTCTGCGCGGGCCTGGTCCCCGGCATGCACCCCGGTGACCTCGTCGTCGCCGAGGAGACCCGGGACCCGCAGGGAACCGTCACCTGCACCGGCAGCGCCCTGCTCGCCGAGGCACTGGCCCGGGCCGCCCCGGGCCGGACCGTACACACCGGCGCGCTGACCGGATCGGACCACGTCGTCCGCGGCCAGGAACGCGCACAGCTGCGTGCCACCGGCGCCGTCGCGGTCGACATGGAGTCCGCGGCCACCCTGTGGACCGCCACCCGCGGCGGCGGCCGTCCGGTTGCGGCCGTCCGGGTGATCGTGGACGCTCCGGAGCACGAGCTCGTCCGTATCGGCACGGTTCGCGGGGGAATATCGGCCTTCCGTGTTCTGCGTGCCGTACTGCCCGCGTTTTATGAATGGCACCGTTCGTTGCTGCTCCCCAGGAGGTGAGCCAGATGGCCATGCCGCTGCGCCAGTCCATCAGGGTCGGGACGTATCTTCTCGAACAGAAGCTCCGCAAGCGCGAGAAGTTCCCTCTGATCGTCGAACTGGAACCCCTCTACGCCTGCAACCTGGCCTGTGAGGGGTGCGGAAAGATCCAGCACCCGGCCGGAGTGCTCAAGCAGCGCATGCCGGTCGCCCAGGCGGTCGGCGCCGTGCTGGAGTCCGGTGCGCCCATGGTGTCCATCGCGGGCGGCGAGCCCTTGATGCACCCGCAGATCCACGAGATCGTCCGGCAGTTGGTGGCCAGGCGGAAGTACGTGTTCCTCTGCACCAACGCGATGCTGCTGCGCAAGAAGATCGAGAAGTTCACGCCTTCCCCGTACTTCGCCTTCGCCGTGCACATCGACGGTCTGCGCGAACGCCACGACGAGTCGGTGGCCAAGGAAGGCGTCTTCGACGAAGCGGTCGCCGCCATCAAGGAGGCGAAGAGGCGCGGGTTCCGGGTCACCACCAACTCCACCTTCTTCAACACCGACACCCCGCAGACGATCATCGAGGTGCTCAACTACCTCAATGACGACCTCCAGGTCGACGAGATGATGATCTCGCCCGCCTACGCCTACGAAAAGGCACCCGACCAGGAGCACTTCCTGGGCGTCGAACAGACCCGGGAACTCTTCAGGAAGGCCTTCGCAGGCGGCAACCGGCGGCGCTGGCGGCTCAACCACTCCCCGCTCTTCCTGGACTTCCTGGAAGGAAAGGCCGATTTCCCCTGCACGGCCTGGGCCATTCCGAATTACTCCCTCTTCGGCTGGCAGCGCCCCTGCTATCTGATGAGCGACGGCTACGTACCGACGTACCGCGAGCTCATCAACGACACCGACTGGGACAAGTACGGCCGCGGTAAGGACCCGCGCTGCGCGAACTGCATGGCGCACTGCGGCTACGAGCCCACCGCCGTCCTGGCCACCATGGGCTCCCTCAAGGAATCCCTGCGCGCGGCCCGGGAGACGATCGCCGGTAACCGGGACAAGTCGGCATGACCGGGCGGCCAGGGGAGGAGGGCGGCCGGGGCAAGGGCTTCGACCTCGGCGCCCTGCTGGCCGAGCGCGGCGCGGAGCGGTACGAGCTGCACGCCCGGCACCTCAACCACCAGTTGCCCCGCATGCTGCACACCATCGGCTTCGACAAGGTCTACGAGCGGGCCGAGGGCGCCCACTTCTGGGACGCCGAGGGCAACGACTACCTGGACATGCTGGCCGGGTTCGGGGTGATGGGCCTGGGCCGGCACCACCCGGTCGTCCGCCGGGCCCTGCACGACGTCCTGGACGCCCAGCTCGCCGACCTCACCCGCTTCGACTGCCAGCCGCTGCCCGGGCTGCTGGCCGAGAAGCTGCTCTCGTACAGCCCGCACCTGGACCGGGTCTTCTTCGGAAACAGCGGCACCGAGGCGGTGGAGACGGCCCTGAAGTTCGCCCGGTACGCCACCGGGCGGCCCAGGATCCTCTACTGCGACCACGCCTTCCACGGGCTGACCGCCGGCTCCCTCTCGGTCAACGGGGAGGGCGGCTTCCGCGACGGCTTCGCACCGCTGCTGCCCGACACGAAGATCACCCTCGGGGACCTGGACGCCCTGGAGCGGGAGCTGAAGCGCGGGGACGTGGCCGCCTTCGTCGTCGAGCCGATCCAGGGCAAGGGGGTCCTCGCCGCCCCGCCCGGATTCCTGCTCGCCGCGCAGGAGATGCTGCACCGGCGGGGCGCGCTGCTGATCGCGGACGAGGTGCAGACCGGCCTCGGACGGACCGGGGACTTCTACGCCTACCAGCACGAGCCGGGCGTGGAGCCGGACCTGGTGTGCGTGGCGAAGGCACTGTCGGGCGGCTACGTGCCGGTCGGCGCGACCCTGGGCAAGGACTGGATCTTCAAGAAGGTCTACTCGTCCATGGACCGGGTGCTCGTGCACTCCGCGAGCTTCGGTTCCAACGCCCAGGCGATGGCGGCGGGACTGGCGGTCCTGTCCGTCATGGAGGACGAGGAGGTCGTGGCGAACGCCCGGGCCATGGGTGACCTGCTGCGCGGGCGCCTCGCCGCGCTGGTGGACGAGTACGAGCTGCTGCACGAGGTGCGGGGGCGCGGGCTGATGATCGGCATCGAGTTCGGCCGGCCGTCCTCGCTGGGCCTGCGCAGCCGGTGGACCATGCTGCAGGCGGCCCGCAAGGGGCTCTTCGCGCAGATGGTCGTGGTGCCGCTGCTCCAGAAGCACCGGATCCTCACCCAGGTCTCCGGGGACCACCTGGAGGTGATCAAGCTGATCCCGCCGCTGATCGTGGACGAGCGGGACGTGGACCGGTTCGTCGGCGCCTTCCGCGAGGTCATGGACGAGGCGCACGGCGGGTCCGGGCTGATCTGGGACTTCGGCAGGACGCTGGTGAAGCAGGCCGTCGCCACGCGCTGACGGCCCGCCGACCCAGTGGGGGAACGGTCCCCCGGGGTGTCAGAGCAGGAGCCGGTCCCGCAGCCGGCCGAGGGTCTCGGGCGTCAGCCCGAGGCCCTGCGCCAGATAGCGGTCCACCCCGCCCCAGATCTCGTCGATGGTGTCGAAGGCGGCCAGCAGGTACTCGGCGCGGGCGTCGAAGAGCGGCGAGAGCAAGTCCATCACCTCGGGGGAGCGGGCGCCCGCCGACTCGTCGCTGCGGCGTACGCGGTAGCGGCGGTGCGGGGCGTTCGACTCCAGGTAGTCCGTCACGATCGCCTCGCGCTCGACGCCCAGCGCGAGCAGGGTGACGGCGATCGACAGACCGGCCCGGTCCTTGCCGGCCGCACAGTGCATGAGGGCGGGGACGCTGTCCTCGGCGAGGGCGTGGACGACCCGGCTGTGCTCGGCGGTGCGGTGCCGGATGATCCCGCGGTACGAGTCCGACATCCGGGCCGCGGCCTTGCCGTCGCCCAGGATCGAACGGAGCTGGACGAGGTCGCCGTCGCGGACCAGCCGCCAGAACTCCCGTCCGTCGGCCGGGTCGGAGAGCGGGATGTTGACGTTCCGGACGCCGGGCAGTTCGACGTCCGGCCCCTCCAGCGCGTGGTCGGCGTTGTTGCGGAAGTCGAAGATGGTGTGGAGCCCGAGCGACACGAGGAACTGTGCATCGCTTTCGGTGGCATGTGCCAGATGTCCGCTTCGGAACAGTCGTCCCGTCATGACCGTTCGGCCATCGGAAGTCGGCAATCCGCCTACATCGCGGAAATTGCGCACCCCGGTCAGCTCCGGCTCCTGTATCTGCTGGGTCAAAGCAACTCCTCCGCCACGTCGTGGGCCCTCTGTCCGAATTACACTGTTTGGCGCCAACTTGCCATATCCGGAGGCGAGATCGGGCACGTCCCCGTGAGCCAGATCATACGGTGACCGTGAGTGCCTGATCGCTAAAGGCGAATGGCCCCGTCGGAGCGGTTGTTGACGGTGCGGAATGGACGGAGGGTGACCGTAATTCCTTCGATCCCTCATACCTGTGATTCCGTCAGGGAATTCGTGGCTTGTTCCGTGTGGCCGCAAGGGATTACCTTCGCGATCGATCCGGGTGGACCGCCAAATCCTGCCGCCTCCCGGAAACCGCACCCGACCTATTCGCGCGGCAGGAGCGGGGGAACCAGGTAAGCCGCTGTCCCGGAGATCTTTTCGCCGGGACGGCTCGGGGTGAAGCCGTTCATGTCCCGTACATGTACGGCCGGACATCTCCAGTCCGAACCCGACAGCTCACCTCGCAGGCGCCGGAGAGGAATTCGTCATGCCTGCAAAGGGTAAGCACCGCCGTCCCAAGTCCCTTTCCCTTTCGCGCGGTTTCGCCGTCGCCGGAACCGGTGGCGCGGCCCTCGCGCTGCCGCTGATCGGTGCCGCCGGCGCCCACGCGGCCGGTGCCCCGGCCGCCGCGACCGCCGTGGCCCCCGCGGTGGCTCCGCAGGTCCCCGTCGCGCTGCAGGCGGCCCCCGTCGCCGCCGTGCAGGCCGCGCCGACCGTCTACACGGTCGTGCCGGGCGACTACCTCTCCAAGATCGCCGCTGAGCGCCACCTGTCCGGCGGCTGGGAGCAGCTGTACGCCGACAACCGCGAGGCCGTCGGCACCGACCCGTCGCTGATCCACCCGGGTCTGGAGCTGACCCTCGGCGCTCCGGGCGAGGCGGCTCCGTCCGGCGCCGCCCCCGAGGCCGACGCCAAGCCGGCCGCGAAGGCCGCGCCCGAGAAGTCCGCCCCGTCCGTCCGCAAGCAGACCGGGAAGGCCGCCCCGGCGCAGCGGGAGTCCGCCCCCCAGGCTCCGGCCGAGGCCCCCGCCGCGCCGCAGTCGGCCGCCGGCTTCGTGGCCCCGGTCAGCGGTGGGATCTCCACCCAGTACAAGGTCGCGGGCGCCATGTGGTCCTCCGGTTACCACACCGGCGTCGACTTCATCGCGAGCTCCGGCACCAGCGTCAGGGCCGTCGGCGCGGGCACCGTGGTCTCCGCCGGCTGGAGCGGCTCGTACGGCAACGAGGTCGTCATCCGGCACGCGGACGGCAAGTACTCCCAGTACGCCCACCTGTCCCAGCTCTCCGTCTCCTCCGGCCAGAGCGTCACCGCCGGCCAGTCCATCGGCCTCTCCGGCTCCACCGGCAACTCGACCGGCCCGCACCTCCACTTCGAGATCCGCACGAGCCCGTCCTACGGCTCCGACCTGGACCCGATCGCCTACCTCCGCTCGAAGGGCGCGAGCCTCTGACGGCACCCGCCGTCGGAGCACCGACCCGCGTGAGGCCGGGACCCGAGGGGGGTCCCGGCCTCATGTGTACTTATTCCTTATCCCCCGCGTGGTAGAGATCACGGTCCGTCAACCCCCTATTACGTTGGCGTAGGTTGCTTGCGGGAGTGAAGGATGGTGTCCCGTGGCAGCGACGACGACGAAACTCAAGACCATCGGCTCGTACGCGGCGATCGGGGACAGCTTCACCGAAGGCGTGGGGGACCCGGGACCCGGGGATTTCTATCTCGGCTGGGCGGACCGGCTCGCCGTGCTCCTGGCCGATCAGCGCGAAGAGCACGACTTCCGGTACGCGAATCTGGCGGTGCGGGGGAAGCTCCTCGACCAGATCGTGGCCGACCAGCTTCCGAGGGCCAAGGCCCTCGCACCCGATCTGGTGACCTTCTGCGCGGGCGGCAACGACATCATCCGGCCCGGCACCGACCCGGACGACGTGGCCGAGCGCTTCGAGGCGGCCGTGGCCGACCTCGCCGCGTCCGTGGGCCAGGTCATGATCACCACGGGCTTCGACACCCGGGGCGTACCGGTGCTCAAGCACCTCCGCGGCAAGGTCGCGACGTACAGCGCGCACGTCCGCGCCATCGCCGACCGCTACGACTGCCCGGTGCTCGACCTCTGGTCGCTGAGATCCGTACAGGACCGGCGGGCGTGGGACACGGACCGGCTGCACCTCTCGCCCGAGGGTCACACCCGGGTCGCGCTGCGCGCCGCCCAGGTGCTCGGGCTGGACGTGCCGACCGACCCCGACCAGCCGTGGCCCCCGCAGCGGCCGCGCGGCTCGGTGGACGTGACCCGGGACAACATCCAGTGGGCGCGCGAGCACCTCGTACCGTGGATCGGCCGGCGGCTGCGCGGGGAGTCCTCCGGGGACCACGTCGAGGCGAAGCGGCCGGACCTGCTGCCGCTCCGGTCCCGGTCGTAGTCCCTGCCGCGGTCGCGGGGGCCGCAAGCGGAATCCTTCGGGGCCGGTGTGCGTTGGGATGGTCGTAGAGATACGACCATCCTGACCCCACCCTCCCTGGAGGCGCTTTGACCGGCTCCCGTCCCCTGCGTCCGCGGCTGCGCGCCCTGCGGCCCGAAGCCTTCGGTGCGGACCCGTCCGGTGCCCGGCTGGAGCGGATCCACCGTTCGCCGAACTTCGCCGACGGCGTCTTCCAGAACCCGGTCGGGGCCCGGAACAGGCCCTCGGGTTCGATGACGGAGTTCGCCAAGATCTACTTCCACCGCGAGCAGCGGGTCCGGCGCAGCCCCGCCGCGCCGATGCCCGTCCACCCGACGACCCTCGCGGACCTGGCGAAGCCGCCCGCGAGCGGCCTGCGGCTGACCTGGATGGGCCACTCCAGCGTGCTCGCGGAGATCGACGGGCGCCGGGTGCTGTTCGACCCGGTCTGGGGCGAGCGGTGCTCCCCCTTCCCCTTCGCCGGGCCCAAGCGGCTGCACCCGGTACCGGTCCCGCTGGCCTCGCTGGGCGAGGTCGACGTCGTGGTCATCTCGCACGACCACTACGACCACCTCGACCTGCCGACGATCAAGGTGCTGGCCGGTACGGACACGGTCTTCGCCGTTCCGCTGGGCGTCGGCGCGCACCTGGAGCGCTGGGGCGTACCGGCCGACCGGCTGCGCGAGCTGGACTGGAACGAGAGCACCAAGGTCGCCGGGCTCTCCCTCACGGCGACCCCCGCCCGCCACTTCTGCGGCCGCGGCCTGCGCAACCAGCAGCACACCCTGTGGGCGTCCTGGGTCGTCGCGGGCGACGAGCACCGGATCTACCACAGCGGGGACACCGGCTACTTCCCCGGCTTCGAGGAGATCGGCGCCGAGCACGGGCCCTTCGACGCCACGATGATCCAGATCGGCGCCTACTCGGAATACTGGCCCGACATCCACATGACGCCCGAGGAGGGCATGCGCGCCCACCTCGACCTGCAGGGCGGCACCCCGCACGGCACGATGCTGCCGATCCACTGGGGCACCTTCAACCTGGCCCTGCACCCGTGGGCCGAGCCGGGAGAGGGCACGCTGGCCGCGGCCGAGGGGGCCGGGGCCGCCATCGCACTGCCGATCCCGGGCCAGCCGTTCGAGCCCGGCGCCGCCGGCGCTCCGCACACGCCGTGGTGGCGCCCCTTCGTCGCCGGGGCAGCAGCGGGCGGTCCGGTCGACGGTCCTTCGTCCGTGCCCCCGCTGGGAGCCGGGGCAGTGGCGGGGACGGCGGCGCGGGTGGGGTCCGCGGCGGCCGGCGGACAGGAGAAGCAGGAGTCCGTCGGGTCGTAGCCGACAGCGCGTACGGAGGTTCCGGCCGCCCCGGCGCATCGGGGCGGCCGACGGCCGTTCGGACGGGTCCGCCCCACGGCAGCCCGACCGCCGTGGGCGGCGCCGGGGCGGTCCACGGGGTCCGACCGGCGCATTCGGGCTCCTGTACGAGCGCTCCACCGGGAGCGGGAAGCACCACCGCGAAGTTCGCCAACTGGCAGTCCGGGGCGTGGCGGTGAGGTCTAGCGTGGGTATTCGGTGATCAACACCGGGCCCCGGGAACGCTGGGGGCCGGGCCCCACGTACCGAGGACGCAGATGTCCGGACTCCGCGCCGCCCGCCATGCCCCGTCGAGACACGCCGTCACCGGTCCCGGCCGGCAGATACGCCCCCAGCTGGTGCGCGCCGCCGTACTGCCCACGCTCGCCGCCGCACTCAGCGGCGCCGCCGCGGTGATCTTCACCCTCCAGCTCGGCGGGGGAGCCGGCGACCGCGACGCCCGGCTCTGGCCGGTCCTCACCGGCTGCGCCCTCCTCGTCGTCGGAGCCCTCGCCGCGGCCCTGCTCGGGGCCCAGCGCGCTGCCAAGGCCGTACGGGACCGGTGCGAGGCGCTGCGCCGCTCCAGCGTGCGCGGCCGCCACGAGCTGCGCGCGGCCGCCGACCGGCTGGAACGGGGCGAGACCCCGCCCCACCCGGTGCGCGGCGGCCCGAGCTCCGGCTCCCCGCCGCCCGGCGGCGACCCGGCCGGGATGGACGAGTTCTGGCTGCTCTCCCAGGAGCTGCGCGGCGCCCGCGAACAGGCGCACACGACCCTCCTGCGGCTGGCCGGACCGGCCACCCCGTCCGACAGCGAGCGCAAGGTCGAGGTCTTCGTCAACCTCGCGCGCAGGCTCCAGTCCCTCGTGCACCGTGAGATCTCGCTGCTGGACGACCTGGAGGACACGGTCGAGGACCCGGACCTGCTCAAGGAGCTCTTCCACGTCGACCACCTCGCCACCCGCATCCGGCGCCACGCCGAGAACCTCGCGGTACTGGGCGGCGCCGCCTCGCGCCGCCAGTGGACCCGGCCCATCGACCTGAGCGAGGTGCTCCGCTCCTCGGTCGCGGAGGTCGAGCAGTACACCCGGGTCAAGGTGGTGCCCCCGGCCGGCGGCAGCGTCCGCGGGCACGCCGTCGCGGACGTGGTGCACCTGCTGGCCGAACTCGTCGAGAACGCCACGGTGTTCTCCGCCCCGGACACCGATGTGGTGCTGCGCGCCGAGCGGGTCACCGCCGGGATCGCCGTCGAGGTGGAGGACCGGGGGCTCGGCATGCCGGCCGAGGAACAGCACCGGATGAACGCCCTGCTCGCAGACCCCGACCAGGTCAGCGTCCGGCACCTGCTGGCCGACGGCCGGATCGGGCTGTTCGTGGTGTCGGCGCTGGCCCGCCGGCACGGGATCGCCGTCGAGCTCAAGTCCAACATCTACGGCGGTGTGCTCGCCGTGCTGGTGCTGCCGCAGGAGCTGCTGGGTGCGCAGGCGCCGTCGGCCGCCGACGCGGCGGGGGGCTCGCGGGCCACCTCATGGGGGGCCGGGCAGGGCGCGGCGTCGCCGCCGCTGGAGCCGGTGCGGATGCCCCTGCCGGAGCCCTGGCAGGCCTGCGGCACCCCGGGGACCCCGGCACCGTACGGCGCCGAACCGCATCCGGCGCCCGCGCCCCTTCCGCATCCGCTGCCCGCGCCCCGGTCCGGCGGGACGGACGGGCCCGGTGCGGTGGCCTGGTCGGCGCCCGCCGCAGATCCCCGGATCGAGCCCGCGCCGGGTTCACCTGCCGGCGCTGTGGCCTGGTCGGCGCCGGACCGGGGCGCGGCCGATTCCGGCGCCGCCGATCCGCTACCCGGCGGACCCGCGGAGGGGGACCGGCCGACGCTGCCGCGGCGCCGCGCCCAGCAGCACTTGGCGCCCCAGCTGCGCGAGACCCCCGCTCCCCGCCGGGCCCCGGACCCAGACCCGCCCCTACACGACCCGGGCCTGATGGCCGCCTTCCAACGGGGCTTCGGCCTCGCCCAGTCGGAGAACCAGGTATGACCCCGACCCCTCACCTCAGCAAGGAGCGCACCCCCATGGGCGGCGAAGTGGCGACGAAGACCGGCAGCCGGCTCTCGGACCTCGACTGGCTGCTCAGCGGCCTGGTGCAGCGCGTGCCGTACACGCGCAGCGCCGTACTCCTCACTGCCGACGGGCTCCTGACCTGCGTGCACGGGCTGGACGCCGACAGCGCCGACCACCTGGCGGCCCTCGCGTCCGGGCTGTACTCGCTGGGCCGCAGCGCGGGCTCCCGCTTCGCGGACGGCGCCGAGGTGCGCCAGGTCGTCGTCGAACTCGACACCGCGCTCGTCTTCGTCTCCGCGGCCGGATCCGGGACCTGCCTGGCCGTCCTCGCCGACCGGGAGGCCGACGCGGGGGTGCTCGGCTACGAGATGGCGATGCTGGTCAAGAGCGTGCGCCCGTACCTGGCGGCCCCGCCGCGGCGGCCCGTCGCCGACGCGGAGCGATGAGGGCCCGCGGGGCGGGGGCGCACACGAAGGGGCGCGACACACCGTGGCTCGACGCCTCGGCGGGCCGGGTGATGCGCCCGTACACCGCCAGCGGGGGGCGGACCAGGCCGGGCGTCGCGCTCGACCTGCTCTCGCTGGTGAGCGCGACCGGGGTGCGGCCGCGCGTCCCGCTCGGCGCGGAGCACACCCTCGCGCTGCGGCTGTGCGCGGGCACCGCCACGACCACCGTCGCCGAGGTGGCCGGACAGCTGCGGCTGCCGGCGGTGGTGGTGAAGGTGCTGCTCGCCGATCTGCTGGAACACGGGGCCGTCATGGTGCAGGCGCCATGCTTCCCGGGCAGCGGCTCGTTCGCCGCCGATGACCGATCCCTGCTCATGGCGGTGCTCGATGGCCTACGCAAACGACTGTGACGCCCCCGCTCCGGTTTCCGCTCCCGCGCCCGGACCGCCGCCTGCGACGCTGAAGATCCTGGTCGCGGGGGGCTTCGGGGCGGGCAAGACCACCTTCGTGGGCGCCGTGAGCGAGATCGAACCGCTGAGCACGGAGGAACTGATCGGCGGCCTCGGTGCGAGCGCCGACCCGCTGCACGGCGTCGAGGAGAAGACCACGACGACCGTCGCGCTCGACTTCGGCCGGATCACCCTGGACGAGCGCCACGTGCTCTACCTGTTCGGCACGCCCGGCCAGCACCGCTTCTGGTTCCTCTGGGAGGAGCTGTGCGCGGGCGCGCTCGGGGCGGTGGTGCTCGCCGACACCCGCCGGCTGGCCGACTGCTTCCCCGCCGTGGACTTCTTCGAGCGGCGCGGGATCGGCTTCATCGTCGCCGTCAACGAGTTCGACGGCGGTCACCGCTACGGGCCCGACGAGGTCCGCGAGGCGGTGGGGCTCGGGCCCGAGGTGCCCGTCGTACGGTGCGACGCGCGCCTCGCGAGCTCCGGGACGGGGGCGCTGGCCGCCCTCGTCCGCCATCTGCTGTGCATGTCCACAGCCGGCTCCACAGCCGGCTCCACCATCAGCTCTTCGTCTTCGGAGTCGGGGGAACCGTCATGACGTACTACGAATCGACCGGACACCTGCTGCTCACGCCGGTGGACCGGGAGGCACCCGCACGGGCCGTCCGGCTGCGCGAGCTGGGCCTGGGGGAGCGTACGGACGGCGAACTGGACGCCTTCGCCCGGCGCGTCGCCGACGCGCTCGGCGCACCCTACGCCGGGGTCAACTTCGTCGGCGAGGAGCGGCAGTTCTTCGCCGGGCTGCACCATGGCGCCGAGGCCCCGGCCAGCGGCTACCCGGCACGCGTCCTGGCCCGCGACCACGGCTACTGCCCGCACGTGGTGGTGCGGCGGCGGGCGCTGGTGCTGGAGGACGTACGGGACTTCGCGCGCTTCGCGGGCAACGCCGTCGTGGACGAGAGCGGGGTGCGGTCGTACGTGGGCGCGCCGCTCGTCGACCGGCGCGGGATCGTCCTGGGCACGGTGTGCGCGGTGGACGTGGTACCCCGCCGGTGGGGGACGGAGGGACTCGCCACCGTGAAGGCGCTGGCGGCGGAGCTGGTGGCGCTGGTGCACGAGCGGGAGGACCGGCGGGGGTGAGGGGGATTGTCACGGGCGGGGGCTACGGTCGTGGCGAGAGGGTTCACCGGTGGCTGGAGAGGAGCCTCGGGGATGGCCACAACCGCGCAGGACGTCCGTCTGATCGCGCTGTCGCTTCCGGACAGCAGCGAGAAGCCCGCCTGGGGCATGCCGACCTTCCGGGTGAGCGGGAAGATCTTCGTCTCGCTGGCCGACGACGACACCTGTATCGGGGTGAAGTGCCCCAAGGAGGAGCGGGCCGAGCTGATCGCGGCCGAGCCGGATAAGTTCTTCCTGCGCGCGGGCCACGACGACAACTACGCCTGGATCCGGGTCCGGCTGGCGGCGGTGCGGAACGCGGCGGAGCTGCGCTCCATCCTGACCGACTCCTGGCTCCAGGCAGCCCCCAAGCGCCTGATCGCCGCCCATCCGGAGCTGACCGGCGACGCGGGCTGAGGACCGGGACCGAGTCCCTGCGGGCGCCCGTGACGGAAAGGTGCGCAACCACCCCACGAAGTGCGGTATCGTTCTCCTGCGCGTTCAACCAGGGGAAACCCCAGGTCAGCGCGCATCGGGACGTGGCGCAGCTTGGTAGCGCACTTGACTGGGGGTCAAGGGGTCGCAGGTTCAAATCCTGTCGTCCCGACTGGGAGTTCGCTCCGTAGTCGTAGATCAGGGCCTTGTCTCACTTCGGTGAGACAAGGCCCTTGATCGTTTTCCGGGGCAGTCGTGTCACGTGGGGCTTCCGCCCCGGGGTGCTGCACCGTGGCTCGTGCGTGCCGCCGGGAGGTCAGGCGGTCGAGGCCGGGTCGGCCTCCCGGTGCATGCCCGTGCACAGGGCCCAGACCACGAACAGATTGACCGCGATCAGGATCAGGGCCCACCACGGGTAGTACGGCAGCCACAGGAAATTGGCGATCGCGCCGAGTCCGGCGACGGCCACCCCGAAGAAGCGCGCCCACAGGGCTCCGGTGAACACGGCGCAGCCGGCGACGACGAGGGCGATGCCCACGATCAGATGAACCCAGCCCCACCCCGTCAGGCTGAACTCGAACACGTAGTGCCGCGTCACGACGAACAGGTCGTCCCTGGCGAGGGCCGCGATCCCTTCGAAGATCGCCATCGCGCCGCCGAAGACCATCAGGGCGCCCGCCATGATGGTCGTACCCGATGTGGGTGCGTGCCAGGCGCTGGGCTGCGGTCGGCTGGTCCGGGGTCTGCTGGCGTCACTGGCCATGTCGATCTCCTCGGTGGCAGAGCCGGCCTGGCGCATCTGGCGCACCAGGGTCGGCGGTCCCCCGATTCAGCGTGTCACGGTCACCCTCCGTCGGCACTCCGGCCGGACGGAGGGCCCGGTTCCGGAGCTTGCCGGAACCGGGCCCCGCGTCGGCACCCCCTAAGGGGTGCCTTGCCCGGTCAGGCCGGCTCGCGTCACCTGGCACGCACGCTCGCCGCGTTCTCGTCGGTCGCCGACGCTCCGCGTCGGCTCCCTCCCCGGCCTTGCGCCCGCACGCACCAGGTACCGCTTCCTGAGCCGGCCCGATCGACGAGACACCCCTAAGGACCCGCCAGGGCGGGCTGCGGGGTCCGGGTGCCCGGCGGATGGGCCGGCCGCTCGCGCGGGGGCCGGGCCGTGGAGGCCGGCCGCCGCGCCAGGTTGGCGCTGATCATCGCCGCCGCGCGGGCCACGGACTCGCCCAGCGGGGCGATCTGCCGGGCGTCCAGGCTGGTCGCCGCCACGGCGGCGACCACCTGCCCGGACGCGGAGAGTATCGGCGCCGATACGCACGAGAGCGCGCTCACGCACTGCCCGTACTCGAAGGCCAGGCCCCGCTCCTTCGCCTGGGCGACCTCACGGGCCCATGAGGCCGCCGTCCGGCCCTCGGGCGGCTCCGTCAGCGGGGCGGACGCCGCCAGGATCAGCTCCGCCGCGCTCCCGGGCGGCAGCACGACGCCCGAACTCAGCGGAAAGACGTCGTCCACCTCACCACGCAACCCCCCGACGACGATGGTCTGTCCCGCCTCGACCACCGACAGGCTGAGACTGAGCCGGCCGCCGGCGGAAGCGAGCTCCCGCAGCGGCCGGGCCGATGCCGCGCGCAGCCCACGCGCGGGGTGCCACGCCTGTCCCAGGCGGAAGGTCCGCGCCCCGAGACGGTAGCGGCCGGCGCGGCTCTGTACCGCGCCCAGTGAGACCAGCTGCCCCAACAGCCGGTGGGCGGTGGCCTTCGGTAGTTCGGCGTCGGTCGCCAGGCGGGTCAGGCCGACCTCCTCGCCCTGCGCGAGCACCTCCATCAATGCGAACGCACCTTCCAGTACGCCCCGCCCCTCTGCGCCGGATCTGGCCATGGGCGGTCCCCCTTTTGGTCCACATCTGGTCCCATCGGTCGGATGGGACCAGAACTCCCCGTTCGTTCCGGGTAGTCGGAGGAAGCGGTGGTGCCGTCCCCCGTTCACCGGTCCGTTGAATGGACCAGATCATTGCCCGTGCGGTGCGTTCGCGCCACTGTGTTCTCGTCCAAGTGACGGAACGTTACGGCGACTTCAGGGGAGCCCGAAGGACCGTCCACCCGGAACGACACAAGGAGGATCCGATGAGCGCGATCACCCCGCGCCCCACGATGTCAACGTCGTTCTGGGCCGCATGCCGGGGGTTATCCTCCCCCACCTGTCCCCCCTCCGGCCGAATATTTTTGGGGGGGGCGCGGCGCCCCCCCCCCACCCTTCTGCCACGCCCCAGGGAGGTATGAGTGCTGGAGACCGGTGTCCGCCAGGTACGGGTGGCCATGGCGATGGTGTTCGGCCGGCGGCTGAACGTACGGGCCGTCGAGCGACTGGTCGCCGACGCCCTCCTCACGCTGGAGGAGTTCGGCTCGCTCGGCGACGACGTCGACGAACTGGCCGACGGACCCTTCGCCGATCCGGACGAGCGCCGGGACCTGCAGAACCGTGCGCTCCAGCGGACCGTACGCAGACTCGCCAAGGAGTCCCCCTTCTACCGGGAGCGCCTCGCCGGCGTCGACCTCGACGGTCTGACCGCCGAGACGCTCACCGGCATCCCGGTGACCCGCAAGGCCGACCTCATCGAACGCCCCGCCGACTTCCTGTGCAGTACCCCGTACCTGGCGACCCAGACGACCGGTACCACCGGCCGGCCCGTGCAGATCTGGCTCTCCCGCTACGAGATGGAACTCTGGCCCGCCCTCATCGCGCTGTCCCTGGTGCTGCGCGGCGACCTCGGGCCCGGGGACCGGATGCAGATCAACCTCAGCTCCCGGGCAACGGCCGCCGTGCAGGAGGACGTCGAGGTGTGCCGGCTCGCCAACGCCTCGTGCCACGTCGTGGGCCAGATCCCGCCGGACGAGTCCGTCGAGCACCTGCTCGGCAGGGGCGGCGGCGCCCGTCCCACCATCCTCACCGGCAACCCCAGCTACCTCGGCCGGATGGTCACCGCCGCGCGGCAACGCGGATACGGCCCCGACGACTTCGCACTGCGGGCGATCTACGCCGGAGGCGAGATGCTGTCGCGGAGCCTGTCGGACGCCCTGCGCGAGACCTTCGGGGCCCGGACCGTCGGCGACGCCTTCGGCATGACCGAGCTGCTGCCGGTCGGCGGCCGCACCTGCAGCAAGCGGCACCTCCACATCGACCCCAACATGGGCTACACCGAGGTGCTCGACCTGGAGACCGGCGAACCCGCCGGACCCGGCAGGCTCGGCGAACTGACCGTCACGCCCTACTTCCCCTACCGGGAGTGCATGCCGGTCCTGCGGTACAACACCGGTGACGTCGTCCGCACCCTGAACGGCGAACCGGACTGCGAACTGGCGGCCGTGCCCGCCGTCTCCCACATCCTCGGCAAGGCGGGCACCCTGCACCGCACCCTGGAGGGCCTCGTGACCCCGCGCGACGTCCTGGAGGCGCTGGACGGCACCCCCGGTCTGCCGTGGCCGCTGCGCCACCGCGCCGGCGTCGGGTCCGACGGCCGGCTCCACGTGGAGGTCGCCTCCAAGGAGGTCACCGAGGCGGAGGTCACCGAGCGGCTGCGGGCCCGGGACATCGACTGCCGCGTCACGGTCCTGCCGGTGGACGAGGAGGAGGCCGCGCGCCTCTTCCCGCTCCGCTGCGACCTGTTGGAGCACACCTTCACCCGGAGCCACGCATGACGGTCTTCTTCCAGCTCGCGGTCACCATCGCCCTGGCGCTCGGTGTGTGCGCCGGCGCGATCTCCTACTTCCGTGCCGTACGCACGCCGAGGCCGCCCGTCGGTGTCTTCAACGGCAGCGACATCTTCATGATGATGGGCTTCGTCCTGGCCTTGCCGTACATCTACCTGACACTGCCGGGAGCCGTCCTCCCGGTGGTGCTCGCCCTCGTCTTCGCCGGTGGACTGTCCGTCGGCTACCAGCCGGTGATCGGGAACGGCCGGCTGCGCTGGGCGCTGATCGCCGTACTGATCGCGAGCGTGCTCGCCTGCCACATGGCCTTCGGCGAGACCGCGCCGCCGTACTGGGTGGCGAACAGCGTCGTGGTCGCCCTGATCGTCGTCTCCGCGACCAACCTCAACGTGCAGGGCGGCATGCGGCTGAAGAACGTCGCGTGGTTCCTGCTCGCGCTCACCGCGTACGACGCCTTCTTCGCCTGGGTCGTACCGCTGACCCAGGAACTGTCCGACGCCATCCAGGGGTACCCGTACGCGCCCGCCGCGGGCCTGCGCATCGGTGAGGACCTGGGCGCCGTGGTCGGCATGGGCGACCTGCTGGCGTACGCGCTGTTCACCACCACCGCCTACAAGGCGTACGGAGAGCGGGGGCTGCGGACCGGGATCGCGCTGGTCACCCTCTTCGGCGCCGTGGCGCCCGTGGCCACGCTGCACCTCGTCGCCGCGGTCACCGACCACGCGCCGGCCCTCATCCCGGCCCAGGTGTTCTTCGGGCCGGCGGCCTTCCTCGGCTACCGCTACCTGCGCCGCAGCGGTCCGGAGCGGCGGATGGCCGACGTGGTGTTCCGCGGGACGCGCGGGACCCGCGGGGGAGTCGCGCCGCAGGCCCCGGCCCGCGGGGCCGCCGCCGAACCGGCGCGCTGAGCGGGCCGCCGCTCCGGGGGCCGCATCCCACCGATGCGGCTAGCCTGAAATCGGCACACCCGTACGAATGGAGGACTCCATGATCGTCCTCGGTGTCATTCTGCTCGTCATCGGATTCCTGGTAGGGATCAACATCCTGTGGACCATCGGGATCATCCTCGTCGTGATCGGCGTGATCCTGTGGATCCTGGGATCGGTCGGACGCGAGGTCGGCGGACGCCGTCATTACTGGTAGCGGGCGTACAGCCGCAGGGCCGTCGCCGTGACGCGCGCCGACTGGCTTCTGAACCCCGGTGAACGTGGCAACCCCGCGACGCGCCTGGACCGGCGCCACCCGGACGGCGAGGCCTGGTCGCGGGGGAACCACGTACGGCCGCTGGTCCACGGCGCCGTGTACTTCGCGGAGCTCCTGGAGGCCGTCCGGGCGCTGAACCGGGGCGATCTGCTCCTGTTCACCGACTGGCGCGGCGATCCCGACGAACGGCTCGCCGGGCCCGGAACCGAGATCGGCGCCGTCCTGTCCGGGGCGGCCGAGCGCGGGGTCGTCGTCAAGGGACTGCTGTGGCGCTCCCATCTGGACAGCCTTCACTTCAGTGAAGAGGAGAACCGTCACCTGGGCGAGGAGATCGGGCGGGGCGGCGGTGAGTGCCTGCTCGACATGCGGGTGCGGCCCGGCGGCTCCCACCACCAGAAACTGGTGGTGCTGCGCCACCGCGACCGCCCCGAACTGGACGTCGCCTACGTCGGCGGGATCGACCTCTGCCACAACCGCAACGACGACGCCGAGCACCGCGGCGACCGCCAGTCGATGCCGCTGGCCCCCGCCTACGGGCCCCATCCGCCCTGGCACGACGTCCAGCTCGCCCTGCGCGGGCCGGTCGTCGGCGATGTCGAGGCCGTCTTCCGCGAACGGTGGGAGGACCCGGCGCCGCTCAGCCGCAGCCCCCTCATCCGGGTGCGGGAACGGATGCACAGCGAGGACATCAGCGCGGACCGGCTGCAGCCGCAGAGGCCCGATCCGGCGCCCTGCGGCACCCACACCGTCCAGCTGCTGCGGACCTATCCGAACCGTTTGCTCGGCGGCTACCCCTTCGCCCCGGACGGCGAGCGGAGCATCGCGCGGGGGTACACCAAGGCGCTGCGCCGGGCGAGGGCGCTGATCTACCTGGAGGACCAGTACCTGTGGTCCCCGCGGGTGGTGGCCTGCTTCGCCCGCGCGCTGCGCAGGCACCCCCGGCTGAGGGTGATCGGGGTGGTCCCCACGGTGCCGGAGGAGGCCGGCCGGCTCACGCGGCCGATGAACCTGATCGGGCGGATCAAGGCCCTGGACGAGCTGCGCCGGGCCGGCGGCGACCGGGTCGCCGTGTACGGCCTGGAGAACCGGTCCGCAACCCCGGTCTACGTCCACGCCAAGGTCTGCGTGATCGACGACATATGGGCCTCCGTCGGCTCCGACAACATCAACCTCCGCTCGTGGACGCACGACTCCGAGCTCAGCTGCGTCGTGTACGACGAGCGGACGGACCCGCGGCGGCCGGCCGACCCGGGAGGTCTCGGGGACGGCGCGCGTGCCTTCGCCCGGGAGCTGCGCCTGGAGCTCATGGGTGAGCACACCGACGCCGGGGCGACGGATGCGCTGTGCGACCCGGTGTCCGCATTCGACGCCTTCGTGGAGAGCGCCGCGGCGCTGGACGCCTGGCACGGGGGCGGCTGCCGCGGGCCGCGGCCGCCGGGCCGGCTGCGCCGGTACGTCCCCCCGGACCTGGCCGTGACGCAGAGGATGCTCGCGGTCCCTCTGCACCGTCTGCTGGTCGACCCGGACGGCCGTCCGCTGGGGATGAGGCTCCGCCGTACCTTCTGAGGCACGTTACGGCGGCAAACCATTGGCAATCCGTACAAATTAAGGTCACATAGTGCCCGTTCCCGACACGGTGGGTACCCCTTAAGTGACCAAAATGGCGGCGGGTTAGCATATGAGCACCGCCTAGCTCGAAAGATAATCCTGTGACTGTCAATGAGGACTCGTTCACCAGCTGGAAGAACCGCGAGGAGATCGCGGAGTCGATGATCCCGATCATCGGGAAGCTGCACCGGGAGCGGGACGTCACGATCCTGCTCCACAGCCGTTCCCTGGTGAACAAGTCGGTGGTCAGCATCCTCAAGACCCACCGATTCGCCCGGCAGATCGACGGTGAGGAGCTCTCGGTCACCGAGACGCTGCCGTTCCTGCAGGTTCTGACCACGCTCGATCTCGGCCCGTCCCAGATCGACATCGGCATGCTCGCCGCGGAGTACAAGAGCGACGACCGCGGCCTGTCGGTGGCCGAGTTCACCGCCGAGTCCGTCTCCGGTGCCACCGGCGCGAACAAGATCGAGCGCGGCGAGGGCCGCGACGTCGTCCTGTACGGCTTCGGCCGCATCGGCCGCCTCGTCGCCCGCCTGCTGATCGAGAAGGCCGGCTCCGGCAACGGCCTGCGCCTGCGCGCCATCGTCGTCCGTCAGGGCGGCGACCAGGACATCGTCAAGCGCGCCTCGCTGCTGCGCCGCGACTCGATCCACGGCCAGTTCCAGGGCACGATCACCGTCGACGAGGCGAACAGCACGATCATCGCCAACGGCAACGCCATCAAGGTGATCTACGCGAACGACCCGTCCGAGGTGGACTACACCGAGCACGGCATCAAGGACGCCATCCTCATCGACAACACGGGCAAGTGGCGCGACCGCGAAGGCCTGTCGAAGCACCTGCGCCCCGGCATCGACAAGGTCGTCCTGACCGCCCCGGGCAAGGGCGACGTCCCGAACATCGTCCACGGCGTCAACCACGACACCATCAAGCCGGACGAGCAGATCCTGTCCTGCGCCTCCTGCACCACCAACGCGATCGTCCCGCCGCTGAAGGCCATGGACGACGAGTACGGTGTCCTGCGCGGTCACGTGGAGACCGTCCACTCGTTCACGAACGACCAGAACCTGCTGGACAACTACCACAAGGCCGACCGTCGTGGCCGCTCCGCGCCGCTCAACATGGTCATCACCGAGACCGGTGCCGCGTCCGCCGTCGCCAAGGCGCTGCCCGACCTGAAGGCGCCGATCACCGGCAGCTCGATCCGCGTCCCCGTCCCGGACGTCTCGATCGCCATCCTGAGCCTGCGCCTGGGCCGTGAGACCACCCGCGAAGAGGTCCTCGACTACCTTCGCGACGTCTCGCTGCACTCGCCGCTCAAGCGCCAGATCGACTTCACCACCGCCCCCGACGCGGTCTCCATGGACTTCGTCGGTTCGCGCCACGCCTCGATCGTCGATGCGGGCGCCACCAAGGTGGACGGCGACAACGCGATCCTCTACCTCTGGTACGACAACGAGTTCGGCTACTCCTGCCAGGTCATCCGTGTGGTCCAGCACGTGTCCGGCGTCGAGTACCCGACCTACCCGGTGCCGGCGGTCTGATCCGACGGACCGTCACATCGGTCGACCGGCTGCTTCGACAGGCGGGGCGGCGGTGGGCGGGCAACCCGATGCCGAAGGGCACCCGGTCGCCCCGCCCGCCGTCCCCCGCCTGTCGTGCGTCCGGCCCGCGTCCGCGGAGGGCCGGAGGTGGCGGGCCAGGGCGATCACGGCCAGCAGGGCCACGAGCGCGCACACGCCCTCCCAGCCGGCCCGGCCGTAGATCCGTACGCCGAGCCAGGACCCGGCACTGCCGCCCAGGTACGCGCAGGTCATGTAGGCGGTGTTGAGCCGGCTCCGGGCACCGGGGCGCACGGAGTACACCCGGGCCTGGTTGGCGACCATGCCGGATTGCATCGCGACGTCGAGCAGCAGCGTGCCGCCCGCCAGCGCGGCCAGACCCGCCGCCCCGCCCCGGGCGCCCGCCGCCAGGACCGCGGCCGACACGAGGACCCCGATCAGGCAGACGAGGTTCACCCGGTCCGCTCCCTTGCGGTCCACCAGACGCCCGGCGTACGGGGTGCACAGCATCGTCACCGCGCCCACCAGGGCGAGCATCCCCACCGCGTGGGCGCCCAGGCCGTAGGACGGGCCGGTGAGCAGCAGCGCCAGGCAGGTCCAGACCGCCGAGAACCCGCCGAACACCGTCGCCTGGTAGAGGCAGGAGCGGCGCAGTTCCGGTTCGGTGCGCAGCAGGCGCAGCGGCGCGGCCAGCAGCGCCGGGTACGGCTGCCGCGAGGTCGGGGTGGTGACCGGCAGGGTGCGGGCCAGGACGGCCGCGAGGGACAGGGCGACGGCCCCGGCCACCAGATAGGGGGCGCGCCACCCCAGCCATTCGCCGAGCGTCCCGCCGAAGGTGCGGGCCAGCAGCATGCCGCCGGTCGAACCGCTCAGCAGGGTGCCCAGCACGGCGCCCCGGCGCTCGGCGGCCACCAGCCCGGCCGCCAGCGGACCGATGACCTGCGCGGCCACCGTGGTCACGCCCACGACGGCCGCCGCGGCGAGCAGCGGTGCCAGCGCCGGGGCACAGCCCGCGGCCAGCAGGCCGAGACCGGTGAGGGCCAGCAGGGTGACGAGGAACGGGCGGTGCGGGAGGCGGTCGCCGAGGGGCACCAGCAGGAAGATCCCGGCCGTGTAGCCGATCTGGATCGCGGTCACCACGAGCGCGGCGGAGCCGGGCGACGCGTGCAGGGACGCGACGACCAGCGGGCTGATCGCCTGCGGGAAGTAGACGGTTCCCACGCCGACGGCGCAGGTCAGGGTGAGGAGCAGCAGCAACCGGCGGCTCATCCCGGACCGGGGGTGAACGGTGGCTGCCGCGCGGGGACTTGTCATGAGGGGAGTTCACGCCACGTACGCCCCCACGCCAATCGATGTAGCGTATGCCTCAATGATCAGCTTCGAACTCGGCGTCGAGGACCTCGCCGACACCCGCTTCGCGTTGTCGCCCCTGTACGAGACCGTGCTCAGCCTGCGCGTGCTGCGCGAGCCGGGGCTCTCCGCCCTCCACCTCCCCTGGCGCAGGTCGGTCCTCGGCACACTCGACGGGCTCGACACCGAACTGCTGATGTCCGTGGTCGCGGTACGGCGCACCCTGCCCGACTTCCTGACCCCGAGGCCCGCGAGCTTCGCCCCCTCCTTCGAGGAGGAACTGGCCGCCGTCCGCCGGACACCTCCCGACCTGGTCCGCCGCGATCTGCTGGCCGCGCACGCCCCTGACCCGCTCCCCGCCCCGCTGCTCGCCGCCGCCGCCCCCGGTGACGGGCCCGTCGTCGCACTCCGCGACGCCCTCTGCGCGCTCCTGCACCGGTACTGGGAGGCCGCCGTCCGGCCGATGTGGCCGCGGATGCGCCTCCTGCTGGAGGCCGACATGACCTACCGGGCGCGGCAACTGGCCATGGGCGGAGCCCGCCTGCTCTTCGCCGACATGCACCCGAACCTGCGCTGGCAGGGCGGCGTGCTGCACATCGGACAGATGATCAGCCGGCACCACGTGGTGGCGTCCGGCCGCGGGCTGCTCCTCGTACCCTCGGTGTTCGCGCACAAGCCGGCACCGCCGGTCAGTCCGCAGGAGGCACCGACGCTGGCGTACCCGAGCCGCGGTGTGGCGACCCTGTGGGTGCGCGAGCCCGTCGCCGACACGGCCGCCCTGGTGTCCCTGCTGGGCGCGCCCAAGGCGAGGCTGCTCGGCCTGCTCGACGAACCGCTGCCCACGGTCGAGCTCGCCCGGCGCCTCCGGGTCACCGCGAGCGCCGTCTCCCAGCACCTGGGCGTGCTGTACGCCACCGGCCTCGTCTCCCGGGCGCGCGACGGACGGCACGTCCTCTACCGCCGCAGCCCCCTCGGGGACCGGCTGAGCGGCGCGGGGAAGCCGGTGTGAGCCGTGGCGACCGCCCTGCGCGTCCCAGGGGAAGCGGGCTCATGCCCGCGCCCGCGCCGGACGGCGCAGGAGGTAGCCGGCCGCGGCTGCCACCAGGACGGCCATGCACACGATGAACACCAGCCCGGCACCCTCCAGACCGATGGGTCCCACCAGCAGCCCCACCCCGATCACCGGCACCGAGATGCCCGTGTACGCCACCACGAACAGCATCGAGATCACCGCCGCGCGCCGGTCCGCCGGAGAGGCCGCGGCCACCGCGGACAGCGCCCCGCGGAACGCCAGCCCCTGCCCGGCCCCGCCCACCAGCGCGCTCGCCACCACCAGCGCCAGCAGGTCCCACCACAGCGCGCCCGCGAGCAGCGCCAGCCCGGCGAGCAGCCCCGCGCAGCCCAGCGGCAGCGATCGGCTCACCCCGACCCGGCCGACCGCCAGTTGCCCGGCGGTCGAGGCGAAGAAGGCCAGCGCGACGACCGCCCCGCTCACGGCGTGGTTGTGGACGTCCAGGGACTGCGCCAGGAAGGCGGGGCTGACCGAGGTGAACACCCCGAACAGCGCGAAGCCCACGAACGAGGCGATCGCGGCGGGTGCGAACACCGACCGCACCTGGGGTGGCAGGGCGGGCCGCTGCGGTCGTACGGTGCTCAGCGGCTTCCGGTCCCGTACGGTCTCGGGCAGCCGCAGCAGGACCACGGCGGAGGCGGCCACCAGCGCGAGGTGCACGGCGAACGGCAGGTACAGCGGCCAGGCGGCGTACTGCGCGAGCACCCCGGCGAGCAGCGGGCCGCAGCCCAGCCCGCCCATGTTGGCGGCCGTCGCCACGAAAGTGGCCCGGGATTCGCCGCCGCTCGGCGCCAGTTCCATCACGTAGGCCGTGGCGGCCCCGGTGAACAGCCCGGCGGACAGCCCCGACATCAGCCGGCCCGCGTACAGCCAGCCCAGTCCGGTGGCGCACAGGAAGCAGACGGCGCTGGCCGCCGAGAAGGCCAGGCCCACCAGCAGCACCGGCCGTCTGCCCACGGCGTCCGAGGCGTTGCCCGCCAGCAGCAGCACGCCGATCACCCCGAAGGCGTACACGGCGTAGACGACGGTCACCACCAGCTCGGAGAACCCGAATTTCTCCTGGTAGAGCCCGTAGAGGGGAGTCGGCAGCGTGGTGCCCGCCATGCACACGGCGAACACCATCCCGCTGAGCAAGCACTGGCGCCACCGTCCGCGATCACCGTCCATGCCGTCGACGCTAACCCCGCCGCCGCGGCCCGGCACGGCGGCGGCCCCGGGCCCGCCGGTCAGGGGCGGCCGGCGTGGAGTTCCAGCGGCCCGGCACCCGTGGCGCGGGCGGTGAGGCAGGCGGTGATCTGGCGCCGCAGGGAGGGTTTGACCAGGCCGGGGAGCTCCGCCGGGGTGACGGTGCGCCACTGGAGCAGCTCGGTCGGGTCCAGCCGGATCCGGGCGAGGACGGGGGCGGCGAGGACGCCGCCGTCGTAGAGGAAGCGGATGCGGGCCGGACGGCCGGGCTTGTGGGCCCAGTTCACGGCGAGCAGCCGGCCCGGGGCGAGGTCGAGGCCGAGTTCCTCGTGGACCTCCCGCCGGGCGGCGGCGCGCGGGATCTCGCCGAGGTCGCTGTCGATGCCGCCGCCGGGCAGGTTCCAGCGGTCGGACCTGCCGTACGCGGGCTGGACCAGCAGGATCCGGCCGTCGGCGGCGGTGAACAGCACGCTCGCCGCGGTCACGGCCTTGGGGCGGCTGGCCCGGTGGCTGGCGGGGTCGAGGGCGCCCGAGTGTTCCAGCGCGAGGCGCCGGGCCGGGTCCAGACCGGCCGGGGAGCCCGGCTGGGGCACACCGTCGACGAGGTGGGCGAAGGAGCCGGTGTGCAGGGCGGCGAGGGCGGCGCGCAGCCGGGGTGCGACCGGGGCGGGCAGGGCCGCGCAGGCCTCGTCCGGCCGGAGCCAGCGCGCCCCGGAGACCGCATTGTCGGGGAAGTCGATCGCCGCGGCGTCCTGCGGCGGGAGCGGGCCGACGTGGTGGACGTGCACGATCAGGGCGCGACCGGGCGGGCCGGGCCGCCCGGCCGGCCGGGAGTCCACCGCCAGCAGCCGGCCCACCGGCGGGGCGAGGTTCAGCTGCTCCCTCAGCGCGCGGGCCAGCCCCTCACCAGGGGTCTCGGTCGCCCCGACCGGGCCGCCCGGAAGCTCCGGATCCGCCCGGTCCGAGGGGGTCAGGACGAGGACCCGCCCGCGCGTGTCGAGCACGACCCCGGTGGCGGTCACGAGCGGGGAGGGACGGTCGGGCACGGGCGGGCTCCTGGAGGTCGGGTCGTCGGCACGAGCACTATGCCGGGCCGCGGGGGACGGTCCGGCGCGGACATGCGGGACTCAGGCGCGGGCCAGCAGCAGGCCGCCCATGGTGACCATGGTCGCAGCGACCAGCCCGTCCATGACGCGCCAGGCGGCGGGGCGGGCCAGGAGGCCGCTGAGCAGCCGGGCTCCGTAGCCCAGACCGGCGAACCAGGTCAGGCTGGCCAGCCCGGCCCCGATGCCGAAGGCCCAGCGCAGGTCGCCGCGGTCGGCGGCGAGGGAGCCGAGCAGCAGCACCGTGTCCAGGTAGACGTGCGGGTTGAGCCAGGTCATCGCCAGGCAGGTCAGCACGGCCCGGCGGGCGGACCCGGTCGTCGCCCCCTCCGTGGTGAGGGCGGCGCCCGCGGCCGGCCGCAGCACCCGGCGGGCGGCGAGGACTCCGTAGCAGATCAGGAACCCGCCCCCGGCGAGCCCGACCACGGTCAGGGCGGCGGGCCAGGCGGTGACGAAGGCGCCGACGCCCGCGACGCCGAGGGCGATGAGGAGCGCGTCGGAGACGGCGCAGATGGCGACCACGGCGAGGACCGCGTGACGGCGCGCTCCCTGGCGCAGGACGAAGGCGTTCTGCGCCCCGATGGCGACGATGAGGGAGAGTCCGGTGCCGAAGCCGGCGAGGGCCGCGGTGACGATGCCGTAGTTCATGCTCCGACCGTAGGCAGCGAGATCGGTTCAGTACAGCTAAAGATTTTTACGTACCATTAGCGCTCGTGATGGACGAGCTTCCGCTGGACCAGGTACGCACGCTGCTCGCCGTAGTGGACGAGGGCACCTTCGACGCGGCGGCGGCCGCCCTGCACGTGACCCCCTCCGCGGTCAGCCAACGGGTCAAGGCGCTGGAGCAGCGCACGGGGCGGGTGCTGCTGATGCGGACGAAGCCGGTACGGCCGACCGAATCGGGTGAGGTGGTGGTCCGCTTCGCCCGGCAGCTGGCCCGGCTCGAGCGCGATGCGCGCGCCGAGCTGGGGATGGCCGAGGGGATCGGCCCGGTGCGGCTGCCGATCGCGGTGAACGCGGACTCCCTCGCCACCTGGTTCCTGCCGGCGCTGACGCGCGTGCCGCAGGATCCGCCGATCTGCATCGAGCTCCACCGCGAGGACGAGTCGCACACGACGGCGCTGCTGCGGGAGGGGCAGGTGATGGCGGCGGTGACCTCCTCGCCCGACCCGGTGGCCGGGTGCAGCGTACGGATGCTGGGCCTGGCCCGGTACCTGCCCACGGCGAGTCCCGCGTTCGCGGCCCGCTACCTGACGGGGGAGCCGGCGCGGGACCTGCGGTCGGCGCCGACGATCGTGTTCGACCGGAAGGACGACCTCCAGGACGCCTACGTACGTGCGCTGACGGGGGAGCGGAGCGCCGGGGCGGGGCCCGTACGGCACTACATCCCGACGTCGGAGGGATTCCGTGACGCGGTGGTCGCGGGGCTGGGGTGGGGGCTGGTGCCGGAGCAGCAGTCGCGCCCGCTGGTGCGGACGGGGGAGCTGGTGCTGCTGGAGCCGCTGAGACCGCTGGACGTGCCCCTGTACTGGCAGCAGTGGAAGCTGGACTCGCCCGCCCTGTCCATGGTCGCGGAAGTGATCGCGGCGGCCGCCCGGGAGTCGCTCCGGACCCGGCCCGGCCCACGGGGCACCCCCGAGGCCCGGCAAGATCCGCAAGAGACGGCCTAAGCTGCGGACCATGGAGTCCTACACCATCGGCCAGGCGGCGCGGCTGCTCGGCGTCAGCGTCGACACGGCCCGGCGCTGGGCCGATGCCGAACGGTTCCCCACCCACCGGGAGGGCACGCGGCGGATGGTGGACGGCCCCGACCTGGCGGCGTTCTGCGTCGAGGCCGCGCAGGAGGGCGCCGAGGGCGAGGAGGCCGCGCACACCTCGGCCCGCAACGCCTTCCCCGGCATCGTCACCGGGGTGAAGCTGGGCACGGTCGACGCACAGGTGGAGATCCAGGCCGGGCCGCACCGCATCGTGTCGCTGCTGACCCGGGAGGCGGTGGAGGAGCTGGGGCTGGAGGTCGGCGCGCGGGCCACGGCGCGGGTGAAGTCGACCAGCGTCTTCATCGACCGGGTCTGAGGCGCGCTCCGGCGTCCCCCGGTCCGGTCGGAGACCGTGCAGGCCGGTGGCGGTGAGCCCGGGCGGAGGCGGTCGGGCGGCGATGGCAGACTGGCCGCTGATCCGCCGAAGGGGAGTACGCCGTGTCCATGTTCAGCAATCTGCGCCGGGTCGTGCGGCGCAGCTACCGGCGGGCCGTCGACCTCAGCCACCCGGCCCGCTCCCCGCTCGGCAGTGCGGTCGTCAACTGCGTGGTCTACCGCGAGGGCGTACGGCAGGACGACTGCGCCGAGGTCGAGGAGGCGCTGCGCCGGGTCCGCAAGACGGGTGACGGCTTCGTCTGGATCGGCCTGCACGAGCCGGCGAGGTCGGAGCTGGCCGGGCTGGCCGAGCTGTTCGGTCTGCACCCCCTTGCCGTCGAGGACGCCGTGAACGCGCACCAGCGTCCCAAGGTGGAGCGTTACGACGACACGCTGTTCTCGGTCTTCAAGACCGTGCGCTACGTGGAGCACGAGGAGTTGACCGCGACCAGCGAGGTGGTGGAGACCGGCGAACTGATGGCCTTCACCGGCCAGGACTTCATCATCACCATCCGGCACGGCGGCCGCGGCACGCTCGGCCCGGTCCGCGAGGAGCTGGAGGCCGCCCCGGACCAACTGGCGAACGGCCCGGCGGCCGTTCTGCACGCCATGGCCGACCATGTGGTCGACGACTACGTGGCCGTCACGGACGCGGTGCAGAACGACATCGACGCCGTCGAGACCGCGGTGTTCAGCGAGGACGGCGGCCGCGGCGACGCCGGGCGGATCTACCAGCTCAAGCGCGAACTCCTCGAGCTCCGGCGGGCGGTGGCTCCGCTGGGCCGCCCGCTCCAGCAGCTGGCCACGCAGCCGATACCGGTCATCCCGCCGGAGATCCGCGCGTACTTCAGGAACGTGGCCGACCATCTGACCCGGGCCACGGAGCAGATCAGCGCCTACGACAACCTCCTCGACTCCATCCTGCAGGCCCACCTGGCGCAGGTGACCGTCGCCCAGAACGAGGACATGCGCAAGATCACGGCATGGGCGGCGATCGTCGCCGTCCCGACCATGGTCTGCGGGGTGTACGGCATGAACTTCGACCACATGCCCGAACTGCACTGGACCTACGGCTACCCGCTGGTCGTCGGCGTGATGGCGCTCGCCTGCTTCGTCATCCACCGCGGCTTCCGCCGCAACGGCTGGCTCTGACCGGACGCGACCCTTCCCTTGGGTGCGCACGGGGTCTTGAGCTGCCGTCAGATCTGGTAGTAAAGTTTCCTAACGAAGCCGGGACGCCTCAACCACCCCATGGAGGCCTTGTGTTCACCCCCCACCGCAAGATGCTGGCGATCGGAGCGCTGCTCGGCAGTGCGCTGCTCGCCGTCCCCGTCGCCGCCCATGCCACCGCAGCCCCCGCCCCCACGGCGGAGACCGTGGCGGCGGCGGCCGCGGGGCTCGACGATCCGGCGAAGAAGGAGATCGCCATGAAGATCGTCTCCAGCGCGGAGAACTCCTCGCTGGACTGGAAGGCGCAGTACAAGTACATAGAGGACATAGACGACGGCCGGGGCTACACGGCCGGCATCATCGGATTCTGCTCCGGCACCGGCGACATGCTCGACCTGGTCGAGTACTACACCCAGGTCAAGCCGGGCAACGTCCTCGCCAAGTACCTCCCCGCACTGCGCAAGGTCGACGGCAGCGACTCGCACGCCGGCCTCGATCCGAACTTCACCGGGGACTGGGCGAAGGCGGCCCAGGACGCCGAGTTCAGGAAGGCCCAGGACCGGGAGCGCGACCGGGTCTACTTCAACCCGTCGGTGAACCAGGGCAAGGCCGACGGGGTCGGCGTGCTGGGCCAGTTCATCTACTACGACGCCATCGTCATGCACGGCGACGGCAGCGACTCCACGAGCTTCCGCACCATCCGCAAGCGCGCCCTGTCCAAGGCCAAGCCCCCGTCCCAGGGCGGCAACGAGACCGCCTACCTCAACGCCTTCCTCGACGCCCGGGTCTGGGCGATGAAGCAGGAGGAGGCGCACAGTGACACCAGCCGGGTCGACACCGCACAGCGGGTCTTCCTCAAGAAGGGCAATCTGAACCTCGAAACGCCCCTCGACTGGAAGGTCTACGGGGACTCGTTCCACATCGGCTGACGCGTCGGGCCGCCGCGGCCGGGGGCTGGATCCCCCCTTCTGTCCCCGGTCGCGGAGGCCCAGGCTGCAGTGAGGTAACGATCTGTGAGTCGATCGGGCCACCTCCCGCAGGGCAGGCCCACGAACACCCCGGACATTGAGGGCTTTTCGTCGCCCGAACGCGGTCGCGCGCCCCAAAGCAGGACTTCCGTCTCTCCTGAACACGGCCCATTTCGTCACGCCTTGTGGTCAAAGGCGATCCGCGGGTTCCAAGTGATGAGAGGTACCGGCATGTTTGGCCGGAGAAGCGAAGGAAAGTTCCCATTCTGGTGGCTTGTGAACTGGCTTGACCGCGCCGTAAAGGGGGCATAAGTTCTGCCCCGGCTTGCTCCAGCAGGACGGGCCGAACCAACCGTCCTCTGGGGGGACCCTCATGAACCACTACACCGATGTCCTGAAGAAGTACGCCGTGTTCTCCGGCCGCGCGCGCCGCCAGGAGTACTGGATGTTCACCCTCTTCCAGGTGGCCATCGTCATCGTCCTGGCGATCCTGGACGCCGTCATCGGCGCCAACTCGATCATCGTGGGCCTGTACCTCCTCGGCACCCTGGTTCCGACCCTGGCGGTCACCGTCCGTCGTCTGCACGACCTCGGCAAGTCCGGCGCCTGGTACTTCATCGCCTTCGTTCCGTTCATCGGTGGCATCTGGCTGCTCGTCCTGACCGCCACCGCCGGTCAGCCGCAGCCGAACCAGTACGGCCCGGACCCCAAGGTCCTCGCCGCCTGATGCGACGTACGGGCCTGATCCAGGCCCGAACGCCTGAGCGCCGCCCCGGCCGGGAACAGCCGGGGGCGGCGCTTTCGCCATTTCCGGGGCCCGCCGGGGCCCGCGTGACATGCGTCTCCCGGACTGGCGGCCGGGGGCTGTCCAGACCGGCCCGATCACGAGATATCTTGATGTCGAGCAATGTTGCAGACGAGAGACGCAGACTGTGGAGCGGAGCATCCGGTGACTGACTCGACCATCATCTACACGCACACTGACGAGGCCCCGGCCCTCGCGACGTATTCCTTCCTGCCTGTGATCCAGGCATACGCGTCGACGGCCGGTGTGAATGTCGAGACCCGTGACATCTCCCTGGCCGGTCGGATCATCGCCGTCTTCCCGGAGTACCTCCAGGAGAGCCAGCGGATCGCCGACGCCCTCGCCGAGCTCGGCGAACTGGCGAAGACCCCGGAAGCCAACATCATCAAGCTTCCGAACATCTCGGCCTCGATCCCGCAGCTCAAGGCCGCGGTGGCCGAGCTCCAGGGCCAGGGCTACGCCCTCCCGGACTACCCGGACGACCCGAAGACCGACGAGGAGCGCGACATCCGCGCCCGCTACGACAAGGTCAAGGGCAGCGCCGTCAACCCGGTCCTGCGCGAGGGCAACTCCGACCGCCGCGCCCCCGCCTCGGTCAAGAACTACGCCAAGACGCACCCGCACCGCATGGGCGCCTGGGTCCCCGAGTCGAAGACGAACGTCGCCACCATGGGCGCGAACGACTTCCGCTCCACCGAGAAGTCCACCGTCATCGCCGAGCCCGGCACCCTGCGCATCGAGCACGTCGCCGCCGACGGTGCCACCACCGTGCTGCGCGAGTCCGTACCGGTCCTCGCGGGTGAGGTCGTGGACGCGTCCGTCCTGCACGTCGACGCGCTGCGCACCTTCCTCAACGACCAGATCGAGCGTGCCAAGGCCGAGGGCGTGCTGTTCTCCGTGCACCTCAAGGCCACGATGATGAAGGTCTCCGACCCGATCATCTTCGGCCACGTGGTCCGCGCCTTCCTCCCCAAGACCTTCGCCCGCTACGGCGCGACCCTGGCCGCCGCCGGCCTGTCGCCCAACGACGGTCTCGGCGCGATCCTGAACGGCCTGGGCGCACTGCCCGACGGCGACGCGATCAAGGCTTCCGTCGACGCCGAGATCGCCGAGGGCCCGGCCCTCGCGATGGTCGACTCCGACAAGGGCATCACCAACCTGCACGTGCCGTCCGACGTCATCGTCGACGCCTCGATGCCGGCCATGATCCGCACCTCCGGCCACATGTGGGGCCCGGACGGCGCCGAGGCCGACACCCTCGCCGTGCTCCCGGACAGCAGCTACGCCGGCGTCTACCAGGTCGTCGTCGACGACTGCCGCGCCCACGGCGCCTTCGACCCGTCCACCATGGGCTCGGTCCCGAACGTCGGTCTCATGGCGCAGAAGGCCGAGGAGTACGGCAGCCACGACAAGACCTTCGAGATCGCCACCGCGGGCACCGTCCGCCTGGTCGACGCCGCGGGCACCACGGTCCTGGAGCAGGAGGTCGCCGCCGGTGACATCTTCCGCGCCTGCCAGACCAAGGACCTGCCGATCCAGGACTGGGTCAAGCTCGCCGTCACCCGCGCCCGCGCCACCGGCGTCCCGGCCGTCTTCTGGCTGGACGAGAACCGCGCGCACGACGCTCAGCTGATCGCCAAGGTCAAGACGTACCTCGCCGAGCACGACACCGAGGGCCTGACCATCAAGATCCTCTCCCCGGTCGAGGCCACCGCCTACTCCCTGGAGCGCATCCGCCGCGGCGAGGACACCATCTCGGTGACCGGCAACGTGCTGCGTGACTACCTGACCGACCTCTTCCCCATCCTGGAGCTGGGCACCAGCGCCAAGATGCTGTCGGTCGTGCCGCTGATGAACGGCGGCGGCCTCTTCGAGACGGGCGCCGGCGGCTCCGCCCCGAAGCACGTCCAGCAGCTGGTCAAGGAGAACTACCTGCGCTGGGACAGCCTGGGCGAGTTCTTCGCTCTGGCGGCCAGCTTCGAGCACCTCGCGACCACCACCGGCAACGCCCGCGCCCAGGTGCTGGCCGACACGCTGGACCGCGCGACCGGCACCTTCCTCAACGAGGACAAGTCGCCGAGCCGCAAGCTGGGTGGCATCGACAACCGCGGCAGCCACTTCTACCTCGCCCTGTACTGGGCGCAGGAGCTGTCGCGCCAGATCGACGACCCGAAGCTGGCGGCGGCCTTCGAGCCGGTCGCCAAGACCCTCGGCGAGTCCGAGGAGTCCATCGTCCGCGAGCTCATCGCGGTCCAGGGCTCCCCGGCCGAGATCGGCGGCTACTACCAGCCCGACGCCACGAAGGCGGAGGCGATCATGCGCCCGTCCGCGACCCTGAACAAGGCCCTCGCGCTGCTCGGCTGATCCCCCCCCCGCACCATCGCCACCGCCCCGACCGGGAAACCCCGGCCGGGGCGGTGGCGCGTCGCGTCCGGCCAGGAGGGAGAAGACGGTAGGTTGTGGCGGCTCCATGGCGGCGGTGTGCCGCGCAGGCAACGGGACCGGGAGTGCGGCTCCTTGGGGAGTCAGAGCCGGTGGATCCGTTCCTGCTCGAAGGCCAGCGGGGACCGTCCGGCGGCGAGGATCCGCAGCCCCGGGGCCACGGGCAGCAGGTTCCGCAGCCAGGCCAGGGCGTCCGGGCCGAGCTGCTCCGCGCCGTCCAGTACGAGCAGCATGTCGCGTTCGGCCAGCCACGAGGCCGTGTTCGCCGTCCCGCAGGCCGGCGCGGGCATGCCGGGTACGCCGCCCAGCTCGGCCGCCAGCTCGCGGACGCCGTAGCCGCCGTGGTGCGGATCCATGGCCACGACGGCCACCCCGTCGTAGAAGTTGGACGCGATCCGCCGCGCGATCTCCCGCACCAGCCGGCTCCGCGGCTCGCGGAACGCGCCGGCCACGGTCAGGACGCGCCCCCGACGGACGGCGGTGAGCAGCCGGGACATCTCGGCGGACGTCGCCGGCAGTGTCCCGGGCGACCCTGTTTCCCTCATCGGCACGATGCCCCCCATTGCATGCGTGACCAAGTGCGGCAAGAGAGGGTTTTTTCGAGCCGCGTGACGATGATTATGCGCCACTTGCGCCGTAAGGCTAGGGGAATGTCGCATTCCGAAGAACGGGTTCGCTGCGGCCCAGGTGGCGACTTCGTGCGAGCCGCCGGACGGCCGGCGTAGTTCCCGTCGGCCGTGTGACGTACGTACCGGAACCCCGGCTCCTGGGAACGGTTGTCCGGAAGCCGGTATTGGGCTCTACTGCTGTGCAGCCCCCACTCGGGGCGTATTCGCGGGAGGGGCCAGAATGACAGCGGACCGGGGAACGGACCGGCGAGCAGCGCACCGTGCGGCGCGGCGGGCACAGCGCGGGGGCCCGGCCGCCCGGCCCGTGTCGCACCGGCGCCGCCCGGCCTTCCGGGGCCGCAGGCCGCTGCTCGCCCTGCTACTGTCCGGCTTCTTCCTGGTCGGTGTCTGCGCGGCCACCGGAATCGCCTGGGACCCCCTCGACGGGCGCTCCGCACAAGGGGCTTCGGCCCCCGGTGGTCTCCTCCCGCCCGCCACCGGACCGACCGGCACCGCCGACGGGGCCGCCCCGTCCCCCGTCGAGCCGCCGGCGCCCACCAAGGGGGCGGCCGCCAAGGGCAACCCCAAGGGCACGGTGGACACCGGAGCCGAACGCCCCACCGGCGCGCTGCCCTTCGAGATGCCCCAGCCGGCCGCCCTGCGCTCCGGCGAAGCGGGCAGGAAGCTGGTCTTCGCCCACTACTTCACCCCGTACCCGCTCTCCCTCGACAACGCGGCCGCGGACCGGGACTACTACACCCGCAACTACCTCGACCCCGACGGGGAGAGCGGCAAGCACGGGAAGTACGGCGGCCTGCTGCGCGACCGGCCGCTGCCCGTGACCCCGAAGAGCGGCGACTGGGAGTACGCCAACCTCCAGCAGGAGGTGCGCACGGCCCGCGCCGCCGGCATCGACGGCTTCACCCTCGACCTTCTCTCCCTCTCCGGCAAGAACTGGGACCGCTCCAACCTGCTGATGGCCGCGGCGCGTTCGGTGGACCCGAGCTTCAAGATCATGCTGATGCCGGACATGACCTCCCTGAAGACCGACGACCCCGCGGTGCTCGCCGAAGCGATCGCCACGCTCGCCGACGCCTCCGCCGCGCACCGGCTCCCCGACGGCCGGCTCGTGGTCTCCCCCTTCAAGGCGGAGGAGAAGAGCGTCGCCTGGTGGACCGAGGTCATCGCCCTCCTCAAGTCCCGGCACGGCATCCGCACCGCGTTCGTCCCGCTCTTCCTCGACTTCGGCGCCCACAGCGGCGAGTTCGCCCCGATCAGCCACGGGTTCTCCGAGTGGGGCAGCCGCAGCTACGTCGGCCAGGAGAGCTCCACGCGCGACGTCCAGCGAGCCCACGGCATGGGCAAGATCTGGATGCAGCCCGTGTCGGTCCAGGACGCGCGCCCCAACCAGGGCATCTACGACGAGGCGGGCAACACCGCGACCCTGCGCTCCACGTGGACGCACGCGATCGAGGACGGCGCCGACTGGGTGCAGCTCACCACGTGGAACGACTACTCGGAGGGCAGCCAGTTCGCACCCTCCCTGCACAACGGCTACGCCTACCTGGACCTGACCTCGTACTACCTGACCAAGTTCAAGACGGGCAGCTGGCCGAAGATCGTCCGCGACACCCTCTACCTCTCCGCGCGCACGCAGTTCGCCCACGCCGACCCGACGGGTGACCAGTCGCTGGTGATGTCGCTCCGCAAGGGCAGCGCCCCACCCCGGGACACGGTGGAGGTGCTGAGCTTCCTCACCGGACCCGGAGCCGTCCGCACGAGCGTCGGAACGGCCGAGAGCAGCCACCAGGCCCCCGCCGGGATCCACTCACAGCTGCTGCCGCTGAAGGCGGGCACCAGCTCGGCGCAGGTCGTCCGGGACGGCAGGGCCGGGGTGCGGGTCGACCTGCCGTACCGGGTGGACCACAAGGTGGAGGTGCAGGACCTCCAGTACTACGCGGCGACCAGCGGCCGGGAATCCTAGGCGGATGGCGGGTCAGCCGGCCGGAGGGGTGAATTCCGGCTGGTCGAGCAAGCGCAGCCAGCTGCCGTCGGACTGGCGCCGGACGACCTGCGCGCGAGCGCCGGAACCGTCCTTCGGCGGTGTCGAGGTGAGCGCGATGTCCCCGCTGACCAGCGTCGGCAGCGGCTCCTCCGGCTCGAAGACCGGGCGGTGGGCCAGCACCTGCTCCCACAGGGCCTGGATCGCCTTGCGGCCCACGGTCCGCTCCCCGGCCGGGTACGCCAGCACCGCGTCCTCCTCGTAGAGCGCGGCGACGCCCGCCGCGTCCCCGGCGTTGGAACGCTCGACGAACAGGCGGGTGATGTCCTCGGGCCGCATCGCCTTCTCGTACACGACTTCCTCCACGGGTCGTTTCCTGCGCTGTGCTTCGTACCTCCAGGCTGGTCCCCCGGCGACCAGAAGTCCAACAGATGGATCTTCTGGCAACTAGAATCACCGGTCATGGAACTGAGGCAGCTCGCCTACTTCGTCGCCGTCGCCGAGGAGCAGAACTTCACCCGGGCGGCCGAGCGGGTGCACATCAGCCAGTCCGGGGTCAGCGCCCAGATCCGGCAGCTGGAACGGGAGCTCGGCGCCGAGCTGTTCGACCGCTCGGCCCGCACCGCCACCCTCACCGCCGCCGGAGCGGCCGCGCTCGCACCCGCCCGCGCCGCGCTCGCCGCCGCCGAGGCGGTCGGCCAGGCGGTGGGGGACGTGGCCGGCGTGGTCCGGGGGCGGGTCACGGTCGGCATGGTCGTCGGCTGCACCGTCACCCCGCTCTTCGACGCACTCGCCGCCTTCCACCGGGCCCATCCCGGCGTGGAGATCGCCCTGCTGGAGGACAACTCCGAGCGGCTCGTCCAGGAGGTCCGCGCCGGCACGGTCGACGTGGCCCTCATCGGCACCGCCACCTCCGCCCCCGACGGGCTGGAGGCCCTCACGATCGTCAGCGAGCGGCTCGTCGTCGCCGTCCCGCCCGGCCACCCCCTGGCCCACCGGCGCCGCGTCACCCTGCGCGACCTCGGCGGCCATCCCGTCATCTGCATGCCCCCCGGCACCGGCCTGCGCACGGTCTTCGACCGGGCCTGCGCCGCACAGCGCGTCCGGCCCACCATCACCCTGCAGGCCGGGGCCGCGGACGCCATGGCCGACCTCGCCGCGCGCGGGCTGGGCGTCGCCGTCCTCAGCGCGTCCATGGCCGAGAACTACCGCGACCGGCTCACCGCCCGCGTCATCGACGACGTCGACATCCCCGCCCTGCTCTGCCTGGTCTGGCGCGGCACGCACGGTCCCGCCGTGCGCGAGCTGCTCGCGTACGGGCGCCGGGCCTTCGGCGGCGGTCTACCGGCAACCGTGGCGGCGGGAGATGATCCGGACGACAGCCCCACCGCATCCCCGGAGGAGCAGTGACCGAGCCGACACGTCCCGCCGATGCCGAGTCTCCCGCCGGTGCCGAAGCCGAGTCTCCCGCCGGTGCCCACCGCCCGGCCGGGTCCGCGGCCGCTCCCGACGCCGGGTCCGCCGCCGAGTTCCCCGGCGGGCCCGCCCTGTTCTGCCTGGACCCCCGCGTCGCCCACCTGAACCACGGCTCCTTCGGCGCGGTCCCCGTCCCCGTCCAGGAGGCCCAGGCCGCACTCCGCGCCCAGGCCCACGCCGACCCCGACGCCTTCTTCATCGCCGTCGCGGACCGCCTCGCCGAGGCCCGTACCCGGATCGCCGCCCACCTCGGCGCCGACCCCGACGGCATCGCCTTCATCGCCAACGCCACCGAGGGCGCCAACCTCTCCCTGGACGCCGTCCCGCTCGCCGACGGCGACGAGATCCTGGTCACCGACCACGGCTACGGCACCGTCGTCGCGGCGGCCGCCCGCCGCGCCCCGGTCACCACCGTCTCCCTGGACCCCCGGCTGCCCGACGAGGACGCCGTACGGGAGACCGTGCTGGCCGCGCTGACACCCCGTACGCGAGTGGCCGTACTCGACCACGTCAGCTCGCCCACCGCCCGCATCATCGCCTCGCCCCGGCTCCTCGCCGACCTGCGCGCACGCGGGGTCACCACCGTCGTCGACGGCGCCCACGCCCCGGGCATGCTCGCCGATCCCCTCGCAGGTGGCGCCGACTTCTGGTTCGGCAACCTCCACAAGTGGGGCTACGCGCCCTCCGGCAGCGCCGTCCTGGCCGTCGCCCCGCAGCACCGCCGCCGGATCCGGGCCCTCGTACCGTCCTGGGAGGACCAGCACGGATTCCCGCGTTCCGTCGAGAACCGCGCCACCGCCGACTACACCGGCTGGCTCGCCGCCCCCGACGGGCTGGACCTCCTCGAACGCCTCGACGCGGCCAAGGTCCGGGCCCACAACAGCGCGCTGGCCGCCCACGGCGCGGCCCTCCTCGCCGAGCTCCCCGGGCTCACCCCGCTCCCGCACGGCGACGGCCTCGCCATGCGCACCCTGCGGCTGCCGCCCGGCGTCGCCGACACCCCGGACCGGGCCCGCGAGCTGCGCGAGCGGATCGCGGCCGAGCAGGGCGTCCGGGTGCTGATCTGGCCCTGGCCGGGCGGCGGCGGCATCCGCGTCTGCGGCCAGATCTACAACCGCCCCGAGGAGTACGAACGCCTCGCCGCCGTCCTCCCGTCCTACCTCAGCCGCGCCTGAGCAGGTACGTGTCCATGATCCAGCCCTTGCGGGCGCGGGCCTCGGTGCGCAGCTCCTCGATCCGCCCGGCGACCTCCGCGAGCTTGCCCGAGACCAGGATCTCGTCCGGGGTGCCCACGTAGGCCCCCCAGTAGATGAAGAGGTCCTGGTCCAGGTGGGCGGTGAAGGCGTGTCGCGCGTCCAGCATCACCACCACGTCGTCCACGTCGTCCGGCCAGCCTGCGGCCAGCCGGCGGCCCGTGGTGATCTGGACCGGACGTCCGACCCGGTTCAGATTGGTCCGGTGCCGTGCCAGCAGCGCCGAGATGCTGCTGATACCGGGCACGACCTCGTGCTCGAAGGCCACCCGGCCGTGCTCCAGCACCTCGTCGAGGATCGCGAGCGTGGAGTCGTAGAGGGAGGGGTCGCCCCAGACCAGGAACGCCCCGGTCTCGCCGTCCGCCAGATCCTCCGCGATGAAGCGCTCGAAGAGCTCGGCCCGCGCACTGCGCCAGCCGTCCACCGTCGGGGTGTAGTCGGCGGGCGTCCGGTCCCGGTCCGGGTCGCGGCCCTCCACCAGCCGGTGGCCGGGGCGGGCGTGCGCGTCGAGCATCGCCCGCCGCAGCCCGGTCAGATCCGCCTTCTCCTCACCCTTCTCCAGAATGAGGAATGCGTCCGCCGCGCCGATCGCCCTGACCGCCTGGAGGGTCAGATGGTCCGGGTCGCCCGCGCCTATGCCGATCACTGAGAACTTCTTCACCGGGCTATTGTGCCCATCATGCGCGCCGCCCTGTTCGTCACCTGCGTCAACGACGCGCTGTACCCGCGCACCGGCACCGCCGTCGTACGCCTCCTGGAGCGGCTCGGCGTCGACGTGGCCTTCCCGGCGGCCCAGAGCTGCTGCGGGCAGCCGCAGTACAACACCGGCTACCGGCACGAGACCGAACCGCTGGTGCGGCGCACCGCGCGGGCCTTCGCGGGGTACGAGTACGTGGTCACTCCCTCCGGATCCTGCGCCGCGATGATCCGCGAGCACTACCCGCGCATCGGCCGGAAGGCGGCGGCCGAGGGACGCGGCGGCGAGCTCGCCGAAGCGGCCGCCTCGCTCGCGCCGCGCGTGTACGAGCTGACCGAGTTCCTGGTCGACGTCCTCGGGGTGACCGACGTCGGCGCGTACTTCCCGCACACCGTCACCTACCACCCCTCCTGTCACGGCCTGCGCGGTCTGGGGCTCGGCGACCGGCCGCGGCGGTTGCTGGCCGCGGTCAAGGGCCTGGACCTGGTCGAGCTGCCGGGCGCCGAGGAGTGCTGCGGCTTCGGCGGCACCTTCGCCGTCAAGAACCCCGACGTCTCGACGGCCATGGGCACCGACAAGATCGCAGCCGCGGCCGCCACCGGCGCCCGGGTGCTGTGCGGCGCCGACAACTCCTGCCTCGCCCACCTCGACGGCCTGCTGCGCCGCGCGGACAGCCCGCTGAAGGCCCTGCACCTCGCCGAGATCCTGGCCGCGACCGAGGAGGAACCGCTGCCGTGACGGGTACCCACCTGGGCATGCCCGCCTTTCCCGAGGCGGCCCGCGAAGCCGTACGGGACGAGGTGCTGCGCGCCAACCTGCGGCACGCCACCCACACCATCCGCGACAAACGCGCCCGGGCCGTCGCCGAACTGGAGGACTGGGACGGGCTGCGCGCCGCGGGCAAGGCCGTCAAGGACCACACGCTCCGCCATCTCGACCGCTACCTGCTGCAGTTGGAGGACGCGGTCACGGCGGCCGGCGGCACCGTCCACTGGGCCGCCGACGCGGACGAGGCCAACCGGATCGTCACCGCACTGGTCCGCGCGAGCGGCGAGCGCGAGGTCGTCAAGGTCAAGTCCATGGCCACCCAGGAGATCGGGCTGAACGAGGCCCTGGAGGCCGCCGGCATCGCCGCGTACGAGACCGACCTCGCGGAACTCATCGTGCAGCTCGGCCGCGACCGCCCCTCCCACATCCTGGTCCCGGCCATCCATCGCAACCGGGCCGAGATCCGCGACATCTTCCGTGCCGAGATGGGAAGTTGGGGCCGCCCGGCGCCCGAACAGCTCGGCGACGACCCGCGGGAGCTCGCCGAGGCGGCGCGCCTGCACCTGCGCGAGAAGTTCCTGCGCGCCAAGGTCGCCGTGTCCGGAGCCAACTTCATGGTCGCCGAGACCGGCACGATGGTCGTCTTCGAGTCCGAGGGGAACGGCCGCATGTGCCTGACCCTGCCCGAGACCCTGATCTCCGTCGTCGGCATCGAGAAGGTCGTCCCGACCTTCCGCGACCTGGAGATCTTCCTCCAGACGCTGCCGCGCTCGTCGACCGCCGAGCGGATGAACCCGTACACGACGATGTGGACGGGGACCACGGCGGGCGACGGCCCCTCCACCTTCCACCTCGTCCTCCTCGACAACGGCCGCACCGACACCCTCGCCGACGAGACCGGCCGTCAGGCCCTGCGCTGCATCCGCTGCTCCGCCTGCCTCAACGTCTGCCCGGTCTACGAGCGCGCCGGCGGCCACGCCTACGGCTCCGTCTACCCCGGCCCGATCGGCGCGATCCTCGGCCCCCAACTGCGCGGCACCGGCAGCGCCGTCGACGCCTCGCTGCCCTTCGCCTCCACCCTGTGCGGGGCCTGTTACGAGGTCTGCCCGGTCGCCATCGACATCCCCGAGGTTCTCGTGCACCTCCGCGAGCGGGTCGCCCAGGGCGGCCCGGTGACCCGGGACGGCGTCCGCGTCACGCTCCGCCCCGCGGACGGCCACACCGCCGAACGGGCCGCGATGCGCGCAGCCCGGCTGCTCCTGGACCACCCGGGGGCGCTGCGCGCGGGGGAGCGGCTGCTGGCCCGGGCCCGGCGCCTCGCGCCCCGCAGGCTCCCCGGGGCCGGGCGGGCCTGGACCGACACCCGCGAACTGCCCACCGTACCGGCGGAGTCCTTCCGCGACTGGTGGGCGCGGGAACGGGGGAACGCGCAGTGAGCAGCAAGGACCGCATCCTGGGCCGGATCCGCCGGGCGGTGCCACGGGCCCCGGGCGCCGGCCCGGGCCCGGACCCGGCGCCCGAGCCGGAGATCGTGCGCGACTACCTCCTCGTGCACGGCACGCGCACCCCGCGGGAGCGGGTGGACCTGCTCGCGGCGAACCTGACCGAGTACCGGGCGCACGTCCACCGCACCGGCGAGGACGGGCTCCGGGACCTGCTGGCGCACCTGCTGCCGGACGCCGCGACCGTACTGCTCCCGCCGGAGCCCGGGTTCGCCCTGCCGTCGGACCCGTCGCTCACCTTCGTGCACGACGGCGCGGAGCACGCGGAGCACGCGGAGCACGCGGACCACGCGGACCACGCTGACCGGTCGCACCGGGAACTCGACCGGGTCGACGCCGTGGTGACCGGCTGCGCCCTCGCGATCGCCGAGACCGGCACGATCGTCCTCGACGCCGGCCCCGATCAGGGCCGGCGCCGCATCACCCTGATCCCGGACCACCACATCTGCGTGGTCCGCGTCCCGGACCAGGTGGTGGACTCCGTCCCGCAGGCCCTGCCGCTCCTCGACCCGGCCCGCCCCCTGACCTGGATCTCCGGCCCCTCCGCCACCAGCGACATCGAACTCGACCGGGTGGAGGGCGTCCACGGCCCGCGCCGCCTGGACGTGATCCTGCTGGCGGCGGGGCCCGGGACACAATGAGGGCATGCCATCGCACATCGCCCTCACGGCCCTCCTCGTCCACGACTACGACGAGGCCATCGACTTCTACACCCGCGCCCTCGGCTTCGACCTCGCCGAGGACACCGCACGCCCGGACGGCTCCCGCTGGGTCGTGGTCCGCCCGCCCGGCGCCACCGAATCCGCCCTGTTGCTGGCCCGCGCCAAGGACGAGGCCCAGCGCTCCCGGGTGGGCGACCAGGCGGGCGGCCGCGTCGGCCACTTCCTCTACACCGACGACTTCGCCCGCGACCACGCCCGGATGACCGCCGAGGGCGTCCGCTTCCTGGAGGAGCCGCGGCACGAGGCGTACGGCTCCGTCGCCGTCTTCGAGGACCTGTACGGCAACCGCTGGGACCTCCTCCAGCCCGCGGCCTAGTAGGCCGTCTCTTCCGGATCCGGCCGGGGGCAGGATCCGGAAGAGACGGCCTAACCGGCCAGCCTCGGCGCCTCCCGCGCGGCGTCGACGGCCGGGCCGCCGCCCTCCACCCGGCCGGCCAGCTCCCCGGCCCACCGGACCAGGCCCGCCACGTCGATCCCGTACGGATCCCCGTGCAGCCCCTCGAGCCAGGAGGCCCCGCGGCGCAGCAGCCGCGCCCCGCCGACCGCGTTGCCGCGCGCGGCGTGCGTCAACCCGACGGCGAGCTGCGCGAGCCCCCGCCAGAGCGGGGCCGCGGCCTCGGGCCCGGACTTCCAGGCATCCTCGAACACCTCGTGCGCGTGGAACGGCATCCCGGCGTCCAGCAGGCGCTGCGCCTCCCGTACGGTCTCCGCGGCCGAGCGCACGACGCCCTCGGGCTGCCGCTCCACCCCGGGCACCCCGTACGCCAGCGGCCGCCCCAGCCCGTCCCTGGGCCGCGCACTCCGCGCCCGTCCGTCATCGTCCCGATCCCGTGCGTTCACCACCCCATCCTCCCCCGCGCCGATTACCGGTGCGTGCACACCCCTCGGCGTGGGGTAATGTTCTGCATGTGCCGCCGAGCACGGGGAAACCCGCAGGTCGAAGGCACAACGGGACGTGGCGCAGCTTGGTAGCGCACTTGACTGGGGGTCAAGGGGTCGCAGGTTCAAATCCTGTCGTCCCGACTCGAAAGAGTCGCAGATCAGGGGCCGTTTTGGAGCAATCCAGAACGGCCCCTTGATCGTTTTCGGGGACCGGTTGGGACCGGCGTGCTCGACCGTGGTCAGCGGGTCACGACGATCGGGTTCGCCGGCCGGCATGGCGCGCGCAGCACGCTGAGGTGGGCGGAGAGCGCGGCTCCGGCGGCCGCCTTCCAGCTGCGGGGCGAGCCCCAGCGCCGCGTCCCCCACTGTCACTTGCCGGGAGCCGCCAGGGCCAGGACGTGGACCACGATGTGCGGGCAGGGCATCGGATCGCCCTCGGCTTCAGCGTGTTGCGAAGAGCGCGCTCCCGCACCTCGGGCGGGCCTGTCGTACCTCGGGTGCACACTTCCCCGCATGGCAACCCGAAGTGATATGACGCTGGAGTGGCAGCTCCGTGAGGTCGCGAAGGAGACCGGCGACGAGACGGTGGGTTCGGCGCTCACCGCCGTCTTCATCTATCTGCACAGCCTCGGCAAGGGCAGACGCAGGCAGGGCAAAGAGCTCGTACGTCTCATCGAGGCGGCCCGAGGATCGGCTGCGGCCGCGGGGGAGTGGCAGGTCGTACGGCTCCTGCAGGACTCGCTGGACTACGCGGAGGGCCGGATCCTCCAGCACGATTTCGCGGAACGTCACCGCCTGTTCCAGGACGGGGCGCGCAGGGAACGGTCCCGCGACTTCGTTGCGAGCTCCCTGCGCGCGATGCATGAATGGCTTGTCGCGGCGTGCGAGGCATTTCTCAGGGATCACCCCGGTGCCGGCGCGGAGGAGGTGGTGGAGCACTTCCGGTCCCAGGGCCGTGACGCCGCGTTCCTACGCGCTCCGGAGGACCGGCCCGGCCGCTACGTCATTCCGCGTGGGATGTCCGAGACATCGCTGTGGCTGGAGCGGCTGCTGCGCAGCGATCGGATCGAGCTGGGGGACCCCGCCGAGGCCGCTCGGAAGATCGTCAGCTCACCCCAGGCCCTCGCCCTGCTCGCGGCCGATCATGAGGGGCAGCTCGTCCTGCGGGCGGCCGAACTGAGGCGGCGCTCGGCCGGGCTCGACACGCTGCGTGCCGTCGTCGAGGACCCAAGGGCGCGAGAAAGTGATCTCCAGCGGGCGCTGGAGGGGCAGCACTGGATCTTCGGAGGACGGTTCGTGGGCGAGGCCGCCCACCGACGGCTGGTGCCGGGAGACGAGGTGACATCCCGCTGATACGGGGCGACGGGACGCTGCACATCGTCGAACTGAAACGAGCCATGAGCCTTAAGAGGCCCCTGGTCAAGGGGCACCGCAACGCCTGGGTGCCTGCGGCATCGGTCCACGAGGCCGTCGGGCAGGCCGTCAACTACCTCACAGGGCTGGACGAACACCGCGACCGCATACGCGAGGAGCTCGGCATCGAGGTCCGGCGGGCCAGCGCGCTTGTGCTGGTCGGACACCCCGGCCTCCACCCCGACGTACCGGAGACGGAGATCAACGAAGCGCTGCGGACGTTCAACTCGCATCTCACGCGCGTCGAGGTGCTCACCTACAAGGAGCTGCTGGACAACGCGGAACGCTCCCTGGCCGGTGAACTTCGATCGCGAGTCAGAGAACAGGCCTAAGGGCTGTCCCGTAATCCCCGGCGGGCGCACGACGACAGCTACGGCAGCTCGCTGCGTTGTCGGAACGCCCGAATACGCACAGTACGAGGACGCCCCTCCGCCTTGCGACTCCCCGCTGCTGCCGACCTGCCGGTCCGCGAGGTCCCGCGCCAATCCCCGTACCGTCGTCGTCCTGAACGCCAACGGGCCCGTCGAACTCCCCCGGCGGACGGAGGCCGCCGCTGTGCTCCTCGCCTGGTTCCCCGGCCGGGATCCGGGCCACGCCCTCGCGGACGTTCTCCTCGGCCGGACCGAGCCCGGGGGCCGGCTCCCCACCACCTGGCCCGCCACCCTCGCCGGCGCCCCCCGCTGCCCGGGCTGCTCGCCGTGGCCGGGCAGCCCGCCGTGCTGTTCGCCCGTCCGGCGGCCGGGGGTCCGGCTCGACCACGTGGACCTGAGGCACGGCGAGGGCGGGGCGCTGGCGGGGCTCGGCACCCGTTGGCGCGGGGCCGCCGGCGGCTCGCGGTGATCACCGGCGCGGCGGACGTCCCGGCGAGCCGGGAGCGTGTCGCGGGCTTCCGCGGGCGGTGGCCGAGGTGGCCTGCGGGGCCGACCGGGCCGCCGGTGGCCGAGGGGGACTTCACGCTCGAAGGCGGCGAGACGGCGAGACGGCGAGACGGCGATGCGGAGCCTGCTGGCCCAGCAGCCCGACCTGGACGGGGGTGTTCGCCGCGAACGACCTGATGGCGCAGGGCGCCCCAGGGGATGCTGTTCACCCCCGAACTGGTCCCCAGGACTCGACCTGACGTGACCTGGCCCGCCTGGCCCGGCCCGACGAATCGGCCCTCCCGGCCGTGCCCGCGCTCGTCTCGGTCCGGGTCAGCCGCGGTGGCCCACCGCTCCGCTGCGGACCTCCAGGGAGGTCTGCCAGCCCGGCTGTTCCGCCGGAGGCTCCGAGGGGGCGTGCCGGCCGCCCGTCGCGAAGAAGGCCGACAGCGGGAGCGTGGCCGCGCCGACGGTGACCGCGTCGTGGCCCAGGGCGCCCATGCCGATGCTGACGCGGCCGGCGGGATGGGGAAGGGAGTAGCGCGTCGCGTACTTCCGTACCGCCCCGAGGACGTACGGGCCCAGCATCAGCCCGGCCCAGCCGCCGATCAGGATCCGCTCCGGCTGGAACAGGTTGATCAGGTCGGACAGTCCCGCGCCCAGGTACTCCGCGGTCTCTTCCAGTACCTCCTGCGCCACCGGGTCGGCCGCCCGGGCCGCCGCCAGCAGGGCGGACAGGGCCTGTTCCTCGTCGACCTCCCCGCCGGCCCCCGCGTCCCCGCCGCGTTCCGCCCACCGGGCCAGCAGCGACTCCGCGCCGGTGTAGGCCTCCAGGCAGCCCAGCGCCCCGCAGCGGCAGCGCCGGCCCCGTACGGATACCGTCAGGTGCCCCCACTCCAGCGACGTGCCCTCCGTCTTGCTGCCGTCCGGAGAGCCGTCGGTGATCAGGCTGGCTCCGACGCCCGACCCGAAGAGCACCACGACCGCCTCGCGCGCCCCGCGCCCCGCACCGAACCACATCTCGGCCTGGCCGAGCGTGCGGGCGCCGTTGTCGATGATGTACGGGACCTCCTCGGGCAGTGCCCCGGTGGCGCGCAGCAGGGCCTCCAGCGGTACCGCGTCCCAGCCGATGGTCTGGCCGTGCACCACCGCCCCGCCGGGTGCCTCCCGGTCCACGATGCCGGGTACGCCGATGCCGACGCCGAGCAGCCGCTCCGTACCGACGCCCGCCTCGGCGAGCACGGTGGCGATCCCCGCCTGGATGTGGGCGACGATCGGGCCCACGTCGTAGCAGCCGCGCGGCAGCAACGGCATCTCGGTGCGGGCGAGTTCGGTCAGTGAAAGGTCGAACAGCTCGACACGGACCCGGGTTTCGCCGACGTCGATGCCGATCATGTGGGCGCTGCCGGGAGTGACCCGCAGGAGCGTGCGCGGCCTGCCGCCGTCGGAGTCGACGACGCCCGCCTCCTCCAGCAGGCCGTCCGCGACGAGTTCGCCCACCACGTTGCTGATCGACCCGGAGCTCAACCCGGTGGCGGGGCCCAGTTCCTGACGGCTCATCGGCCCGCCGAAGTACAACCGCTGCAGTACGGCGCTGCGGTTGCCGCGCCGCAGGTCCCGCACCGTTCGTCCGCTACGACCCGTGGTCATGTGGCTCCTTCCGCCCCGCCGTCGCTCGCAACATACCCTTGCGCGACCTCTTGACGCGACCCTTTCGCGAGGCTTAACTCACGTCCTAATTTAAGGCCTAGACAAAAACGGGTGCAGCAGAGGTCCCGCGCAGACGACGCACGGTACCTCCTCACCGGCCTTTCCCCGACCCTGCCGAAAGGGGCCGATCCGCCATGCGCAGCACCAGAGCCGCAGCCGCCTTCGCCGTCACCGCCTCGCTCCTCGCCGCCGCCACCGCCTGCGGAGGAGGCACCACCGACAACGAGGGCGGCTCCAACACCGCCCCCAAGGAGCTCACCTACTGGGCCTCCAATCAGGGCCCCGACATAGCGGCGGACCAGGCGACCCTCGCCCCCGAGCTGAAGAAGTTCGAGGAGCAGACCGGCATCAAGGTCAAGCTGGAGGTCGTGCCCTGGTCGGACCTGCTCAACCGGATCCTCGCCGCCACCGCCTCCGGCCAGGGGCCGGACGTGCTCAACATCGGCAACACCTGGTCGTCCTCCCTGCAGGCCACCGGAGCCCTGCTCCCTTGGAACGCCGAGAACTTCGCCGCCATCGGCGGCAAGGACCGCTTCGTGGAGTCCGCCCTCGGCTCGGCGGGCGCCGCGGGCAAGGACCCGGCCGCGGTCCCGCTCTACTCGATGTCGTACGCCCTCTACTACAACAAGAAGATGTTCCGGGAGGCGCGCATCGACAAGCCCCCGGCCACCTGGGACGAGATGGTCACCACCGGCCAGAAGCTGTCCAAGGACGGCAAGTGGGCCCTGGGGGCGGAGGGGTCGAACCTCTCCAACAACATCCACCAGGCCTTCGTCCTCTCCCAGCAGCACGGCGCCGCGTTCTTCGACGCCGCCGGGAAGCCCACCTTCGACACCCCGGGCAACGTCGAGGCCGTCAAGCAGTACGTCGACCTGATGGCCAAAGACAAGATCATCGCTCCCGGCAACGCCGAGTACGACAAGAACCAGTCCCTCCAGGACTTCGCCAACGGCAAGACCGCCATGGTCCTGTGGCAGAGCGCCGTCAGCAGCTTCAAGGCCCACGGCATGAAGGAGGGCGACTGGGGCGTGGCCCCCGTCCCCGTCCCGGCCGGAGGCGCCCCCGGCGCCGGGAGGAACACCAACTCCATGGTGGCCGGCATCAACCTGGCCGTCTTCAAGAACACCGACAACATCGACGGCGCGCTGAAGTTCGTGAAGTTCATGACCAGCGACGAGGAGCAGACGCTCCTCAACAAGACCTACGGTTCCATCCCGCCGGTCAAGGCCGCGCAGGCGGACGCCGCGTTCGCCGGCGAGGACGCCACCGTGTTCCGCAACGCCCTCTCCACCAGCGCCGCACCGCTCCCGCAGGTCCCGGAGGAGTCGCAGTTCGAGACCGCCGTCGGCACCGCGCTCAAGGAACTCTTCTCGGACGCCGCGGCCGGACGCCCGGTGACCACCGATTCCGTCAAGGCCAAGCTCACCAAGGCCCAGCAGCAGATGGCGAACTGAGTCCCCTCGGATGACCACCGCACCCACCACACTCCCACCCGACGCGAAGGCCGGGCAGCCGCGGAAACCCGCGGCCGCCCCCGCGCGCCGCCGCCCCGGCCGCATCCGGCGCACCGCCCTGCCGTACCTCCTGCTCCTGCCGGCCATCCTGCTGGAACTGCTCATCCACCTCGTCCCCATGGTGATGGGCATCCTGATGAGCTTCCGCCGGCTGACCCAGTTCTTCATCCGGGACTGGTCGCGGGCCCCCTGGACCGGCTTCGACAACTACGAACTCGCCGTCGACGTCAACCGCCCCGTCGGCGAAGCCCTCCTCGGTTCCTTCCTCACCACCTGCCTGTTCACCCTGCTCTCGGTCGGCCTGTGCTGGCTGCTGGGCACCGCGGCCGCCGTGTTCATGCAGGAAACCTTCCGCGGCCGGGGCGTCCTGCGGGCCCTCTTCCTGGTCCCGTACGCCCTGCCCGTCTACGCGGCGGTCATCACCTGGGCGTTCATGTTCCAGCGGGACAACGGCCTGGTGAACCACGTCATCCACGACCAGCTGGGCCTCGGCGGGGCCGAGCACACCTTCTGGCTGCTCGGCGACAACAGTTTCTGGGCCCTGCTGACCGTCTCGGTGTGGAAGGGCTGGCCCTTCGCCTTCCTGATCGTGATGGCGGCCCTGCAGAACATCCCCAAGGACCTCTACGAGGCCGCCGCCCTGGACGGTGCGGGGATCTGGCAGCAGATCCGCCGGATCACCCTGCCCTCGGTGGGCGCGGTCAACCAGGTGCTGGTCCTCGTGCTGTTCCTGTGGACGTTCAACGACTTCAACACGCCCTTCGTGCTGTTCGGGAAATCGGCCCCCGAGGCCGCCGACCTGATCTCCATCCACATCTACCAGTCCAGCTTCGTCACCTGGAACTTCGGCACCGGGTCCGCGATGTCCGTCCTGCTGCTGCTCTTCCTGCTGCTGGTCACCGCCGGATACCTGCTCGCCACCACGCGCGGACGGAGGGCCGACGATGCCCGCTAGAACACGCAGCCCGCTCGATCCGCCGACGTCCTTCAAGGTGATCCGGGCCGTCTTCCTGACCCTGCTGTCCGGCTTCGTGCTGCTGCCCGTCTACGTGATGGTCACCAGCTCGCTCAAACCGCTCAAGGACGTCGCCGGCCAGTTCCGGTGGATCCCCTCCGGGCTCACCTTCCGCCCCTACGCCGACATCTGGCACACCGTCCCGCTCGCCGAGTACTTCGTGAACTCCCTGATCGTGGCCGGCACCGCCACCGTCTGCTCCGTGGTCATCGCCGTCTTCGCCGCCTACTCGGTCAGCCGGTACCGTTTCCGGGGCCGGCGGCTGTTCACCGTCACGGTGCTCTCCACCCAGATGTTCCCGGGGATCCTCTTCCTCCTCCCGCTGTTCCTGATCTTCGTGAACATCGGCAACAGCACCGGGGTCGCGCTCTACGGATCCCGCGGCGGCCTGATCCTCACCTACCTCACCTTCTCCCTGCCCTTCTCCATCTGGATGCTCATCGGCTACTTCGACTCGGTGCCCCGCGACCTCGACGAAGCGGCCACCGTCGACGGCTGCGGGCCCCTCGGAGCCCTGTTCCGGGTGGTGATCCCGGCCGCCGTGCCCGGCATCGTCGCCGTCGCCGTCTACGCCTTCATGACCGCCTGGGGCGAAGTGCTCTTCGCCTCCGTCATGACGAACGACGCCACCCGCACCCTCGCCGTCGGCCTGCAGGGCTACTCCACGCAGAACGACGTCTACTGGAACCAGATCATGGCCGCCTCGCTCGTCGTCAGCGTCCCCGTCGTCGCCGGATTCCTGCTGCTCCAGCGCTACCTGGTGGCAGGACTGACCGCAGGAGCCGTCAAGTGACCCTTTCCGAAAGCCTCCCCGTGACCGAGCAGGCCGCGGACCCCGCGCGCATCGACCTCGGCGCGCTGCCCCACGACTTCGCCTGGGGCACCGCCACCTCCGCCTACCAGATCGAGGGGGCCGTCGCCGAGGACGGCCGCGCCGCCTCCATCTGGGACACCTTCACCCGCGTACCCGGAGCCATCGACGGCGGCGACAACGGCGACACCGCCTGCGACCACTACCACCGCTGGCAGGACGACATCGCCCTGATGCGCGGACTCGGCACCAACGCCTACCGGCTCTCCGTCGCCTGGCCGCGCGTCCTCCCGGGCGGCGACGGCCCCGTCAACGCCAAGGGCCTCGCCTTCTACGACCGGCTGATCGACGGCCTGCTGGCCGCCGGGATCGAGCCCTCCGTCACCCTCTACCACTGGGACCTGCCCCAGACCCTGGAGGACCGCGGCGGCTGGCCCGAGCGGGGCACCGCCGAGCACTTCGCCGCGTACGCCGGCCTGGCCGCCGAGCGCCTCGGCGACCGCGTCACCCAGTGGGCCACGCTGAACGAACCGCTGTGCTCGGCGTGGATCGGCCACCTGGAGGGCAGGATGGCCCCCGGCCGGACCGACCTCACCGCCGCCGTCCGCGCCTCCTACCACCTGCTGCTCGGCCACGGACTCGCCACCCAGGCGATCCGCGCCGCTTCCCCCGGCGCCCGGATCGGCATCGTCAACAACCTCTCCACCGTCGAGCCGGCCACCGCCGGCGAGGCCGACACCGCTGCCGCCCGGCGGATGGACGGCCACGTCAACCGCTGGTGGCTCGACCCCGTCCACGGCCGCGGCTTCCCCGCCGACATGCGCGAGGTCTACGGCGTCGACCTCCCCGAGCGCCCGGGCGACCTCGCCGCGATCGGCGCCCCGCTCGACTGGATCGGACTGAACTACTACTTCCCGCAGGTGGTCACCGCCGACCCGGACGGCCCCGCCCCCCACGCCCGCCAGATCGAGCGGCCCGGCGTCCCGCGCACCGGCATGGACTGGGAGGTCGACGCGCACGGACTGGAGACGCTGACCATGCGGCTCCACGAGGAGTACGGCTCCCCGGAGATCCGGATCACCGAGAACGGCTCCTCCTACCCCGACACCGTCGCCCCCGACGGCAGCGTCCACGACCCCGAGCGCGCCGCGTACCTGACGGCCCACCTCGCCGCCTGCGCCCGCGCCGCCCGCCGTGGGGCCCCCGTGGCCGGCTACTACGCGTGGTCGCTGCTGGACAACTTCGAATGGGCCTACGGCTACGACAAGCGCTTCGGCCTGGTCCACGTCGACTACGCCACCCAGCAGCGCACCGTGAAGTCCAGCGGCCGCCGCTACGCCGAGATCATCGCCGCGCACCGCACCATCCGCTGAGCCCCTCACCCCTCCGGCGGAACGCCGTTCGCGTCGTTCGGCACCTCCCACTCGCCGGCCGGGCCGGTCTCGGTGACGAGGGACGGCTTGGTGTAACCGCCCTGCTGCCAGGCCCGCTTCGTAGCCGCCGCCGTCCGGGTCGGCGCCGCCGGACGCGATGCTGGGAGAGCGCTCTCTCGGCAGGCCCGGAAAACGCGGGGCGGCCGCCGGGCCGCCCCGCGTCCTTCGGGGGTCAGGGGTGGGTCAGGGGAACGAGACGAGGGTGGAGGGGACGGTCGAGGTGCCCGAGGTGGGGGCGCCGATGCCGTTGATGACGTGCTCGTACTGGCCGTTGCCGCCGAGCGAGACCACGAGCAGGTCGTGGAACTTCACACCGGGCTTCACCGGTGCCTGGAAGCCGTGCTCCTGGCGGATCGTGGGATCGACGTTGTAGTAGCAGTAGCTGCCCAGGCCCCAGCCCTCGTGGGTGTTCACCGAGTCGGCCACCTTGTAGGCCGCGTAGCCCTTGGTCGAACCGTTCTGGATCGCGGCCTGGTTCGGGGCGTCGTACGCCTTCTCGTTCTGGAAGAAGATCGTCCGGCCGCGCTCGCCGTTCCACTCCACGTCGTACTTGTTGAAGTGTTCGACGAAGAGCCCGGTGGCCAGGACGTCGTCGCCGTTCACCCGGAACCCGTAGTCGGAGCGGTTGGTCTCCCAGCCCACCCCGTCGCCGTGGTCGGCGCGCCAGATCCAGGTGTGGTCGACGATCGTGTCGTCGTTGTTGATCACCATGCCCACCGTGGCCTTGCCCGCGCCCGCACCGCCGACCCGGACGAAGACGTCCTGGACGCTGGTCGGGTTCGCCCCGTGGTCGGCGGAGGCGTTGGCCGGGCCGACCTCCAGCAGGCTCGGCGAGTTGACGGTGCCCGCGTCGACCAGGAACCCGGCGAGCTTCACGCCGTCCACGTCGGCGACCTTCACCGCGGTGACCCCGTTGTCCGGGACGATCGTCGCCAGGCCGAGGCCGAGGACGATGGTGTCGGGGCGGTTCACCTGGATGGTCTGGTTCACGTGGTAGACGCCGGGGGTGAACAGCAGGTGCAGGCCCTGCGTCAGCGCCGCGTTGATCGTCGCCGCGCTCGTGCCCGGCTTGACCACGTAGAACTGGCTGAGCGGCACCGAGCTGCCCTGGGGTGCGCCGTTGCCCCAGGACGTGCCGCGGGCGTTCGTGCGCTTCGCCGGGACGAAGACCTTGTACTCGTTGCCGTCCAGGTAGAGGAAGGGCTTCTCCCGCGAGACGGGGGTGGTGTCCAGGGTGGTGTAGGGCGGGTTCGGGTACGACTGCGCGGGCGCGCCCTGGGTCCCGGAGAACACCTGGTTCCACACCGCGTTGGACCAGCCGCCGATCGAGCTGTCACGGGTGTACCACTGCTGCTGCGAGTAGTTGCCGACCTGGCCGTCGATCTTGGAGTCGGCGATGTACCCGCCGGAGGCCCAGCCGTAGCCGTCGGGGGCGAGGTTCAGCCCGCCCTTGACGTGCATCCGGCGGAACGGCGCCGCCTGGGAGACCGCCCAGCGGTTGGTGCCGCTCACCGGGTTCAGCGCCAGGTTCTCGGCCGAGCGCCAGAAGTTCTGGGTGGCGTTGCCGCCGAACCAGCCGGCGTCGACGGTCACGTCGCCGTTGATGGTGGTGTCGTCGGGGTTCAGGCCCAGGCCCGAGATCGAGGTGTAGAACCCGATCTGCGCGTTGAGGCCGTTGTAGGTACCGGGCTTGAAGAGGAACTGGTAGCGGCCGGAGCCGAACTGCGCGGACTCCTGCTGGGCGAAGACCTGGTCCAGCCTGGCCTGGATGTTCGGCGTGGACGGGTCGAAGACGATCACGTTCGGGCCGAGGTCGCCGCCGCCGGGGATGACCGGGCCGGTACCGGTGGTGCCGTAGACCTGGAACTCCCAGAGCGAGTAGCCGTATCCGGTGGTGCGCTGCGTCCCGTACACACGGACGTAGCGGGCGGTACCGGTGATGTCGTGGGTGACCGTGCCGCCGGTGCCCGTGGCGGTCGAGGCGGCGGTGGACCAGTTGGTGCCGTCCGTGGACAGCTCGACGCGGTACGCCTTGGCGGCGGCGGCCTCCCAGCGGAGGACCACCTGGCTCAGCTGGGCGGGCGCGCCGAGGTCGACCTGTATCCACTGGGGGTCGGTGAACTGGCTCGACCAGCGGGTGCCGTTGTCGCCGTCCACGGCCGCGCCGGCCGGGGTGCCGGCGCCCTCCGTGCTGGAGGCGGTGGCGGGCTTGCCCTGGGAGAGCAGGACGGGTGCCGCGTGGGCGGTGGTGCCGGGGAGCAGCACCAGGAGGGCTGCCATCAGCGCGGCGGCGAGCGCCGCGACGGCCAGCCGCGGCGGGCGGTCGGAGAGGAGGGGCATGCGGGGTGCTCCTGACGTCGTGGATCCGGGGGGATCGAAGCGTGAGTGAACTGCCCGCCACGGTGCCCGTCAAGGGTTTGAGCGTTCATGAACTGAAGATCAAACGGTGTGTCAACTGGCCGTCGGGCCTGTGAACTTGGGGTTTCTTCAATCCTTGTGAAAAGTGTTGACGAAAAAACCCTGCAGCGCTCTACTGAGGCTTCTGACCGCTCCGTCCCGCCGCGCCCGCTGGGCGGGACGGAGCCAGGCACCGTTAGGGAAGTGTCCACGATCCCGCCCCGGGCATCCCTGTGCGTTCGATACTCGTCGAGCGGTGGACGGGGACGGGCCGGGGCCGCCCCGGGGTCCGCAGGACGCCGGACTCCGGCCCGTCACTCCCCGGCCGGCCGTGTACCGCTTCCCGCCGCACGGTCTGGAGCCCGACGGCAACCCACCCCGCACGGGCGAGCGGTTCTCCGTAAATTCCCGGGTGTATGACCGGAAACCCTGGGCATTCGAGTGTCCGGAGGTTGATAATCATGGTTCCCCTGCTTCTTGTTCTTCTGCTGATCCTGATTCTTGCTGGTGCGGGTTTCGCGGTGAAAATCCTGTGGTGGTTCGCGATCGCGGTTCTGATCCTGTGGCTGATCGGTTTCGTGGCCCGCCCGAAGAGCGGCAGCGGACGCTGGTACCGCTGGTAGCGCGGGCCGGAAAGCCGATTTCCCCCAATGAATGCAACCGCCATGAATGAACCGGCGATGCGGGGGCAGGCGGTGAATGGGCCGACGCACGAAGACGAGGGCCGAAGTAATGGTGGCCCTCAGGTAATTCGGAGGAGTTGTTTCGCGTGACTGAGAACGTATGGAGCTACAAGTCGACTGCGGGCCGTCTGCAAGCCACGGACCTCACCGGCTACAAGGTCGAGGCCACGGACGGCGGCATCGGCAAGGTCGACAAGCACTCCGACGAGGTCGGTGACGCCTACCTGGTCGTCGACACCGGTGTGTGGATCTTCGGCAAGGAGGTCCTGCTGCCGGCGAGCACGGTGATCCGGATCGACCAGGCCGAGCAGAGGGTCTACGTCGACCGAACCAAGGACCAGATCAAGGACGCGCCCGAGTTCCATCGGGACAAGCACCTCGGTGATGCCGGCTACCGCGAGGAGCTGGGTACCTACTACGGCACCGGCGCCCCCTTCGGCGGCCGACCCGCCTGATCGGCCCGCCACGAGCCTGCCCCGGCACTCCCGAAGGAGTGCCGGGGCAGGCTCATGCCGCCGCATTCGTGTCAAGCGCCGCTCTCGCCGGCGCGCACGGTGTGGACGAGGGCGGTGAGCACCGCGACGGCGCTGCCGTCGCCGTCGCTGCCGGCGGTCCCGCTGCCGCTCTGGACGTTGGCCGTCCGGTCGATTTCGAGGACGGAGTCGGCGTGGGAGTTGTCGATGACGGTGATGAGGCTTCCGCGGGCGGCGGCGGGTTCGGCGCCGCCGCAGATCAGGGTCACCGCCAGGCAGGCGGCGGCCCGCACACGTGCGTGGTTCATACGCCGGCGCTCTCGCGCGCGGGAGGTACCGGCTGGTGCCGGGTGATGTTCTTCGCCAGGAGCATGGTGGACTCGCCGACACCGATTTCCCCGTCGCCTTCCGCGGCGGGCAGCCGCCCGTCGGCGAGCCGCAGTTCGGCGAGGGCGGTGTCCATCGCGCGGTGCGCCGCGAAGAGGCAGGGCGTGCTGTAGATGGCCACGTCGACGCCGAGGCCGGTCAGTTCGCTGAGGGAGAGCCGCGGGGACTTGCCGCCGGCGATCTGGTTGAAGAGCAGCGGCTTGGAGCCGACGACGTCGCGGATCCGCCGGATCCACTCGACGCTGCGGACACCGTCGACCAGGACGACGTCGGCGTCCGTGGCCGCCAGCGCCTCGGCCCGGTGGAGGATGTCCGCCTCCTCGGTGGCGTCCGTGCGGGCGACGACGAGCAGCTCCCTGCGGGTCTCGAGCACCGCGTCCAGCTTCTCCAGGTACTCGGCGAGCGGCAGGACCTGCTTGCCGTCGGCATGACCGCACCGGCGCGGACGCTTCTGGTCCTCGAGGATGACGCCGGAGGCGCCGATGCGTTCCATCTCCTTCACCACGTGGCAGGCCACCTCCACATCGACGTAACCGTCGTCGATGTCCACGAGCAGGTGGTGCTGCGGGAACGCTCCGCGCAGCCGCTGGACGAAGGCCAGCATGTCGGGCCAGGCGATGAACCCGATGTCGGGCAGTCCGTAGTGGGACGCGGCGAACCCGAAACCGGAGACGAACATCCCGTCGTAGTGCCCGGCCGCGACCGAGGCCGAGTACATGTCGTGCACGCCGATCAGGGGCGTGGTGCCCGGCTCGGCGATCTGGGCCCGCAGTTTGTTCCCGTAACTCATCGTCAGCTCCTTCGAGGGTGCTCGGCGCGTGGGGGCGGGGGAGCGGCTGCGACATGGCAGTGCTTTACCCAAAGCTGATCATTTCCTGGCGTTCCGCTGATGTGCGACATACCAAGTCTTTACTCACCCCAATGGATCATCCCGTTCACCACAGAAACGTCACTGGGCGCCGCTCCTCCCGCTGCGCACATGAGGATGCGCACTCCCCGGCCTCCCCGCACCATGGGCCTGTACCGGTACCGCGGCGAAGGAGATGGCCATGTCCTCGGGTCCCGCGCCCCACGTGGCGTCCTCGGCCTCCGACGCGACGTCCGCGTGCCGGCTGCTGCTGGTACGTCACGCGAAGGCCGTGCCGAAGCACGTGGCGGAGGACTTCGAACGTTCCCTGAGCGACCGGGGCCGGGCTGACGCGCCGGAAACGGGGCGCTGGCTTGCCGAGTCGGGCTTCGAGCCCCGTCTGGTGCTGTGTTCCCCGTCCCGGAGGACGCGGCAGACGTGGCAGCTGATCGCCCCGGCCCTCCCGGACGTGCCGCCCGCCGTGTACGACGACAGGCTCTACAACGCGGCCCCGACCGCGCTGGCCACCGTAGTGGCGGAGCGGGGAGCGGGAGTGAGCCACCTGATGCTGGTCGGCCACAACACCGGCATCCACGAACTGGCCATGACCCTGTGCGGAACCGGCCCGCCGAAACTGCTGGAGCGCCTGGGGGAGGGGCTCCCGACGTCGGGCGTTGTGGTGGTGGACCTTCCGGGCGGGTGGCAGGGCCTGGCCCCGGGCGACGGCCACCTGACCGCCTTCTGGGCCCCCGCCCACTGACGGCCGCCGGACCCCGGCCCCCGCTGCCCGCGGTCGGCGGCGAAGGCCGGCGGAACGGCTTCGGGCGAGTGAGCCGGTGCTCAGGCCATTTCGTCACGGATCTCGTTGCGGTGCTCCTCGTAGGCGAGTCGCGCGTCGTCGTTCGGGAGCGCCGGGGTCATGAGGCCGCAGGCGCAGGTCACCACCGTGAGGTCGGACAGAGCGCGCAGGGTGTGCCCGTCGGGGCTGGTCCGGGCCGCCTCCGCCGGCTTCTTGTACCGGAGGTTGTGCACGTAGTGGCGTGGGCGCACAGCGGCCGGAGAGGTGCGGGCGCTGGCGTTGTCGGGGGTGAAGCGGTGCTCGCTCATGGGTCCAGTGTCGTCTGCCGGACGCGAGTAACCTGCGCCCGCGCGGAAGGACACGACGCGAGCATGACCGAGCCGGCCGCGGGCACGGGCACGGGCGACCGGGAACAACTGCGGAAGGGGCGTTGACCGGACCCGCGCGGCCCCACAGGGCTGGGGAGGGTTCAAGCAGGGCATGCCTTCTGTCGGAGCCGCGACTCACGAGGGGGCAGGCTGATGACGGTCAACACCGGGCTCGGGGACGGACGCACCGGGAGGGGCGCACGCGTCACGCTGCGGCTGGCTTCGGTGGCTGCCGGCGTGGCGGCCGCCGCGCTCTTGGTCGTCGACTTCCGGCTGACCGGTTCGGCAGGCCGGCAGGTACTCGTGGTGGCGCTGACGGCCGCCTTCGTGAGCGCGGTCGTATGGGCGGCGTTGAGCCTGACGGCCCTCCTGATGCGGCCGTCCCTGCGACGGGCCCGGGGGCTCCTCGCGGAGGAGCCCGACCTCTGGGGCTCGGACCGGGAGTTCTTCGCACCGGTGCGCCGTCTGATGGTCCTCGGCGTGCTGCAGACCCTGGTCAACCTGCTGGTCCTGCTCACCGTGTACCCGCTCGCCCTCTGGGCCGGTGTACGGATCTGCGGCGCCGCGGGTCTGCCGGTGCGCCTGACCGGCCTGTGGCCCGTCTTCGTCTCGGGGCTGCTGGTGGCGGCCGTTGCCACCACGGCCGGGACCTTCTTCGCCCTGTTCCGCCGCCGCACCAGCCGTGCAGCCGCGCGCTCGCTGGCCGCCGTACTGCTCAATGCCGCGGGACTCGCGCTCGCCTCGCTCGTGCTGGACGGCGTCCGGCTCGACGCCGCGCCGGGGTGGCGGCAGGCGCTCGCCCTGTGTGCAGTGGCGTCCCTCTTCATGCTGCCGCGCATCACGCTGTCCCTGCCCGTACCGGGAATCGCCTCGATCGTCCTCGTCGCCTACCACTGCCTGGTCTTGTGGCTGATCTGCGCGGCCTTCGCGTACGTGGACCCCGGTCTTCACGCCGACGGCTTCTGGCAGCTGGCGGGGGCCGCCGCGATCATGTGGGCGGTGGAGTGGCCCGCGCGCCTGGCCGTCGCCCGCGCGCAGGGAGCCGCCGCCCAGCCGGCTCCCGTCCTGCCCGATCCGTTCCCGCCGGATCACGGGTTTCCCTCCGGCCCGCTGTACTGAGGGGCCGAGGTCCCCTGGCCCCGCCCGCATCCCGCTCGTCCCCGACACGCCGTCAGGACACCCGGCGAGGTACGGCGGACACCGCTCTCGGGCTGTCCGGTCCCTCGCCCGCACAGCCCGGTTCGGCGGTGCCCGCGGCGCGCGGGCAGGCCGGGCGTCCCTGATCGGGGCGGCCCCGGTCCTGCCGACCGAAGGGCTGTCCACGGCACCCGCTCAATGACAGCCCTGGAGGCGGGGCGCGCCGTCGAGGATCGCCAGCTCGGTTTCCGTGGCCTGGAGTTTCCACTCCGGGGCGACCGCCGCGTACGTGGTGACGTCGTGCCAGCAGCCCTGGGTACGGAAGAGCTGGCGCAGCATCGCTTCGCGGCGCAGGCCCGCGGCGCGCATCACGTCTGCCATGCGGGGGTGGTCGCTGCGGTGGCCCGCCCAGATGCGGTGGAGCCCCAGTTGGCCGAAGCCGAAGGCCATGAGCAGGCGGCCGGCTTCGTGGCCGTGCCCGGCCATCGGGGCGCCGGGGAGCAGCACCAGGCTGGTGAGCATCGCGTTGCTGCCGTACTCCTCGACGAGCAGGCCCATCGTGCCGACGAGGCTGTCGTCGTCGAGGGAGCATACGGCCAGGGTGTATCGGCGCCGCGGGTGGCAGTGGGCCTGGCCCATGGTCCGCGCGAAGGCATCGTGGGCCTCGGCCTCGTCCATGCGATCGATGCCGAGGTAGCGGGTGAGCAGGCGGTGCGTGACGATGCGTGTGTACGGCACGTGATCCGTGACGCGGATTTCGCGCAGCCTCAGGTGCCGGCCGCGGAGTTCGGGTACGCGGCTCATGGGGCGGCCGCCGACTGTGCGGTAAGGGCTCCGGTGGCTCGCGGCAGTACGGACATGTCGGGCCGGGACGGGATGAGCACGTCGAGATCGACGCAGTAGCGCCCGGAAGGAACGGGGTCGCCCAAGAGGATGCGGCGGGCGGTGTCTGCGGCGAGGGCTGCGCCGAGCATCACCCCGCTGGCGAGTTGGGGCCAGCTGGAGAGGGTGCGGCCGATCCGGGGAAGGGCGTCGGTCATGGCGGGGCTCAGCTGCTGCTCATCGACCATGCGCAGCAGGAGACGGACCGTCCCGGCGTGGTCGAGCTCGCGCAGCTCCTCCGCCGTGGTGTCGCCGATGCGGCCGTGGAACAGCCGGCGGCCCGGTTCGGTGTCGAACCGCTCCACGTCGAGGAGCCCGCGGTCGTTGGTGTCCATGAGCACCGGGATACCGAGGCGGCGGGCATGCTCGCGGGCGGCGACCTTCACCCACGGGGTGTCGCACTCCTCGACGAGTACGTCGAGGCCGCCGCGATCGGTGCTGAAGAACTCCTCGATGGAGTCCTCGGTAAGGCCCGTCCGGTGGATCTCGATGTCCAGGTACGGGTCGATCTCGTACATGCGGCGGGCGCACAGCACGGTCTTCTCCACGCCCAGTTCGTGGACGCCGGCGCGCAGCCGGTTGAGGTTCGACAGGCTCAGCCGGTCGAAGTCGGCCAGCCGGAAGGCGCCGCCGACGCCTTCCATGGCGCAGGTCAGCGCGGCGCTGCTGCCGACCGACAACCCGATGACCCCGACCCGGCGGCCCAGCAGCTCCTGCTGCTGCTCGCGGGTGATCTTGTCGCGGTTGCGGTCGGTGCGCACCAGGCGGAACCCGGCCTCGGGCAGCACGTGGACCAGGCGCCCGGACCACGGGTACCAGGCCCATCTGCCGTACAGGTCGGGCCGGCCGCCCGTGGTGTCCTCAACGGCTCGGGTCAGCGCGTGGGCCGTGCGGTAGCCGCCCGGGGAGAGGCAGCGGACGAGTTCGCCGACCTGGTCTTCGATCCGGTCGTGCACCTCTCTGAGGAGGGAGGATGCGCGCACGGCGGCCAACGCGGCGGCGTCGTCGGGCAGGGCCGGATCGAGCAGGAGGGGACGAAACGATTCGCTGGCCTGTTGGGGAGAGGGCAGCACGAACCGCCCCGGGCCCGTACCGGGATACGAGAAGTGAGTCACCCCCAGGACGCTAGCCAATCCGGCGATCTTGAACCGCCCACCTCACTCCGGGGGGCGCACTCGAATTGATCTTCTACTTCACTGCGCCCCCTGAGCGCCCGCGTACGCCTGGCTCCTTCGCCGACCGACTGGCCTCGGGAGGGCAGGCCGCTGCCTCGTGCTCCGGCGCTACGACGCGGCGCGGCTGCCGGGCCCGACGGCGGTGCCGTGGGCCTGCCCCGGGGCCATGTTCACGCCGGCGGCTCGCACCGCCGGGGAAGTGTCACGGTCCCGGGCCGGTGCTCGAAGGTGTCCATGACCAGCCACTCGTCCAGCTCGGGGTCGTAGAGGTTCTGGACACCGAACTGCAGTACCTGCCAGAAGGTGCCCGGGTTGTCCTCGTCGACGTAGATGTCGCCCAGTGCGAGCGGCAGACGTGGGTAGTTCCCGGGAGGCAGCTGCGGGAGGACGACGCCGACCCTCCAGTGGTTCACGTGCCGCTCCGGGGTGCGCCGCAGGGTCTCCGGCCCGACGAACCGGGCGTTCTCGAACCCCTGGTTCAGCGCCTCCAGGTTGAAGCCCGGGATGCGTGAGCAGGAATGCTCGTGCAGACCGGGCCATTTGTACGTCAGCGTGTAGAGCGTGTCGCGGTAGATCAGGTTGGTGAACCAGATGGGGTACTGCGGGCCCCCCGCGGTCATCTGGCTGTCGCCGTCCCTCCCCTCCCAGGTGAACGGCACCGTGATGTCCAGGTCCCGGACGATCCACTTGCCCTTGCCGCGGAAGTCGCGGGGGAGCCGGGGCGGAGGCGGCGTCGGGGAGGCGTTCCGGAACGACGGCGGGGTCCCGGTCCCGGTGCGGGGCCCGGCACCGACCGAAGGCGGAGCCGCCAGGACGACGGCGACCACTCCGGCAAGAGCGGCCGTAGTGGCCGTCCGACGTCTGCCCTTCCAGCCCATGTTTCCCTCGGGTGTCGCGTCAGGCGCCGTCAGGGCGCGGGACGATCACGGCGATTGCTTCGACACCGTCCCCGGAATTGACGATTCCGAAACCGGCTCCCCCACGTCCTGCCGCCGGCCGAGCGCATGAGCTCCTGCGACCCCTGCCCTGGCGCTCCCGCCGGGTGGTAGAACCGGGCATGACCTTCACGACGTCGGGCGTCGCCGCTGCCGGCATCAAGGCCACGGGCAGCGTCAGTGCTGCCCTGATCGGCCGATACCGCCCCACGGGTGTGCCCCGGCTGGGGAGCAAGGAAGACCGGGCGGAGGCGTACCGGCGACTGCTCGACGCCTCGTCCCGCTCCTTCCACTACGCGTACCAGTTTTCCCACCTGCAGGGCGAGGCCGGACGAGCGGCGCACAAGCTCCTGCTGGGCCGGCTCCCCCAGGCGTGGGAGGTCAGCAGCGAACTCATCGGCGCGCTGCACGGCGTACGGCTGTGCGGCACCGTGCCCGTCATCGCCGCGGCGGAGGGCTTGATCACCGCGACCGGCAACCTGGAGCTGAACGAGAGGGACGGCGTCCGCTTCCAGCAGCAGGCTGAGGCGGTGGTCGCCGCACAGGACGCGTTCCTCGATGCCTGCCGCGAGGACCTCGCGTACGCCGCGCGTTGGTGGCAGCCGGCACGCCGGTACAAGGAGCGCCGCTTCCTGCGCGCGCAGAGCGGCCGCTGACGCGGAGGGCGCCGAGAACGTCAACCCGGCCGCGAGTCGGGAGCAACAGCTCGCCGGGCATCCGGGACCTCCACGCCCAAGGTCATGCCCAAGGCCTGGGCCCGACGTGCGACCGGCAGCACATGGTCCGGCCCGCACGGGGCAGACGGTCGGCACCGACCGAAAGGAGCCCGACCATGCTGGGCATCGCCGCCGCAGTCCTGTTCTTCATCGCGTTCCTCATCAACGCGGCTGACATCGCCACCAACGACGTCCTGAGCTCCACCAACTTCATGCTGATCGGTCTCGCGGTGCTCGCGCTGCACGTCGCCGGCATCGGCAGCGCGCGGCCCGCCCGCGGATGGGGCCGCAGACGCTGACGGTCACGGGGACATCGCGCGCACCCGCACCCGCCGCCACGGCCACGCCCCGCACGGGGGCAGGAGCCGCCGTAACCCGGCCAGTATGCCGGGGTCTTGTCGGCAGCGATCGCGAGCAGGAGGGCGGTCACGCCCCCGATGGGCCCCGCCGCCGCTGGGGCCCTCGCTCGTCGGCCGGGTGCCGCGTACCGCGCCGAACGCACCGGCCGGACCGGTTGCCCGGCCGTGGGGCCCACCGATCACGTGATCGGCTGCGTGGTCCCGTCGGGCAGGGCGCAGGTTTCGCTGGCGTAGGGGCGTGAGGTGATCTGCCCGCCCGCGGCCGTGCACTCGTCCCTGGTGATGTTCGGAGACGAGGCCGCTTCAGCGCTGACAGCGCCGACGGCGCTCATGCCGGCAAGGGTCGCCGCGGCCAGGGCGAGGCCCAGGATTCTTCGCATTCGCATGACTTCGTTCTCCTCTCAGGCGCCTCCGGTCGGCCTTCGGGAAGGACACGTCTCAGGACGACGGCGCCTCCTACTCAGCATGGGCGGTCCCCATGAGGCCCGCGAGGCGAGGCCGGGCGCGGGTGCGCGGTGGCGGCATCAGGTCAGGTGGTGGCAGCGGGCCTCGTCGATGCGGCCGGTGTGTGAAAAAGGCGCAGATCAGGGGCCGTTTCGGAGCAATCCGGAACGGCCCCTTGATCATTTTAGGGTGCGACAAGCGGCATGCCGAGGGTGCTCCGCTAGCATGTTCGAGTTAACGATGATGCTGATGAAATATGAATAAACGGCTGGAAATTGATATCTAAAATATCGCGAGATGTGCGGCGTCCACCACGCGTCGTGCTGTGGACCGCGGTAAGTGTGGTGGCGCTCGGCTTCCTCCTCGGGCTGGAGCTGGCCGCGTGGCGGTACGGCGTGGCCGGGCCCGTCACCGCCCAGGCGCGCGAAGTGGTATTCGCCCCCCGGTCGGGGACGGTGCTGTACGCCAGCATGGCTTTGATGATGGTGGTGCTGACCTGGCGGCAGCGGCTCATCGGGCTCGGCGCCGCGATCGGCATCGACCTCGTCCTGTGGCTCGTGCGGTGGCTGGTCGACGCCGAGATGATGTTCGGCAGTGGCGCGCTGTGGGTGACCCTGGCCTGGGGTGTCATCGCCGTCACCCGCCGCACCGGCCGGGAGCGCGCCCTGATCCTGAAGGGCGTCGGGCTGGCCCTGCTGCTGGTTGCCGGCCGTAAGACCGGCTACGTCTGGCTGCTGATCACCTCGAAGACCCGCCCGACGGTCCTCGACCAGTACGTGGCAACCGCCGACCGCGCCCTGGGCAACCCGTCATGGGTGGTCGGCCGGCTCGTCGAGGCCACCGGCACCGTCGGCTTCCGGGTCCTGGAGTTCGTCTACATCCAGCTCGCGGTGGCCGCGGTCGCCGTCGCGCTGTACCAGCTGCGCAACGTCGCGGCCGAGCGCCGCTTCCCGCGCCATCACCTGGTGCGCACCTTCCTCGTCATCGGCCTGCTCGGCCCCGGCATCTACATGATCTTCCCGGTGGTCGGACCGATCTTCGCCTACGGAGCCGACGGGGCGCAGTGGGCCGTGGCCGACCTGTGGCCGGGTACGCCACCGCCGATCGGCGCACCGCAGCCGATGCCCTTCGACGAGTTCACCCCGCGCAACTGCATGCCCAGCCTGCACACCGCCTGGGCCACCGCGATCTTCGTCCATTCCCGCGGCGGCCCTCGGGCCATGAGGTTCGCGGGCACCTTCTGGCTGATCGCCACGCTCGGCGCCACGCTCGGGTTCGGCTACCACTACGGTGCGGACATCGTGGCCGGTGTGGTGTTCACGCTCACGATCGAGGCGGGCCTGCGGGCGCAGGCGCGGGGCTGGGACCGGGCGGGGATCCGGCTGGTCGTCCACGGCGCCGTGGTCTTCGCCGCGCTCCTGGTCTCGTACCGCTACCTGTCGATGGAGCTGGCCGGGCATCCGTGGGTGTTCGGACCGCTGATCGTCCTGGCGATGGCCTCGGTGATCTACGGCTACGTACGGACCACCAGGCTCTGGGAACGGCAGGCGGCGGCCTCGGCGCAGCTGCCGGCACCGCGACGCGAACCGCAGCCCGAACTGGTCTGAGCCGAAGCCGGCCGGGCACGGAGCAGGTGAAGCGACGAGGTCCGCGGCTTCATCGAGGACGCGATGGCGGCCCGCGCCGAGGGCACGCAGACCGGCGACCGCGAGCGCTTCCCGTTGCGGAGGGACGAGGCGTATCTGAGGGCGCATCAGGTACGTGCCGCCGCCGAGAACGCGGTTGCCGAACCCCCACCGGTCAGCGACCAGGCCGTCCGGCTGATCCCGGCGGCCGGCCGCCTGGAGGAGATCGTCGACGCGATCACCGCCGTCGCAGCGGCACGGGACCAGGGGGTGGTGGATCAGGGCCGCGTCGACGAGCTGAGGCGGCGCCTCCGTGATCTCGTGGCACAGCCCCGGCGCGACCCGCCCGCCACGGCCTGAAGGGGGACGCCTGCTCGGCACAGCATGCACCGCGCGCGGCGCCGCGAGCCGGCGCAAGGGTTGGCGCAAGGGTTGGCTGCGCGGCGACCAGACCGTAGGTCCGCCCCCGGGCAGCACCGGGAGGGGGTGCTGGGTCGCCTCGCCGCTCCCGGCCGGTTCCAGGTCCGGGTCGGGCTGTGCCTGCACGGTGCCACGGGCGCCGGTCGGCTCCCGGCCGCAGTGCGGATACCGCCGAACTCGCGTGCCCCCGCCCGAGTTCCGGCGGATCGTGCTCGCCTCGCCTCGCCTCTGCTGGTCACGGGTCGCACCCTTGTTGTCCGGTGCGAACTCCGGTCCGAGCTCAGCCACTTCGGATCCATCCGTGTCCGGATCGACGCTCAGGGATGGTGGTTCGGCCCCGTTGAGTTCACCTCTCCGCGTCGGAGCCGGGGCAGCGGACCGAAGGGCGCTGTGATGTGGCTGTGGCAGGACTTCGACCATCTGGCCTTCGACTTCGCGGAGGGAGTACAGCCGACGGAGGACTTCCGTAGCGAGGCCCGGTTCACCCCAGTGGCGGCCGCGCCCACACACCAAAGTGGCGGCCGCGCCCGCTCACCGAGCCGAGCGCCAGATCGGAGTTCTCAGGACCCGGCTCGTTGATCCCCGCAACGCGACTGCGGAACCGCTTCGACGTCCGCCCCGGCGCGGCTGCCTGTGGGAGAACTTCCATGCCGGCGTGGCGGCCACGCTGGACGGTCAGACAGAAATGGCCCAGCGATGGCTCCGCGCGGTGCGGGACGACGACACCGTCGCACCATGGATCTGAGAGGCGGGAAAGAGGGCCCGGCACGTGTCCGACCTGGCGGAGGACCCGCCCGCGATCCGCACGTGGGCTTCGGCAGTCGGGGTGAGGGCCGTCCCTCGACAGCGTGGCGCGCACGCGTGTTGCGCGAAGGGAGGACGATGAGATGGCGGGGGAGACCACACACCGGGGCACGTGATCGCCCCTCGGCCGGCACGGGACCGCAGCCTCGGCGGTCGAAAGGAGAGTCCGGAGATGGGTGCCATCGAGCCCTCGCAGGACGGTACCGACGGGGCGCGGGCCGCACCGTCCGGGCCGGGTGGCCTGCTCGACTTGCTGGGTGTGGCCGCTGTTCTCCTCGATGCCGACGGCAGAATCGACCTGTGGAGCCCTCAGGCCGAGGAGCTGTTCGGCTATACCGCCGAGGAGGCACTCGGAGAGTTCGCGGGTCGCTTGCTGGTCCACGAAGAGCACCTCTCAGCCGTGCTGGACATGTTCGCTCAGGTCATGGACGGAGGGGACAGCTGGGTCGGAGTCTTCCCCGTTCGTCACAAGGACGGCAGCACGCGCAGAGTGGAGTTCCGCAACATGCGACTGCTGGACTCCCAGCAGGAGTACTACGCACTGGGCCTGGCCGCGGACCAGGCGACGGTACGGCAGGTCGAACGGGACCTGGCACTGTCCGCCCGGCTGGTATCCCAGTCGCCGGTCGGGCTGGGCGTGCTGGACACCGACCTCCGGTACGTCTCGGTCAACCCGGCGGAGGAACGCCTCAACGGAGTGCCAGCCTCCGAGCACATCGGCCGACACGTTCATGAGGTACTGCCGGCCGTGGACGCGTCCTTCGAAGCGGCGATGCGCGAGGTGCTGGTCACCGGCATCCCCATCGTGGACCAGTACACCGTCGGCCGTACTCCGGCCGACCCCCATCACGATCATGCCTGGTCGATCTCGTTCTACCGGCTCGAAGCCCCGAACGGAACCGTGCTGGGTGTCGCCACCTCCAGCGTGGACGTGACCGAGCGGCACCGAGCCGTCGAAGAACAACGCCACACCGCACTCACCCTCCAGCGCAGCCTGCTGCCCCACACCCCACCGCGGCGACCGGGCCTGGAAGTCGCCACCCGCTACCGCCCGGCCCAAGCCACCATGGAGATCGGAGGCGACTGGTTCGACGTCATCCCCCTGCGCGGCGACAAGACCGCGCTCGTCGTCGGAGACGTCATGGGCAGCGGAGTCGCAGCCGCAGCCACCATGGGCCAACTGCGCACCGCTACCCGTACGCTGGCGGATCTCGATCTCGACCCCGCCCAGGTACTGCACCACCTCGATCACGCGACCGAGGGTCTCGAGACGATCGCGACCTGCGTCTATGCGGTCTACGACCCGCACACTGCGCAATGCCACCTCAGCCTGGCCGGGCACCTGCCTCCTGTCCTCCTCCATCCGGACGGCACGCGCGAACTCCTCGACCTACCCACCGGTGCGCCGCTGGGCGGCTGTGGTGTCGCCTTCCGCACCACCAGCCTTGTCATCGAGGCCGGAGACCAGCTCGTCCTTTACACCGACGGCCTGGTCGAGACTCGCGATGAGCCGATTGACACCCGCCTCGAGGTTCTCCTCGACGTCCTCGATGACCCCAGCCGCTCGCTGGAGGAAACCTGCGACCTGCTTCTGCACACTCTGCGGCACCCAGGGGATCATGACGACGTAGCCCTGCTCATCGCCCGGACCACGCCAGAGGCCGGGCGGGGCCATTAGGCCGTTTCCTTCGGATCACCTTGCTGACCAGATGAAGAGGGCGGGGAGGTGGAGTCCGGCGAGGTGGATGGTGGCGGTCTTGTCGTAGCGAGTGGCCAGGCCGCGCCACTGCTTGAGCTCGTTGATGCAGCGTTCGACGGTGTTCCGCTGCTTGTAGGACTCGCGGTCGAAGGCCGGCGGGCGGCCGCCGAACCGGCCCAGCCGCTTGCGGTTGGCGGCCTGTCAGCGGGCTGCGGGGTCACCGCCCGGATTCCGCGGCGCCGCGGACGCCGGCGGATCGCCCGGGACGACTGGGCCTTGTCCGCCAAGATCACGTCGGGGTGATTCTGGGACGGGGCAGACCGATCTGCAAGCTGGCCGGAGCCTCGCTCGTGGGCGGGTGGGACGGAGAAACTGGTGAGTGACCGCACACGCGACACGCGTATCTCGACGATTCTGACCCTCCTCGCGCAGCGAGGGGAATTGCAGGTACGTTCTCTGTCCTCCGGTCTCGGCGTCTCCGGTGCCACCGTCCGCAGGGACCTGGCGGCCACGGAGGAGAACGGCCTCATCCGGCGGTCGCACGGAAGGATCGCCGCGGCGCACCGCGGAGCGGAACCGCCCGTGAGCCTGCGCCGTGCACAGCACACCGAGGCGAAGCGCCGGATCGGGGCCGTGGCCTCGTCCTCGATACCGTCCCGCCCGCTCACGATGGCGCTGGGCGGAGGCAGTACCGTCGGGTTCGTCGCAAGAAGCCTGGCAGGCCGGGCGAACCTCACGGTCGTCACCAACGGCCTCGACACGGCGAGCTCGCTGATGGCCCGACAGGGCGTCAAGGTCGTGGTCACCGGTGGATCCGCGAGGCCGCTGTCCAACGATCTCGTCGGTGGGGTCGCGGAGAGGACACTGCGTTCCTATCGCTTTGACTTTGCGGTCGTCGGTGCGGACGGGGTCAGTCCGCAGGCCGGACTGACCCGGTACACCGCTCACGGCGCGGAGATCGACCGGATCATGTTCGAGCAGGCCGAGCACACGATCATCGTCGCCGACAGCTCGAAGCTCGGCAGGTTGCATCGGGTGAAGACCGCCGGTATCCGCTCCGTCGACACCCTGGCCACGGACCCACGGGCCGACGCGGCCCTGGTCGCCTCTCTCCGCAGGAGCGGCGTCCGGACAACGCTGTCCCCGCCCCGCCCCGCCCCGCCCCGCGCCGGCAGCCGCCTCCGCCGCCGGCGCGCCCGGCTCGGCTCCGCAGCCGCGGCCGCGACCGCCGCCCTGACGTCCGTCTCCCTGCTCGCGGCCTGCGCCGGCCCGCCGAAGGACAATGCGGCCGGTGTCACCGACGTCAGGCTGTCGGCCTCCAGGCCCGAGGCCCGCGGCGAGATCGACGCCTTCACCGGGGCCGTCTATGCCGAACCACCCACCCTCGACTACACGGTGGCCTTCGACTACCCGCAGAACACCGTCCTGTCCAACGTGTGCGAATGCCTGATGCGCTGGACCCCCCGCCTCACCACCGAGCCCGGCCTCGCCCGGAAGGCGGGGAACCCGGACCCCACCACCCGGGTCTACGACCTGCGCCCGGCGTGCGCTTCCACGACGGCAAGGCGATGACCACCGACGACGTGGTCTTCAGCCTCGGTCGGCAGATGGACCCCGACAACGCCGCCGCCTGGGCCCAGGTGTTCCAGAACGTCGCGTCGATCACCAAGAGCAGCCCGCTCCAGGTCACCGTCAAGCTGAACAAGGCCGACTCGCAGTTCCCCCAGTACATGGCCACCGTGCAAGCTCGGCAGGTGGAACAAGGGCCAGTCGATCGAGCTGGAGCGCTTCGACGGCTACTGGGGCACCAGGGCCAAGGCGAAGAAGGCCGTCTTCCGTGTCCTGACCGAGCCGACGGGCAGTCGGATCTCGCGGGTCTGGAGCGGCCCGGCACCGGGTGGGGAATGTGTGATGCCTAAGGGTCGCGGCTTTGCCTCACTCGGCGCCCGGGGCGGCGCGGGGGGTTTCTACTCTGAGGCCATGTCCGTCCGTCGCCGTGCTCAAGGGAGTCGGTAACCGTCGTTGGGGGTAATCGACAAGACTCTGGATGCGTTTGTCGGGCGTCAGGCCGGGCTGACGGCCCTCGCGGGGACTCGCGAAGCAGGAGTGGCCGGCGGCGAGGTCGGCCTGGAGGACCGAGAGGGCGCCGGCCACTGGCTGCCCGACCAGGTTCCCGGCTTGGTCATTCCCCTCATCGAACACCTCGAGGCCCACGCACGGTGAAGGCCGCATCGCCCTCCAGCATCCGCCGCATCGTCTCCGCCGCCTGTACGGACGCGTCGGCACAGCAGTTGTTGAACAGCACGTGGACGGAGGCGGCCCGCTCTGCCATGTCCCGCAGCCGCGGCAGCCACTCGGCCAGCTCCGCCTTGGTGTAGGTGTGGCGGTACTTCGCCTCCTTGCTGCCGGGGCCGCTGGAACCCCACGCGGGGCTCCGCCCGTGGAAACGCACCACGGCGAGGTCCGGGGAGGTGACGCACGCGACCGGAGGAACGGACGTCGGCAGTCCCTGGGCCGTGTCGACGGCCACGGCCGCCATTCCGTGCCGGTCCAGGAGGGCGGCGGTGGCCGTCCGCCGCTCCTCGCCCCACCACCCCGGATGGCGCAACTCCACGGCCAGCGGCCAGCCGGCCGCCCGTTCGGCGCACTCCTCCACCGCCGCCTCTGCGCGCGCCCCGGGGGCGAGTGAGGCCGGGAACTGGAATAGCAGCGTCCCGAGTCGTCCGGTCTCGCGCAGGGGAGCGAGCGCCCCGCTGAAGCGCTCCCACACTTCCTTGCGGAGTCCGCCGTCGGCCCGCACCCAGGCGGGGCCGCTCCCCGCCGGTCGCAGATCGGCGGGGAGGGCGGTCGTCCGGGTCGGCTGGCCGGTGAGCAGTGAGAACGCCTTGACGTCGAACCGGAAGTCCGGCGGGGTCCGTTCGGTCCACAGCCGGCTGTTGCGGGCACTCGGCAGCCCGTAGTAGGTGGAGTCGACCTCCACGACGGGGAAGCGGGCGGCGTAGTGCCTCAGCCGCCCCTCCGCGTCCCGCCGCCGGGCGGGGTACCACCCGCTGGCGACCAGCGCCGGATCCGTCCACGAACACGCGCCCACCGAGATGTCACCCATGGGTCGCCGTATACCCCGCCGGGCCGCCGGCACCGCTGAATCGCTCCCCACGGGACCGGCAGCCAGGGCAACGACGTCCCGCCGGTGGCGTTGACGGCCTTGCCGGGAATGCAACTCGCCTCGTCGGAGGCCAGGAAGACGTACGCGGGGGCCATTTCCGCCGGGTGGGATCCGGTCCGGACTTCGGCAACGGACAGCCGTGACCGGTCCCCGCAACCGGACCGTACGCCAGTCCCTGGTCCGCCGGTCGGGTGGTATCCGTAGCGCGGCGCGACGGCGGGGCGCGCAGGGGGCATGAGCATGTGCGGGACACGAGTGCCTACCTTCGTGCGGGGCGTGGAACCGCAAGCCGGCGTCACTGGAGCCGAAAAGCCGAAAAGCCGAAAAGCCGAAAAGCCGAAGAGGCGAAGAGACGAAGAGACGAACCGGGAGACACGCGTGATCGCGAAATCGGGAAGTGAGCCGTGAGCGAGGTGTCACCCGTGAGAGCGCCGACAGCCGCGGGAGCGGAGTGCCGACGGGCGGCACGGTCCCGTGCGAGGGCCCTGCAGGCTGCCCTCGGCGTCGGCGCCGCCGCTCTGGTCCTGGCCGGGTGCGGAGCGCCCGCGACGCGGGTCTCCGGCGCGCGGGCCGCCGGGGAGCAGTTCGTACGGGCCCTGGCCGCCAACGACCGAGAGGCGGCGTGCCGGCTGCTCGCACCCGAGACGCGCGAAGCCCTGGAGCAGGAGGAACGCACGGCGTGCGGGCCCGCGCTGGGTGCGGAGGACCTCCCCGAGGCCGGCACGGTGCGCGCTACCGAGGTGTACGGGCGACAGGCCATGCTCCGTCTGGAGGGGGACACGCTCTTCCTGTCCCTGTTTGACAGCGGGTGGAAGGTCGTGGCGGCCGGCTGCACTCCGCGGGCGGAACAGCCTTACCAGTGCGAGCTGAAGGGCGGCTGAGGAATGCGCTTGCTGTTCGTGACCTGCCTCGTCGTGGTGGTCGGCGGGCTCGCCTATTTCATCGCGATCGGAGCGATGCACCGATGAGTGACGACGACCGGGAGACCGCCGCGCCGCGCGGCGGGTTTTGGCGGAACAACAGCCTGACGCTGGTCTTCGGGACGGCCTTCCTGGTGGTGCTGGTCGCGCAGGCCGTGGCCGGGCACGCCGAGTTCAACGACCAGCTCACGGTGGACGGCCTGCAGCGGATCAGCCTGGGCGAGTACGTCACCACCTCGGACTTCGCCGTGGACGTCTCGGAGAACTGGCAGTCGGAGTTCCTGCAGTTCTTCCTTTACATCTTCGGCACCGTCTACCTCCTCCAGCGCGGTTCTCCCGAGTCCAAGGAGCTCCACAAGGCGGGTACGGAATCGGACCGCGAGCAGCGCCTGGGCGACCATGCCCGCGGCGACTCGCCCCGTTGGGCCGGCACCAAGGACTGGCGTCAGCGGCTCTACTCTCGCTCACTGGGTATCGTGATGGGCTGCCTGTTCCTCGGATCCTGGCTCGCCCAGTCGATCGCGGGGGTGGCGGCGTACGACGAACAGCGGCTGCGGCAGCTCCAGGACCCCATCGAGTGGGGCGCCTACCTCGGTGCGCCGGACTTCTGGAGCCGCACGCTGCAGAACTGGCAGTCCGAACTCCTCGCGGTCGCCGCCATGGTCATTCTCTCCGTCTACCTGCGCCAGCGCGGTTCCCCCGAATCCAAGCCGGTCGGCGCCGCCCACACCTCGACAGGTGTGGAGGGCTGAATGTCGAAGGAGAGGAGGCGGCCATGGCACGTACGGCCCTCATCGTGATCGACATGCTCAACACCTACGAACACGAGGACGCGGACGCCCTCGCCCCGTCCGTCCGCAAAGCCCTGCCCGGTATCCGCCTGCTGCTGGAGCGGGCCCGCTCGGACGAGGCGCCGGTCATCTACGTGAACGACAACTTCGGGCAGTGGCGTTCCCACCACGGGGAGATCCTCCGGGCCGCCCTGTCCGGCCGGCACGCGGACCTGGTCGAGCCGGTCGCCCCCGACGAGGAGGCGCTCTTCGTCGTCAAGGCCCGGCACTCGGCCTTCTTCGAGACGCCCCTGGGCTATCTGCTGGAGCAGCTCGACGTCGGCCGGGTCGTCCTGTGCGGGCAGGTGACCGAACAGTGCGTGCTGTATTCGGCCCTGGACGCCCACATCCGGCACCTCGACGTCGTGGTCGCCGCCGACGCCGTCGCCCACATCGACGCGGACCTCGCCGAAGCGGCCGTACGGATGATGGAGCGCAACATGGGGGCCGAGATCCTGCCGGGACACGACATCGCCTTCGACACCCCGCACGACCGCACCTGAGGGGAACGGGCCCGCACCACGACAACGGCTCCCGCAGGAGGTAGCCATGAACACCACGACCGACCGCATTGCGCGCCCCTGGGGCCCGCGGACCGCCTACGGGCGGGGCGAGCCGTGGCCCGTGCGCGTCGACACCTTCCTCTCCCACGGTGTCACGGAGGCGCAGGTGCAGCGCTGGGTACGGGCGGCCTCGATCCTGCATTCCGACGGGGACGCCATGGACATCGCGGTCATCGACGGCCGCATGGTCGGCGTACGGGGGCGCGCCGACGACCGGGTCAACCACGGCCGCCTGGGGCCCAAGGACCTCTTCGGGTGGCAGGCCAACGCCTCGCCCGACCGGCTCACCCGGCCTCTGGTCCGCGAGGGGGGCCGGCTCGTGGAAACCGACTGGGACACGGCGATGGGCCGGATCGTCTTCCGTACCCAGGAGCTGCTGCGCGAGCGGGGGCCCGGCTCGATCGGCTTCCATACCTCGGGGCAGCTGTTCCTGGAGGAGTACTACACGCTGGCGACGATGGCCCGGGCCGGTATCGGGACCAACCATCTCGATGGCAACACCCGGCTGTGCACCGCGACTGCGGCGGAGGCCCTCAAGGAGTCGTTCGGGTGCGACGGCCAGCCCGGCTCCTACGACGACATCGACCACGCCGACGTGATCGCCCTCTTCGGACACAACATCGCCGAGACGCAGCCCGTCCAGTGGATGCGGATCCTGGACCGCCTCCAGGGCGCCGATCCGCCCCGCCTCCTCTGCGTCGATCCGCGCCCCACCCCCGTGGCCCGGCGGGCCGCGGTCCACCCCGCACCGCGCGCCGGCACCAACGTGGCCCTCCTCAACGCTCTCCTGCACGAGGTCGTCCGCACCGGACGGATCGACCACGACTACCTCGCCGCCCACACCGTCGGGTTCGACGGACTGCGCGCGCAGGTGGAGGAGTGCACCCCGCGGTGGGCTGCGGACATCTGCGACGTGCCGGCCGCACGGATCGAGGAAGCGGCCGAGGTCCTCGGGACGGCCGAGCGCCTGTTGTCCACGGTGCTCCAGGGCGTCTATCAGTCCCATCAGGCGACCGCCGCCGCCGTGCAGGTCAACAACCTGCACCTGATCCGCGGCATGCTCGGCCGCCCCGGAGCCGGTGTGCTCCAGATGAACGGTCAGCCCACCGCGCAGAACACCCGGGAATGCGGCGCCGACGGAGACCTCCCCGGCTTCCGCAACTGGCAGAACGAGGAGCACGTCGCCGATCTCGCCCGGGTGTGGAACGTCGAACCGGACCGCATCCCGCACTACGCGCCGCCCACACACGCCATGCAGATCTTCCGCTACGCCGAGCAGGGCTCCCTGCGCATGCTGTGGATCAGCGGCACCAACCCCGCCGTGTCGCTGCCGGAGCTGGCCCGCATCCGCCCGATCCTGTCCCAGGAGCGGCTGTTCACCGTCGTACAGGACCTGTTCCTGACGGAGACGGCCCAGCTGGCCGACGTCGTCCTGCCCGCCGCGACCTGGGGAGAGAAGACCGGGACCTTCACCAACGCCGACCGCACGGTCCACCTGTCCGACCAGGCCGTCGAACCGCCCGGCGAGGCGCGGCCGGACCTCGACATCTTCCTCGACTTCGCCGCCCGCATGGACTTCCGCGACAAGGACGGCGGCCCGCTGGTCCACTGGCACGACCCGCGCTCGGCGTTCGAGGCGTGGAAGCGGTGCAGCGCCGGACGCCCCTGCGACTACACCGGCCTCGACCACGACCTGCTCCGCCGGGCCGGCGGCATCCAGTGGCCGTGCAACGAGCACGCACCCGGCGGAACCGAGCGCCTGTACACCGACGGGATCAGCTGGGCCCACCCCGACACCTGCGAGACGTACGGCAAGGACCTGGAGACGGGCGCTGCCGACAGCGCCACCGACTACCGGGCGTGCAACCCGACGGGCAAGGCGATGATCAAAGCGGCCGCCTACCGGCCGCCTCGCGAGCAGCCCGACGACAGCCACCCCTTCCAGCTCACCACCGGGCGCACCCTCTACCACTTCCACACCCGCACGAAGACCGGCCGCACCCCCCAGCTGAACGCCGCCGCCCCCGACGTGTGGGTCGAGGCGTCAGCGGCTGACGCGGCGGAACTGGGCCTCGAAGAAGGGGACCTGGTAGAGGTCGCCTCCCGGCGGGGCGCCCTCCGCGGGCGGCTGCGCGTGACCGGTATCCGCCGCGGGCTGCTGTTCGTGCCGTTCCACTACGGCTACTGGGACACCCCCGCCGGAAACGCGCCGGACGGCACCACCCCCGGCCGGGCGGCCAACGAGACGACGGTCACCGACTGGGACCCGGCCTCGAAGCAGCGGCTCTTCAAGACCGCGTCGGCGTCCCTCTCCCTGGTCGAACGAGGGAACGGCACCCCGGCCCCCGCCCCCACCACGACCGCGTCAGCCCCCGTCGGGCCGGGGACCGTGCCCGCCACGGAGGGCGGCCCGACCGCCCGCGCCACGCACATCTTCGAGAACGAGCGGTACGACGCCGAGGCAGGCGACGACGAGTGAACGGCATCGCCTGGGCGCTGCGCGCGCTCCACCGCGGCGAGGAGGACCTGGCGCAGGAGCTCCTCGCGGTCGCCGGACGCCACCGCGCCGAACACGAGGTGCACCACATCGCCACCGACCTGGCCGGATGGTCCTTCGAACACGTGCGGCGCCTGGCCGAGGCCGGCGCCACCCACGGCCTCACCCTCGACGGCGTCCCCGCCGCCGCGGGCCGGGACTCGGCCCCCGCGCCGACGGAGCCGCAGCCGCCGGGCCTGCTCCTCCTGACGGACCTCCGCGAACTCCACGTGGCCGCCGCCCGGAGCTCCCTCCACTGGGAGATGCTCGCCCAGACCGCCAAGGCCACCCACGACCAGGGGCTCACCGCCCTCGCCGCTTCCTGCCACCCGCAGACACTGCGGCAGATGCGCTGGACCAACACCATGATCAAGAATCTCTGTCCGCAGGTCCTGACCAGCTCGTGACCCCCGGCGGACTCACGTCGCGGGCCGTCCCGGTTCGGCGGCGCCGTCCGGGGCAGGCGCCTGGCAGCACGCCATTCCCGGGGGACGAACCACCGAGGACGAACCCACGAGGAGAGGTCATGAGGGCACTGACATGGCACGGTAAGCGGGACGTACGGGTCGACACCGTCCCCGATCCCGTCATCCAGGACCGTGACGACGTGATCGTGAAGATTACGACCACCGGCCTGTGCGGCTCCGACCTGCACCTCTACGAGGTGCTCGGCGCGTTCCTCGAACCGGGCGACATCCTCGGTCACGAGCCCATGGGCGTCGTGGAAGAGGTCGGACCGGACGTGAAGGAACTCAAGCCGGGCGACCGGGTGGTCGTCCCGTTCAACGTCTCGTGCGGTGCCTGCTTCATGTGCGGGCAGGGCCTGCACTCGCAGTGCGAGACGACGCAGGTCCACGAGCACGGCACCGGAGCCTCGCTCTTCGGGTACACCAAGCTCTACGGGCAGGTCCCGGGCGGACAGGCCGAGTACCTGCGCGTCCCGTTCGGGAACGCCCTGCCCATCAAGGTCCCCGACGGGCCGGCCGACGACCGCTTCGTCTACCTGTCCGACGTGCTGCCCACGGCATGGCAGGCCGTGGCGTACGCGGACGTCCCGCCGGGCGGCAGCGTCGCGGTCCTGGGATTGGGCCCCATCGGGGACATGAGCTGCCGCATCGCGGCCCATCGGGGCGCCGGCACGGTCATCGGCATCGACCTGGTGCCCGAACGCCTCGATCGCGCCCGCCGGCGCGGAGTTCACACCCTGGACCTGCGCACATGCGGGCCCGACGGTCTCGTGGAAGTCGTGCGGTCGCTGACCGAGGGACGCGGACCGGACGCCGTCATCGACGCGGTGGGCATGGAAGCCCACGGCAGTCGCGTCGCCGCCGCCGCGCAGGGCATGACCACGCTCCTGCCGGACGCCCTCGCCGCCGCCATGATGAAGCGCGCCGGGGTCGACCGCCTGTCCGCGCTCCGCACGGCCATCGACCTCGTCCGCCGGGGCGGCACGGTGTCCGTATCCGGTGTGTACGGCGGCGCGGCCGATCCGCTGCCCCTGCTGACCATGTTCGACAAGCAGATCCAGCTGCGGATGGGCCAGGCCAACGTCCACCGGTGGGTCGACGACATTCTGCCCCTCCTCATCGACGGCGACCCGCTGGGTGTGGACGACTTCGCCACCCACCGGCTGCCGCTGGAGGAGGCTCCGGACGCGTACGACATGTTCCAGAAGAAGCGGGACGGCGCCGTCAAGATCCTCTTCACTCCTTGACGGCCCCGGTGGGATCGCGGTCCGCCTCGGGATCGCCGGCGTCCCGCCAGCGCCCCCGTCCCGGTGACTGTGCCGACCGGGTGGCACGGCGCGGGGAAACGCGGAGCAGTCGGTGGCCCCACCGCGTGCCGGTGCCGATCACGGGGTACGCGTGTGTCGGGGTCCGGCGCGGGGCTTAGGCAGCTCGCGCGCCCCGAACGCGACAGGAACACCCCGAACGAAAGGGATCACCGTGGCAGAGAAGGAACACCGCAAGCCGACCCCGCCCTCCGAGGCGCCGGGGGAGAGCGGCGACCGCGCGGCCCGCCGTGAGGCGGAGGACGCCATCGTCCCCGGGAACGAAGACGGCGAGGCCGGTGACGCACTGAGCCCCAATACCGACGCCCAGCGCCGCACGGCCGAGCGGGGCGAGCGCGGCGAGCGGGGCGAGGGGGGCGGGCACGGCCAGGGGCACGGCAAGAAGCCGGCTCCATAGGCGCGCCGACGCCGCTTGGGGGGCCGAAGCCGACGGCCGATGGCCCCCAAGGGCGTCGAGCGGGGGAGCGGCCGGAGCCGCCCCGGCGGCGACGGCCAGCGTCACGTCCGCGTACCGACACACGTGCGGTGGGCCGTACGACTCTGAGCGCCCGAGCCGCCCGGCTGCCCTCAAGGTGAACGTCGTCCGCGCCCTTGTCACCACGACCCTTTCCGACCGCAGGCGTGCGCCGCCCTGCCGGGCCCCGCATGCCGGACCTGATGCAGGCTGCCAACCGGCCCGCGGCCCGCTCTGGCCTGAACCGCACGCCGCTCGACCCGGACGGCCGGCGTGCTCCAGCGGCGACGTGCTGTGCGCCCTCATGCGGCGCATCACTCCGGTGCTGGAGGAGACGGGTGACCTGCGCGAGGTGAGCGGCCTCGTCCAACGGCTCCTGCGGGAGGGGACCCCTGCCGACCGTCAGCGCCGGGCCGTGCCCGAAGGCGGGCTGCCCGCGCTGGTCGGCCTGGTCACGGACGTGGAGCGGACTGAGCACCCTCGGCCGCGGCGGCTTTGCTAGACGCGCTGGGCGCGGTGGAGGAGCGTTCGCAGACCGTGCGCGCGTAGGGCCGCGCGTGCGGCGTTCGCGCCCGGCGCGCCGTGCACGCCGCCGCCGGGGTGAGCGGCGGCGGAGGCGAGGTAGAGACCCTTGACGGGGGTCTCGGGCCGGCCGGTGCCCGGGGTGGGACGGAAGACCGCCTGTTGGTGCAGGGCGGCGGTGCCGTTGTTGATGGCGCCGTTGTAAAGGTTTTCGTCCAGGGCCTGGAGGGTGGTGGGGGCCAGGATCCGGCGGGCCCCGATCAGCGCGCGGAACCCCGGTGCGTACCGTTCCACCTGCGCTTCGATCCGGTCGGCCATGGCCTCCTGCTCCCGGGTGTCCCAGCGGCCGGTGATGCGGTCGGGGCCGGCGTCGGAGGCTATGTGCTGAGGGAGGTGGGTGTAGGCCCAGGCGGATTCGGTGCCTGTGGGTGAGCGGCTGGGGTCCGCGGTGGTCATCTGGCCGAACAGGGCGAACGGCTCGTCGGGGACGTGTCCCATGGCGATCTGCGAGGCGAAGCGGGTCAGACCGTCGATGCCGTCGGCCACGTGGACCGTGCCCGCCCCGGCGGCCTGGGGCGCCGTCCAGGGCACCGGGCCGGTCAGTGCCCAGTCGACCTTGAACGTGGCGAAGTCCCACTGGAAGCGTTCCAGGTCCCGCACGAGCCGGGCGGGCAGGTGCTCCTCGCCGACGAGCTCCCGGTACAGGGCCGGCGCCGACGTGTCGGCGAGTACGGCCCGGCGCGCGCCGACGGTTTCCCCGCCCGCCGTCCTGACCCCGACGGCGGCGCCGCCCCGGACGACGACGGATGCGACGCGTTCCCCGCAGCGCAGGACGCCGCCGCGGTTGCGCAGCCGTCGTACGAGGGCTTCGGTGAGGGCGCCGGCGCCGCCGACGGGGACCGGGAAGCCGTGGCTCTGGCCGAGCATCGACATCAGCCAGCCGAAGCCCCCGCTCCCGGCGGCCTCGGGGGCCAGGTCGGCGTGCAGGGCGTTGCCGGCCAGCAGCAGCCGCCCGCCGTCCCCGGCGAACTCCTCCTCGCCGAGGCGGCGCACGGGCAGGGCCAGCTTGCGGGCGAGTCGCAGGCCTCCCGCAGTGCGGAGTTTCGCCGCGAGGCGGAGCCCGGACCGTACCGGCGGGAACGGCGTGAAGAGTGCCTTCACCAGGTCCGGCCCGATGCGGGTCCACACGTCGTACAGGGCCCGCCAGGCGTCCGCGTCGGCCGCTGCGAACCCGGCCAGCCCAGCCGAGGTCTCCTCCACCCGGCGCTCCAGAACGGCGCACCGGCCGTCCCTGAGGGGGTGGGCGAGGACGCGTGGGGCGTGACTCCACCGCAGTCCCTGGGCGGCCAGGTCGAGCCCGGCGAGGACGGGGGAGGCGGCGGCCAGCGGGTAGAAGGCGCTGAAGACGTCCGAGACGTAGTCGGGGTGCACGCCGCGGTCGCTGCGTACGGCGCCGCCCGGCTCGGGCTGGGCCTCCAGGACCTCGACGCTCCAGCCCGCGTCGACCAGCAGGTTCGCGGCCACCAGCCCGTTGGGGCCGGCGCCGATCACCACCGCATCAGGCATGGTGCGCTCCGGTGCGTTCTCGTTCCACGACCTTGGCCAGCCGGGCGAGCATGCCCCGGTGGCGGATCTGCAGCAGTGCCTCGCTCACGGAGTTGTGCAGGGCGCCGCCGATGCCGCGCAGGGGGTGTTCGTCGCAGACCACGAGCGTTTCCTCGCCCCAGGGCCGGAGCTGGAGGAAGATCCGCGCGGTGCCCAGTCCCTTGGCCAGGGCCTCCAGCTCCAGTTCCCTGCCGGGCTCGTTGTGGCGGACGGTGGTCACGCTCTCCACCGTCCAGGGGCCCAGCCGCACCGTGTAGCGCAGGCGCGATCCGACGGTGGGCCAGTGCGCGTCGAGGGGTGTGGACTCCGAGGGGCCCACGACCCACTCCCCGTACCGGACCGGGTCGGCCAGTACGGCCCACACCTCGTGCGGGGAGCTGCGGATCAGCTGGTGACGAACGGCCATGGGGATCTCTCCTGCCGTGGGGGCACGGACGGGCTGGCGGGCGGACGAAGGGGATCGGTGACGTCTACTGGCCGGCGCTGGGGACGGCGAGGGGTTCGTCCGGAGCCGTCTTCCTGGCCGCTTCCATCTCCTCGCCCAGCTCGTTGAGGCGGTTGCGGCCCATGGCCTTGCGGACGTCCGGGAACCACTCCTTCTCCTCCTCCTCGACGTGGTGGCGCACGTTCTCCATCAGGACGGACATCTTGGCGTCGAAGCGCTCGTCCGCCGGGTCGAGGCCCTTGAGTTCGGACAGCATCCACAGCACGACGTGGTGCTCCTCGACGCTCTCCAGGACGTGGTCCTTGGTGTCCGGGGCGGCTTCCCGGGCAGCGGGGTAGAAGATCTTCTCCTCGATCCAGGTGTGGGTGGTGAGTTCCGCGATCACTTGATCGGCGATCTCACGCTTTTCGGCGTGCGCCGACTCACCCGCCTTCTCGAACCGCTTGAAGAGCTTCTCGACCGTCTTGTGGTCTTCCTTGAGCAGCACGATCCCGTCCACAGCGTTTCCTCATCGTCGGTCCGCCTGGAGGCGGCTGCTGCCGCCCCGCAGGCGTGTACCCCGACGATCCGGTGCCAGACGGAGGCGTGGCGCGATTAGCCCGGAATGACGAAGCGATCTGGTCCGTACGCCGGTGCCGCTGGTCGGTGGCCGCCCGTCAGTGCGCCGTGCTTTCCCCAGGGGGGTCCTGCGGGTCGACGCCGGTGACGGCCGACGCGTCCCGGGTGCCGCTGGGGCGCCGGGATCGGCCCTTGGGGCCGGTGTCGTGCATGCCGTCCTGGTGTCCGCCCTTGCTCTGCTCCTCACCGCGGTCGCTCGTGCTCTTCACCGGCCTGCCGTGCGGATTGCCCTCCTCTTCCTTGGACACCTTGCGGCCGGGGCCCTTCTCGGGTGCGTACTCGTCGGCATGGAACGAGCGGTGCGCGCTCGGGTTGTCCTGTTGACGGGTCGCGTCGACGTCGGGCGACCAGCCGTGCTGCTCGGTGCCCTGGTGCGGGCTGGGCCCTTCTCCGTGCCGCGGCTGGGACGGTTTCGGCTGCTTGGCCATGGCTTTACTCACCTCTCCGGCGTCGCGCTCCTGGCCCCCGCTTCTCCGTCTGGGGGAGAACCACTTCCAGCGTAGGCACGATCCCGCTCCGGCGCTCCGGCGTTCGGCGCTGGGGCCCGGCGCGGCCCCGCAGGTGTCCGCGGAGCTTCCCGGGGTAGCCACAGGGAGTGACACCGGTACGCGCCCGGGCTGCCTCCAGGGTCCGGCCGACCCCTGGGCAGCTGCGCGCCGCACACCCGGGAGGACGCATGACACACGCGACACACCGAAGGCCGCTGAACGGCCGCGTTGCCGTGGTGACCGGCGCCGCGCGAGGCCTGGGAGCCGCCCTGGCCCGGGAACTCGACCGACGGGGCGCGACGGTGGCCCTGCTGGGACTGGAACCGGAGCGGCTGGCCCGCATCGCCGGTTCGCTGCAGCACGAAGCCGCCTGGTGGGAGGCCGACGTCACCGACGACGCGGCGATGGCGGACACGGCGGCGCGCGTGGCCGCCCGGCTCGGGCCCCCCTCGGTGGTGATCGCCAACGCTGGTGTCGCCGAGGGCGGACCCTTTGCCGACTCCGACCCGGCCACCTGGCGGCGCGTCATCGAGGTCAACCTCATCGGCAGCGCCGTGACCGCCCGCTCCTTCCTCCCCGCGCTACTCACCACGGGCGGCCACTACCTCCAGATCACCTCGCTGGCCGCCATGGGCACTTCGCCGCTGATGAGCGCCTACTGCGCCTCCAAAGCAGGAGCCGAGGCCCTCGCCCACGCCCTGCGCGCCGAACTCGCCCCCGAGGGAGTCGGGGTCGGCATCGCCTACATCAACTGGATCGACACCGACATGACCCGCGACGCCGACCAGCACGCGGTCCTGCGCGAACTGCGTGCCCACATGCCCCGGCCCGCCCGCAAGGTCTACCCGGCCGACTACGTGGCCGCGCGTCTCGCCACCGCCGTCGAACGCCGCAGGGCCTCCGTCTACGTGCCCGCCTGGCTGCGGGCCGTCCAGCCGGTGCGGGCGTTCCTGCCGCCGGTCGTGACCCGTGTCGCGCTTACCGAGCTGCCGAGGCTCGCCCGGTCGGCTCCCTTCGAGGCCACGGGCATGCTGGGCGCCGGCGGCCGTGCGGACGAGGACGCCCGCGAGGGGCGGTAAGGCCACCCAGCCCGGACGCGCCGTCGTTTTCCACCGGCTCCGCCGGGCGGACGCGGCAGCATGGACCAGTCGAAGACCCCGGTACTCTTCACGCCAGCCGGGCACAAACAGGGCCGCGGCGCCGACTCCAGGGTGCGGGCCGTGCTCGGGGCCTAGCAGGCCACACAGCGGCCGCGCCCGCGTGCGGCCCGGCCGACAGAACGCGTGTCAAGTCCGGAACCCCCTGTCGGCCTCGAAGTCGGCCTGTCGGACGCCGCGCGGTGTTCTCCGTAGGCGAGGTCAGGATCGGCATGCACGGCCGGGCTTACCTCCCACAGATCGCCCGCGTCGGGTGGGGCCCGCCGCGAAGTCGCTCTTCGCGGCGAGCCCGGGACCTCGGGTCTCGTGGGGTCAGGCGTGGCGGTGCGAGCGCCGGTTGCCGGCGACGAGGCGGTAGAGGGCCAGGAGGATGACGGAGCCGATGATGGCGGCTATCCAGGTGGAGAGGTCGAAGAAGCCGTCGATGGAGTCGACTCCGAATATGACCTTGCCGAGCCAGCCGCCCAGCAGCCCGCCGGCGATGCCGATGAGCATGGTGATGATGATGCCACCCGGGTCCTTGCCCGGCATCAGGGCCTTCGCGATGAGGCCGGCGAACAACCCGATGAGGATCCAAGCGATGATGCCCATGATGCATCTCCTACCTCGTAGTACAAACCTCCTGTCAGTTCATCGTCTGCACCGTCGGAGCGGCCTTCAAACGTCTGGATCCGTCATCCTCGGGCCCCTGCCTTCGGCCCTGTGCGGTCTCGCGGGGGTGATCAAGGAGCGCTGGGGTAGGCGCCTGACGTGATCACCGTGGGCGTGGAAGAAGAGTATTTGCTGGTGGATCCCGCCACGGGTGTGCCGGCGCCGCTCGTGGAGGACGTGAGCCGCACGGCCGGTCTCGGGGCGTTCGCCGAGCGGGACGAGGTGCAGGACGAGCTGCTGCAGGCGCAGATCGAGGTGGCCACTCCCGTGTGCTGGAGCCTTGAGGAGGTCGGCGGCCATCTGTTGCGCCTGCGGCACGCCCTCGCCTCCGCCGCCGAGGCGAACGGCTGTCGGATCGCGGCCACCGGCGCGGCCCCGCTGCGCGGGGCGATGCCGGTGCCGGTGACTCCGACGCCGCGCTATCTGCGGATGGAGGCCGAGGCCCGGCAGCTGGTCGACGAGCAGCTGATCTGCGGCATGCACGTCCACGTAGGTGTTCCCGACCCGGAGACGGGTGTGGCCGTACTGAACCGGATCCGGCCGTGGCTCCCGGCGCTGTTGGCCATGTCGGTCAACTCGCCGTTGTGGGACGGGAGGGACACCGGCTTCGCGAGCTGGCGCACCATCGTGTTCGGACGGTGGCCCGTCAGTGGTCCGCCACCGCACTTCGACGGGTACTCCGACTACGAACGGCGCTTGGAAGCACTGGTGGCCTCAGGTGTGATCGCCGACAGGGCCCAGACCTACTGGCAGGCGCGGCTGTCCGACCGCTACCCCACCGTCGAGGTGCGGTGTCTGGACGTCCAGCTCCGGGCCGACGACGCCGTCATGCTCGCGGGCATCGTCCGGGCGCTGGTTGCCACCGCGATCGCCGAGGAGAAGGCCGGCGCGGCACTGGCCCCGTGCGAGCCAGAGATCCTGCACGCCGCCAACTGGCACGCAGCACGGCACGGGCTGAACGGCACCCTGGTGGGTCGGGACGGCCTCCCTCGCAGCAGCGGGGACGCGTTGTGCTCCTTGTTCCGCCACATCAGTCCAGCGCTGGAGGAATCCGGTGACCTCCGTGAGGTGAGTGCACTCCTCCACCGGATGCTCCGCGAAGGAACCCCGGCCGACCGTCAGCGCCGAGCGCTGGCCGGGGGCGGGCTCCCGGGACTGATCGACCTGATCATCGGTACCACCACGTCCGACTGAGGTCCGGGCCTGTGCAGGCTCCGCAGGCATGCGGGTGGCCGGACTCAGGACGGGGGGGGCGCCGGAGGTAGCGTCGACGGGCCGGTGACACAACGTGACGGCTTGAGGGGAGCTTCAGCGGGCAGGAGCTCAGCATGTCGATCGCCGGCTACGGACCGGCCCAGGAGCGAAGAGATGCTGCATGTGATCGAAACCCCTCCACACAGTAGCGAGGCCCGGCAGTGCCACCGCTGCGGCCCTGCCGGGGAAGCAGGTGCCCTGTGTGCGGCTTGAGCGGGGAGGTGAGATTCGACGGCGGACGGCCCGACCTCGCCGCGGTCGAGCGCATGACCGACGTTCTGGAGCCCCGGGGTCCCGACGGGCGGGGCGCATGGTCGCAAGGGGCAGTGGCCCTGGGGCACCGACGCCTTAAGATCATCGACTTGTCCGAGCGCGGTGCCCAGCCGATGACCGACCCGGAGCTGGGTCTTACCGCCGTCTTCAACGGTTGCGTGTACAACTTCCGCGAGCTGCGTGCCCGCCTGGAGGGGCTGGGTCACCGCTTCTCCTCGCAGTCCGACACCGAGGTGGTCGTCAAGGCGTACGCGGAGTGGGGGCAGAGTTGTGTCGATCGCCTCGTCGGCATGTTCGCCTTCGCCCTCGTGGAGCACCGCACCGGACGCGTCGTGCTGGTGCGTGACCGGCTGGGCATCAAGCCCCTCTACGTCACCCAGGACGCCCACCGCCTTCGGTTCGCGTCCTCCCTGCCGGCGCTGCTTGCGGGCGGCGGGGTCGACACCTCCCTCGACCCGGTGGCGCTCCACCAGTACCTCAGCTGGCACGGCACGGTTCCGGCTCCCCGGACCGTCCTGGCCGGTGTCCGCAAGATCCCGCCCGCCACCGTCCGCGTCGTCGAGCCGGACGGCACACACCGGGACCACTGCTACTGGCAGCCGTCCTACACCCGCCGCTCCGACCTCGGTGAGGACCAGGCGCTGTGGCGGGAAGCGATCCACGAAGCGCTGCGCACGGCGGTGCGCAGGCGCACCGTCGCCGACGTCCCCGTCGGCGTGCTCCTGTCGGGCGGCCTGGATTCCAGCCTGATCGTGGCCCTGATGGCAGAGGAGGGCCAGGAGGGCCTCGCGACCTACGCCATGGGTTTCGAGGCGGAGAACGGTGAGGACGGCGACGAATTCCGGTACTCGAACCTGGTCGCGGGCACCTTCGCGACCGACCACCACCAGTTCCTCATCCCCTCCGACCGGCTTCCGTCCGCTCTGGAAGCCGCGATCGGCGCCATGAGCGAGCCGATGGTCAGCCACGACGCCGTGGCGTTCCACATGCTGTCGGAGCAGGTGGCGAAAGACGTCAAGGTGGTGCTGTGCGGCCAGGGCGCGGACGAGGTGTTCGCCGGCTACCACTGGTACCCGCAGATCGCCTCCGCCGCTCGCCACGACGCGCCCGCCGCGTACGCCGACGCGTATTTCGACCGGCCGCACAACGACCTGACCGCCATGCTGGACCCGGGCGCCGGGACGAGCCACGACATCTCGCGGGAGTTCGTCCGCGCCCACATGGCAGCCCCCGGAGCCGAGACCGCCCTCGACGCGGCCCTCCGGATGGACGTCCACGCGCTCATGGCCGACGACCCGGTCAAGCGCGTCGACAACATGACGATGGCGTGGGGTCTTGAGGCGAGGGTGCCCTTCCTGGACCACGAGCTCGTCGAGCTGGCCGCCGCCTGCCCGCCGCAGCTGAAGCTCGCGCAGGGTGGCAAGGCCGTGCTCAAGGACATCGGACGCAAGATCCTTCCCGCGGAGGTGGTGGACCGACCCAAGGGCTACTTCCCGGTACCGGCGGTCCGCCACATGGCCGGACCGGTGCTGGCCCGGGTGCAGGAGGCCCTGACCGCCCCGGAATCCCGCCGACGCGGGATCTTCGACCAGCATCTGGTGACCGAGATGCTGGCGGCACCCAACCTCCACCGCACCCACCGCGGAGCCAACACCCTGTGGCAGGTGGCCTCGCTGGAGATCTGGCTTCAGGCCCACGGCGTGCGCTGAACGCCGGGCGGCACTACAGAGCGGCGTACGACACGGAAGGCGGACATGCTCTCGGATCGCCCCCTGACCACACGCGCGGCCCCAGCCCTGCCCACGACCGGGACCGGCCCCGATCCCATGCCGGCCCCCGTGCCGGTACGGATGCCCGACCAGGGCGGAGGAGATCCCCCGACCCTGCTCGCCGCGCACGGATGCTGGTACCCCTCGGCGGACCCCACGGGCGAGCACGTGGCCTTCATCTGCGACCGCGCCGGGGTTCCGCAGTTGTGGAGCGGTCCGGCCAGGGGGACGGAGGTACACGTCCTCGACGGCAGCCCCGACCCCGTGACCGAGGTGTCCTGGTCCCCGGACGGGCGCTGGATCGCCTACACCTCGGCGCCGGGCGGTGGGGAACACACCCGGGTATGGGTGGTGCGCCCCGACGGCACCGGCCGTCGGGTCCTGGCCGGCGCCGGATCAGGCGGTTCCGCCCACCTCGGATGCTGGACACGGGACGGCTCCGCCCTGGCCGTGACCGTCGCCCAGCCCTCGGTGACGGGCGCCGAGCACCGAGGGCCCGGCCACACGCCGCCGGACGCCGTCGAGGCGGCGGTGGTGGACCGGTCGGCCCTCGAGCCCGGATGGGCCGGACGCGACGGACCGGCAACACTGTTCGGCGCGCCGGCGGGGGACCTCGGCGTGTGGCGCGGCAGCGGCCTCGCGGCCTACCTGGTCGACCCGGACGGGGTGAACGCCCCCGCACTCCTGTTCGCCGAGGAGGGCGCTGCTTCCCTGCGCGTGTGCGACGTCAGCGCGCGCGGCCGGCTGGCGCTGATCCGCCGGGGGCCGCGGGGTCGGCGGGAGGCGCTCGTGCTCGACACGGCGTCTGGTGGCACCGTCCACTCGTCCCCTGTGGCCGACGGGGACCCGTGGATCGGGCGGTTCTCCGCGGACGCGCAGACCCTGTGGCTGCGCAGCGACGCGGACCGGGAGTTCGCCGCCCTGCTCCGGACCGACTTGGACAGTTACGGAGCGTGCCGTGACGTCACTGTCGCGGCCGACCGCGAGGGGGCCGGGCTCGACCTGCTCAGCATGCCCGACCACGGCAGCTGGGCCGCCCTCGCCTGGAACGTGCAGGGGGCCTCTGAGCTCGACATCGTAGGCCTTGCCGAGGCGGACCCGGCCCACCAGGGTCCTGGACCACTTCACCGGCCGGTTCTGCCGCACGAGGTGGTGACCCGCATCGCGCCCGTGGGCCGAGGGGGGCTGTTCGCCGCACTGTCGGGTTCGCGTCGCCGTCCCGGGATCTGGTCGCTGGCGGACGGCCGCGCACCGGTGCGCACCCCCTGGTCAACCCGGGACGAGGATGCGGTCCCTCCCGGCAGGCCCCCCGTACGCCCCGTCCCCCTGCGCTGCCGGGCCCGGGACGGGCTGCTGCTCGGAGGCTGGTACTACAGGGCCCCGGACCGGGACCCGGGCCGCCCCGCCCCGTGTGTGATTCACCTCCACGGAGGCCCGGAGGAACAGGAACGACCGGTCTTCAACCCGCTCTACCACGAGCTGCTCGGGCGGGGCCTGGACGTCTTCGCCCCCGATGTGCGCGGCTCGTCCGGCTGGGGGCGGTCCTTCGTGGACGCCGACCTCGGCACCGGCCGGTTCGCGGCCATCGACGACGTCGCCGACTGCGCGGCGCACGCCGTGGAACTCGGGTACGCCGACCCGCTGCGGCTGGGCGTCATGGGCCGCTCGTACGGCGGTTATCTCACCATGGCCGCCCTGGTGTGGCATCCGGACCTCTTCCGCGCCGGAGTGGCCGTGTGCGGGATGTCGGACTTCGCCACCTTCTTCACCGGCACGGAGCCCTGGATCGCGCAGTCCGCCGCGGCCAAGTACGGACACCCCGAACACGATCGCGACCTGCTGCGAGCCCTGTCCCCGATGAGCCGCATCGACCGGCTGCGCGCTCCCGTCCTCACCGTCCACGGCGAGCACGACACCAACGTTCCGCCGACCGAATCGGAGCGGTTCGTCCGTGCGGCACGTGAGCGGGGAGTGATGGCGCAGCAACTGGTCCTTCGCGACGAGGGCCACGAATTCCTGCGGGCGGACAACCGGAAGCTTTACAGGCGAGCTGCCGCGGACTGGCTGGAGGGCCACCTCGGCGCGATCCCGGCGCGACGCCCCCTCGGGCGGTAACACGTTGTCGCACAGGGGACCGGGGTGACCGGGTTGCCCCTCACCGGTATACGGGCCGAGTGTCCGACGTCCCGTCACCGGATGGCCGCAGTGTGCGGACGCAGGTTCCCAGCGGCCCCGCTCCACCGGGCGCCGGCGACGACGGAGGCGGGAAGAACGAGGGGGGCGGCCCCCGCGGTGGCGTCTGGGGGGACGCAGGTGCAACGTCCCGCACTACCTGCGGTCCGGAGTCGAGGCGGGCCGGGTCGTACCGGATGCGGTCGACACGAGCCTCAGGGTGCTCCGCGAGGACTGTTCCTCCGGCGACGTACTCCGTTGCGGGGTGACGGCGTCGAGAGCGGTCGCGCCGGTGCGGGAACGTCGGCAGCGGCCCCCACCATGGCGGCATGACCCTCATCGAGCTGCGGGACGCGGACGCGGTCGACGGGTTTCTTTTCCAGAGTGGGACCGTCCTGCTGTTCGTCGGCTCCAGCCGGTCCGACCCGGCGGCCGCGGTGCTTGCATCGCTCTGTGCGCTCGCTCCCGCCGGAAGAGCCGCGAGGACGGAACCGGGCGCCGGGGACGCCGAAATGCGGGTCCGGGGGTTCCTTACCCGTTTTCCCTTGACGGATCGGGCGTTGCTGGTCCTCATGCACGGGTCGACAGTTCTCGACGTGCTGCGCAGCACGGACGTCGAGGCGCACGGATCGCGGTGGGCCGCAGGCCACTACGCGGAGCGGTTCCTCACCCGGCTGGCGGACGACTGACGCGACGTCTTCTCCGCCCGTCCGCTCCGGGCGGACCGTCATTCCGGTCCGGCCGGCCTCGGCCGTTCCTGGTGCGGGGCTGGCCCGTGCTGCACAGAATGAACCGGCCAGGACGCTCCGTCCTGCGCCGCCCGTTCGACGCGAGGAGCAGACGTGGCCGCACATCCGCTGCCGGACGCCCGAGCTCACGAGATCCGAATCGCTTCGGTGCCTGCGGGCCACGTCTACGTCCGGCACTGCTCCGCGCCGGTATCCGACGGAGTCAGGCGTCTGAAGGACCCCCGGCCCAACGGCGCGCCCAGCACGTCGCAGCGCTGGTGGCCGCCGGTCATGCTGGACCCGCGGTGGGTGAGTGCCCACCACGAGGAATTCGACGTCTTCCACCTGCACTTCGGGTTCGATGCGCAGAGCCCCGCGCAGCTCACGGACCTCGTCGACACCCTGAAGCGGCATGGCAAGCCCCTGGTCTACACCGTGCATGACCTGCGCAACCCCCACCAGCCGGATCCCGCCGCCCACGCTGCCGCGCTCGACGTCGTCGTTCCCGCCGCCGACCAGCTGATCACCCTGACATCGGGAGCAGCCCGGCGCATCCGCAGCCGCTGGAACCGGACGGCGACCGTCCTGCCCCATCCGCACGTGGTGGACCTGCCCCTCCTGGGCCGGGCCAGGCCCCACCGCGACCGGTTCCGGGTCGGGGTGCACGCCAAGAGCCTGCGCCCCAACATGTCCGTCCTTCCCGTCGTAAGGGTCCTCGCGGACGTGGTCGGCGAACTCCCCGACGCCGAACTGCTGGTCAACATCCACCGTGAGGTGGCCGATCCCGCCACCCCGGGTCACGCGCCGCACGTGATGCAGGCGCTGGAGGAACTCGCAGACCGTGGCCTTCTCGAGCTCACGGTGCACGACTACTTCGACGACGGGCAGCTCTGGGACTACCTCGCCTCGCTGGACCTGTCGGTGCTGCCCTATCTCTTCGGCACCCACTCCGGCTGGCTCGAGGCGTGCCACGACCTGGGCACCGCTGTCGCCGCCCCCGACTGCGGCTTCTATGCCGAGCAGCGCCCGTGCCTGACGTACGGACACAGCCAGCAGGGGGGTCTGGACGAGGAATCGCTGCGCGAGGCGGTGCGGACGGCTTACGAGGAAAGGCCGGCGCCCCGGGCCACGACGACGCACCGCGCCCGGGAGCGGGTGGAACTCGCCGCCGCCCACCGCGCTCTGTACGCGAGCGTCCTGCAGTGAGCAGCCTGCGGATTGCCCTCATCGCGTCCGCGCGCTTTCCGATCGCGGAGCCGTTCGCAGGAGGCCTGGAAGCGCACACCTGGGCACTCGCGCACGCGCTCCACCGCCGTGGCCACCGCGTCCAGCTGTTCGCCGCACCCGGTTCCGACCCGGCGCTCGGAGCGCGGGAGCTGCCCGTGAGCACGGTGATACTGAGCGCCGCGGCCCGTTCGGACAGCAGCATGCCCCGCGGTACTTGGATGCAGGAGCACCACGCGTATCTCCGACTGATGCTGGACCTGGCGCGGCACGGTGAGCACCGGTTCGACATCGTGCACAACAACAGCCTGCACTACCTTCCCATCGCGATGGCGTCGGCCCTGCGCGTGCCGGTCATCACCACCCTCCACACCCCGCCCACCCCGTGGCTGGAGTCCGCCATCCAGACCCATGAGGCCTGTCCGGTGACCTTCACCGCCGTCAGCGAATTCACCGCCTCCGCGTGGAAGGCCACCGTGCCCGCCGCGCGTGTCGTGCACAACGGGATCGACACCGACTTCTGGCGCCCGGGTCCGGGCGGAGACGGCCTGGTGTGGTCAGGCCGCCTGGTCCGCGAAAAGGGGCCCCATCTGGCGATCCAGGCCGCCCGGACCGCCCGCGTGCCCTTGAAACTGGCGGGGCCGGTCGCCGACCGGTCGTACTTCGAGGAACAGGTCGAGCCCCTGCTCGGGGACGACGCGCAGTACGTCGGCCATCTGGACCGGCGGCGGCTCGTGGAGCTGCTGGGGGCAGCCGGAGCCGCGCTCGTGACGCCCAGCTGGGACGAACCGTACGGCCTGGTGGTGGCCGAGGCGCTGGCCTGCGGCACACCGGTATGCGGATTCGACCGGGGCGCCCTCGCGGAGATCCTCACCTCGGACTGCGGCGTACTGGCTCCTGCCGGGGACGTGGAGGCACTGGCACGACTCATCCCCGTGGCCATGGGCCTCGACCGGCGGGCCGCCCGCCGGCGGGCGGAACGGTTCTGCTCCCTCGACCGTACGGCTGACGCCTACACCGCCTTGTACGAAGAGGTCATGCGGTGATCGGCTACTACGTCCACCACCAGGGGCGCGGCCATCTGCACCGTGCCGTGGCCATCGCCGCCCACATCCGGGGCCCGGTCACCGTCCTGTCCTCCTTGTCCCGCCCCACGAGCTGGACGAGGCCGTGGATCGTCCTGCCCGCGGACTCCGTCGACGCTCCCACCGACCCCACGGCCGGGGGACGGTTGCACTGGGTGCCACTCCACCATGCGGGCCACCGCGAGCGGATGGGGATCATCGCCGAGTGGATTCGCCGGGAGGAGCCCCGGCTGTTCGTCAGTGACGTTTCCGTCGAGGCCGCCACCCTGGCCCGCCTCATGGGGACCCCGGTCGTCGTCGCAGCCATGCGCGGCGACCGGAGGGACCAAGCCCACCGCCTCGCCTACGACCTCGCGGACGCCCTCCTCGCGCCCTGGCCACAGTCCTGCCCCGAACCGGGCTGGCCGCTCCACTGGCAGGCCAAGACGCTGCACACCGGAAGCATTTCCCGCTACGACGGCCGTTCCCGTCCCGCCCCCGGCAGCGGCTGCGATGCCTCCGGCAGGGAAGCGGTGGTGATGCTGGGCGGCGGCGGCACGGACCTCAGCAACGCACAGCTCCGGGAAGCGGCTCGGGCCACCCCGGGCTGGACGTGGACCATCCTCGGCGGACCCGGAGCCGACTGGATCGAGGACCCCTGGCCGGTGCTGTGCCGAGCGGACGTGGTCGTCACCCACGCGGGACAGAATGCCATCGCGGAGTGCGCCGCCGCCCGCGTTCCCACCGTCGTCATCCCCCAGGACCGGCCGCACGGAGAGCAGCACGCCACCGGCCGGGCGCTGCGACGAGCGGAACTGGCGACCGTACGGGACGCGTGGCCCGAGCCGCACGAATGGCCCGGGCTGCTGGCGGCGGCTGCGGCCCGGCAGGATCGTTGGGAGCTCTGGTCACGCGGCGACGGCGCCCAACAGGCGGCGTGCCTGCTGACCGGACTCGCTCTCGGAACGCCCGGGCGGCCCGCGTGCGCACCGCGGTGATCTCGCTCGCTGCGGGCAGGCACCCGCACCTGCTCATGCAGCAGGACGGCCTCGCCCACAGCGCCCGCGCAGCCGACCACTATGTGATCGTGTCCATGGCCGATCCGGCGATCGAGAACCTCACCGCGAGGCGGGAACCGGCCGCGGACGTCATCATGCTCCTCCTGAAAGACGGGCGTCTGCCGCTGGCCGCTGCCCGCAACGCCGGCGCAGCCCGAGCACTCGCCGCCGGCGCGGACCTGCTGGTCTTCCTCGACGCGGACTGCATCCCCGGCCCCACCCTCCTGGACGGCTATGAACGCGTCGCCCAGGACGACGTCCTGCTGTGCGGCACCGTGGCCTACCTGCCGCCACCGCCCCCGGGCGGCTACGCCCTCGACGGGCTCGCCGACCTGGCCCCGCCACACGCCGCCCGCCCCGCGCCTGCCGACGGCGAGGTTCTGCGCGGGGGCGATCACCAGCTCTTCTGGTCGTTGTCGTTCGCCCTCACGGCCGGCACCTGGAACCGCATCGGCGGCTTCCACGAGACGTACACCGGCTACGGGGGCGAGGACACCGACTTCGCTTCGACCGCAGCCCAACGCGACGTGGACCTGTGGTGGGTCGGCGGGGCCCCCGCCTACCACCAGCACCATCCGACCGACCACCCTCCGGTCCAGCACATCGACGACATCCTCCGCAACGGCGCGCTCTACAAGGAACGTTGGGGCAACTGGCCGATGCAAGGATGGTTGCGCGCGTTCGAGGCACGGGGGCTGGTCCAGTACGTTCCCGCCACCGACACCTGGTGCAGGAGATAAAGGGCCCCACCGGTGGACACCTGAGCTCGGTGCGACGGAAGCGGACCGCCACCCTGGTGCCCGCCCGCCGCAGACGTCGCCGCCCGTAGCGGCCCGGCCGGTTGTGGTGGACATCGGCGTTGTAGTGCGTGCGTTCGACGGCGGCCGGGACCACGGCCAGAACACGCTCCAGGCACTGCTGACACGGGCCGTACCTGAATACACGCGGCGTCCCGCCGGTAGCGCGGCCGTGGCCCTCGCGTTCGCGGGCGGCTTCGGACTGACCGAGGAATGGGGTGTGCGGCTGGAGGCGTCCTGTCGTTTCAATCGGCTACCGCGTACGGTGCAGGTGGAAGGCGGTTTGTGCGGATGGACAGCAGGGCCGGAGGTCTGTATGGAGTCGCCGAAGGTGACAGTTCGTTCCGAGGCGGACGGTGTGTACGTCGTGGGCTGCGCCGGGGAGTTTGATCAGGACACGGTCGGTGTGCTGCGGGCCGCCTGCGAGCGAGAGGCTGCCGACGCGAAGCTGTTGGTGCTCGACATCCGGAACGTGGTCTTTGCCGACTCGTCGTTCCTCAACACCATGCTCGGTCTGCGTAATACCCGCCCGCTGGTCCTTGAGGGCCCGCTGCCGGACCAGCTGCACCGTCTGCTCGAGCTGACCGGCGCACTTGCCCTGTTCCGGATGCGCGACGATGGCGGCGACAGCGCGCAGGCCGGCTGACCGGAGGGCTAAAGGTGACCTACCGCCTCGGTGGTGAGGGTGGCGGTGACGGTCTTGCCGTCGGGATGGATGTGCACGTCGGTCGTGGCGAGCTGGTTGACCAGCCGCCAGCCGAAGCCGCCGGGCACCTCCGGCGCCCATGGCGGGATCCGGGGCGGGGAGGGCGAGCCGTCGGAGACCTCGATGGTGACGGTGCCGGAGCGGACAGTGATCCGGAAGGCGGTGGCGCCCCCGGCATGGCGGCTGGCGTTGGAGACCAGCTCACTCACCACCGTCAGCACATCGTCTACCCCGGCCGGATCAGGCTTCAGACCGGCCAGGATGTCGCGGGCGGTCTCCCGGGCCTCCGCGCAACTGAAACCCGCCCCGCCAGGGGCCGGCAGGGACCGGGAAGACACCGTCTCTTCCATACGATGCGCTTTCCCTCGCTTCTGTCCGGTATGCGACCCGTTCATATTGGCGTCTACCCCTGCACAGCCCCATGTGGAGGTTCGCTCCATGCCGCAAGACGCCGGGGCCACACCAAGCTGCAGCCGTCAGGTTAACCCTGATGGGCCAGTGTGTGTAGGGAGCACCCTTGGCCGGGTCGCGTAGCGGCAATCGCAGCGAGACGCGATCTGCGGATCACTCTGGGATGGTCGAACCAGCTTCCCTGAGCGGGGAAGACAGGGGCCCAGCATTCCGCCACGGACTGCGCGTTGGTGCGGACGAGCAAGCTCCCGGAGCCGCCCGCGCGGGTCGGAACCGCGGGCTGTTGGTCGGCTCTCGCGTACCCGCGATGGACGGGACGACGCGGCGTGTGGGCCGTCGGAGGCCGGGCAGGCGCATGCCAGGAGGTGGAGGTGGCATATGCCCGTGTGGGAAACGCTGTGGAGATCGGTGCGGGAAGCGGCTCTGTATGTGTGGCGGGGGGCCCGCAGTCCCGGCGGTGAGCGCGACGACCTGGTGCTGGGCGCGAAGACGGTGGTCGCGGCGATGACCGCATGGGTGCTGGCGCGCTACCTCCTGCCGCCGACGGTGTCCACGTTCGCTCCGTTCACCGCGCTGGTGGCGCTCCAGGCCACGGTGTACCGGTCGTTGCGGGACTGCGCGCAGTACCTGTTCGCGATGACGGCCGGGGCGGCCCTGGCCGCGACCCTGGCGGCCGCTATCGGAATCCACTGGTGGTCCTTCGGACTGCTGACGCTCCTGGCCCTCGTGGTCGGACGGTCGCGTCCGCTGGGCGAACATGGCACGCAGGTCGCCATCGTCGGATTCTTCGCCTTCTCCTCCGGTCAGGGTCGGATCGACTACATCGGCCCTCTCGTCGCATCCGTAGGCATCGGCGTCGCTTGCGGGGTCGCCGCGCACCTCGCTCTCGCGCCCGCCCGGCACACCCTCCGTCGGCAGGAAGCGGTCGCCGACCTCTTCAGCGGCATCGAACGGCGTCTGCGGGAACTGGCCGACACCTTCGACACGGACACCCCCGACGCAGACGGGATACAGCAGCTGCGCACCGACTGGCGCGGTCTGTCGGCAGACGCCGACCGCATCCGGCAGGCCGTCGACGCCGAGGTGGAGAACAGCCGCCTCAACCCGCGGCGCAGCATCGAGGACGCTCGTCGGGCCCTCATGCGGGCGCGTGCGGCGCTCGATGTCGCCCAACGCTGTCTGGACCACCTCCGCTCGGCCAGCCGCAGCCTCGATTACGCTCTTTCCAGCGGCGAGTACGAGGCCCTGTCGCCCTCCTTCCGTGCCGCCCATACGGCGCTGTTGCGCACTGCTGCCGCAGCGCTGGACGACATCGGCAGAAAGGCGCGCACTGACCCCGCCCTTCTGCGTGAAACCCTCGACCGTGCGCACGCCGAACTGGAGCAGGCCCATGAGCGGGCCTTGGGCTCCGCGCATCGCCAGGCAGCCGTGTCGGCGCTGGAGGGTACCCTCCTGACCGACGCGAGCCGTCTGCTGGAAGACCTGGACCACGGGTTCCGCACGATGGACCAGACCGCTTGAGCGTGCCGGCTCCAGGACGCCGAACCTGGCGGGCCCTACCGCCCTCCGCCATGGCGGCCTGTTCTGAGATCCGCGTGCCGATCGAAGTACCCGCTGCTGGCGCGCACGCTGTGTTCGCGTTGCCTCATCGTGTGAGGAACCACCCCGCGGACACCGCTACCCCAGCTGTCGAGAGCGACAGCCCCACCAGGCGCAGGCGCAGGGCGGCGTAGCGCCGGCCGTACTCGTCGCGCAGTTCCCGCGCCCGGTCGGCGGTTTCGGTGAGCATCTGCCGTCGCAAGTGGAGGTGGGCCCGCGCGAAGTGGCGTGCCACTTCGGCCTGTTCGTCGGGCCCCAGCCAGCTGAGCCGGCCGGCGAAGGCGCAGCCGGCCTCGGCGCCCTCACGCCGAAGCCGCTCGCTCAGAAGGTAGCCCTCCAGTCGTGCAAGGCCCGCGTCGGTTTCCGTCCGTACGGCTCGCCGCGAACGGAGGATCGCGCGGCCCACCTGCCCGGTCCGCCCTTCGCGGCCGGACCGCCCCGCTCTGGGCACGTTCAGACGCTCCGTCCGGCGTCGGGTCCTTCGTGGGTGGCTGCTCCGGTCTGGTCGAGGACGTCGCGCTTGTCATCCTTGCCGACGTCCAGGGCTGCGATCTCGGGGTGGTGGAGGTCGAAGGCGGGTGATTCCGAACGGACGCGTGGCAGGGTGACGAAGTTGTGTCGCGGTGGCGGACAGGAAGTCGCCCATTCCAGGGACCGACCGAAGCCCCACGGGTCGTCGACGGTCACGCGGGGGGCGTACTGAGCGGTCTTCCACACGTTGTAGAGGAAGGGCAGGGTGGAGGCGCCGAGGAGGAACGCGCCGATCGAGGAGAAGGTGTTCAGGCCCGTGAAGCCGTCGGCGGCGAGGTAGTCGGCGTAACGCCGCGGCATGCCCTCGGCGCCCAGCCAGTGCTGAACGAGGAAGGTCATGTGGAAGCCGATGAACAGGGTCCAGAAGTGGATCTTTCCGAGGCGTTCGTCGAGCATGGTGCCGGTCATCTTCGGCCACCAGAAGTAGAAGCCGGCGAACATGGCGAAGACGACCGTGCCGAAGACGACGTAGTGGAAGTGGGCCACGACGAAGTAGGAGTCCGTGACGTGAAAGTCCATCGGGGGCGAGGCCAGGATGATCCCCGTCAGCCCCCCGAAGAGGAAGGTCACCAGGAATCCGATGGCCCACAGCATCGGTGTCTCGAATGAGATGGAGCCCTTCCACATGGTGCCGATCCAGTTGAAGAACTTCACCCCTGTCGGCACCGCGATCAGGAACGTCAGGAAGGAGAAGAACGGCAACAGCACGGCGCCGGTGGCGAACATGTGGTGGGCCCACACGGTCAGCGAGAGGCCCGCGATCGCGATGGTCGCCGCGACCAGACCGAGGTAGCCGAAGATCGGCTTGCGGGAGAACACCGGGAAGATCTCGGTGACGATCCCGAAGAACGGCAGCGCGATGATGTAGACCTCCGGATGCCCGAAGAACCAGAACAGGTGCTGCCACAGGAGGGCCCCGCCGTTCTGCGGGTTGAAGACCTGGGCGCCGAACCTGCGGTCCGCCTCCAGCACCAGCAGAGCCGCCGCCAGGACGGGGAACGCGAACAGCACCAGTACCGAGGTCAGCAGGATATTCCAGGTGAAGATCGGCATCCGGAACATCGTCATGCCGGGCATGCGCATACAGATGATGGTGGTGACGAAGTTGACCGAGCCGAGGATCGTCCCGAAACCGGACAGCGCCAGCCCCATGACCCACATGTCTCCGCCGACGGATGGGGTGCGTGTCGAACTGCTCAAGGGCGTGTAGGCGGTCCAGCCGAAGTCCGCGGCGCCGTTCGGGGTGAGCAGGCTGCCCACGACGATCAGGGCCCCGAAGAGGAAGAGCCAGAACGACAGCATGTTCAGCCGGGGGAACGCCACGTCCGGTGCGCCGATCTGAAGCGGCATGATCGCGTTGGCGAATCCGGCGAAGGTCGGGGTCGCGAAGAACAGCAGCATGATCGTGCCGTGCAGGGTGAAGATCTGGTTGTACTGCTCGTTGGAGACGATCTGCATCCCCGGCCGCGCGAGCTCCGCCCGCAGCAGCAGCGCCAGTACCCCGCCGACGACGAAGAAGCCGAACGAGGCGATCAGGTACAGATGCCCGATCTTCTTGTGATCCGTCGTCGTCAGCCACGACACGATCGCTCGCCCGGGCGTGCGCCCCGGCGTCAGCACGGAAGCGATCTCATCGGACGTTGTCACCATGGCAGGCCCCTACGCAACAGACTAGTGAGACGGCGTGCCGGTACCTCGCGAACAGGACTTCACACGCTGATTCTGTCTACCGCGAATGGCACCGCGTGCGCCGCTGACCCGCAGGCTCGTACAGGTGAAGGCCGTGCACGGGCCGGTCCGCTGCGGTCGATCGGCCCGCTCCAGGTCTCGGCCATCCGCACGGACCGCATGGCAGGCATCGCCGTACGTGGGGGCAAACCCGATGCTCGCGACCTCCTCACGGTCCCGCGCCAAGGCGAATGGCCGGGGGCACCGCTGCTCCCACTTGACCATCGCCGTCGGTCTGGGACGGTCAAGCGGGAGCAGGCATGTGCCCGCAGGCTTCTGCGCGTCGGCCCTGCATCGTGCGGGGCGTCGCATCCGAACGCCCTCACATGATGGTTCCCTTGGCCGTGTCGGGCCTGAGAGCGGGATCAGAGGCCGGCATCGGGGTACACGCGCGATTGATCGGGTGTCGAGGCCGGGGACGCGGAAGGGCTGTTCGTGTTCCGGGCCGGACCATCGGCCGCGACCTTCACCGTGGGTGGGAAGTTCACTCGGATCGATGAGATTGCCTACGCGGCGCTCGTGATGGCGGGGACGGCTGTGCCCGGGCGCCATGACGGCCGCCGGTGAGTGGGTGAATCCACTGCTACCCGTACGTCCGACACAAATGGACGAATGGCAATCCTCCGACGCTGCCACGCGAGTGAGGGGGGCCACCCCCTCGGCCGTCTCCGGAGGTCGGCTTCCGATTCCGGCCGCAGGATGGGCCGCAACATCCCCTGGTGCAAGGAGTTCTCTTCGATGCTGGAGCGCAAGCAGCTGAAGGATCGCTCGCAGGTCACCTTCGTCCTGCCCGCCGATGCCCCGCCCGGCCCGGTCAGTGTCGTCGGCGACTTCAACGACTGGCAGCCCGGAACCCACACCCTGAAGCCGCGCGGCGACGGTACCCGTGCGGTCAGCGTCGCCCTGCCCGTCAAGAGCGTTCACTCCTTCCGCTACCTCGCCGCCGGCGACTACTGGTTCGACGAGGACCACGCGGACGGCCACGACGGCACCAACAGCCGCCTGCACACCTGAGTACCGGGACGGGTGGGCAGAGCCCATCCGTCCCGCCACGTCCGCCCCGGCCACTTGAGCACGCCCCTGCCCGACCCCAGCCAAGGAGAACGCCCGATGACGACGGCTCGCGAGATCATGACGGAGGGCGCCGAGTGCATCGGCGCCCAGGAGACGGTCCTGGACGCCGCGAAGAAGATGACCCGGCTGGATGTCGGTGCGCTGCCGATCTGCGGCGAGGACGACAAGCTCAAGGGCATGCTCACCGACCGGGACATCGTCGTGAAGGTCCTCGGCGCCGGCAAGGACCCGGCCGACGTCACGGCAGGGGAACTGGCCCAAGGCGAAGCTGTCACCATCGGCGCCGACGACGACGCCGCCGAGATCCTGCGCACCATGAGCGAGTACCAGGTACGGCGTCTACCCGTCATCGACGGCCACCGCCTCGTCGGCATCGTCGCCCAGGCCGACGTCGCCCGCGCCCTGCCCGACCCGCAGGTCGCGGATCTCCTCCAGGCCCTCTCCGTCGACTGACCACACGAGCCCTACGACCGACGTCCGTCCGGAAGCGGCCTTCCTCGGACGCGTGGCGCAAGGGCTCGGCCGGAGCGGGGCACACCTACCGGGCCGCCCCGCGCCGGCACCCCCCGCGTCTGCAGCGAGCCACTCGGATCAGCCGGGACGACGGTGTCGGCCCCCTTGTCAGCGCTCTCGGCGATCGGCGGCCGGGCAGGAGACAGAGCGCCCCCCGCCCCTCGCCGTGACGCCCGTAGCAGCTTTTACCTGCGGGCTCGGTCTTCTCACCGCTGTGCCGAGCAGCGGCCGCCCGGGAGGCCGGGGGTTCCGCACGGAAGGCTTCAGCTGCGTGGACACGTCCTCTGCCGTCGCGGTGAAACCTGGACCCTGTGCCGTGGGTGGGCGACCGAACGGTGGGCAAGCGCCTGGTGAACGGTTGACGGGATCGATTTCACCAGGAGGAGCCTTGAGTAACTTCCAGGATGCGAGCCGTCAGGACGAAAGCAGGACGACGGCAGTAGCGCAGACCGCTCAGGACAAGGCCGGGGAGGGCGCCGCGCTGGTTGGCGACAAGGCCGCCGAGGTGGGTGGCACGGCCAAGGAGCAGGCGTCGAAGGTCGTCGGCGAGGCGTCCGCTCAGGCCCGGGATCTGGTGGGCGAACTGCGCACGCAGCTGACCGGCCAGGCAGAAACGCAGACGCATCGCCTGGCGGAGAACGTGCGCCGCCTCTCGCAGGAGCTGCGGGAGCTGGGGGAGAACGGCAAGCCCGATTCCACGATGGCGGATGTGGCCCGCCAGATGGCTGACGGCGGCCACCAAGTGGCTGCCCACATGGAGAAGCGCGGCCCCGACGGTCTGGTCAGCGACCTGCAGAATTTCGCCCGTCGCCGCCCGGGGGTCTTCCTCGCAGGTGCCGCTCTGGCCGGTTTCGTAGTCGCACGCGCCGGCAAGGGCGTCAGCGCTGCCGCCTCTTCCGAGCACGAAGGTGCTTCAGACGTACGTGCTGTGCCGGCCGCGGACCAGCCGCGCGCCGTTTCCGGCACGGGCTCCGCGGAGTTTCCGGCTCCCGGACACCGCAGCAACCCCGCCGGCCACGAGGACCCCCTCGACACCTATGGCCAGTCCCAGCCTCCGCACGTGACCCCGGCGCCGCCGGCGTACCCGCCTGCGAGTGCGCCGGAGTACGGCGGCGCCCCACGGCGGCCCGGAGAGGGGGTCTGACCGTGGCCCTCTCCTCGCAGGAACGCCCCCCCGCGCCGGCAGTTCCCCCGTCCGCGGCGGCCGGCGACCCGTCCATCGGGGACCTCGTCAGCGAGATCGGCCAGGACCTGTCCCAGCTGGTTCGTGACGAGATCGAACTGGCCAAGGCCGAGATCAAGCAGGAGTCCGCCAAGGCCGGCAAAGCGGTCGGCATGTTGGGCGGCGCCGGCTACGCCGGACATGTGGTGCTGCTGCTCGGCAGCCTCACCATCGTGTTCGCTCTGGCCAACGTGATGGACCTCGCCTGGGCCGCGTTGATCGTCACTGCCCTGTGGGCAGCGGCGGGCGCGGTGCTGTACTCGATGGGCCGCACACGACTGCGTGCCGTCAACCTGAAACCGGAACGGACCGTGGAGACCTTGAAGGAGGACGCCCGATGGGCACGACACCCGACGAGCTGAGGAACGACGTGGAGTACCGGCGCGGGCACCTGGCCCACAACGTCGACCTCCTGGCGGACAGGATGACCCCCCGCAAGGTCGCGCGCCGCAAGGCCGACTCGATGCGCCGACAGGTGAGCGGAGTGAAGGAGCGCGTGATGGGCACAGCACACGATGCCGCACAGGGAACCTCCGGAAGCCTGCACCAGGCCACGGACAGCATCGCGGATGCCGGCAAGGAGGCCGGCCACAACGTGCAGGAAGCCGTTGAGCAGGCCCCCGCGCAGATCAGGCGGCAGACCCAGGGCAGCCCCCTGGCCGCAGGACTCATGGCCTTCGGCGCCGGAATGCTCGCAGCCGCCCTCCTGCCGACGACCGAGGCCGAGGAACGAGCGGGACAGCAGCTGCGCGAGCACTCTGACGAGCTGCTGGAGCCCGTCAAGCAGACAGCCGTCCATGCCGCCGAGGAAGTCCGCGAAGAGCTCAAGGAGCCGGCCGCTCACGCGGTGGAATCGGTGAAGAGCACTGCTCAGGACGCCGTCACCACCACCACCGAGCACGCACAGAACGCCGGTCGGGAGACGGCCGAAGGACTGCGCGATGTCGGCCACGACACCGCCGCCGAAGGAGGGCAGGCCCCCGGCAGCCACAGGCCTCCCAGCCGGTGACACCACCGGGAGGGACGTACCCCAGGGGCCCGCTGGTATGGCGGCCCGCCCCGGCAGCCGGAGCCGCGACTGCGTTGAGCGGTGACGGAGCCCAGGGCACTGCGTTGAGCCAAGGGCTCCGTCAACTTGCCCGGCCTCGGGGCGACGTCCTACCGTGGCATTGCCGCAGGCCCGTCAGCGATCAGTAGAGGCCTGGACGGCACGGCTTCACCCAGACGGGGCCGAGACGAGGGGCCTGATCACACCGGGCTTCGGTTTTGGGGCGGCGGTCCTCGACGTACCGCTCGAAGCGCCGCAGGGACCCATCCGCCACGCCTTCGACGAGAAGTCCCTTTCGGCTCGCCGGCCCACGCCGGGCCGGGTCCCGGCGTCGGGTGCCCCGGGCAGGGCTCCGACGCCGGGAAGCCGCCACCTGGCCGGCGGGTGCGGCCAGGAGCGGCGTGCAGCACAACGACACCCCGTCCCCGCCCCATCGGACACGCAGCGGTCCTCCCGGCCTTGATTCCGGCGCAGTCGGCCACCTGGCACCGTCCGTGCGGGGCAGACGGAAGCCTGGTCTGCGGCGGGTCGCCAGAGCGCCCCGGCCACCGGCTGGCCGACGTCCCGACGATGCCCCGCCACACACCCGTCTTGAGGAGCGCCGACGCGGGCGTGGCATTGCCGCCGGCCCACGCCTCGAGGCGGCGCACCCGGCCTCGATGTCTTCGCCCCCCGGACGGACGCCTCGCGGTGACGATCACAAGTCGACCGCCGTCCGGGGCTGTGCGGAGGCTTCGCTTGCCCCCTGCTCCGTGACGTGCCGGTCTTGAGGGTCCCACTGGAGGTTGACCATCGTGCGGTTCAGTGGCTCGGCCGATCACGGCCAGGCATGGCCGGTGTCTGAAGGCTCGATGCGCGCTCTGGGAGTTTGCGGAGCGTCGTCGGCCGTGTGCGTCCCGGCCGGGCGGCTCCGGAGAGGGCAAGGCGCGGTCCTGCGTGCCGACGGGCGGTTCACGGCCCTCCCTGGCGTTACGCGGTGATCAGAACGGCCGATGGGGATTTGTGACCGGGTCGGACTGTGTTTCGGACGTCTCTGCTGACATGAGTGCTGCTGAGCTGGACAGCCGCAGGGTATGACGCGCATACCGAATCCGGCCCCCGACGACGAACACGGGCGTAGGGACGCCGATCACGAGAGTGCAGCGGGACCCGGTTCGCAGGTGGAGGAACGAGCTCCCGATCAGCCCACTGAGCTGCCGAAACGGTCTTGGAAAGCCGTGCTCCGCGGCACCATGAAGGAATTCAAGGACGACGAGCTCGCCGACCGGGCGGCGGGGCTGACCTACTACGGGCTGCTGGCGCTGTTCCCGGCCCTGCTGGTGCTGGTGTCCCTGCTGGGCATCGCGGGGAAGTCCACCACGAAGGAGGTTTTGGACAACCTGCAGAAACTGACACCCGGCTCCGCCCGTGACGTGGTCACCGACGCGGTGCGGCAACTCCAGGGCAACGCCGGGGTCGGTTCGGTGGTCGCGGTCGTCGGCCTGCTCGTCGCCGTGTGGTCCGCCTCCGGCTACATCGCCGCGTTCATCCGCACGGCCAACGCAGTCTACGACGTGCCCGAGGGCCGCCCGGTCTGGAAGGTACTGCCACTGCGCCTCGCGCTGACCGTCACATTGATGATCCTCGCCTGCGCCAGCGCACTGATCGTGGTCTTCACCGGCAGTCTGGCCCGGGAGGCCGGCTCTGCGCTGGGCATCGGTGACACCGCCCTGACGGTGTGGTCCATCGCGAAGTGGCCGGTCCTGCTCCTGCTGGTCACGATGATGATCGCGCTCCTCTACTGGGCCGCTCCCAACGCCAAGGGCCGCGGATTCAATTGGGTCACCCCCGGCAGCTTCCTGGCCCTGCTGCTCTGGATGGTTGCTTCGGCCGGGTTCGCGTTCTACGTGGCGAACTTCGGCTCCTACAACAAGACGTACGGCACCCTCGCCGGCGTGATCGTCTTCCTGGTGTGGCTGTGGATCACGAATCTCGCCATTCTCCTCGGCTTGGAGTTCGACGCGGAGATGGTCCGCCAGAGGGCGGTCGCGGGAGGTATGCCGCAGGACGAGGAGCCCTACGTCGAACCCCGGGACACACGTGCCTGGAGCGACGGTGACCGCCGTCGAATGGACCAGTAGAAGGTCCGCTGGGGGAGGCGCCACCGGTGATTGGCCGGCGCACCGCTGACGCTGAGCCCTCCAGAGGGTTGATCCGAGTTCGAGCGGTGAGGTCTCTCCGATGCCGGCGGCCGGACGCAGTGGCCGGTTCATGGGCGTGCCCGTCGTCGGTAGGTCTTCATGATTGCCATCGGCAACCTCGACACAGGAGGGTTTGCCGATGTGGTCGTACTCGTCCCCTGGCTGGCCTGCCGCGCGCGCACCGGCCCTGGGCCGCAGGGGGGCAGCCCTCAAGTCCTACACGTGTGATCCAAGGCGATGCTCCCTGAAACCTGGACTGGCCTGTTGCAGGGAGGCTATGGACGCCAACCTGCGTGGCGGCGCCCTCAGCGGGGGACGGCTGCCCTGCACCAGCAGCTCGTCCTCCGGCCTGTCCCCGCACAGGACGCTCCGAAACGCCGGTCGAGGGGCTCTTCCTCGCGTCGGCGTCCGCGCATCCGGGCGCCGGTGTGCATGGCGCGCCGGGCGCCAACGGCGGCCCGAGCGGCCCTGCGACGCCACCGGCCGACGGTCGTGACCGCGAGGCCGCCGGGGACTCCCGCACGCCGCATACACGTACAGCGGCGCCGCGCACCCCCGGGCTGCGTCCCCGCGGGTGCTCGCGGCCGCAACGCCCTACGGTGGGACGCATGCGGCTTCTGCTGACCTCCGACACCCACCTCCCCACCCGCGCAGCGTCACTCCCGGAAGCCCTGATGACCGCCGTCGACGGCGCCGACGCCGTCATCCACGCCGGCGACTGGGTCGACGAGGCCACGCTCGACCTGTTGGAGTCCCGGTCCCACCGGCTGATCGGCGTGTGCGGCAACAACGACGGCCCGGGACTGCGTCTCAGACTGCCGGAGGTGGCCTACGCCGAGCTGGAAGGGGTGCGGTTCGCAGTCGTGCACGAGACCGGGGCGGCCTCGGGACGGGAGCGGCGCTGCGCCGCGCGGTTCCCCGACGTGGACGTCCTGGTCTTCGGCCACAGCCACATTCCGTGGGACACCACCGCCGGGAGGCTGCGTCTGCTCAACCCGGGCTCGCCCACGGACCGCCGACGCCAGCCCTTGTGCTCGTTCATGACGCTGACCGTCGCGGACGGGAAGGCGTACGACGCGACGCTCCACCGCCTGCCACCGCGGCGCTGACCGTTCCGGCTGTGCGGCCGCCGACAGGTTCGCCTGCGGCTTCCGTTGCGCCGGCGCTGGTTCTCTGCTGCCGCTCGCCCTCCGCGGAGCCGCCCCGAGTATCCCGTCGATCACCCGCTGATCATCTCCCATCATCCGTTGGCCGGCCGGACATCAGCCGGTTGAACGCCCGTGCGTCGACCACGGCGGCGCCGCCCGGGTCGTTGTTGAAGTAGGCGTAGACGTCCTCGCCCTGCGGCCACGTGTCCGCGATGCGGTCCGCCCAACTGCGTAGGGCCGTCCGGCCGTAGCGGGGCGCCGGCCTGGCCCGACCCTCGTGGAAGCGCACGTACGCCCAGTCCGCTGTCCGCCACAGCGGTGTCACGGGGCGCGAGCCGCGGTCGGCCCAGCACAGGGCCGCGCCGCGGTCCACGAGCACCGTGCGCACCTCATCGGACCACCACGACGGGTGGCGCGGTTCGACGGCGACCCGCGTGCCGGCCGGGAAGCAGGCGAGGCAGGCCTCCAATGCGGCCGCGTCGGCCCGCAGCGTCGGCGGCAGCTGGAGGAGGACCGGACCGAGCCGGTCACCCAGGGAAGCGGCGTGCGCCATGAGCCGTTGGACGGGTTCGGCCGGATCGCGCAGACGTTTCACGTGGGTCAGGAAGCGACTCGCTTTGACGGCGATGACGAAGCCGGCCGGAGTGCGGGCCCGCCAACGCGCGAACGTATCGGGCGTGGGCAGTCGGTAGAAGGCGTTGTTGACTTCCACCGTGGGAAAGTGCCGCGCGTACTCCTCCAGCCAGAGCCGCTGCGGCCGGTCCGGCGGATAGAAGACGCCCGACCAGTCCCGGTACTGCCATCCCGACGTGCCGACGAAGAGGGCCATACGGTCCGCCTGCCCCGGGGCGGGCACCGCCATACCCCGGCTGCGCCCGGGGGTTTTGCCCCCCGGGGGCTGACCGAGGATCCAGCCACTGCGCAACGACTGCGGTCAGTGGCCGAGGGGCTCTTGAGCTGCTGCTTTGTCATGCCGGAACGGCTTGCGGCACCGCGCCTCCCCGCCGCCTCGATGGCGCGCCCTCGGGGGACGCCGCGCTTCTCGCTCGGCTCCGTGGTGCCCACGTCTGCCCGCCTCTCACGCGGATCGCACGGGTGGAGCGAGAACCGACCGGCGCGTGTCGGCCCGACGCGGCGAGCGCGGTCCGGCGTCGTTGCGCGGGGTGCGCTGCACCGGGGCCGCCGAGCGGACGCAGTACGGGTGCGGCGAGTGCCCGTGAGGATAAGCCATCGGCGGGACGGCGTGAGAGGAACGGCAGTGAACGAGTCGGATGCGGGCCCCTGCTGGTGTTCGCGCGCCGGGCCGGCCGAGCATGCCGCGGATCAGGTGGAGACGGCCATCGTCCGTGGGGACCAGCGGGAGATGCGGGAACGTCCCGGGTGCGCACACGATGGCCTTGTACGCACCGTCGATGAAGGGATTCGTCGTGCCCAAAGGAACGCGCGCGATCCGGTGAAAGCAAGACCTCGAGCCGCAGCTCGACCCAGGGTGAATCTGCCTCCCAGCGGGGCGGCCAGAAGTCCAGTGGCGGCGGCTCGTCCGAGCGGACCAAGGACGACCTCTACCAAGAGGCGAAGAAGCGCGGCATCGAGGGCCGCTCGACCATGACCAAGCAACAACTGAAGAACGCCCTGGGCCACTGACTCCGGCCGCCGCGCACTTCTACTGAGGCCAGGGGAGCTCCCAGCGTCCGGTCCGGGCTCGCTCCGCGCAGTGGGCGGCACGCGGCCTCGCGCCCGGGTGGCGCCGTTCTGCGCCGCCGCTCCGCGTAGCCTCAGCCGGCCAGGGCGACGAGCTTCCGGTACTCCAACTGGTCCGTTCGTTCAGCGGTCAGGTGGACGCGGGCATCGGCAAGGCAGTCCCTGAGGGAAGCGTAGGCCGCCGCGTAGCCGTCCGTCTGACCGCCGCCGCCTGCAGCAGTCGGCAGCCAAAGGATCAACAGCTGTTCGTGTCTGCGTGCGCCCTCCCGGGAGGCGAAAGACAGCTCGTGGACGACCAGACGCGGCTCCCCGACGGGTAGGGCCTGGAGCAGCTCCTCGTGGGTCAAGTTGGCCTCCACCTCCACCACCAGGGCGCCCGCAGGATCCGCACGGCGCAATACCACCGTGTTGATCTCCCGCGTCTCCTTCATGTGTCGGAGGGCCTCGATGGCTCCTGCGTAGAGGAACACACGACTGCTCACAGGAATCTCGCCTCATTTCGTGGCCGCTACCCAGGCTTCAACGGTGCGGGCCCCGCCGGGGTTGCGGTGCGCGGGCTCGCACGACGCGTCCGGCGGGGCTTCGCCCCGGCCTCCAGGTGAGTGACCGTTCGCTTCCGACCGACTTGAAGCTGATAGCCCGCGCGGTCGATTTCGCCGACTACGTCGACACCCGGTTCAACGCCGGCCTCCCGGCGTCCACCACCCGGCCCCGCACCTTCTGAACGGCCCGATGACGTCCGTACGGGCGGTGGCGGGCCGCACCCTCATCGACCGGCACGCTCGCACACCGACGGCGGGAGCAGCCCGATCCCGCCGTCATCCCGGCCACTTGGCCGGTCCGGCAGTCCCGGAACGCGGGCTGCAGCGGGCGAAGCCGGCACGCCCTACCCGTGGTCTACGCGTTGGATCGTCGCCACGCCGGCGCCTGGCTGGGCTTCGGCCTTGAAGGTCAGGTACCAGCCGTTGTCGGTCCGTCGGTGCTCGGTCACGTACATGGCAGGCAGTGTGCGTCGGACCGGCCCGATGGGCAGCACCGCCGCGCGCTCCGACGTCAACTGAACCCGGGCCGACGGCGCCCCGGCCGCGCGGCCGCGCCCGTCCTACTCGGCCAGGGCGCGGCGCAGGACGGAGATGAGCGCGGCGGTCTGCCGCTGCGACACATCGGCGGACTGGATCGCCTGCGACCCGTGGAAGGTGCCGGGCCAGTGGTGCAGTTCGACCGGTACGCCCGCCTGTATCAGGCGCTGCGCGTAGTCGATGTCCTCGTCGCGCAGCGGATCGAACTCCGCGGTGGCGATGTAGGCGGGCGGCAGGCCCGAGAGGTCAGTGGCCCGCGCCGGGGCGGCGTACGCGGTCGCCTGCCGGGGACCCAGGTAGTTCCGCCACATCACGGTGATCTTCTGCCGATCGTGCCAGGGAGTCTCGGTGAAGGTCCGCTGCGACCACGTCTCCTGCCGGTCGTCGAGCATGGGCTCGTTGAGCAGCTGGAAGCGGATCGGCGGCCCCTGCTCGTCGCGCGCCCGCAGGGCCACCGCGGCCGCGAGCCCCGCGCCGGCGCTGTGCCCTGCGACCGCGATCCGGGCCGGGTCGGCGCCGAGTTCGGCCGCGTGCGCGTACGCCCAGTTCAGTACGGCGTAGGCGTCGTCCAGGGCCGCCGGGAACGGATGCTCGGGGGACCGGCGGTAGTTCACCGAGATCACCACCGCCCCTGTGGCGCCGGCGATCCGGGCGGCCCACGGGTGCTCGGTCTCGAGGTCGCCGAAGACGAATCCGCCGCCGCGCAGCCAGATGACGAGGCCCTGGGCCCCGTGCGGGCGGTAGATCCGCACCGGCACGGCCGGATCGGCGAGCACCGTGAGGTCCTCGATCTCCATGCCCGAGGTGTCCGGCATCGGCCGGGAGGAGGCCAGCTCGGCGAAGACCTTGCGTGCGCCGACCGGGTCGGCCGGGTCGGTCCGCGGGAGGAAGGGGACGAACGCTTCGAGTTCGGGATCCATGACGACCATCCTCACGGCCACCGCGCGCCCGGTCACCCGCCAACCGTCGCGCATCCCGCCCCCGTTCCGCACCGGTCGGCGCAGTAGATTGACCGGATGCCCACGCCACCCATGATCCTGCTGCTGTCCGGAAGCCTGCGGACCGGTTCCTCCAACGAGTCCGTACTGCGCACCGCGCAGGCCGTGGCCCCCGCGCAGGTGCGCACCGTGTTCTACGAGGGCCTGGCCGTCCTGCCCCACTTCAACCCCGACGACGACACCGACCCGCTGCCGGCCCCGGTGGCGGAGCTGCGCGCGGCGATCGGGGCTGCGGCCGCGGTCCTGATCTGCACCCCGGAGTACGCGGGCACCCTGCCGGGCTCGTTCAAGAACCTGCTGGACTGGACGGTCGGCGGTACCGAGATCTGCGACAAGCCCGTGGCCTGGGTCAACGCGGCCGCCGCCGGTCGGGGCGGGGGCGCGGAGGCCACCTTGCGGACGGTCCTGGGCTACACCGGAGCGGACGTCGTGGAGTCGGCCTGCGTGAGCCTCCCGGTGGACCGGGGGACGGTCGGCGCGGACGGGGTCATCACGGACGAAGGGCTGCGCGAGCAGCTCGGCACGGTGCTCGCACGGCTGCTCGCGCCCCGCTGAGGGTTCTCGCACCTCGCGCCTCGCACCTCGCGCCTCGCACCTCGCTCCCCGCTCAAGAGCGGCACCCACCCTTCAGGATCGAATGTGCATAGTTTGTCCTGCTATGAATGTCCATAGTGATCGTCATGGCGGCGGCTCGGGGCGGCGCCGCCTGCTTCGGGTGGTACTGACCGGCACGGTGGCCCTGGGAGCCGGTCTCGTGGCCGGCTCCCCCAGGATCCCGAGCGCTCCCGTCGCCGGCGGCCCCGGAAGGGTCCGGCCCGCCACCCCCGCGTCCGCGCTGCGGGAACTGGAGACGGGCAATGCGCGCTGGCGCACCCTGCACGAGCGGCACCCCGACGAGACGCGGACGGTGCGGCAGACGCTGGTCGGCGGCCAGCACCCCTTCGCCGTCGTCCTCGGCTGCGTCGACTCGCGCGTTCCCCCGGAGCTGGTCTTCGACCAGGGCCTCGGCGACCTGCTGACCGTGCGGTCGGCGGGCGAGGTCCTGGACGAGGCGGTGCTCGGGAGCATCGCGTACGGGGTACTCGAACTGGGCATCCCGCTGGTCGTCGTCCTCGGGCACCAGTCGTGCGGGGCGGTCGCCGCGGCCGTCCGGGCCGAGGGGGGAGGTGCGCCGCTGCCCGGTCACATGCAGTACCTCGTCGATCAGATCCGCCCGGCCATCGACCGCAGGCTCCGTGGGGCCGCGCGGATCGACGCGGCGATCACCGCGAACGTACGGCTGGTAGGGGCGCGGCTGGCCGCCGAACCGGACCTCGCGGCCAAGGTCGCCGCCGGGGAGCTGGCCGTCGTCGGAGCCCGGTACGAACTCACCAGCCAGCGGGTGCGCCGGATCGGCTGACCCCGGCCGCGTCCGCCAGGTCCGCCACCTCCGCCACGGGCACGAATTCCAGTTCGTCAGCAGCGGGCGGCCGAAACCGCACGTCCGGGTGATTGTTCCCCACCTGGGTGCCTTTGGGCGTTCAAGGCACGTGCGGGCCGGGAGAGTTGATGCATGATCATCGAACCCGTTCCCGCGCCCGACCCCACGTCCGGCCCGGCGGACGAGCCCGCCCCGGCGCCCGCCCGCCGCCCCTCCCGCCGTACCGTCATCGCCGGCGCGGCCGCCGTCGCGGGAGCCGGCGCCCTGTCCGTCGCCGCCGCGAACGCCGGGACCCCGCAGGCCCCGTCCGGCTCCGCCCGCCCGGACTGGGAAACCTGCCTGACCATCGCCCGCGCGGTCCTCGTACGGGACGATGACGACGAGCCCCTCGTGCCCCGTTACTCCGACATCCTCCTGAAGAACGGCCTGCCCCGGTCCCGTACCCGCAAGAAGGTGCTGATCGTCGGAGCCGGACCCGCCGGGCTCACCGCCGCCCACCTCCTGCGCGAGGCCGGACACCAGGTCACGGTCATCGAGGCCAACGGCAACCGGGTGGGCGGCCGGATCAAGACCTTCCGGGCCGGCGGCCACGAGAAGTCCGCGGCCCCCTTCGCCGACCCCAAGCAGTACGCCGAGGCCGGCGCGATGCGCATTCCCGACAGCCACCCGCTGGTCACCGGGCTGATCGACAGCCTCGGCCTGGAGCGCCGGCGCTTCCACCTGGTCGACGTCGACGGCTCCGGCCGCCCCGCCTACCGCACGTGGATCTTCGTCAACGGCATCCGCGTCCGCCGCGCCGACTACGCGCGCAGCCCGCAGGCCCTCAACAAGTCCTTCGGAGTCCCGGCGGCCTACGAGGCCCTGCCCGCCGCGCAGATCGTCCGCAACGCCTTCGCCCCCGTACGCAAGGAGATCGAGGGCAAGAAGGACAAGCAGCTCGTCGAGGGCTGGGCCCGCGTCATCCAGCGCTACGGCCACATGTCGATGTACCGCTACCTGACCGAGGAGGCCAAGCTCGACGAGCGGACGATCGACCTGATCGGAACCGTGGAGAACCTCACCTCCCGCCTGCACCTCGCCTTCGTGCACAGCTTCATCGGCGCCTCGCTGATCAGCCCGGACACCGCCTTCTTCGAACTGCCCGGTGGCACCGCCACCCTGGCCGACGCCCTCTACGCCCGCGTCGACGACCTCGTACGGCTCGACCGCCGCGCCACCCGGATCACCCACGGGGAGGGTGAGGTCAGCATCGAGACCGTCTCCGAGGGCCGCGGCGGCGCCGCCGTGCAGCGCGAGACCTTCACCGGCGACACCGCGATCATCACCGTGCCCTTCTCCGGGCTGCGCCACATCCCGGTCGCCCCCGCGCTCTCGTACGGCAAGCGGCGCGCGATCACCGAGCTGCACTACGACGCGGCCACCAAGGTGCTGCTGGAATTCAGCCGCCGCTGGTGGGAGTTCGACGAGGCCGACTGGAAGCGCGAGCTGGAAGCCGTACAGCCGGGCCTGTACCGCAAGTACCAGCTCGGGCAGACCCCGGCGGACGGCGCGCTGCTCGGCGCGCACTCCTCCGTGTCCCGGCGCGGCATCTCCGTTGCCCAGCGGGCCCACTACGCGGCCTGCCGCGGTGTCACCCGCGACCAGCCCGAGGCGGCCCACGTCATCGGCGGCGGCTCGGCCACCGACAACCCCAACCGCTTCATGTTCCAGCCCTCCTACCCCGTCGAGGGCAGCGCGGGCGGGGTCGTGCTCGCCTCCTACAGCTGGTCGGACGACGCCCTGAAGTGGGACTCCCTGGACGACGAGGAGCGCTACCCGCGCGCCCTCGCCGGAGTCCAGGAGGTGTTCGGGCAGCGGATCGAGGTGTTCTACACCGGTGTGGGGCGCACCCAGTCCTGGATGCGCGACCCGTACGCCTACGGCGAGGCCTCGGTCCTGCTGCCCGGCCAGCACACCGAGCTCTTCCCCCACGTCCGCAAGGCCGAGGGGAACCTGCACTTCGCCGGGTGCCACACCTCCATCAAGCCGGCGTGGATCGAAGGCGCGCTGGAATCCGCGGTACGGACCGCCCTTGAGGTCCACTCCACGCTCTGAGCGAGCGGCGGGTGGGGCGGGCCCGAAGGCCGCCTCAGCTCTCGGCGAGCACGATCAGCCAGTCGTGCTCGCCGAAGCTGACCCGCTCCCGCTTGTCCGGATTGAGGTGAACGCCGTACGCGGGGCCCGCGGCCGCCTGCGCGCGCAGCCGGTAGCCGACCGCGCATTCGCGGCGGCGCCGCGCCGACTCGACGAGGGTCGCGAACGCCACCTCGCGATCGGTGCGCACGTAGTCCGCGACCGGCTTGAGGTACAGCTCGCTGCCCTCCGCCCTGAACAACTCCTCGAAGACGTCCGCGAGGTAGCGGCTCTCCGAGATCTGGGTCATGAGGAGACTGATCAGCCGCCCGCTCACGATGAAGTCGGCGCCCTCCCGGGCGGGGGCGAGCAGCCGGTTGCCGTCGTCGGACATCTCGGTGGTGAGCGAGAGCTCCCGCTCCGCCTCCTCCGCGATCGCCCGCAGGTGCAGCAGGGTGACCAGTGTCCGGTCGTCCGTCTCAGCCCCGGTCTCCGGAGCCAGAGCGAGGTCGATCGCGCGGACGGGCGGCGGGGCGGCGGTCCGGGAGACGGCCTCGTGGCCGGTCTCGCCGATGACGATCACGCTGTCGTACGACGGCACGTCCAGCTTGGCCAGCAGCTGGGGATCGGTGATGTCCCCACTGCGGAAGGTCACTTCGAGCCTGCTGCGCACCCCCGCGATGCCGGCGGCGGAGCACATCGTCATGTCGTCGCCGAGCGAGACGACGTCCAGGGTGGTCCCCGGGCTCACGAACCGGTCGAGCTGCTCCACGACGATCGGAGCGCGGCGGTTCCAGCCGAGGAGGAGCAGCCGTTCGGCCACGGGCATCCGGGGGCGGGCCGTGACGATCGCGTCCTCGTCGACGCACGGGGACGCGTCCGCCGGTACGGCCGTGTCATCGTCCCGCGAGACGAGGACGATCAGGTCGTCCGCGCCGATCGTCGTACCGGGGTCCGGGTTGAGGGCGACGCGGCCCCCGGCGGGCAGCAGGCCGACCACCGAGGACGTGGTGAAGGCCAGCAGTGCCTCGCCGAAGGTGCGTCCGGCGAGGCACTGGGCCGGGGCGGTGTAGAACTCGTCGCCCGCGAAGTCGAGCAGGTCCTGGTAGACGAGCGAGAGACCGGGCTGGCGGGCGGTCTGGACGAGGAGCCGGGCGATGATGTCGTCGACGCACAGGACGTGCCCGCCGGGCCCGGCGGCCAGCCGGGCGGTGACCTGATTGCGGGCGTCGCGGACGGCGGCGACCACCACGGCCCCACCGGGCTCGGGGACCGCCGCGTTCAGCGCGAGCAGGGTCTTCACCACGTGGGCGTCGCCGGCGTCCCCTTCGGGGGGCAGCACGAGCACGGCCTTCGCGGTCCGCGGACTCACCCGTTCCAGCTCCGCGGGGTCGGTGGTGCGCCCGTTGCGGCAGATGATCCTCGTCGTGCCGGTGTCCGCGACGGAGGTGGCGATCTCGTCCTCCATCTCCACCTTGTCCTTCGGGGCGAGGACGGCGATGGCCGACCTGCGCTGGTTGGCATGGGCGGCCACCAGCTCCCCGACCACCGGGAAGATCTGGTCGGACCAGCCCAGCAGGACGGTGTGCCCGGACTCCAGCACGGTGGAGTGGCCGCGGCGGAGCAGCATGATGCGCCGGTTGATGCCGGTGGTGATCAGGCTGACCAGCGTCGACACGAACAGCAGGGCGACCAGGGCGAGTGCCACGGAGGCCACTACGTAGAGGGGGGACCCGACCGCACCCCCGATCTTGAGCGTCTGCCCGACGCTGACCCACACGGCCGTGAGCCGGCCGGAGAGGGTCGCCGGGGCGGCCCGGTCGGCCCAGACGAGCACCGTGCTCGCCGGGACCACGACGGCGAGGCAGGCCAGGGCGAACCAGCCGATGAGCGCGGTGGTCCCCCCTGCCACGAGGTTGTCGAACCGGTACCGAAGGCGCAGCCGTAGGGACGTGGTGTGCCGCTGCGCCATGAGAACTCCCTCGCCTTCCCGCTGCTAACCCGTGGGCGCCCGCTCGGTTACGGGTGAACCGCCCCCGGGCTCCGGTCAGGAGTCCAGGGCCGCGATGACCTCGTCCGTGGTGCTGACCCTGCCGATGCGCGGGAAGATCTTGCCGAAGGTGTGGGCGTGGGAGTCGGGGTCGATGTCGGCGGTGGCGTCCTCGGCGAAGACCAGGTCGTAGCTGAGCTCCCACGCCGTACGGGCGGTGGACTCGACGCCGGCGCTGGTGGAGATGCCGGCCAGCACGATGCGGTGGATGCCGCGGCGGCGCAGCTGGAGGTCCAGCTCGGTCCCGGTGAAGGCTCCCCAGTGGCGCTTGGTGACGACCACGTCACCGAGGGCGGCCAGCTCGGCTGGGATCTCGGAGAAGCCGGCGGGCGGGGCGGCGGCCGGGCCGGGGCGGTCCACGTTCGCGGTCGGCAGGTCGCCGCCGTCCGGGGACCACGCCACCTTGACCAGCACCACGGGGAGCCGGTGGGCGCGGAACGCCTCGGCGAGCGCGATGCCCTTCTCGAGGATCCCTGGGGCCGGCTTCGCGGTGGGCAGGCCGAGGATGCCCGTCTGGAGGTCGATGAGAACCAGGGCGGTGTCCTCGCCGAGGGTGAGGGCGTTCGGTTCTGCGGCGGCGGCGCACATGGTTCGACCATAAGCGGCCCACCGGGTTCGCGCCCCGCTCAGGATGGGATGAGCCGGCTGTTCCGGGCCGAGCCGGGCATGACCTTCCCGCAACTGGGCGCGCCCAGTTGCGGCTGGTCCTCCGCGAGCGCGTTCATCGACGTCTTCCGGCGGGCCTTCGGGCACACGCCGGGGAGTTACGCCCGCTCGTAGCGCAGCAGGACGACGCCGTTGCCGAAGGTCCGGGTGCCCGTCTGCCGCAGGGGCACCGGGCCGCCGTCGAGCGGCGGGAAGAGCGGCTTGCCGCGCCCGATCCGCACCGGGTGCACCAGGATGTGGTAGGCGTCCACGAGGTCCCGGCGCAGGAACGAGGCGGCGAGATCGGCCCCGCTCAGCGCCAGGTCGCCGCCCGCGGCCGCCTTGAGCGCGGCGACCTCCTCCGGTACGACGTCCCGGACGACCGTGGTGTTCCAGTCGGCCGACTGCAAGGTGCGCGAGTACACGTACTTGGGCATGGACCGCCAGATCTCGGCGAAATCGGCCATCGGACCGGCGTTCGCAGGATCGGCGTCGGCGGTCGGCCAGAAGTCCGCCATCAGCTGGTGCGTGACGCGGCCGCTCAGGAAACCGCCCATCGGGCGGACCTCGTCATTGATGTGCCGGTGCACCTCTTCGTCGACGAGGCCCCAGTCGATCTGCCGGTCCGGCCCTTCGACGAACCCGTCGAGGGACACCGACATCATCAGCACGATCTTCCGCATGACCGACCACGCTACGCCGGGGGAGCGCCCGGCGGTGGGAAGCGCGGAGGCGCGGAGGCGCGGAGGCACTGGCGGGTGTCGCGGAGATACTGGCGGGTGTGAAGACCGAAGACGCGAACACCGTGCTGCTCCACACCGACGGCCGGACCGGGGTGGTCACCCTCAACCGCCCCAGGGCCCTCAACGCCCTCACCCACCCCATGGTGCTGCGCATCGACGAAGCCCTCGCCGCGTGGGGGGCCGACCCCGCCGTCCACCAGGTCCTGATCCGCGGCGCCGGTGAACGCGGCCTGTGCGCGGGCGGGGACATCCGGGCCATCCACGACGACGCCAAGGCCGGGAAGAGCGCCTCCGCGGACTTCTGGCGCGACGAGTACCGGCTCAACGCCCGCATCGCCCGCTACCCCAAGCCGTACGTCGCCCTCATGGACGGCATCACCATGGGCGGCGGCGTCGGCGTCTCCGCCCACGGCTCGGTCCGCATCGTCACCGAACGCTCCCGCGTCGCCATGCCCGAGACCGGCATCGGCTTCGTCCCCGACATCGGTGGCACCCACCTGCTCGGCCGAGCTCCCGGGAAACTCGGCACCCACCTCGCCCTCACCGGCGCCGCGGTCGGCGCCGCCGACGCGCTGCTCTGCGGGCTCGCCGACCACTTCGTACCGGCGGACCGGCTCCCGGACCTGACCGCCGCACTGGCCGGAGCCCCGGCCCACGAGGTGCTGCCGCGGTACGCCACCACCCCCGGGCCCGGCGAACTCGCCGGCCGGCGCGGCTGGATCGACCACTGCTACGCGGCCGACACCGTCGAGGAGATCGTGGAGCGGCTGCTCGGGCAGGGGGAGCCCGCCGCCAAGGAGGCCGCCGAGACGATCCTGGCCAAGTCCCCGACCGCACTCAAGGTCACCCTCACCGCGCTGCGCCGGGCCGCGGCCCTCGGCACCCTGGAGCGGGTACTGGCCCAGGAGTTCCGGGTCTCCTGCAACGCGCTGACCTCGCCCGACCTGGTGGAGGGCATCCGGGCACAGGTCGTGGACAAGGACCGCCGCCCGCGCTGGTCACCGGCCACCCTGGCCGAGGTGACCGCCACGGACGTGGAGCGCTTCTTCGCCCCGCTCGGCGAAGGCCGCGAACTGAGCCTTCCCCTGATCACCTGATCGTCGCGGACGGGGGGTACGACGGCGCCAGGCTGACGGCGGGGCAGTCGAAGAGGTGGGTGAGGACGCGACGCTGGCGCTCCGTCAGCGGGTTGAGGAAGGCGACGGCATCCGCGCCGGTCGCCTCGCGGACCTTCGCCACCTCGCGGGCCTTCCCGTAGCGGATGACCGTACGCGAGGAGAACGGCCGCGCCATGCTCCGGACGCCGCCGTCCGAGACGCCGCGGCGCTGGACCGCTCGCCCGAGGACCCGGACTCCCCGGGACGTCAGGTCGGTTTCCGCCGCGTCCATGAGGGTCGCGAAGTCCTTCTGCTTGCCGGAGAAGAAGCCGACGAGCACCACACCGGCCCCGGTGACGAGCACGGACGCGTCGGATGGCAGGGCCTGCGGCGACGTGGCCGAGGGCGTGGCGGAGCGGCGGTCACGTCTGCGGTCCCGGTGCATGAGCACAACGTAGGCGGGCCGGTGTCCTCGCCGGTACCGGATATCCGCTGCTTGTCAGTCGGTGATGTACCAGTCGTTCTCGAGGTACTCCAGGGTGTAACTGCCGAGGTCGCTCTCGGAGAAGGTGGCATCGGCCCTGACCGCTTCGACCGGCATCTCGATCGTGTCGGGCGTGCGCACGGCGATGCGCTGCGGGTCGACGGTCGCGGTCTGCAAAGCCTTCTTCTGCGTCGGCGAGATCATCTGGAACACGGCCGTGTACGTCGACGTGCACGGGCCGAACCCCTGGTCCTGCGCCTTCTTCGCGCCGGGCCCGGCCACTGCGCAGACCGTGGCGATGTCCTCGCGGCCGAGGGCGTGGAGGTACTGCTCGTAGCGCTGGATCGCGCCCTCCTTCGTCCTGGGCGCGTGCTGTTCGCGGGTCGGGGCGGCCGAGGCCGACGGCGTCTCGGTCCGAGCGGCCGCGGACGGCTGCGAGGGCTTCGCGGCCGTGTCCTCCTTCGTCTTCTCCGGACCGCACGCGCACGCCACCAGCGCCACACAGGCCGATAGCGCCACGCTCACCATCGTCCGCGCCCTCTTCCGCGCCCTCATCCGGTCCCCTTCGATCGCCTCGCCGCCAGCCGACAACACATCAGGAGGTCACGCGGAAACCGGGGAAACGGTTCCCGAGCCGGTCCCTGCGTCGTGATCGGTGCCGCGCTCGTTCCCGTCCGGCCCCGGGACACCGGCATGGGGTGCGTGAAGAGTCCGGCGGACGGCGTTGCGGAGCCAGTGATGTCCTCCGTCGGCGGCGTGGCGGGGGTGCCACGCCATGCCGATGGTCAGCGGCGGCAGGGGCAAGGGGATGTCGAGGAGGCGCAGACCCAGGGTGGTGGCGGCGTCGGTGAGGGGGGAGGGAACACCGCCGGGGGGTGCGGTGGGGACGAGGCAGACGATGTCACTGCGGGCGGCGAGAGTCATCGCGGCCATATGGCTGGGGAGGACGACAGCGACCCGCCGGCGGAGGTTCCGCTCGGCCAGAGCGGCGTCCAGGGGGCCGGTGAACCGGCCACGGCGGCTCACCACCACGTGCTCGGCGGCAGCGAGCCGGTCCGGGGTCAGGGTCCCTTCGGTGAGAGGGTGGCCGGGCCGGACGGCCGCCGCCATCCGAAGGGTGACCAGTTCTTCGATCCGGGTCTCGGGGTCCACGTGGTCGATGGACCCGATCTCCAGGTCGATCCGGCCGTCGCGCAGTGCCGATCCGGCTTCCAGTTCCTCGGCCCGGAACCGCAGCGAGATCCCCGGCGCCTCCTGCCGGGCCAGCCGCAACATCCCCGGGGCCAGCGCCGCGCCGAGCAAGTCGGCCGCCTGGAGCGTGAAGGTGCTGCGCAAGGCGGCGAGATCGACGCCGGCGCCGGGAGCCAGCAGCGCTCCCAGGCGGCGCACCACCGCGGCCGTCTCCTCGCGCAGCGCCTGGGCACGGGGAGTGGGGACCATGGCCTGGCCGGCCCGGACCAGCAGAGGGTCCTGAAGGATGCGCCGCAGCCTGGCGAGCGTGCGGCTCATGGCGGCCGGCGACGTGTGCAGGCGGGCAGCGGCACGAGTGACGCTCTGCTCGGTCAGCAAAGCGTCCAACGCGACGGCGAGATTGGCGTCGATGACAGGCTCTGCACTGCTGCTCATAGGCGTTATTCCATTCCAGGCAATGATCCCGTGCTCAAATTCCCATTGTGGCAACACTCTGCTCTTCGCAGGATGGGAGTCGTCCCGATCCGGCACGACCCACGAGGTTTCCATGATCGTCATTACCGCTCCCACCGGGAACATCGGCAGTCACCTGCTGTCCCTGCTCCTGGAATCCACCCCCGCCCACGACGAGGGACTGCGCGTGGTCGTACGTGACCCCGCCCGGCTGCCCGACGCGGTGCGCGACCGCGTCGAGGTGATCACCGGCTCGCACGGCGACGCCGAGGTCGTCGACCGCGCCTTCGAGGGCGCCGACGCCGTGTTCTGGCTCGTCCCCCCGGACTCGTCCCTGGCCCCCGAGAACGCCTACTGCGGCTTCACCCAACCCGCCGTGAAGGCCCTCGTCGCCCACGGCATCGGCCACGTCGTCGGCGTCTCCGCGCTCGGCCGCGGCACCTCGCTCGCCCACCGCGCCGGACTCGTCACCGCTTCCCTCGCCATGGACGACCTCATCGCCGGCACCGGCGTCGCCTACCGCGCCCTGGCCGGCCCGTCCTTCTTCGAGAACCTCCTCGAGGACGCTGACACGATCCGGGAGACGGGCGTCTTCACCGACGCCGTCGACGCCGACCTCAGGGCCCCGCGCGTCGCCGTCGCCGACATCGCGGCCGTCGCCGCCGACCTGCTGTGCAACCGCTCATGGTCCGGCAACGACAGCGTCCCCGTCCTCGGACCCCAGGACCTTTCCCCCGACGACCTGGCCCGCATCATGACCGAACAACTCGGCCGCCCCGTCCGCTACGAACGCCAGCCGCTCGACGAGCTGTACACCGACCTCCTCGGCTACGGCCTCAACGAGGCGTTCGCCCAAGGCGTCGTCGACATGAAGAGGGCCAAGAACGAGGGCCTCGACGCAGGCGTCACCCGCACCCCGGCCACCAGCTCCCGCACCACCTTCCAGCACTGGTGCGCCCAGACCCTCAAGCCCGCAGTCCTCCCGGAAGGCACCCGTCATGCCCGTTGAGAAGACCACACCGCCGGTCACGGCGTTCATGCTCGTCAAGACCACACCCGAGTGGCTCGCCATGACCCCCCGGGAACGCATGACCGCCTTCACCACCCGGGTCGTTCCCGCGGTCAAGGCCAAGACCAGCGGCGTCCGCTCCCGTTTCTACGACACGGAGTTCTACTCCACCCGCGTCACCGACGTCTGGGTCTGGGAGGCGGACGACCACGACGCCTACCAGCTCCTCATCGACGCACTGCGCGAAACCCCGTTCTGGGACCGCTACTTCACGGTCGTCGACCTCCTGGTCGGCACCGAGAACGGCTACGCCCGCACCTACGGCCTCGAGGCCGTCACCACCATCACGACCTGACATCCCACCCGGCCCACGACGCCGAATGTTCCCGGGCCGAGTCCGCGAGCCGTGCGGCGAATTCGGTCACGAGTCCGCGGAGCTCGTCGGGTCGCTCGATGACGAACGGACGGTCGAGCGAGGCGAGTACGGCAGGGAGCCAGTCCAGCCGGTCCACACGCATGTCGACGCGGGACCAGGGCCCGGTCTCCGAATCCGGGTCGCGTTCGGTCCCGGGCCCGGGCCCGGGCGGCAACTCCTCCACGATCGCGACGCCGGCGGGAAGCCGGGCCCGGACGTGCTCGGCCGACCCCCGCACCAGCACCGTCACCTCATGCCGGTACGGAGCCGTGGCGAGCCCTGACAGGACGCGTTCCGCCGGGTCGAACGCGGCGGGCGGGTCGAACGTGCCGGGCAGCGCCCTCACGTCGGCCATACGATCCAGCCGGAACGTGCGGTCCTCGCCGACCGCGGGATCCCCGCCCGTCACGTACCACCGGCCCGAGTGGGCGACGAGCCCGTACGGGTGCAGGGTGCGTTCGCTGTGCCGGCCGTCGGCGGCGGTGTACCGGATCGCAACCGGCCGGTGATCGCGCACCGCGTCGGCGATCGAGAGCAGGACCGCGGAATCCGGGACGGCCGGCGTACTGGGCGCAGCGGTGAAGGCGAGGGAGCCGAGTACGGCGTCGAGCCTGCGGCCGAGCCGTTCGGGCAGGACCCGTCGGATCTTGGCGGCCGCCGTCTCGCTCGCCGTGCCCGTGGCGGTCATCAGGCCGGCCCGCTGACCGGCGAGCAGGCCGAGCAGCACGGCGAGCGCTTCGTCGTCACTCAGCATGAGCGGAGGCATGCGGAAGCCGGAAGCGAGCCGGTAGCCGCCGTGGCGGCCGCGTACCGACTCGACGGGTACGTCGAGGTCGAGGAGGTGATCGGCGTACCGCCGCACCGTCCGTTCGTCGACGTCGAGCCGGGCGGCGAGTTCGGCGACGGTCCGCAGGCCGCCCGCTTGGAGGAGCTCCAGCAGCATGAGCACGCGCGCGATGGGTCGGGGCATACCCGGAAGTCTCTCGCGGATACCGGGCGGATCCTGTCCGGTATCCGCCCTAGCGTGAGGTCACCACCACCACGACCGACCTGGAGAGACCCATGGACTTCGTCTCGATCCGCATCATCACGGGCGACGTCGCCCGCCTCGTCGACTTCTACGAGCGCGCCACCGGAGTGGGGGCGAACTGGGCCACGGAGGACTTCGCCGAGCTCAGGACCGCCTCGGCCACCCTCGCCATCGCCGGAACCCGCACCGTTCCCCTGTTCGCGCCCCGCGCCGCCCGGCCGGCCGACAACCACAGCGTCGTCATCGAGTTCCTCGTCGACGACGTGGACGGCGTGCACCGGAAACTGGCCGGCTTCGTGAAGGACTTCGTCCAGGCGCCCACCACGATGCCCTGGGGCAACCGCTCGCTCCTCCTGCGAGACCCCGACGGCAACCTGATCAACTTCTTCACCCCCGTCACCCCCGCCGCCATCGCCAGGTTCGCCCACTGACGACGCACAGCCGAGTGTGACTTCGAGAGTGCCGCAGGCGCGGCTCAGCCGTGGCCGAGGCGAGCCTCCAGGCCGTCCAGGACCCGCTGGAGTCCGTAGTCGAAGTTCTCCTTGCGCAGCTTCCGCGGGTCCCGGCCCTCCTGCGCCGCGTGTCCCTCGGCCGGCAACGGGTGCTCGGCGAGGGCCTGTCGGGCGGCCGGGCGCCCGCTGCGGGCGAGCAGCGAGAGGTGGGCGGCCTCGCCGGTCGTGGCGCCGACGACGTAGGAGACGACCGTCTTCATGGCGAGGTCCGCCTCGTTCGCCGGAAAACCGGCCGTCCGGAAGAGCGCCAGCATCCGCTCCGACATGCGCATCAGGTTCGGGCCGCGGTACGCCAGCCCCGCCTGGCCGAGCAGCGAGGCCAACCAGGGGTGGCGCAGGGCCATCGCGCGCAGACCGTGGCCGCTGCGGGAGACGGCGTCGCGCCACTCGGCCGCGCTCGCGGCTTCGGGCACGTCCAGCTCGCCGTAGACCTCGTCCACGACCCGCTCGATCAACTCGTCCTTGCTCGCCACGTGCCGGTACAGGGAGGTGGCGGCGGCGCCCATGCCGGTGCCGAGCCTGCGCATGCTCAGCGCCTCGATCCCCTCGGCGTCGAGCAGCCGGACGGCCGCCGCGACGATCTGGGCCCGACTCAGCGCGGGCTGCTGCTCCTTGCGGCGCGGGCGCGTCCACAGCTCGTCTGCTGACATGCGGCCACCCTAACGCAGGTGCGAACGCCGTACGCAGCCTGCGTACGGCGTCCGGCCGGGCCATCCGCCGTCCCGGTCGTCCCGGTCGTCCGGGCGCCGGGCAGTATGGCCCGCATGACCGACGATCGCGTTCTGCTCCTCGCCCCCCGCGCCTCCGCTACGGGACGCCGCCTCACCGGGGCGGCCACCGGGCGCGGGCTGCGCGCGGTGACGGCCGAGGGCTGGAGCGCCCCGGACGGCGCCCGGGGCACCGGGCGCACCCACCTCTACGGAGGTCCGCTGCTGGCCGACAAAGTGGCCGGCGAGCTCGACGTCGCCGCGCTGGAGCCGCCCGCCGACTGGCTGGCGCGACTGCCGCTCGCGCTGACCGGGCGCCGGGTCGAGGCGGTCACCCTGGCCGAGGCCCGGCGACTGCGCCGGCCGGCCTTCGTCAAACCGCCGACCGACAAGTTCTTCCCTGCCCGGATCTACCCGGACGGCTCGCGGCTGCCCGGTCCGGACGCGTTCGACGACGACCTGCCGGTGCTGGTCAGCGACATCGTCTGCTTCGCCCGCGAGTACCGGCTGTTCGTCTTGGACGGGGCCGTGCACGACGGCAGCCGCTACGCGGTCGGGCCAAGCCTCGACCCGGCGCCGCTCGCCCTGGACCCGTACGCGGCGGAGGTCCGCGCCTTCGCCGCCGAACTGCTGGCAGCGGCCGACGGCTCGCTGCCCTCGGCCGCGGTGGTGGACGTGGGCCTGCTGGAGGAGGGCCGCTGGGCGGCCGTCGAGGCCAACCCGGCCTGGGCCAGTGGTGGTTACGCCTGCGACCCGGAGCGGGTCCTGGACGTCGTGCTCCGGGCCGCCGGGCCGAGGAGCGAGAGCACCCCGGCGGATCTGCCGTTCGCCCGGACCGCTCAGCGGTAGCCCGTGGTGTCCGCGGGACGGCCCGGGTCCTGGACCTCGACCATGTAGCGCCAGCAGTCCGGCCGGCTGCCGTCCAGGTCCGTGAAGCCGTAGACCTGCGCGAGCTGCCCGCTGGAGAGGGACTGGCCGTTCCAGCGCGCCACTTGCGGGTCCGCGGCGAGCGCCGCGACCGCCCGGCCCACGTACGAGGGGGTCTCGGAGATGGCGAAGTGCGGGGTCTTGGCCACCGCGTCCCGCCAGTTCGCCTCGGTCACCCGGTAGTTGTCGAGCATCATCTCCGAGCGCAGCCAGCCCGGCGTCAGCGCCACCGCCGTCGCCCCGCGCGGCCCCAGCTCGTGTCCCAGGGCGAACGCCATGCGCAGCACCGAGGACTTGGCGAGGTCGTAGAAGAACGACACCCGGTAGTTGGCCGCGTTGTACTCGGCGGTGCCGTCCGTCATCTCCACCACCAGCCCACCCGGCTCGCGCAGCAGCAAGGGCACCGCGAAATGGCTGGTGATGGCATGGGTCTCGACCGCCAGCCGCAGCAACCGCAGCCCCTTGTCGAGATCGTGCTCCCAGACCGTGCTCTCCCACTCGAAGAGCACCTCCCCGCCCCAGACGTCGTTGACCAGGACGTCCAGCCGGCCCTCTTCGCCGTCGATCCGCCCGACCAGCGCCTCGACCTCCGCCGGCACCAGATGGTCGGCGACCACCGCGATTCCCCGGCCGCCCGCCGCGGTGACCAGTTCGGCGGTCTCCTCGATCGTCTCGGGACGGTCGTACTCCGAGCGCTTGCCCCGGGTGCTGCGCCCCGACACGTACACGGTCGCGCCCTGTGCGCCCAGCTGGACCGCGATGCCCCGGCCCGCGCCGCGCGTCGCCCCGGCCACGAGGGCCACCCTGCCTTCGAGAGTTCGCTGTGTTTCCGGCATGAGCCGACCCTACGACGTCCGGTCCGCCCGGGCCCGGCCGAACACGGCGACCAGCGCCAGGCAGAGCAGCAGCCCGGCCGCCGCCAGACCCAGGGCGACGCCAGGCCCCCACAGGGTCCAGGCCGCCCCGAACAGCAGGGACCCCGCGAACCGGGCGAGGGCCTGCGCGGTCTGGAGCACCGCCAGCCCGGTCGTACGCAGCCCGGCGGGCAGCAGCGGCCCGGCAGCGGCCATCAGCACCCCGTCGGTGGCGGCGTAGAAAAGGCCGAGCGCCGCGAGCACGCCGACGACCAGCAGCGGCCCGGCCGCTGCCGGGGCCAGGAGCAACAGGCAGGCGCCGAGCAGCAGCACGTGCCCACCGAGGAAGACCCGGCTCCGCCCCAGCCGGTCGGCGAGCCGGCCCACGGGCAGCGCGGCCAGCAGGAACACGGCCGCCGTGCCGACGGGCAGCAGCGGGAAGTACGCGGCCGGCAGGCCGAGCCGGCGCTGGAGAAGCAGATAGAGGAAGGCGTCGCCGACCGTGAACAGACCGAGCACGGCAGCGGTCAGACAGAGCCGCCGCAGGCCCGGGAGGCGGAGCAGGGTGCGTACGGGCGGCAGCGCAGGACGGACGGGAGCGGGCGCAGGGGCGGGGGCGGCGGGCTCCGGGGCCTCCCGGACGAACAGCGCGAGCAGCACCACCCCCAGGACGGCGACGCAGCAGCTCACGGTGAACACGGCCTCGTATCCGTCCACCGCCACCCACAGCACCCCGAACGCGGCCAGCGGCCCCAGCAGGGCGCCCGCGGTGTCGAGCGCGCGGTGCACCCCGAAGGCTCGGCCCTGCTCCCCGGGCGGAACGGACAGCGAGATCAGTGCATCGCGCGGGGCGGTGCGCAGGCCCTTGCCGGTCCGGTCGGCGGCGAGTACCGCCGCCACCGCCCAGGGGGTGGAGACGGCGAGCAGGGCCGCCTTGCACACGGCGGACAGCGCGTAGCCGGTGCCCGCCACGAGCTTGCGGCGCCGGGTGCGGTCGGCGATCCGGCCGCCCGCGAGGCGGAGCACCGCGGTGGCGCCCTGGTGCAGACCGTCCAGGGCGCCGAACGCGAGCGGGGACATGCCGAGTCCGGCCATCAGGTACAACGGCAGGACGGCGGTGACCATCTCCGCGGAGACGTCCGTGACCAGGCTGACCAGCCCGAGCGCGAACACCGTGCCGGGGACGGCCCGCAGGGGGCCTCGCCGGGCCGGGGCGGTCTCCCCGGCGATGTCCGAGGCCCGGCTGGTCGACAGGTACACGGATGCCTCCAGGGCCGGGTCTAGAACCAGTTGACGGTCAGCGGGAACGCGGCGGTGACGGTGGCGCCCGTGGCGTCGGTGGCGGTCGCGGTGATCTGGACCGTGCCGCTGCCCCACGGTTTGCCGCTGATCCGGCCGGAGCCGGCGTCGACGCTCAGGCCCCAGGGCAGGCCGGTGGCCGCGTACCGGAACGGAGGTCTGCCGCCGGTGGCGCTGAGCTGGATGGTGCAGGACTGGTTGAACTTGCAGGTCTGCGGGCCGGGGTTGGCCAGCTTCAGATCACTCGCGGTGGGCGTGGGGGTCGGAGTGGGAGTGGGTGTGGGCGTCGGAGTGGGGGTGGGGGTGGGGTTCGTCGAGGTGTCGAACACCTCGGTGATCGGCTGCACGTTGGCCGCGTTCCCCGCGTGCGTCGCCGTGCCGAAGAGGTCCTCGAAGGTCCGCAGCAGGTGGTGGTGGTTGAAGGCCGTGGCGTACCTGCCCGTCTTGACCTTCGCGCCGTGGAAGACGGTGGCGATCTGGTTCGATCCCAGGTAGTTGTCCTCGTCCCAGGTCAGGACCAGGAGACTGTTGTTGGCCTTCGCCCACTGCGCGTAGGCGTCGAGGTTGTTCCTCGTCCAGGTGTCTCCCGTGGCCACGGAGCACGAGTGCATGTCGTTGCACTGGTTGGGGACCACGAAGGAGAGGCTCGGCAGCGCCGCGAAGTTGTTCTGGGGGAACTGCGTCCAGGTCTTGCCCGTGTTCAGCGGCACGTTCCTGAACGCGAACCACGGGTTGTGCTTCTGCGCGTACTGGCCGTTGGTGCAGGCCGTGGACCCCTCGCTCGGCAGGTCCTCGTTGTACGTCGCGAAGGTCCTGCCGGCGGCGATCAGCTCCTGGCCGAGGTTGGGCGCCGTCATCGACTGCGGGGTGTAGCAGCCGTCGCCCGTGATGCCCTGCGTGGCGCCGGAGAAGAGGTTGAAGTAGTTCGGCTGGCTGGGGTGGGTCAGCGCCTTCATCCCGGTCAGGCTCGCGCCGCCGTTCGCCAGCTGGTTGATGTACGGGGCGTTCGCGCTGCCGATGATCTCCCCGTACTGCTTGTTCTCGTAGACGACGACCACCACGTGGTCGTACGCCGGCAGGGCGGCGGCCGCCACCGGCGCGGCGGCCGAACCGGGCTCCGCCGCCTGCGAGTTGGCCACGGTGAAGGCGCCCAGCAGACCGAGCGCGCCGATCCCGGCCACGAGCGCGGACCATCGGGACCCGCGTCTCGCGCGCACCGCCGGTGAGGGATGAGGGGTGGGCATGGGTGTTCTCCTCCTGGGTGTAGCCCGGGTCCGGCCCCGGGTCGGGGTCATTCCTCCCGCCGGGCCGCACCGGCCACGGCGATGTTCAGGAAGCGCGGTACGGGTCGCCCCCGGTCGCGAAAGTCCTCGGCCACCGCGGCCCGCACCGCCGCCAGGCGCGCCTCGGGCAGCAGCACCAGCACGCTCCGCCCCGGCCGCTGCCCGGGCGGCCAGGCGCTCAGCGCACCGGCCCGGCGGGCGCAGGCCACGGCCCGCGCCAGCTCCCGCGGCCGGTCCGCGGCCTCCCCGCGGACGGCGACCAGCACCAGCCGCGCCGCCGAGGCCGCCGGGTCGAAGGCGACGTACCGCTGCCGCCGCCGGGGCTCCGAACTCAGCAGCAGGGCCCTGCCCGACCGGGCGAAGAGCACCGCCCGGCGCAGCCCGTCGTCCCCGTCCGGCAGCGCCTCGGCCAGCAGCCGGGCCAGGTGTTCCCGGTCGGGCTGCTCACCCGCCGCCGTGTGTACGTCGGCCACCGCCAGCGCCACCGCACAGTCGGCGGGCTCGGCCGTGGCCAGCCCGGCGGCCCCCGTGAGCGAGCCCTGGACGTGCAGGTCGGTCCCGCCGGGGCCGTACCCGGCCCGGGCCAGCGCCCGCAGCACGGCGTACGGCCGGACGGCCCACGCGGGGGCGGCGGGCGGCGGCCCGGCCAGGGCCAGCGGCAGGTCGCAGCTGTCCGCGGGATGACCGAGGGAGCTGAGCCGCACCAGGCCGTCGGTGCGCGGGGCCGCGGCGGCGGCCGTCGGCCAGCCGGCCGCCGCGACCAGCCCGGGGGAGCCCAGGTGGAAGGCGTACGGGGCACTCCACACGGCGGCCGGGGGCCGCCCGTGTGCGGCCTCCAGGGCGTAGGCGACGAGGCGGTACAGCGGATCGGCCGTCGCCCGCCGGGCCAGGTCGCCGCCGGCGCGGTCGCCGCCGGGAGGGACGCGCCCCGGCTCGTCCCCCGCGGTGTCGATGGCTCCCGCAGTTCGAGTTCCGGCGCCGCCGGAGGCCTCCGGGCCCGTCACGGGAGGTCCTTGCGGGCCAGCATCCGGTAGGCGTTGCCGCCGTCCGTCCGCCGGGCCGCCGCCGAGCGCAGCGTGTCGAGCACCGCCGCCGTGGCGAAGCACGGCAGCGCGGCCACCCGTACGGCGTGGGCGAGGAGCCGTGCGCGGGGTGTGGGACCCGGGCCCCAGGGCCGGTCCGGATCCGGGGCCAGCCGCGTCGCGGTGAGGGCCACCGCGCCGAAGAAGTCATTGCCCTGGTGGGCCGGCCCGTGTTCCTCGGCGACGACGGTGAACCCCCGGTCGGCCAGCGCCTCGCGCAGATTGGCGGCCGGCACCAGGTGCTGGTGCTGGGGCTGGAACCAGGGCAGCCAGGCCGGGCCCAGCAGCCGGGCCATGCGCGATTCCGGATCGGGCAGCTCGATGGCCAGGAACCCGCCGGGGGCGAGCACGGCGGCCGCCGCGTCCAGCTCGGCGAGCGGATCCCGGGTGTGCTCGAGGTAGTGGTACATGCTGACCACCTCGTACTGGCCCACCAGCTTCGACGCGAACTCCGGGAACTGGCCCAGGTATCCCGTCTCCACCCAGCCCCGGCGCTCCGCCTCGCGCACCCCGTCGCCCATGTCGAGCCCGTCGAACCGCGTCCGCGGCCAGACGTCCCTCGCCGCGTTGCAGAAGTGCCCGTGCCCGGTGCCGACATCGAGCCAGGATGCCGGGTCGGCGTGCGGCAGGAGCATCTCGGCGCGCCCCCGGTAGGCGGCGCCCAGCCGGCCGAAGACGGTGCCCGCGCCCTCGCCGCCGCGCCCGTCGTAGAAGTCGCGGTAGTAGAACTCCAGCCCCTCCGGGGTCAGCCGGGGATTCTGGAAGACGTGCCCGCAGTCCCCGCACTGCTCCAGCGTGAACCGGCCGGGCTTGCCCTGGAGAAGGTCGGGCACCCGGACCCGGACGGAGAGCCGGCCGGAGCCGCACCACGGGCAGTCGGCGCGGCGCGGTTCGAGGAACCGCTCCGTTCCGGCGGCCAGGCCGGTGCGGTAGGCGGCGGCCCGGGCGGCGTCCGGTGCGCCGTCCGGCGCAGGCTCACGGCCGACCGCCGAGGCCGTACGCAGGCCCGCCCCGAGGGAGCGCACCGGCCGGGCCGCGGTGGCCCGGCCCAGACCGGCGGGCCGCAACGGGGAGCCCGCCCCGCCGAGGACCAGGTACGGCTGGAGCCAGTACAGCCCGGCCGCGGCGGCGCCCCACCGGCCCTGGCGTACGGAGACACCCGCGAGCAGCGCCAGCCCGCCGAGCTGCGCCGCGGCCAGCGCCCCCGGCGGCAGTCCCTGGGCCCGCAACTCGGCGGCCCGCACCGCCCCCCGGGGCTCACCGGGCCCGCCACAGCTCAGGCCCGGGGCGATGGCCAGCCCCGTGGCGTCGGCGGCGTACTCCTTCAAGCGGCGGGTCAGCGCGAGCAGTTCCGCCGGATCCGGGCGCGGCCCGCCCGGATCCACCCCGGCCCGGGCCAGCACCTCCTCGGTGGCGAGCACGGCGAACCCGGCCCCGCGTCCCTCACCGAGCCGGTCCTGCCGGTACCGGGCCGGGTCGACCAGGCGCAGCAGCCCCAGCGCCCGCTCGGCGGCCAGGTCCGCGGGCAGCAGGTCCAGCACCCGCAGGCCCTCCGCCTCGGCGTGCGCGCAGGCGGCGAGGAAGGTGGCCGCATCGGGATCGACGCCCCGGGCGGTGAGCAGCCGCCACCCGGCGGCGCGCGGCACCCCTGCCGCGGCGGGCGGGGTCACCGGCAGCACCGGGATCGCCCGCAGCCGGCGCCTGGCGCGCACGGTGCCGGCGCCGAGGGCGGCCAGTAAGACGGCGGAGGTCCACGGGACCCGGGAGAGCGGGGGTCGCGTCATAGCAGTTTCTCCAACCGGTCGGCCGCGGCGGCGGCCCCGCCCGCCGCGGCGAATGAGGCCTGGATCCGCCGGGCGGCCCGGCGGGGGCCGGGGTCGTCCAGCACGGCCGTGAGCGCGTCGCACAGTTCCTCGGCCCGGGTCCTGCCGAACCGCACCCGGATGCCGGCGCCGGCCTCGACCACCTGCCGGGCCACGATCGGCTGGTCGTCCCGGATCGGGGCGACGACCAGTGGCAGCCCGTGCGCGAGGGTCTCGCAGACGGTGTTGTGGCCCGCGTGGCAGACCACCGCGTCCAGGTGCGGCAGCAGCTCCAGCTGCGGCACGCGCTCCTGGAGCAGTACGTGGTCCGGGGCGGCCCCGATCAGCGAGGCGGGGGCCGCCAGGACGAACTGGACCTCCTCGGCGAGCCGTTCCGCGGCGCCCAGCACCGCGCCGTAGAAGCGGGCCCCGGCCGCCTGGTTGAGGGTGCCCAGCGAGACCAGCACCCGCCGGCGCGCCGGATCCAGCCGCTGCCACGGGAATCCGGGCGTGGCCGGCCGGGCCCCGAAGGCCGGGCCCACGAAGGCGTGGTGCGGCGGGAAGTCCTCGCCCGTTCCCACGAGTTCGGGTGTGGAGAAGACGAGCACCAGCCGCTCCGAGAACCGCGGGTCCCAGCCCGCCCGGCCCCCGGCATCCCGGCCGGCGCCGAACTCCGCGAGCAGGTCGGCGATCTGCCCGGCCACCCACTCCCCGACCTTCGGGAAGTCCGCGAAGGGCCGGGTCAGCTCGGCCGAGGTGCTGGCCGACGTCACCCACGGGACGCCGAGCCGCCGGGCGGCCAGCGGTCCGGCCAGGGCCTGCTGGTCGGCGACCATCACGTCCGGCCCGAACGTGCGGACGGCCCGGGTCACCCCCGGCACCATCGCCCGGGCCAGCGGCACCAGCGCCTCCTCCCACAGGAACCGCAGCGCACCGACCCCGCGCAGATCGCGCCAGCGCTCGTGCAGCGCCCCGTACCCGCCGCCCAGTTCCTCCCCGGCGGGCAGGATCCGGGCCTGCCCGGGCAGCAGCCGGGCCAGCGCCGAGGCCGGTCCCGTCCAGGCGACCTCGTGGCCCCGCGCGGCCAGTTCGGCCCCGACGGCCACGGTCGGATTGACGTGCCCCGCCAGCGGAGGCACGGTGAACAGCACCTTCACCGGACCAGCGCCCCCACCCGCGGCTGCGCCGCCGCCGTCACCGCACCGGCCGCCGGATCCGCCGTCGCGTCGAGGTGGGCGAGCACGGTCTCCCGCAGGACCCCGCTGCTCTCCTTCAGGACGTCGTGCCCCAGGTCCGGCAGGATCCGCAGCACGCCGTGCGGGGCGTGCATCGCCAGCTCCTCCCCGCCGGGCAGCAGTTCGGAGTGCTCGCCGCAGACGACCAGGACCGGGCAGCTCAGCCGGGCGTAGTCCGCCGGGGTGAAGGTGTGGCTCGCGGCGATGTCGTCGATGAGCGTGGTGCGGTTGAGGAGGGCGTCGGCGATGGCCGTCAGGTTGGCGGCCTTGCGCAGCCGCAGGGTGAGCAGCTCGGTCGGGACCGTGCTGTCCTCCAGGCTGAGCGCGGCGGCCGACAGCGTGTCCACCATGTTCTCCACCCAGGCGCCGCTGAGCGGGGGTTCGAGGAGGGTGAGCCCGGTGACGAGGTCGGGCCGGGCCAGGGCGGCGTGCAGGGCGAGGGTCCCGCCGTAGCTGTTGCCGACCAGGTGGACCGGCCGCTGTCCGAGGTCCAGCGCGCCGAGCAGGGCGAAGAGGTCCCGTACGGCGGTGCGGCTGTCGTAGCCGGACCCCGGGCGCTCGGTGCGGCCGTGGCCGCGCAGGTCGTAGAGGACGGCCTCGTGGCCGGACCGGGCCACCGGTACGGCCAGGGGGCAGTAGAAGGAGGAGAGGTTGTCGACGACCAGGCCGTGCAGGAACACCACGACGGGCCGGTCGGGGGCGGCGGCTCCGGCGGTGGCCGGGAGCCGCTGGACGTGGAAGCGCAGGGAGCCCGCTCGGACGAAGGCCATGGCGGGCTCAGCCGGCCGACGCCGGGGTGGTCCCCGCCGCGACCCGGGCCAGGGAGGTGTGGGTGATCCGGCCGATGTGGGTGACGAGCTCGCCCACCGACATGGCCAAAATGGCGTCCATGTCCTTCTCGGCCAGGAAGCCCATCAGGTCCACGTCGGCGCCGTAACGGTGGTGGAGCAGCTCGGCGAGGGCGACGAACTCGATGCTCTCCAGGGCGAGGTCCTCGTTGAACGTCGTCTTCATCGTGACCTCCTCCGCGAGCAGGTACTCGTCGCCGACGATCTCCACGAGCATGCCGGTGATCTCGGCGAGGATGTCAGTTGCCATGACGGGCCTCCGTGAGGAAGGGGACGGGGGAGGGCGCCGCGAGGTGAGCGGTCCAGGCGACGACGTGGTCGGGTGGGGTGTCGGCGGCGAGCGTGGGGCCGGTGAGGGCGCCGCCGGTGAGCGGTGTGGTCCGGATCGGGTACGGGTCCCCCTCGGGGGAGGTCACGAGCAGGGCGCCGGAATCCGGGTCGCCGGCCACCCGCCAGTCCCGCGGCCGGCCGCCCAGCCCGCCCCCGGCCGCCTTCGCGGCGGCCTCCTTGGCGCACCACAGGGCGGTGAGCGCGGCGGGCAGACCGGTGCCCGTTTCGGCGGCCAGCCGTTCGGCGAGGCGGAGTTCGCCCGGCCCGAGCGCGATCCGGATCAGCGCGTCCGGGTCGGCGGTCACCTGCTCCACGTCGATGCCGACCGGCCGGCCCGGGTGGGCGAGGGCGACCGCGATCCGGTCCTTGTGGGCGAGGGACAGCCGGAATCCGCGGGTCAGCGGGGACTCGGCCACCGGCCGCCCGGCCGGGTCGTTGCCGACCGGAACCTCCACCGGGAACACCGGCCCCGCCCCGCCGTCCCACAGCAGCTGCCGTAGCGCGTCCTTGGCCGCGATCCGGCCCAGCAGCCAGGGCGCCCGGGCGCGCGGCGACAGCCGCTCGTAGGCCGCACGCTCGGCGGCGCCGAGGTAGCGGCGCATCACCAGTTCCTGCGAGGCGGGATCGTTCCAGCGGCGCCGGGCCAGGCACCAGCCCTCGGGCCGGGGTTCGCCGATACCGCACACCTCCGGGGTGAACTTCATGGGCCACACCCGCTCGTCGGCGCCGAACCGGCGGTACGTCCACCCCTCGATCCGCGCCCACACCGCGCCGTCCGCCCCGCGCAGCTCGAGGTCGCCGCGCACGGTGACGTCCTGCACCGCGCGGATCCTGGCCGTGGCGGTCACCAGCTCGTGTGCGGCGGGCGCAGGCCCGTAGAACCGGATGCGGTCCACGGTGGCCGGGAACACCAGCCGGTCGACCGGGAGGCGCAGCTGCATCCAGTGCCCGAAGAGCTGTCCGGCGGCGTCGAGCAGTGCGCCCGGGTCGGGCAGCGCCCGCAGGACCCCGTGGATGCCGTCCGAGCCGACGGACCGCACCTCGTGGACGCCGGCGAAGCGCGGGCCGTGGAACATCCACCGGTCCCGGTACAGGGCCGCGGCGCTGACCGGGGCGGGTCCCGGGTCGCGCAGGGGCGTGCCGTCGGGCGCGGGCGGCTCCCCGTACCGCTCGCCGAGCAGCACGACCACGGAGGCGTACTCCCCGAGGCCGACGCGCATCCGGCCGGGCCCGTCGGCGCGGACGGTGACCCGGACGTCGACGGCCGGTTCGACCGCGAGCCACCGCAGCGCCCGTACGTCCTCGTAGCCGGTGACGGCGAGGCCGGGCGGGGCGTACCGCCGGGCGGCGTCGGCGGCCAGCTCCAGCATGGTGGTCATGGGCACGACGGGGAACCGGTCGGAGTCCTCCGGCCAGCCGTCGGGCTGGAGGTACACGCAGTGGTCCCGTACGTAGGGGAGCGCGCCGAGGGACAGCCGCAGGAAGTGGTGCGCGGGGACGGGCGCCGGGGCCGGTGCGGAGGCCGGTACGGGCGCCGGTGCTTCCGGCGCTTCGCGTACCCCCGTCGACCAGGCCGCGGTGACGGCCCGGGCGGCCGATCCGGTGTCGGCGAGCACCGCGTCCAGGGCGGACAGCAGCACCGGCCGGGGGCCGCCGGGCTGCGTCGGCCCCGGGGCGGGGTCCGGGGCGGCCGGGGCCAGGAGGCCGGCCAGGGCGGCCCGGGCCGGCTCCGCGAGGCGGACCAGCGGGGACCCGAGGTCCAGCGGCACGGCCCGCCCGGGGGAGGACACCGGGGCCGGTGCGGGCCGCACTTCGGCCTCGACCGGGGGTTCTGCCCCGGCTGCGACGCCGGTCCGTACCCCGGCCAGCCGGTCCCACCGGGGTGCGTACCCCTCGGCCCAGAGCGCGGCGCAGGTGCGGCCGAGCGCCGCCAGGCCCGACAGGCGAGGGGAGGAGGCCGAGACCGAGAGGTGGGGCCGCTCGCGCAGGGTGTCCTCGACGAAGCCCGGCAGACTGCCCGGGCCCAGGGTGACGAAGCTGCGCACGCCCTCGTCCTCGTACAGCCGCAGGGTCAGCTCGCGGAAGCGGACCGGCTCCAGCAGATGCCGGACGACCAGGTCCCGTACGTCCTGCGGCGCGGACGGGAACGGCGCGCACGTCGTGGCCGACCACACCGGCAGGGCGCCGTCCCGCAGCGGCAGCCGGGCGAAGGCGGCACGGACCTGCCCGAGGTACGGCTCCCACATCGGGGTGTGGAAGCCCGAACGGAACGGCAGTTCCTGACCGAGCACCCCGTCGCCGCGCAACCGTGCCACGACGGCGTCCACCTGCTCCGGATCACCGCAGATCACCGACTGGTGCGGGCAGTTGTCGTGGCTGACCACCACCCGGTCCATGCCGTGCAGCGCGGCCTCCGCCCGCGGCGCACCACAGCCCAGCGCCGCGTACACGAGATCCGGGACCCGGAGACCGCCCGGGTGCAGTGAGTCGAGGAAGGTGTCGGCCGCCTCCTGCGGATACATGCCGGCCGCCACCATCGCCGCCCACTCGCCCAGGCTGTGGCCCGCCAGCACATCGGCCTCGATGCCGATTTCGGGCAGGGCGCGGGCGAAGAAGCGGCCCGTCGCGATCGCGTCGAGGGCCCGTTCCACCAGCGACGCGCCACGGGTGAGCCGGGGCGCCACCAGCGCGAGCCGGTCCGCCACGTCGTCGACCACGGGCGCGAACTCCGGCTCCAGGCCCGGGAACAGGAACGCCACCCGGCCGCCCAGCGGCTCCGGCGTGAACCACACGTCCCCCCGCCCCCGCCACGGCCTGCCGCGCGCCACCACCTTCGCGGCCAGCGCGAGCCGCTGGGGCGTGGGCCCGACCACCGCGACCCGGCAGGGCCCGTCGCCGCCGGACACCGGGGCGGCGGCCGCCAGCCGGAGCGACAGCCGAGCCGGAGTGTCCGCACCGATCAGGAGTACGTCGCCCCCCGCGGCCGGACCCACCGGCGCGGCCCGGACCCCCAGCGGAAGGAACCGGCGCACCGGAGCCACCGGGCCGGGGCCGGAGACCGGGGCGGTGGCGCCCGGTGCGGGGACCGGCCGCGATGCCGCCGGGGCCTCCTCCAGGACCACGTGCGCGTTGATCCCGCCGAAGCCGAACGCGTTGACCCCGGCCCGGCGCGGCTGCGGCCCCCGCTCCCACGGCTCCGCGGCGACCACCGGCCGCATCCGGGTCCGGGCCAGGTCCGCGTGCGGTTCATCGAGGTGCAGCGTCGGCGGCAGCACCCCCTCGTACACGGCGAGCGCCGCCTTGATCAGCCCGGCCATGCCCGAGGCCTGCATGGTGTGCCCGAGCATCGACTTCACCGAGCCGAAGCCGATCCCGGGCCCGCCTCCCGGCTCGGGCGGCCCGAACACCTGGGCCAGGGTGTCCAGTTCGGCCGCGTCCCCCACCGGGGTGCCCGTACCGTGCGCCTCCAGCAGCCCCAGCGCCCCCGGCGCCCGCGGATCCAGCCCGGCCTCCCGCCAGGCCCGCTCCAGGGCCTGCACCTGGCCCGCGACCAGCGGGCTCATCAGGCTCGCCGCGCGGCCGTCCCCGGCCACGCCCGTACCGCGGATCACCGCGTACACGCGGTCGCCGTCGCGCTCCGCGTCCGCCAGGCGCTTCAGCAGCACCACCCCGGTGCCCTCGGACAGCAGGGTCCCGTCGGCCCTGCGGTCGAAGGGACGGATCCGCTCGCTCGGGCTGAGCGCCCGCAGCTGCGTGAACACGCTCCACAGCGTCGCGATGTGGCAGTGGTGGACCGCCCCGGCGACCACCGCGTCGCAGCGCCCGGCGGCCAGCAGCGCCACCGCCTGGTCCACCGCCAGCAGGGAGGAGGCGCAGGCCGCGTCCAGCGTGTACGCGGGACCGCGGAAGTCGAGCCGGTTCGCGGTCCGGGCGGCGGTGAAGCTCGGCACCAGCCCGATCGACGCGTCCGGCCGCTCCGGACCCAGCGCGTCCTGGAACGCGGAGCGCACCTCCGCGATCCGCCGCTCGCCCAGCTCCGGCGCCAGCTCCCGCAGCGTCTGCGCCAACTGATGTGCCGTGCGCACCCGTTGGTCGAGCCGGGCGGTGGCCACCCCCATGAACCCGCCGCGCCCCAGCACCACCCCGATCCGCGACCGGTCGGCGGGCAGCCGGTCCTCACCGCCCGCGTCGGCGATCGCCTCGGCCGTCGCGTGCAGGGCCAGCATCTGATCCGGCTCCGCCCCCTCCACGGCGGCCGGCATGATCCCGAACCGGGTCGGGTCGAAGGCGGCGAGACCGTCGACGAAGCCGCCGCGCCGGCAGTAGAACCGGTCGCTCGCCACCGGTCCGGCGGCGCCCTGCGGGTCGTAGTACACCTCGGGGTCCCAACGCCCGGGCGGGACCTCGCCGATGGAGTCCGTGCCGGCGAGGAGATTGCGCCGGTACGCCGCCAGATCGGCGGCCCCGGGGAACACCGCGCCCATCCCGACGATCGCGGCATCGGTCGGGCGGGGGCCGCGCCGCGGTCCGTCACGCATCGCCCCGGCCCTCCTCCGCCATCAGGACCACCTGTACGTCGCTCCCGTGCGCCAGTTCGTCGAGGAACGCGGCGGTACCCGCCTCCGGCGCGATGAGCGGGATCCCGCGCCGGGCGTACGCACGCTCCAGCTCGGGGGTGACCATCCCGCCGGCCTCCGCCGCCCAGGGGCCCCAGTCGACCGACAGCACCCGGCCCGGGAAGGTCTCGGCCCAGGTCTGCGCGAGGCCGTCGAGGGCGTCGTTGGCCGCGGCGTAGTCGCACTGGCCGCGGTTGCCGTACACCCCGGCGACGCTGCCGAACAGCGCCAGGAAGCGGGGCGCGGGCCAGGTCCCGTGCTCGGCGGCCGCGGCGGCCAGGTGGCGGGCGCCGGCCACCTTGGTGGTGAACACCGCGGCGAAGTCGGCCGGTTGCTTGTCGCGCAGCAGGCCGTCCCGCAGCACCCCGGCGCCGTGCACGATGCCGTCGAGGCGGCCGTGGCGCTCCCGTACGCCGGCCACGACGGCCCGGACGGCCCGCTCGTCGGTGACGTCCGCGCAGTGGTAGCGGACGGAGGCCGCGGCGGTGGCGAGGGCGTCGAGGGTGGCCCGTACCTCGCGCTCGGCGAGGATCCGCGAGGCCGCCGCCTCGATCTCCGCGGGCGTACGCAGTCCCGCGGCGATCAGGGCGGCCCGCAACGCCACGCGGTCCTGTGCCTGGCCGAACTCATCGGCCGCGGCGGCCGGTTCGGGGGTGCGGCCGATCAGTTCCACGTGGCATCCGGTGGCGCGGGCCAGGGCGAGCGCGGTGCGGGCGGTGATGCCGCGGGCCCCGCCGGTGAGCAGGACCACCGAGCGGCGGTCCAGGGGCGGCGGGCCGTCGGATGCGGGCAGCGGGGCGGGTACGGGGAGGCGGGCGACACGGGTTCCGTCCGCGGTGTAGACGACGGAGGCCGGGGTGGTGGGGGTGCTGCCTTCGTTCTCGCTTCCGATTCCGCCGATTCCGATTCCGCCGCCTCCGGTGTCGCTGCTCAGTTCGGCCACGAGTTGCGCCGCGATGCGCTCCGGGTCCTCCTTGGGGTGGATGTCCACGGCGCGGACCAGCGTGCCGGGGAATTCGAGGGCGGCGCTGCGGGCGAAACCGTGCAGGCCGGCGCCGGGGGTGCCGGGCGCGGTGACGAGGAGCAGCCGGGGAGTACCGGAGGTCAGGGACCGCCGAAGCCCCGGGAAGGCCTCCGGCAGGACGGGCTCGGCGGTGGTCCGCAGCGCGGAGAGATCGACGAGGCCGTCGAAGCCGGGCTCGGCCGAGGGCAGGAGCGTCGGCTCGGCACCGTACGCGTCCAGGGCCGCTACGAGGGCGGGGGCGACGGCCTGGCCGTCCTCGACGACCCCGATCCGCAGGCCGCGCAGGGACTCGGGGTCGCCGGTCGCCGGGGGTAGGGGCAGCAGGTCCACCCGGAGGCGGCTGACCGGAGGTGCCACGGGCCGGGGATCGGGTGCGGGTTCGCCGCCTGGCGGGGCGGGCGCGGGTACGGCGGCGGGCGGGGCGGGCGCGGGTACGGCGGGGGGCGGGGCGGGTGTGGGTGCATGGGCGGTGACCCAGTCGACGATGCCGCGCAGGGTCTTGATCCGGGACAGCTCCTCGACGGCGGACTCGGCGGATCCGCCCGGGTCCCGGGGGAGCCCGATCCGGTCGGCGAGGGCGCCGATGATCTCGACGCGCTTGATGGAGTCGATGGAGAGGTCCGCTTCCAGGTCCAGCTCGGGGTCGAGCATGTCCCGGGGGTAGCCGGTGCGGATGTGGACGATCTCCAGGACGACGTCCATGACCTCCTCGGCGGTGTGGGGCGCGGGGGTGGCGGCGGGGGCGGGACCGGTGGGGGCGGTTCCGCCGGGGCCGGGCGCGCGCCGGGGCGTCTCCTCGGTCGCCGAACGTGGCGAGGGGTCGGACGGTGCGGCGGCAGTGCGTTCGGCGCCCTGCGGGGATCGCCCCGGCACGCTCCCGACCGCGTCGGAACCGTGGCGCGCTCCGGCGGCCCCGGCGCCCAGGTAGCCGAGCAGGACGTCCCGCTGGGCCTCGACCAGGGCGCGGGTGCCGCGGAGGTACTCCAGGACTGCCTCCTCCCGTCGGTCCGCCGCCATCGCCGGCTCGGATGGGGGAGGCGCCACCGCGGTCGGCACGCGGTGGGGCGGGCGGAGGCCGCCCGGGACGGGTGCGCCGTCCGCCGCGGTGCGGACCAGGTGGCCGTCCACCAGCCAGCCCGGACGCCTGGGGGCGCGGTCCGGGAGGCGGGAGGTGCGGCCGCGGAAGAGCGCCTGCGGCGACACCGGCACGCCCGCCGCCATCAGTTCGGCCAGAGCGGTCACCAGCCGGACCAGACCGTGCTCGCCCGGCACGTCCAGCGGGACCACCGTGTGGGGGCGGCCGGAGAGGATCCGGCCGATCAGGGCGGTGAGGACCCGGCCGGGGCCCGTCTCCACGAAGGTCCGGACGCCGGCCGCGTACATGGCCTCCACCTCGTCGACGAACCGGACCGGCTCCGCGACCTGGCGCGCGGCAAGGCTTCGTACCTCTTCGGGTGTCGCCGGATACCGGTCGGCCGTCGTGTTCGACCAGATCGGGGTATGGGGAGCCGTCACCGGCGTCGACGCCAGTTCCGCCGAGAGGGCCGCGGCCGCTCCTGCCACCACTTCGCTGTGGAACGCGCAGGCCACGGGGAGGGGTTCGGCCGTGAGACCCGCCTCGCGCAGGGCCGTCACCGCCGCGGACACGGCCTGCGTCGGGCCCGAGATCACGCACTGGCGGGGCGCGTTGTGGTTCGCCACCACGCAGCCGGTGCGGGCCGCGATCTCCCGTACCTCGGCCGGTGCGGCCGACACCGCCGCCATCGAGCCCGGATCCGCGCCGGCGGCCGCCACGATCGCCTCGGCCCGGCGCGCGCTCAGCCGCAGCAGGCTCTGCGTGTCGTAGGCCCCCGCCGCCCACAGCGCGGTGAGCTCTCCGTACGAGTGCCCGGCGACGGCGTCGGGCCGTACGCCGAGCTCGCCGAGCAGCAGATGCGCCGCAGCCCCCGCGAGGCCGAGGGCCGGCTGCGCCACCCGGGTGTCCGTGACCGCCGCCCGCTGTGTCACCCGGCCCTCGGCGCTGAACGCCGCGGGTGGGAACATCGTCGACACCACCCGAGGTGGGGCCTCGTCCAGGAGCCGCCGCAGGGTGGGGAACGCCGTGAACAGATCGCCGAGCATGCCGGGGCGCTGGCTGCCCTGGCCGGGGAACAGGAACGCCACCCGGCCGGGCTCCGCCGCTTCCTCCCGTACGTGGACCCCCGCACCCGCGGTGAAGGTGCGGGCCTGCTCCAGCCGGTCCCTCAGCTCGTCCTGGTCGGCGGCCACGACGGCCACCTGGACCGGGCCGGAGTCCGCCGCCGGCTCCGCCGCGAGGTCCCGCAGCGCCCAGGGGCGCCCGGCCGCGTCGTTGTCCTCCAGGCGCGCCGCGAGCCGGGCCATCGCCCGCCCCGCCGCCCGCCGGTCCTCGCCGCGGAAGCAGAACAGCTCCGCCGGCCACTCCTCCAGCCCGTGCCGGGGCTCCGGCGAGCCGCCGTGACCGGCGAGCACCGCGTGGTAGTTGGTCCCGCCGAAGCCGAAGGCGCTCACCCCGGCGATCCGCCGGTCCGCGGCCACCGGCCAGGGCCGGGCCTCCCTGTCGAAGGAGAACGGGCTGGTCTCCGCCCGCCAGGCCGGGTTGGGCGTGTCGATGTGCAGGGTCGGCGGCCGCACGCCGGTGTGGACGGCCCGGGCCGCCTTGATCAGGCCGGCCAGCCCGGCCGCGCACTTGGTGTGCCCGAGCTGCGATTTCACGGAGCCCAGCGCGCAGGCCCCGGGTTCGGCCCCGGCCGCGGTGAACAGCTCGCTCAGAACGGCCAGTTCGGTACTGTCACCGACGACCGTGCCGGTACCGTGCGCCTCGATCAGGCCCACCTCGTCCGGCGTGATGCCGGCCCGCGCGTAGGCCCGCTCCAGGGCCCGCCGCTGTCCTTCCGGCCGGGGCGCGGTCAGGCCGAGGGACCGGCCGTCGCTGGCGGCGCCCACCGCCTTGATCACGGCGTACACGCGGTCGCCGTCCCGTTCCGCGTCCGCGAGCCGCTTCAGGACGAGCGCGCCCACGCCCTCACCGAGGGCGATCCCGTCGGCGGCCGCGTCGAAGGGCCGGCAGCGGCCCGCGGGTGACAGGGCGCGGACGGAGGCGAACATCAGGAAGTCGTTGATGCCGTTGTGCACATCGGCACCCCCGCACAGCACCATGTCGCTGTCGTGGTCGCGCAGTTGGCGGCAGGCGAGGTCCAGTGCGGCGAGGGAGGAGGCGCAGGCGGCGTCGACCGTGCAGTTCGCGCCGCCCAGGTCGAGGCGGTTGGCGACCCGCCCGGCGATGACGTTGGCGAGGATCCCGGGGAAGGAATCCTCGGTGAGCCGGGGCAGCTGCTCGTCCAACTCGGCCGGAAGTTCGCCCAGGTAGGCGGGGTGGAGGGCGCGCAACCCGTACGCGCCCGCCAGTTCGGTACCGGCCTCGGCGCCGAAGACCACCGAGGTCCGGGAGCGGTCGAAGGCGCGGTCCCTGCCGTAGCCCGCGTCCCCGAGGGCGCGCGCCGAGATCTCCAGGGCCAGCAGCTGCACCGGCTCGATTCCGGCGAGGGAGGCCGGCGGGATGCCGTGCGCGAGGGCGTCGAAGGGCACGGGGCCGAGGAAGCCGCCCCAGCGGGAGGGGGTGCGCTCGCCGGCCCGGGCCGGGTCGGCGTCGTAGTAGAGGTCCGGGTCCCAGCGCTCGGCCGGTACCTCGGTGACCGCGTCGGTTCCGGCCAGGACCATGGCCCAGTAGGCGGCGAGGTCCGGGGCCCCGGGGTAGGCGCAGGCCATCCCGACGATGGCGATGTCGAGCGGGTCGGCCACCGCCTCCGGGGATCCCGCCGTCGACGGCGCGGCGCCCGCGAGTTCGCGGGCCCGCCGCTCCAGCAGTGCGGTGGCCCCCTCGGTGACCTGCGCGTGCAGGGCGCCGATCGTCGTCGTCCGCGTGCGCAGGGTGGCGGCCTGCCCCAGCATGAACAGTCCGTCGGTTTCCTGCTGTTCCTCGGGCACGGGCTCCAGCCCGCCCCCGTCGACGGCGCGCCGCAGGCCCTTGCTCGCGATCCGCAGCCGTCCGAGATTCAGCCGTTCCAGCTCCTCCCACACCGTGCGCGCTTCGATGCCGCTCTCCGTGAGCCGCCGCCGGGTCGCCTCGAAGGTCTCGGCGTACGGGGTGGCCGCGCACCGGGTGGCGTGCCCGGGGGCGGTGCGCAGCAGCACGGTGTCCGCGCATTCCACCGCCGCCCGCTGGAAGCCCGGCAGGACCGCGCCCGCCGCCACGGCCTCCTCGGTGAACAGGTACGCGGTGCCCATCAGCACCCCGGTCCGCGCGCCGAGGGCGGCCAGCGGGGCGGCGGCCGCCACCGCCATCGCGGCGGAGCGTTCGTCGTGGATCCCGCCCGCGAACAGCAGGTCCAGGGCCTCGGGTTCGGGGCAGGCCAGCAGCCGCTCGATCTGTTCCTCCCACAGCGGGAACGAGGCGCGCGGCCCGACGTGACCTCCGCACTCCAGCCCCTCGAAGACGAACCGCCGCGCTCCCTCGGCGAGATACCGCTCCAGCAGGCCGGGGGAGGGCACGTGCAGGTGGGTCCGGATCCCGGCCGCCTCCAGCGGGGCCGCCTGCGCCGGGGTGCCGCCGGCGATGATGGCGTAGGGCGGACGGGCCTCGGTCACGGCGGCCAGCTGCTCCTGCCGCAGCTCGGGCGGGGCGAAGCCGAGCAGGCCCACGCCCCAGGGGAGGTCCCCGAGCCGCTCGGCCGTCTGCGCCAGCAGCCGGCGTACGTCCGGGCCCTCCATCACCGCGAGCGCCAGGTACGGGACCCCGCCCGCGGCGGCCACCGCCGCGGCGAAGGCCGCCTGGTCGCTCACCCGGGTCATCGGGCCCTGCGCGACGGGCAGCGGGCGCGCGAGGGGCCGGGACCGCACCGCCGCCTCCAGGTGCCCGGCGATGGCCGCCCGTACGGCCTGCACGACGCCGCCGGTGGTCCGGTGGCGGGCGGCCAGCCGGGCCGCCGAGGCCCCGTCCTGTCCGACGGGCAGCAGCTGGGTCCGTAGGTCACGGGCGCCGAGCAGGGTGGGGACGGGCCCCTCGGGCGGGGTGAGGTCGGGCCGCGCGAACACCCGGTGCCCGTCGGCCAGTCGGGTCTCCGAGCCGTCCATCGCCCGGAGCGCGGCGCAGACTTCCTCCGGCAGCGCGGCCTCGGCCTCGGCGGTCAGGGCCAGTTGTACGTCGAGCAGCACTCCGGCGGCTCCGCCCGCGACGGCCGCGGCCGCCGTGTGTGGCCCGATTCCGCCGTAGGCCCGTACGGGTACCGGGATTCCGGGGTCGGCCAGAAGCTGCTGGAGCAGTACGAAGGTGGTGGCCGGGCCGACCCGGCCGCCGGCCTCGTGCCCCTTGGCGACCAGCGAGCCCGCCCCCGCGGCCACGGCGGTCCGGGCCTCCGCCGCACCGGTGACCTCGGCCCACACGCGGGGGCGCCCGGCCGCCGCGGCCCATGCGGCCACCCGCTCGGGGGTGTGCGCGGTGGGGTCGGCGAGCAGCACGGTGTCCACCGCGGCGGGCAGCTCCCCGGGGCCGAGCGGGCAGCCGGCGGGAACCCGCACCCCGTACCGGGCGCCGCCTGCCGGCCGGCGGCCCAGCTCCGCGAAGCCGCGCCGTGCGGCGCCGGGGTCCCGGCCGAGGTCGAGGAGCCCGAGGGCCCCGGCGCGCTCCGCGGCGGTCACGACGGCCGGGTGGGGCTCCTCGAAGGGGCTGACCGCGACGACCAGGTCACGGGTGGCGGCGGGCTGCGGGTGATGGGGGGTCACGGGCGCTCCAATGCTGGGTGACATGGCGCGATGCAGGACGGAAGAGCGGACGAACGACGACGAGCGGTCGTACCGGCGAGCCGACGAGCCGTGCAACGGCAGTGCGGGGCGGGGTGCAGGAGGGGGAGTGCGGCGGTCACGCACACCGGCCGGGGCACCCACCGCGGGTACGGCGGGCTTGAACCGTGGTCAAACACCCGCATGCCGGGATGCATCGTGCGGTGGCCGCCGTGCACTGTCAACAGCCATGCGGAATACGATGCTTCGCACCATCGGGGCCCGCGGAGCACCCGGAATCCCGCCCGGGCGGACCCACGACACCCCCCGGCCGAGCCGGTGGCCTGCGGCGTTCTCCGCCCGGGCGGGCCGGGCTCCCGCCGGGCGGGCCGGCGTACCGCGTCCTCGCGGGTATGCCGCACCGGCATGCCTAGCCGTCGACCGGGCATGACCGTGACACCGGACCCGGTCAGTTGTTCACCCGACGAGCCCTTACGGGTACAGCCTCGCGAGGTTACCGTCCGGTCATGACCCCCACGCTCGCGCAGCTCCGCTACCTCGTCGCCGTCGCCGACTGCCGGTCCATCACCGGAGCGGCCGCCTCGGTGTTCGTCGCCCAGTCCGCGCTGTCAAGGGCAGTCCAGGCCATGGAGCGCGATCTCGGAGTCGAGCTCCTGGCCCGCCGGGGAAGGGGGGTGGACCTCACGCCGGAGGGGGCCCGGGTCGTCCGGCTGGCCCGCACCGTGCTCAACGCGGTGGAGGCCATCGACGACATCGGGACCCCGCACGGCGGCGGCACCCGGGCCGTCCTGACCCTCGTCACCACGCCCACCCTCGCCCTCGACCTGGCCACGGACCTGATCGCGGCCTTCGCCGGACGGCACCCGACCGTCGACGTCCGGCTCCAGCAGCACGACAGCAGAGAGGCACTGGTCGAGGAACTGAACCAGGGGAGAGCGGAGTTGGCGCTGGTCGACCTGCCCGTCGACAAGGAGCTCTCCACCCACTTCATCCAGGAGCGCGAGGTGGTGCTCATCTCCCCCCTCGGGTCCCGGCTGCCCCACCCGATGCCCCTGCGCATGCTCGACGGGCTGCCGATGGTGCTGCCCACCCCGGGGACCGGGCGACGCACCGAGATGGAGGCCATGTTCAGCTGCCTCGGGGTGCGGCCCGTCCCCACCCTGGAGGTCGACGAACGGCTCGCCTGGGTGACGGGCGTGACGGACGGCCGCGGCTCGCTCATCTGGTACCGGGACGTGGTGCTCCGGGCGTTCGGGAGCCGCGCCGAGATCCGCTCCTTCATGCCGCCGCTGCTGCGGCCGGTGGGCATCGCCCACGCCCGGCGGCCGCTGAGCCGTGCCGCCCGTGCGTTCATCGTGCAGGCGGGGCACAAGGGGCCCGTCCGGGAGCCGGTGCGCTGACCGGACATGCCACCGCGGCATTGAACGATGCTCAAACGGGAGGGGATTGGGCCTGGCAGGCCCGCTGATGTGCCCGCACATTGTGCGCATGTCCCGACTCCTGACACCCCCACGGGCCGCCGCCCTCGCGACCGCGACCCTCGCCACGATCCTGCCCGCACTCGCCTGGATGACCAGCGCCACCGCCTCCACGGCCCCCACCGCCTCCACCGTCCCCGCCTCCTCCACCGTCCCCGCCGCCCCGCGGGCCGGCGCCGAGGCCCTGGCGCCGGAGAAGAAGTGCACCCTCCCCGGCGGTCTCGCCGAGCTCAGCGGCCTCGCCATGAGCCGCAAACACCCGGGGGTCTTCTACGCCGTCAACGACAGCGGGAACACCCCTCAGGTCTTCGCCATCGACTGCAACAGCGCCACCGGCCGGCTCCTGGCCACCTTCACCGTCTCCGGCGTCGGCAACACCGACTGGGAGGGGCTGGCGCTCGGCAAGGACCCGGGCGGCGGCCCGGCGATCCTGGTCGGCGACATCGGGGACAACTTCAGCGGACGCGCGGAGATCACCGTGCACCGTTTCGCCGAGCCCGACCAGCTCACCAACGCCACGGTCACGCCCGTGACCTACCGCTTCTCCTACGCCGACGGCAAGCACGACGCCGAGTCCCTGCTCTCCGATCCGGTGACGGGCCGGCTCTACGTCGCCAGCAAGCTCATCGGAGCCGCCGGCCGGCTGTACCAGGCCCCGCTGCCCCCGGTGACCGGGCAAGTCAACACCCTCACCGCCGTCCGGCCCGGGCCCGTGTTCGCCACCGACGGCGCGTTCTCGCCCTCGGGTGCCTCGTACGCCCTGCGCAGCGGCGGTCCGCTGGGCGCCAACACGGCCTCCGTGTACGACACGGCCGGGGTCAAGCTCGCGGACGTCGCCCTCCCGGCCCAGTCGCAGGGGGAGACGGTGACGTACGCCGACTGCACGAACCTGCTGGTCGGATCGGAGAACGACCCGCAGATCTGGCGGGTACCGCTGCCGCCGGAGGCCACCCCGGGCTGCGACGGCACTCCGACACCCACGCCCACGCCCACCCCGACCCCGACCCCGACTCCCACACCGACCCCGACGCCCGGTGGTCTGCAGTTCATCGACCCCGGCCCGCAGACGTGCAGGTTCAACCAGTCCTGCACCATCCAGCTCACCACGACCGGCGCGGAGCCCCCCGTCCGCTACGTGGCCACCGGCCTGCCCTGGGGCCTGACCCTGGACAGCGCCTCCGGGCGGATCGGCGGCAAGCCCTGGGGCAGCGGCGCCTTCCAGGTCACGGCCACCGCGAGCGATGCCGGCGGAGCCACCGCGGGCACCAGCTTCACCCTCACGCTCAACTGGTTCTGAGACGGGGCGGGGGTGGGCTTGTCCAACCCGCCCACGAGGACGCACTGTTGACCGAGTCCCGTCCACCAGGTCAGGAGCACCGGTTTGTCGTCCCCCATCTCACCCGTCCCGCAGGGTTCGGGCACCCCGCACGTGATCGACCCCCTCGGCGGCTGCCCGCACGCCCTCAACGCCCGGCTGCGCGCCGAGCACGGCGCGGTGGCGGAGGTCGTACTCCCCGGCGAGGTGCGCGGAGCGGTCGTCCTGGGGCACGAAGCGCTCAAGGAGTTCCTCGCCCACCCCGAAGTGGGCAAGAACGCCCGGCACTTCCCGGCCCTGCACGACGGCACCATCCCCGCGGACTGGCCGCTGCGCGTCTTCGCGGACGCCCAGGGCATGCACACCGCGGACGAGGCCGACCACCGCCGCCTGCGCGGGCTGGTCGGCAAGGCCTTCACCATCCGCCAGGTGGAGCGGTTGCGGCCACGCATCGAGGCGCTCACCACCGAACTCCTCGACGACCTGGGGCGGGCCGCGGCCGACTCCGCCGACGGGATCGCCGACCTGTACACGCACTTCGCCCTCCCGCTCCCGATGAACGTCATCTGCGAGCTGCTCGGCGTGGACCCCGAGCACCGGAGCCGGCTGCACCAGCTCACCAACACGGTGGTCGTCGCCACCGACATCTCCCCGGCCGAGAAGATGGCCGCCCTCCGGGAACTCATGGCCCTGACGTCGACCATCGCGGCCGCCCGCGCCGAGAATCCGGGCGAGGACCTCACCAGCGCCCTGATCGCGGCCCGCGAGGGCGACGGGGACCGGCTCAGCGAGATCGAACTCATCGGCACCATGCGGCTGATGCTCGTCGCGGGCCACGAGACCACCCTCAACCTCGTCGTCAACGCCGTCCGCGCCCTGTGCGCCCACCGCGACCAGCTCGCCCTCGTCCTGGACTCCAAGGCGACCTGGTCGGACGTGGTGGACGAGACGCTGCGCTGGGACACCCCGGTCAGCTGGTTCCCCTTCCGCTACCCCACCCGCGACGTGACCGTCGACGGGACGGTGATCCCGCAGGGCACCCCGGTGCTGGCCGGGTACAGCGCGGCGGGCCGCGACGAGGCCCTCCACGGCCCGGACGCCGACCGCTTCGACATCACCCGCCCCACGGCCGCCCGCCACCTCGCCTTCGGCCACGGCGCCCACTACTGCATCGGCGCCCCGCTCGCCCGGCTGGAGGCCACGACCGCCCTGGAGCGGCTCTTCACCCGTTTCCCCGACCTCGACCTGGCGGTACCGGAGGCCGAACTCCCCTACCAGCGCAGCTTCATCAGCAACAACGTCCGGTCACTCCCGGTCCGCCTGGCGCGCCGCTGAGGAGCGTCTTGGGGGTGTCCGCCGGGGCGGACGCCTTCATGCCAGGGCCCGGACGCGGACGTTCACCTTGTGCCATCCGGTCGCCCCGTCGGGGACGGTCCCGGTGCGGGTTCCCGTCTGGACCGTGCCCGTGCCGTCCGTGGCGCGGACCTCCAGGGTGTGCTGCCCGGGGGTGGCCTCCCACGGCCACACCCACTGTCGCCAGGTGTCCACGCCGTCCGCGGCCCCGAGCCGCGCCTCCTGCCAGGCGCCGCCGTCCACCCTCACCTGGACCCGCTCGATCCCGCGGTGCTGGGCCCACGCCACCCCGGCCACCGCCACCCGGCCCGGCGCCAGACCTGCGTACGGGCGGGGGGTGTCGATCCGTGCCTGGGTCTTGACCGGAGCCTGCTGGGCCCAGGACCTGCGTACCCAGTACGCGTCGTAGGCGGCGAAGGTGGTCAGTCGCAGCTCGGCGAGCCACTTGCAGGCGGAGACGTACCCGTACAGGCCCGGGACGACCATCCGGACCGGGAACCCGTGGGCGAAGGGCAGCGGTTGGCCGTTCATGCCGACGGCGAGCAGCGCGGCCCGGCCGTCCATGACGGTCTCGACCGGCGTGCCGATGGTCATGCCGTCCACCGAACGCGCGACGAGCTGGTCGGCCCGTCCGCCCTGGGACGGCGGCCGTACCCCCGCCTCGCGGAGCAGGTCCCCGAGGCGCACGCCGAGCCAGCGGGCGTTGCCCGCATACCCGCCGCCGACCTCGTTGGACACGCAGGTGAGGGTGATGTCGTGCTCGACCAGCGGGCGGGCGAGGAGCTGCCGCAGGTCGAGGGCGAGGGGCCTGGTCACCCCCTCCCCGTGGATGCGCAGCCGCCAGGTGTCCGCGTCCACGCGGGGGACGACCAGCGCGGTGTCCACCCGGTAGAAGTCCTGGTTCGGGGTGAGGAAGGGGCCGAGGCCGGGCACCCGCAGGTCGGCCCCGGCGGGCACCGGCGGCGCGGGCACGGTGGGCCGGGGGAGGACGAAGCGGGCCCGGGAGGCGGTGGCGTCCGCCGAGCCGTGGGCACCCAGCCGCCGTGCGCCGAGCCCGGCCCCCGCCGAGGCCGCCAGGACCGCGACGACCAGCCGTCCGAAGCCGCGCCGGTCCATCGATCCGGTTCCGCCGTGCGGCGCCCCGGCCGGGCGGGACCGCGTCGCCGCCGTGACCAGCAGGTACAGCACCCCGGCCGAGGCCAGCGCGCCCACCAGTGAGGGCAGCGCGTCCCGCCAGCCGGCCTCCGGCCTGCTGAGCGCGGCCAGCGCCCCCACCAGCCCGAAGCCGCCCACGACCGCGATCCCGGCCGGGAGGTGGCGTACGGCGAGCAGCCCGGCCCCGACGGCGACCGCGGCCAGGACGGCGAGGATGCCGACGCCCAGCACCAGCTTGTCGGAGGTGCCGAACAGCCGGATCGCCCACTCCCGGACGGCCACCGGCGTCAGGTCGACCACCGCCCCGCCGACGGCCGTGACCGGCGCGGCCTCGGGCCGGACGACCGCCGCCGTCAGCTGCGCGAGCACCAGCCCGGCGATGGCCGCGACGATCCCGCTGACGGCGCCCATCGTGCGCCGCAGCCGCGCGGGACGGCTCGGGTCTGCCTCCACATGGCCAGTGTGCCGCGCCGGGGCGGCTCCGTGCCGCCGCCGTGCCGCCGTGCGGCCCTGCCGCCCTGCCCCCGTGCCCCCGGTGGGGGAGCAGTGCGGGCGTCTTCTGCCCTGGGTGAAAGGATCATGCCCAGAGTGAAAGGGCGCGGCGACGCCGGGGGACGCGGTGAGGATGGCGTCATGGAGCCCCGTCATTCCCCGAAAGAGCAGAAGCCGTGCCCCTGAAGCCGGGCCGGACCGTCCGCACCTCGCCCTACTGGCCGGTGCTCACCCACTCGACGCTGCGCCGGCTGTTACCGGGGTTCACCGTCTCGTCCCTCGGCGACGGCATGGCAGTGGTCGCCGTGAGCTGGCTGGCGATCGAGATCGCCCCGGCGGCCGAACGCGGCCTGTGGGTCGCGCTGGCGGCCGCCGCCTACACCCTCTCCGGCGCCGCGGGCGCAGTCCTTCTCGGGCGGTTCCTGCGCCACCGCTCCCCGGCCCGGCTGGTCGCCTGCGACGCCCTGCTGCGCGCCGTCGCCCTGGGCGCGATCCCCGTGTGTCACGCCCTCGGGACCCTGAGCATCGAGCTGTACGTCGGGCTGCTCGCCGCGTCCTCCGTGCTCCACTCGTGGGGCCAGGCCGGTGTCTACACCCTGCTGGCCCGACTGCTGCCGGAGCGCGACCATCTGGCCGGCAACGCCGTCCTGTCCGCCATCGGCTCGCTCTCCACCGTCTTCGGGCCGCCGCTCGCCGGCGCCCTCATCCTGCGCGGTGGTGCCGCGACCGTGATCGCCGTCGACGCGGCGACGTTCCTCGTCCTGGCCGTCACGTTCCTCTTCGGAGTCCCGCGGGACGAGGCGCCCGCACCCGAGGAGAGCGGCGGCTCCCGTGCCGCGGGCTTCGCCGTCATCCGCCGCACTCCGGCCCTGCTGGGGCTGCTCGGCCTGAGTTTCGGCTTCTTCTGCCTCTTCGGTCCCGTGTACGTCGCCCTGCCGCTGTACGTGTCGGACGGTCTGGGCGGTCCCGCAGGTCTGCTGGCCGCCTTCTACACCGCGTTCGGTGTCGGCGCCGTCCTCGGCTCCGTGCTGACCGGATACCTCAGCCGGCTGCCGATGTGGCCGGCCACGACCGGCATCGTGGTCGCCTTCGGCGTGTTCATGCTGCCGACGGGGCTGGGAGCGCCGACGGCCGTCGCCGTCGCCGGGTTCGCCGCCGCCGGTCTGCTCTGGCCTCCGTACGCCTCGCTGTCCACCGCCCTCTTCCAGCGCTCGGCCCCGCGGGACCTGCTTGCGCAGACCCTGGCCGCGAGCTCGGCGGTCCGCGTGCTCGCCGTCCCGCTCGGTACCGCGCTGGGCGGGCCGCTGGTGGCCGGGCTCGGAGCCCGGGAGACGCTGCTGGTCTCGGCCGCCTCGATGACCGTTCTCGGCCTGGCGGCCGCCGGGGCCGCACGGGCGAGGCGGAAGCGAAGGCCATGACCCTTCCCGCGGCCCGGACACCGCTTCGCCCGCGGCCCGGCCCGGGCGCAGGGCGAAGCGGTGTCCGGGCCGGGCCGCGGTGCACGTCAGCGGGCGGCAGCCGCCGGGGGCAGGGCCGTCGCGATTTGCGCGGCCAGACGGTACGGGTCCCCGCTCGGCCGGTTCGGGTGGGGGGTGGTCCGCCCGGCCCACTCCGCCTCGAAGGCGTGCCAGTCGATCTCCCGCGGCGCGGCCTTGCCCACCAGCGCCTCGTCCAGCGAGGCGAAGTAGCGCTCCCACCGCGGGGCGTACAACTCCGAGATCAGGCCGCTCCATTCGCGGTTCGCGTAGTCGTGCAGGAAACCGCCCTCGCTGGTGCTGCGGCGGCCCCACACGCTGAGGAGCGAGCGCGCGTCGTACTCGTACCGGTCCTGCTCGGCCCGGTCGGCGCCCCAGGAACGGGCCGCGGAGAGCCAGGTGCCGAGGAGGAAGCCGGGGTCGGATCCGGTGACCGCGTCCAACTTCCGCATCCCGTCCTGCCATTCGGCCGTCAGCGCGCGGAAGCGGGTCAGGTCCTTGGCCTCGTACGCCGCCTTGATCCGGGGCAGCAGTACCCGCGAGTGGTTGGCGAGGGCCTGGCGGGCGGTGTCCACCAGGTCGAAGCGGTAGGCACTGGAGCCGCGCAGCGCCGGATCCACCTTCAGCAGGTGGTCCAGGGCCTTGCGCACCGAACCGGCCGGATAGCGCATGGACCTGGGGCTCCAGTACGCCGCCCCGGCCGCGGCCAGACTCGGCCGGGCGGTGAACAGGCTGTCCTGCGACTCCGACCACAGCCCCGAGGAGGTGCTGTACGGCCCCTTGCGGAGCTCTTCCCAGGCCGCGGCGGCCTCGGCGTCGGGGCGGCCGTAGCGGCGGGCCGCGAAGCCGGCGAACCACGCGCGCTGGTCGATCGGACCGCGCTCCCAGGCCAGGTCGGTGAACAGGTCGAAGGCCGCCGGATTGGTCCCGGTGGCCTCCGGGAGGTAGGCGATCCCGGCGAGGGCACTGTTCGCCTTGTCCCGCCAGGGTCCGAACCGCTCGATCCACACCGAGCTGTTCGCGCCGACCGTGGTGTGCCCGCCGAAGTTGTAGATGGTGCCCATCGCGTACGGGACCCCGCCCCAACGGGCCTCGCGGTCCAGCCGGTTGTACCGGTCGGAGAGCCCGTCCAGGATCAGCAGCTTCGAGGTGTCCACCCCGGCCAGCAGCTCGGCGGTGGGGTCGTCCTGCCAGCCCAGCACCGCCCACAGCGCACCCGGGTGGGCGGCGTGCAGCGCGCCCTGGATGGCGCCGGCCGCGGCCCCCACGTCGACGGATCCGGTCTGGCCGCCCTCGTGCAGCGGGCTCATCCGGTACATCGTGCTGTCCCCGAACACCTCGCGCTGCTCGGCGTAGTACGCGGCGGCCAGCCTGCCGAACACGGGGGAGGCGGGGTCCAGCCAGTCCGGGCGGTCGAAGCCCGCCCAGTCGCCCTGCGCCACCGTGGCCGCCCCCGGGTTGCGCGCGGCGAACCCGGGCGGCACGGTGCCGAAGTATCCGGGCAGCACCGGGGTCATGCCGAGCCCGCGCAGCTGCTCGGTGATCCGCCCGCCCAGCTCGGCGCGCTCGCGCATCAGCCGCTCGGAGACCGGACCGCCGAAACCGCTCAGGTTCTGCAGCAGCCACCAGCTCTGGTGGCCGGGGCCGGGGATCCACTGCCGCAGTTCCTCGGCGGAGTAGCCGAAGCCCTGGAGCGCCCGGTAGTACGGGTACTCGGCGCCCACCTGCACGAACACCTCGTTGATGCCGTGCAGGGCGAGCAGGTCGATCTGCCGCTGGTGCTCCTCGAAGGAGCGGTACGGGCCGGAGTAGCCGTCGTCGGTGTCGTTCAGCGCGTACCGGTGCGGGACCTCGGCGCGGCGGGTGACCGGCGCGGGGACGGCCGGCAGCCGGGCGGGCAGCATGCCGATGCTGTCGCCGGGCCAGCCGATGTCGACCCCGGCGACGTGCTGGAGGTACCAGCCGACCCCGGTGAGCAGGGTGGCGCCGGTGCTGCCGCGCACGGTGATCGCGCCGGTGGTCCCGGACACGGTGAAGGTGTCGGCGCCGGCGGTGGTGCCGGGCTCCAGGGCGAACTGCCGCCAGTGGCGCGGAAGCAGCCGCTCCAGGGCGGCCCGCGCGGGCTCGACGTCGAAGGTGCGGGCCCGGTACGGGCTCCGGGCCGCCCCGGCGGGCGCCAGGACCCGTCCGTCCGTCCGTACGCCGGCGGGTGCGGGCGACCCCGCGGCCGGGGCGGTGGCCCCGGGCGCGGGCCCCGCGCAGATCAGCGCCAGCAGCGCCGCGGGAAGGGCGGCGAGCGCGAGCGGGCGGCGCGGGGCGGCCGGCCCGCGTCCGCTGCGGTGCATCGGGTTCCTCATCGGTTGGCCCGGCCCGTCAGACCGGCAGGGCCCAGGCCTGGTCGACCTGGTGGTCGCCGCAGTCGGTCAGCCGCAGCCGTTCGGCCGGAGCCGTGGCCACGGGAGCCGTCAGGCACAGCCCGCCGGCCCCCTCCACGAGGGCTCCGTCGCGGCGGTGCGACCAGCTCTGGCCGGGCTGCTGCTCCGGCTGCCTCGCGCAGTCGGCCAGCTCCACGACGCGGTCCTCGCCCACCGACAGGCACTCGCCGGCCAGCCGCAGGCTCCCGTCGGCGCCCACGGTCCACCGCTGGTCGGGGGCTCCGGTGCAGGCGGCCATCACCACGGCGCCGACGCCGGTGGTGTTGGCCCCGTCGGCGCACCGGGCGCCGTCACCGACGACCTGCCCGGTCGGGACGGCCTCGGCGCAGCCGCGCGGGCTGAGCCGCCAGACGCCGGTGTCGTGCCCGGCCACCTTCCCGGTCAGCGTCTCGGAGACCTCGCGGCTCGTGCCGCTCCACAGGTCCTGGGCGCTCGCGGTGCAGTGGGTCAGGCCGACCTCGTCGAGGGGCACGTTGATGTCCCGGGCGGTGGCCGAGCGGTTGAGCACGGCCACCGCGCGGTCGCCGTTCGCCAGCGGCCGCACCAGGATCTCGAAGGTGGCGTTGGAGGACACCACGGAGCCCTGGCGGCCCATCGGGTCCTGGTCCAGGTCGATCATCCGGGTGTTGCCGAGGGCCTCCAGGCCCGCGGGCGTCAGCTTCGAGACGTCGGAGGACAGGATGAAGGGGGACGCCATCATGGCCCACAGGGCGACCTGGCTGCGGCCCTCGGCGGCGGTGAGGCCGGGGGCGCCGGCGATCAGGAAGTCGGGATCGTTCCAGTTGCCGGGGCCCGCGTACCGGCCGAGCCAGCGGTTGTAGCCGTAGTTGCCCAGGACCGCGCTCCACCGCGAGGTGGCGGGCGCGGCCGGGTTGTAGACCTTGATGTCCTTGCCCTCGCGCCACAGCTGGCCGGTCTCGCCGACCCAGCCGAGAACCCTGTGCCAGTCGGAGCCGCCCCACTCACCCTGCTGGAAGTAGGCGGGCGCGGAGGCCGAGAGGACCATGTCCCGGCCGCTCTCCCGCAGGGCCTTCGCGACGGCGTTGTAGGCGTCCCGGTAGGCCTGCTCCTTGGTCGTGTCCTCGGGGACCCACAGATTGCAGCCGTCCATCTTGACGTAGTCCACCTTCCAGGAGGCGAACTGCCGTGCGTCCTGGGCGTAGTGGTCCTCGCCGCCGCCCTGGGGGGCGCCACTTCCCGGGTACTTCTCGCAGGTGAGGGAGCCCGCGTCCTGGTAGATGCCGAACTTCAGCCCCTTGGCGTGCAGATACTCGCCGAGCCAGGCCATGCCGTGCGGGAACTTCGCCGTGTCGACGACCAGACTGCCCTGCGCGTCCCGGCTCTTGGTCATCCAGCAGTCGTCGACGGTCACCGTGTCGTAGCCCTTGGCGGCGAGCCCGGTGGACACGAGCGCGTCGGCGTTGGCGACCACCTTGGCCTCGTCGATGTCGCACATGTAATGCGCCCAGTTGTTCCAGCCCATGGGAGGAGTGAGCGCGAGCGGGGTGTCCGACGTCGCCCGGGGCTCGGCCGCCACCGGGGCGGGGGAGAGCGCGAGGGTGAACAGGGCGGCCGCGGTCAGACAGGGGAGCGTCGCACGCAGGCGAGGCGGCACGGAGTCTCCTTGACGTGGGGGCAGTCGTGCGCCCAGTGCACCGAGGTGACTACCCACTGTCAACACAAGTCGCTGATTGTCGGCTGATGACCAGCAATATGGCTGCAATCGATGTCACACGAAAGTGCAGATACATCGTATGTTACGTTGTATCTATGCCGAGAAGATCAGCTGCCCTGGACCGTGCGACCCCCGAGGCCATCGCCGTCGCCGCCCTGCGGATCCTCGACGACCAGGGGCCGGGCCACTTGAGCTTCCGCACCCTCGCCGACCGGCTCGAGGTCTCCCACGCCACCGTCCAGCGCCGCTGCACCGACCTCGCCGGCCTGCTCGACCTGTGCACCGAGCACCTCGCCGGGCAGCTGCCCGAGATCCCCGCCGGCACGGACTGGGCGCAGGCCACCGAGCAGCGGTTCCGCGCGCTGTACCTGCTGCTCACCGCCCACCCCGGGCTGCTGGTGCTGCGTGGCGGCCGGCCCTGGCTCGGGCGGCAGCTGCTGGCCCGGCTCGTCGAGCCCGCCCTCGCCGACAGCGTGGCCGCCGGGATGACCGTCGCCGAGGCGATGACCGTCTACCGCCGCATGTACCTGCTCACTCTGGGCAGCGCGGCCTTCGTCGACCACCGAGATCCGGCCGCGGCCACCGGCGCCTCGCGGGCGGCCCTCGCCGCGCTGGATCCCGAGGAGTTCCCCGTGCTCTCCGGCGGACTGCCCGACGTACTGCCCTCCCTGACGGACCACGAGGTGTACTACGGCGCCCTGCACCAGCTGATCGAGGCCGCCCGGCCCACCGGTTGATCGAGGCCGCCCGGCCCGACAGCCCCGCTCCGCCCGCCCGGCCCACCGCCCGACCCGATGGGGAGACAGTCCATGCAACCAGTACCGGCCCAGCAGCTGGACCACGCCGCCGTACGGGCCGCCGCCGCCCGGATCGCGGGCGGGGTGCGGCCCGTCACCGTGGCGCCCGCGGCCGAAGGCGTCTGGTACGCCCTGGAGTACCTCCAGCACACCGGCACCTTCAAGGCGCGCGGCGCCCGCAACTTCCTCGCCGCCCACCACGAGGCCGGCGCCCTCCCGGCCGCCGGCGTCACGATCGCCTCCGGGGGCAACGCGGGGCTCGCCTGCGCCTGGGCGGCCCGCGCGCTGTCCGTGCCCGCGACCGTCTTCCTGCCCGCCAACGCCCCGCGCGTGAAGGTGGAACGGCTGCGCGGGTACGGGGCCGAGGTGCGACTCGTCGGCGACCGGTACGCCCAGGCACTGGCGGCCTGCGAGGAGTTCGCCGCCGAGAGCGGGGCCCTCGGCAGCCACGCCTACGACCATCCGCTCATCGCGGCGGGCGCCGGCACCCTGCTCGAGGAGATCCATGCCGCCCTGCCCGGGCTGGACACGGTGGTCGTCGCGGTCGGCGGCGGCGGGCTGTTCGCAGGCGTCGCCACCGCCGCGCGCGAACACGGCGTACGGGTGGTGGCGGTCGAGCCGGAGAACTGCCGGGCCCTGAACGCGGCCCTGGCGGCGGGCCGGGTCGTGGACGTGGCCGTGGACTCGGTCGCCGCCGACTCCCTGGGGGCCACCCGGGTCTCGGCGGACGCGCTGGCCGCCGCCCAAGAGAAGAACGTGACGTCGGTGCTGGTGTCCGACGCCGAGATCACGGCCGCCCGGCACGCGCTCTGGGAGGACCACCGGATCGTGGTCGAGGCGGGCGCGGCCACCGCCCTGGCGGGGCTGCGCGGTGCGCCGGAACCGCTGGGCGAGCGGGTCGCCGTCATCCTCTGCGGGGCCAACACGGACCCCCGGGACCTGGTGCTCCCCGGCGCCTGAGCCGTTCGCTCGCGTCGCTCGCGTCGGTCCGGTCGGCCGTCAGTCGTTGTCGTCCTCGCCCTCGCGGACGACCACGACCGTGCTGGCCGAGTACTGCACGACCTGCTGGCTCACCGAGCCCAGCAACGCGCCCTTGAAACCCCCGTACCCGCGGGTGCCGACCACCGTCAGGTGGGCCTCCTTCGAGGCGTCGACCAGCACCTGCGCCGGGGATCCCTGCTCGACGCGCCGGAACACCGGCACCCCGGGGGAGGTGCCGACGGCCGAGGCGACCGTGTCCGCCAGCTTCCGGCGAGCGGTCTCCTCGGCCGTCAGCGCCTCCGCGTCGGAGCTCTCGGGTGCCGTCGGGCCGATGGAGAACGGATTGCGGTTCCACTCCCAGGCCATGACGGCGTGCACCCGGCCGGAGGTCGCCGCGGCCTGCGCGACCGCCCACCGCAGGGCCTCCTTCGAATGGTTCGACCCGTCCACGCCCACGACGATCAGCGGCTCGATGGTCTGCTCACTCACGGTGGGTTCCTCTCGCTGCGCCCGAACAGTCGATCTCCTCCCTGTATACACGGATCAGAGGGCCTGACCTCGAACGACGATCGTTGCGACGGCCGACGACTTTCGAGGACAGTCCGCGTCCCCCGTCCCTTGCGAGGGTGTGAGCGTCCAGGCGACCGCCGCCGGACGCGAACGACATGGAGGAACGGGCGTGGCTCAGCGCAAGGGTTGTCTGATCGGGTGCGCGGTGGCGCTGGTGCTCGGCGTGGGTCTCCTCGTCGCCGTGGTCTTCGGCATGGGAAAGGTCCTCGACATGGCCGACGAGACCCTGGTCGACCCGGCGGTCTACGAGGCCGTGAAGACGGGCGACGCGGAGAGCGAGGTGCGCGGCAGGCTTCCTTCGGGTGAAAGCTTCGTCAAGAGCGCCCTCAAGGACGGCGGCCCGGCCGAGCCCGAGGGCAGCGCCTGCTCCTGGTACATCTCCAGCGGCGAGGCCAAGAACGGCAACGAGACCGTGCTCCGGTTCTGCTTCAAGGACGGCAAGCTCGCGGAGAAGGTCCAGTACCCCATGAAGTAGCGGGAGCGGGTCGTCGGTGCGGTGGCGCCGGACGCGGGTCGGTCGCCCGCGCCGGCGCCGCCCCGCGTTGCGGACGTCCCGGGGCATGACGCCCCGTAGCTACGGGGCGAGCGCGACGGCGAGGCGGAGGTCGGCGAGGGGCACGGCGATCCGCGCGGCGGTGCGCGCCGGGAGCCGGGCGGCCCGCGCGTCGATCCAGGCGAGTACGCGGGCCTGCTCGTCCGCGTCGCACAGCGCGAGGTGGAACAGGAGCTGGCGCCAGGCGCCCGCGCTGCCCCTGGCGGTGGCCGCCCGTCCGGTCGCGGCGGCGAACGCGCCCCGGGCGAGGCCGTCCCAGCCGGCCCGCGGGGCGATGCCCACGTGCACGACCAGGGTGGCGAGGTTGAAGGTGCTGAGGGTCCGGGCCTGTTCGATGACCGCCGGGTCGCTCGCCAGTGGATGCCCCGGGCGCCCGGCCCGCTCGGCGCACAACTGCGCGAAGGCGTGCCGGCCCTGGCTGCCCGTCAGCTTCCGTACCGCCGCGTAGTCGATGCCGTAGTAGCGCTCGTACACGGTGCCGCGCAGCAGATCGGCGGCGGTCCGGGCGGCCTCGAGGAGGTCGGGAGTGGCCAGACCGCTGTACGGGTCGGCGAGCGGCTCCGCGGCGAACGGTACGGGCAGCTCCGCCAGGCGGGCGAGCCCGGACAGTTGCCGTACGAGCAGGTTGGGCAGGCCGGTGCCCGGGAAGGCCTGCACACAGGCCTCGCCGAGCGTCCGCAGGGTGGAGCGCGCCTGCTCCACCGGGTCGGCGGCCCAGGGGGCGACCGCGCGGACCCAGGGCAGCTCGGTGATCCGGGCATGCTGCTCCGGGGTCCACCACAACGGGTACCGGTGATTCCGCCGGGCCCGGTAGGTCGCCGCGATCAGCGTACGCAGCGACGGGTCGGCGTATCCCCGGGCGGTGTGCGCGGCGACCAACTGCTGCGCCACCTCACCCAGCACCTCCGCGGAAGGGATCTGCCCGCGCTCCAGCAGCGTGTCCAGGGGCGCGCTGCGCGCGGCGGTGACCGTGGCCCGTACCGGCGCCGGGACAACGGTCCCGGCGGGCAGCCCGGACTCCGCGGCCTCCTCGTCGGTCACCGGGCCGATGAGCGGTCCGACGTCCTCCAGCCCCCGGCTCACGTCGAACGGAGCCAGCCTGCGCAGTACGAGGGCGGCCAGGTCGTGGTGCGCGGGCCCGCCCGCCTGCCGGGCCTGGGCCCGGCGCAGCCGGGTGTGTTCGGCGGAGCCCGGACGGCCGCGTCCGGCGACCATCGATGCCAGGGCGTGGCGCAGCAGTCCGGCGAGGCGGGGCGACGGCTCGCGCCCGGCGACCGCCTCCTCCAGCGCGCGGCGCAGGACGGCCGGATTGGACGTGGGGTCGAGGTGCTCGGTGCAGCGGGTGTGCGTGGCCGCGAGGTGCCGGTACCGCGCGAGCAGGGCGGCTCCCCGCTCGTGGTCCGCCTCGGCGCGCAGCCAGTGGTCGAGCAGCTCGTCCTCGAAGGGCCGCCAGACGGTGAGGGCCTCGTGCTGCGCCGCGATGCCGGGACGGGGCGCGCGGCGCGCGAGGGTCCGGGCGGCCTCGCCGACGGTGCGTACGTGGACGGCGTCCGCGTCCGGAACGGGCCGGGCCGCGGGGTGCGGCGCGAACCGCACCGTGTCCGCGAAGGGCCGTAGCTCCTCGACGAGTCCGGCCGCGGCGTCGTTCTCCCCGGCGCGCACCAGCCACGCGACGTAGAGCAGCGCGGCCTCCTCGGGTGCGCGCAGCTCGTAGCGCCTGCTGTCGAGCAGTGACCACAGCCCGGCGAGGCCCTCGTCGGTGAGGCACTGGTCGAAGGTGGGTTGCTGTCCGGCGTTCTTGTCCATGGCCGGCGTGGCAGGTCCTGCCCCTGCGCCCTCCGGCTGTGCAGGCCGGTGCTCTGGCTACTGAGCTACACGCCGTTCGAGGTGAAATCTAGACGTGCGGGTGCCGACCGCACAACCCGGTATCGGCTAAAGCGCATTAGTCCCGCCCCGGGCGAACCGTCGATAAAAAGTCAACTTTTGCCGGAGCAGCTGCTTTGTTATCGAATCGATACCATCTCCAACCGCCGTGGAACTAATGCGCATTAGTCCAGCTCATAGCTTGAATCATCGAGGCCTTCGCGGCGCTCCGGGTCCCGTCGTGCCATTCGGCACCAATGCGTCACCGGCCAGCCCTCCCCCTGCCTCATTGACGAGGTCTTGCTTTCGGACGACCGTGGGCACCGCCTCCGGCAATGAGGCCGGACTTCTGCAAAGGCGGCGACGATGACCCGTTCGAACCCGACCCGTATTGCTGTGGCCCTGCTGGCGGCGGGCGGCCTCCTCTCGACCGCCGCCTGCGGCCTGAGCGGCGGCGCCGGTGACGCGAAGGAGGCGGAGCGGACGGGCAGGGTGGCCGGTGAGATCACCTTCCGGACCCTTCAGCTGAAGCCCACGTTCACGGCCTACGTACAGGCGGTCATCGACGGCTTCGAGAAGCAGTACCCGGACGTCAAGATCAGCTGGGAGGACGTCCCGGGCGACGGCTACAACGAGAAGCTCGTCGCCGACGCCCAGGCCGGAGCCCTCCCGGACGTGGTCAACCTCTCCACCGACTCCTTCCAGCTCCTCGGCGACCGGGGCATGCTCGCCGACGTGGCCGCACTCGACGGCGCGATGGCCAAGGAGTACGTGCCGGGCGCCTGGGAGCAGTTCAAGCTGCCGGGCAAGGGCGACAGCGTGTACGCGTACCCCTGGTACGTCACCCCGGAGATCCTCACGTACAACAGAGAGCTCTTCGAGAAGGCCGGCCTGGACCCGGCGCAGCCGCCGACGAGCGTGGAGCAGTTCTTCGACTACGCCGAGCGGATCGCCGCCACCTCCGGTGGCCGGTACTCCGCCTTCATGGCCGACCCCAAGGGCCGGCTGCCCGGGGACTGGCAGAAGATGGGCATCCCGATCCTCAATGAGAAGCGGGACCGGTTCACCTTCGACACGGACCAGGCCGTCCGGTGGGTGGAGCGGATGAAGGACCTGTACGCCCAGGGCGCCATGCCCAAGGAGTCGCTGCTCAAGTCGGACGACGTCAACCAGCTCTACGGCGGCGGCAAGATCGTCTTCGGTCCTGGTTCCCCGGGCTTCGTCAAGGACATCAAGCAGAACGCCCCGCAGATCTACGCCAAGACCCAGGTCGCCGGAGCCGTCACCGGCAAGCTCGGCCACATCGGCATATACGCCCAGTCGCTCGGCATCAGGAAGGACACCAAGCACCTCGACGCCGCGGCCGAGTTCGCCAAGTGGGTCACCAACGGCCCCAACCAGGTGGAGTTCTCCAGGAAGGCCACCATCTATCCCTCCAACGCCCAGGGCCTCGCCGACCCGTTCTTCTCCGACAAGGGCGACGGCAAGGACGCGGAGACCCTCGCCCGCGCGGTCGGCGCCGGCCAGCTGAAGACCGCCGCGCTCGACGCCAACACCCCCGTCCAGTGGACCAACCAGGTCGGGGACGCCGTCGTACGCGAGATGCAGAAGGCCATCAAGGGCGAGCAGGACCCCCGGACAGCCGTGCAGAAGGCCCAGGAGGCCGCGAACAAGCTCCTCACCGCCGCGGCCGAGAAGTGAGCGGCGCCGCCACCGGCGGGTCCCTGGGCGGCGGTACGACGGCGTTCGAGCGGCGTCGCGGAGCAGCGCGGCGGCGGCGCGCGCTGCGGGCCATGGAGACCGAGACCGGGCTGCTCCACCGCCGTTGGTGGACCCCCTACCTGTTCCTCGCCCCCGGTCTGGCGATGGTGACGCTGTTCAGCCTCTGGCCGTTCGTCAACACCGTCATCCTCTCCTTCACCGACGCGCAGATCCTGCGCGGCGGCGGCTTCGTCGGCCTCGACAACTACCGGCGCGCCTTCGCCGACCCCGACTTCTGGGTCGCGACCGGCAACAGCGTGCTGTACCTCGTGGTCGTCGTGCCCTGCCTGGTCTTCCTGCCGCTGGCCCTCGCGGTCCTCGTCCAGGCGAAGATCCCCGGCATCGGCTTCTTCCGTTCCGCCTTCTACACCCCGGTGATCGCCTCCGCCGTGGTCGTCGGGCTGATCTGGCAGTGGGTGCTGCGCAGCGACGGTCTCGTCAACACGGTCTTCCGGCGGCTGCACCTCGTGTCCGAGCCGGTCCCGTTCCTGACGGACTCCACGATGCTGCTGGTCTCCGCGATGATCGTGACCGTGTGGAAGGGCCTCGGCTACTACATGGTCTTCTACCTGGCCGCCCTCGGGAACGTCCCCGCCACCCTCCACGAGGCGGCCGCGATCGACGGCGCCGGACCCGTCCGCCGCTTCTTCAGCATCACCGTCCCCCAGGTGAAGCCGATGATGCTGCTGGTCGGCACCCTCTCCGCCATCTCCGCGCTGCGCGTCTTCACCGAGATCTACATCCTCGGCGGCGAGAGCGGCGGACCCGGCGGCGGCGCCCGCACCCTGCCCTTCCTGATCCGGCAGGTCGGCCTCGGCTTCTCCGGCGAGACGGGCTACGCCTCCGCCATCTCCATCCTGCTGTTCCTGCTGACCCTGGTCTTCAGCCTGCTGGGCCGCCGTCTGTCGAAGGGAGACGAGAGGTGAGCACACCGTCCTCCCCCGGGAGCGGGGAGCCGCCCCGGCGCACCGCCGCCGGCCGCAGGCGCCACCGGATCGGCCTGGCCGGGCGGTACGCCACGCTGGTGCTGATGCTCGTGGTCATGCTGGGCCCGATCGTCTGGCAGTTCCTGACCTCGATACGCGGCCGCACCGAGAACGTGTACGACGGCGTGCTGCCCTCGCAGCCCACCCTCGACAACTACGTCCGCGTCGCCGAGTCCTTCCCGCTGCTGCAGTACGTCGGCAACACCCTCCTCGTCGCCGTCCTGGCGATCACCTCGAACATGCTCTTCGCGGCGATGGGCGGCTACGCCCTCTCCCGGGCCGCCTGGAAGGGCCGCCGGGTCGTCTTCACCGTGCTCGTGGCGACCCTGATGTTCCCCTTCGAGTCCGTGATGATCTCGATGTTCCTCACGGTCCGCGAGATGGGCCTGGTCGACACCCTCATCGGCGTCTGGCTTCCCGGAGCGGTCTCCGTGCTCAACATCATGGTCATGCGGGCGGCCTTCCTGGCCGTGCCCAAGGAGGTCGAGGAGGCCGCGGTCCTGGACGGGGCGGGCGAATGGACCCGCTTCACCCGGGTCTTCCTCCCCGCCGCCAAGGGCGCCCTGGCCGTCGTCTGCATCACCAGCTTCATGGGCGCGTGGGACGACTTCCTGTGGCCCCTGCTCATCCTCACCGACAGCGACAACTACACCCTGCAGCTCGGCCTGAAGACCCTGGCCGGCGCCACCACGGTCAACGACCAGCGACTCGTCGCCGCCGGCGCGATGGCCGCGCTCATCCCGATGATGCTCCTCTTCTTCGCCCTCCAGCGTTTCTTCTTCAAGGGCGTGGGCGAGGGAGCCGTCAAGACCTGAGCCCACTACCGTCCCTACCGACACCTCCCTTGGAGCAGCCGTCATGCACGACGACCGCAGCATCACCGAGCACCGTCTCCGCCGGGTCCTCAAGGAGCGCGTCAAGCCCGCCGTCCACTCCCGCGCGGTCCCGCTGACCGTCGAGCGCTGGGAGGCCCCCGGCGAGCCCGTCCCCGTCGCCGAGGGCCTCGCGGCGCGCTACGAACCCTGCGCGGTCGGCGACCCGTGGGGCCCGGCCTGGGGCACCACCTGGTTCAAGGTCACCGGCACGGTACCCGCCGACTGGGCGGGCCGTACGGTGGAAGCCGTCCTCGACCTCGGCTTCGACCGGATGATGCCCGGGTTCCAGTGCGAGGGCCTGGTCCACCGGGCCGACGGCGGCGAGGTCAAGGCCCTCAACCCGTACAACGACTGGGTGCGCGTGGCCGACCGTGCGGAGGGCGGCGAGCACGTCGAGTGGTACGTCGAGGCCGCCTCCAACCCGGTCCTGGTCGACCACGCGGCCACGTACGAGGGGGACCTGCCGACCAGCGGCGACCAGCCCCTGTACCGGCTCGCCCGGATGGAGCTCACCGTCTTCGAGACCGAGGTCTGGGAGCTGGTCCAGGACCTGGAGGTGCTCTACGACCTGATGACCCAGCTCGACACCCAGGACGCCCGCCGGTACGAGATCCTGCGGGCCCTCGGCGCGGCGCTGGACGCGCTCGACCTCGGCGACGTGCCCGGCACCGCACCCGCCTCCCGTGCCTGTCTCGCCGGGGTGCTCGCCGCCCCGTCCAACGCCTCGGCGCACCGCGTCAGCGCGGTCGGCCACGCCCACATCGACTCCGCATGGCTGTGGCCGCTGCGCGAAACGGTGCGCAAGGTCTCGCGCACCGCGTCCAACATGGTCGGCCTGATGGACCGCCACCCCGAGTTCGTCTTCGCGATGTCGCAGGCCCAGCAGCTCGACTGGATCAAGACGTACCGGCCCGAGCTCTTCGAACGGATCAAGAAGAAGATCGCGGACGGGCAGTTCGTACCGGTCGGCGGCATGTGGGTGGAGTCCGACACCAACATGGTCGGCGGCGAGGCCATGGCCCGCCAGTTCCTCTACGGCAAGAAGTTCTTCCTGGACGAGTTCGGCATCGAGACCCAGAACGTCTGGCTCCCCGACTCCTTCGGCTACACCGCCGCGATGCCGCAGATCGTGAAGCTCTCCGGCTCCAAGTGGTTCCTGACCCAGAAGATCTCCTGGTCCCAGATCAACAGGTTCCCCCACCACACCTTCTGGTGGGAGGGCATCGACGGCACCCGCGTCTTCACCCACTTCCCGCCCGTCGACACCTACAACTGCGACCTCGGCGGCGCCCAACTGGCCCACGCCGCCCGCAACTACCGCGAGAAGGGACACGGTTCACGCTCGCTGGCCCCCTTCGGCTGGGGCGACGGCGGCGGCGGCCCCACCCGCGAACACCTCGCCCGCGCCCGCCGCCAGCGCGACCTGGAAGGCTCCCCGAAGGTCCGGATCGAGCGCCCGGACGCCTTCTTCGAGAAGGCCCACGCCGAGTACGGGGACGCGCCCGTCTGGGCCGGCGAGCTCTACCTGGAGCTGCACCGCGGCACCTACACCTCCCAGGCCAAGACCAAACAGGGCAACCGGCGCAGCGAATCACTCCTGCGCGAGGCCGAGTTGTGGGCGGCGACGGCCGCGGTGCGGGGCGCGGGGTACGCGTACCCGTACGAGGACCTGGAACGGATCTGGAAGACGGTGCTCCTCCACCAGTTCCACGACATCCTGCCGGGCTCCTCCATCGCCTGGGTGCACCGCGAGGCGCGCGAGACGTACGCGGCGGTACGCGAGGAGCTCGAGGGGATCACCCTCGCCGCACAGCAGGCGCTGGCGGGCCAGGGCGACGAGGAGCTGGTCTTCAACTGCGCCCCGCACACCCGTCGCGGCGTCCCGGCCGGCGGAGCGGGCCGTCCCGTCGAGGCCCGGGAGCCGGTCACGGTCGAGGAGCGGCACGGCGGTGGCCACATCCTGGCCAACGGCCGGCTGCTGGTGGAGATCGACGCCCGCGGGCTGATCGTCTCCGTCTACGACCTGGAGGCGCGCCGCGAGTCCGTCGCCCCGGGCGCCGCGGCGAACCTGCTGCAGATCCACCCCGACTTCCCGAACATGTGGGACGCCTGGGACATCGACGAGTTCTACCGCAACCGGGTCACCGACCTCGTGGAGCTGGACCGGCTGGAGGTCACCGGGAGCGGCCCGCGCTCGGCGACCGTACGCGTGACCCGCTCCTTCGGGCGGTCGAAGGCGGTCCAGCAGATCACGCTGCGCGCCGGGGCCAAGAGGGTCGACATCGTCACGGACGTGGACTGGCACGAGACGGAGAAGTTCCTCAAGGCCGCCTTCCCGCTGGACGTGAAGGCCGAACGGACGGCCTCCGAGACCCAGTTCGGGCACGTCTACCGGGCCACGCACACCAACACCTCGTGGGAGGCCGCCAAGTTCGAGATCTGCGCCCACCGCTGGATCCACGCGCAGGAGCCGGGCTGGGGCGTGGCCCTGCTCAACGACTCGACGTACGGGCACGACGTGACCCGCGACGTCCGGGCCGACGGCGGCCAGACCACCACGGTCCGCCTCTCCCTCCTGCGCGCCCCGCGCTACCCGGACCCGGAGACCGACCAGGGCTCCCACACCCTGCGGTTCTCGCTCGCGCCGGGCGCGCGGATCGGGGACGCGGTCCGCGAGGGCCACGCGCTGAACCTGCCCGAGCGGGTGGTCTCCGGTGCGGGCCCGGTGGTCCCGCTGGTCGCCGTCGACGAGGACGCGGTGGTGGTCGAGGCGGTCAAGCTGGCCGAGGACCGCAGCGGCGATGTGATCGTCCGCCTCTACGAGTCCCGCGGCGGCCGCGCCCGGGCCACCCTCACCGCGGACTTCCCCGTGGTGGGGGCGGTGGAGAGCGATCTGCTCGAACGGCCCCTGACCGGCTCGGCGGTGGGTGTGCCCACCCCGGAGGGAACGGTCGCGCTCGTTCTGCGCCCGTTCCAGATCGTCACGGTCCGCCTGCGCCGCGCCTGACCGCCGCTCCCCCTGCTCCGCGTGCCGGGTCGGCCGGCACGCGGAGCAGGGGGCGCCGCCGTCGCATCACGCGACGGCGGTCCCCTCGAGCTCGACCAGCTGGCCGGGGACGGCCAGTCGCGTCACCTCGAGCATCGTGGTCGTGGGCGCCACCCCGGCGGCGCCCAACCGGGCCACCAGCCCGCCGTAGTGCGGGAAGAGCAGATCGACGTCGGTCGTGTAGACGCCCAGCCGCACGAGGTTCGCGAGGGACATGCCGGCCTGGCCGAGCACGGCCTCCAGGTTGTCGATGCTCAGTGCCAACTGCGCCGCCATGTCCCCCTCGTGCAGGGGTTCGCCGTCGCCGCTCATCGCGGTCTGACCCGAGATGTACAGGGTGCGTGTGTGCCCGGAGACGACCTCACCCTGGTTGAACCCCATCTCCACCGACCACGTCACCGGGTTGACCGCCGTTCGCTGCATCGCCACATCAGCTCCATTCGTTTCATGGGGAGTGCCTGCGCCCACGAGCCTCCCAACAAATCACGACACCCTCGGTCAGGTATTGCCGTTAACGTTCTCGCATGCGCGCCGACCGGCTGGTCTCGCTGGTGCTCCTGCTGCGCCGGCACGGCCGGCTGACCGCGGACACACTGGCCCGCGAGCTGGGGGTGTCCACCCGCACCGTGCTGCGCGACATCGAGGCACTGTCCGCGGCCGGCGTCCCCGTCTACGCCGAACGCGGCCGGCACGGCGGTTTCGCATTGCTGCCCGGCTTCCGGACCGAACTCACCGGCCTGAACCACGACGAGGCCCTCGCCCTGCTGGCCGCCGGATCGGTGCGCGGCGAGCGGGTGTTCGGTCTCGGCTCGGCGCTCGCCTCGGCCATGCGGAAGGTGGTCGACGCGCTGCCCGAAGGCCATCGGGCCACCGCGAGCGACGCGGCCCGGCGATTTCTCGTCGAGCCGGAGACCGACCTGCTCTCCCGCCGGCCGGTCACGGACGAGGTACCCCACCGCACCATGATCGAGGTCCGGCGCGCTGTGCTCGCCGGACACAAACTGCGCATCCACTACGCGGCCACGGGCCAGACGCCGCAGTGGCGCACGGTGGACCCGATCGGCCTGGTCACCGTACGGGACCGGGGCTACCTGCTGGCCACGCGATCCGGCGCGGACCGCACCTACCGGCTGTCGCGGGTGCTGGCCGCCGAGGAACTCCCGGAGACGGCGCAGCGGCCGAACCGCGTCGACCTGGACCGGATCTGGCGGGAACGCTCCGCGCAGTTCCTCGGCAGCGGCCACATGACCGTGCTGGTACGGGTGAACCCGGCGCGGCGGGAGGACCTGCTGGACACCGCGGTGGCCGTCCGCGCCGAGGAACCCGACGCGGACGGCCGGCTGCGGCTGGAGCTGACCTTCCAGGATTCACGACACGCCGAATGGGCCCTGTGGCAGCTCGGCACGGACGCGGAAGCCCTGACCCCGCTGTCCCTGCGCACCGCCCTGCGCGATCGCGCCGCCGCGATGGCCGCCCTCTACGCAGACCCGTCCTGAGCCGGAAGTGACGTACGGGCGGGCGTGAACTCCGCCACAGCCCTCGCCGGGGCGGGCCGCCGACTGCGGGGAATCCGGAGCCACCGGGCCCCCGCCGGATTTTGCACCTAGTTGCAAAACCGGCCCGCGCTCGCTAGAACAGGTTCATCACCCCCGCGCGAGGAGGCGCCCCTCATGAGTTCCCAGAGCCGGTACCCGCACCTGCTGAGCCCCCTGGACCTCGGTTTCACGACCCTGCCGAACCGCGTGATCATGGGCTCGATGCACACCGGCCTCGAAGAGCACCAGGGCGGCTTCGAGCGGCTCGCCGCCTTCTACGCCGAGCGCGCCCGCGGCGGCGCCGGCCTGATCGTCACCGGCGGCATCTCCCCGAACGACGCCGGCCGCCCCTTCGAGGGAGGCTCCCGCCTCACCACCGAGGACGAGGCCGCCGAGCACCGGGTGATCACCGAGGCCGTGCACGCCGAGGGCGGGAAGATCGCCATGCAGATCCTCCACTTCGGCCGCTACGCCTACCACAAGGACCTGGTCGCCCCCAGCGCCATCCAGGCCCCCATCAGCCCCTTCGTCCCGAACGAGCTCACCGACATCGAGGTCGAGCGCACCATCGAGGACTTCGTCCGCGCCGCCCGCCTCGCCAAGCTCGCGGGCTACGACGGCGTCGAGATCATGGGCTCCGAGGGCTACCTGGTCAACGAGTTCATCGCCGCCGCGACCAACAAGCGCACCGACCGCTGGGGCGGCGCGTACGAGAACCGCGTCCGCTTCCCGCTGGAGATCGTCCGGCGCACCCGCGCGGCCGTCGGCGAGGACTTCATCCTCATCTACCGCCTCTCCATGCTCGACCTGATCCCCGGCGGATCCACCCTCGACGAGGTCGTCCACCTCGCCAAGGAGATCGAGGCGGCCGGTGCCACCATCATCAACACCGGCATCGGCTGGCACGAGGCCCGCATCCCCACGATCGCCACCTCCGTCCCGCGCGGCGCGTACACCTGGGTCACGAAGCGGCTGATGGGCGCGGTGAGCGTCCCCCTCGTCACCAGCAACCGCATCAACACCCCGGAGATCGCCGAGGAGCTGCTCGCGGACGGCCGCGCCGACCTGGTCTCCCTGGCCCGCCCCTTCCTGGCCGACGCCGACTTCGTCGCCAAGGCCGCCGCCGGGCGCTCCGAGACCATCAACACCTGCATCGGCTGCAACCAGGCCTGCCTCGACCACACCTTCAGCGGCAAGATCACCAGCTGCCTGGTCAACCCGCGCGCCTGCCACGAGACGGAGCTCGTCCTGTCCCCGACGCGGACCAGGAAGCGCGTCGCCGTCGTCGGCGCCGGTCCGGCCGGTCTCGCCTGCTCCGTCTCCGCCGCCGGGCGCGGCCACGCCGTCACCCTCTTCGAGGCCTCCGGCCACATCGGCGGCCAGCTGGACATCGCCCGCCGCATCCCCGGCAAGGAGGAGTTCGAGGAGACCATCCGCTACTTCGGCACCCAGCTCGTGGAGTCCGGCGTGGAGGTCCGCCTGAACACCCGCGCCGACGTGGAGACCCTCCAGGGCTACGACGAGGTCGTCGTCGCCACCGGCGTCACCCCCCGCACCCCCGACATCGAGGGCGTGGACCACGCCAACGTCGTGAACTACCTCGACGTGCTCCGCGACGGCGCCCCCGTCGGCGAGCGCGTCGCCGTCGTCGGCGCCGGCGGCATCGGCTTCGACGTCGCCGAGTACCTCACCGACAGCGGCGAGGGCGCCTCCCAGGACCCCGAGGTCTACTTCCGCCACTGGGGCGTCGACACCACGTACACCGGCCCCGGCGGTCTCACGGCCCCCGAGCGCCCCGCGCCGCCGCGCCAGGTCCACCTCCTGCAGCGCAAGGCCACCAAGGTCGGCGCGGGCCTCGGCACCACCACCGGCTGGATCCACCGCGCGGAGCTCAAGCACCGCGGGGTCGTCTCCGTCGCGGGAGCCACGTACGACCGCATCGACGACCAGGGCCTGCACGTCACCGTCGGCGGCGAACAGCACCTCGTGCCCGCCGACACGGTGGTCCTGTGCACGGGCCAGGAGCCGCGCCGCGACCTGTACGAGGCCCTGCGCGCGGCCGGCGTCGAGGCACACCTGATCGGCGGCGCCGACGTGGCGGCCGAACTCGACGCCAAGCGGGCCATCCGGCAGGGCACGGAACTGGCCGCCGGCCTCTGACCGACAGGGGATTGTGGCGGTCCGGCCGGACCGCCACAATCTCCCGGTGACGATCTCACCGGCTGACGCAGACAAGATCCTTACCGACAACTTCGCGCCCTGGGTGCTCGCCCTCGGACTGACCGTCCAGGAGACCGGCGAGCGGCACGCCGTGCTGCGGCTGCCCTGGTCCGACGAACTGGCCCGGGACGGCGGCGGCCTCTCGGGCCAGGCCATGATGGCGGCCGCCGACACCGCCACCGTCATCGCGATCTCCGCCGCCCGCGGCGCCTATGGCCCGATGACCACCGTCCAGCAGTCCACCAGCTTCCAGCGGCCGGTGGTCGGGGCCGACGTACTGATCCACGTACGGGTGACCAAGCTCGGCAAGCGGATGGCCTTCGCCGACATCACCCTGACCCCCGAGGGCGCGCAGGAGCCGGCGGCCACGGCCTCCACGGTGTACGCCCTGCTCGGTTAGGCCCGCTCGGCGACCTCCGCCGGAGACGGCCCGGGCACCCCCTCGTTGCTAGGTGCGCTTCGCGGCGCAGAGGGCCGTGTCCACGGTGCTCTCCAGCCGCCTCGTGGCCGCCACGTCGACCGGGATGGCGGTCACCGTGACGTTCGCCGCCGTGCGGCCGTCTTCGGTGATCCCTCCCCGGGTCTCGTACCCCATGATGTCGCCGCCGTGGCCCCAGTAGAGGCCGCCGCACGACAGCGTCCTGCTCATGATCCCCAGTCCGTAGGCCGCGCCCGTGTCCCCGAGGGGGACGGTCGTGCGCATCTCGGCGAGCTCTGCCTCCTTCAGGAGGTCGCCGCGCAGGAGCGCCGTGAAGAACCGGTTGAGGTCGGAGTTGGTGGAGATCATCTGGCCTGCCGCCCAGGCCGCGGACGGGTCGATGTCCGTGACGTCGCGCCACGGCGCGCCCGCCGCGTCCTGGCGGTAGCCCTTGGGGTGAGGTTCCCGGACGGTCGTGTCCCCGGCGGCCGGGAAGTAGGTGTGGCGCAGCCCGATGGCCCGCACGACGCGCTTGTCGATCTCCTCGGCGAGCGGCCGGCCGGTGACCTTCTGGACGATCAGGCCGGCCAGCACGTAGTTGGTGTTGCTGTAGGCCCAGCTCTTCCCGGGTTCGAAGACGGCCTTCTTGCGCAGGGCGATGTCCAGGATGTCGCGGGGTTCCAGGTACCGGCGCTGGAGGAGGGCGTCGTCGACCTCCTCCTCGTAGTCGGGAATCCCGCTGGTGTGCTGGAGCAGCTCACGGACGGTGATGCGGCGTCCGTCGATCCCCTCCCCGCGGACGAGACCCGGCAGATAGGTGTCGACCTTGGCGTCGAGGCCGACCTTCCCCTCGGCCACCAGTTGCAGGACGACCACCGCGGTGAAGGTCTTGGTGGTGCTGCCCACCCGCACCTGCCCGTCCTTCGGCACCTTCGCCCCCGTGGCCAGGTCGCCCACCCCCGCGGTGTAGGTACGGGTGCGGCCCGCGCCGTCCTGGACGCTCGCCAGCGCGGCGGGCAGGCCGTCGGAGCGCACCAGCGCGTTCAGGCCCTGCTGGACCGCGTCCGGCCCGGTCGCGGATGCAGCGGGCGGCGCCAGGGCGCCCAGCGTCATCGCGCAGACGGCCATCGCGGCCGCGGCCGTCGCCGCTCTGCGCCGGCCCCCCTGCTGCCGACGGAAGGAACGGGGCCTTAGCGATGTCTGCTCGTGCACGGGTCAACTCCTGTGGAGACGTTGGGATCCAGCGGTACGTGCCGGTCCCAGCCTCTCCGGCGGCGGCCACCCGGGACGATCATGCCAACCGGTTCGTTCCGGGTAGGGGTAACCCCCGGGACCAGGGGGAGCCGGGGCGGATTTGCGTTGGCGGGCGGCACACCGGGTCCTCTACGCTCGCCCCGCCGGCCGACCACCACGGCGGCCGCACGGCACGGGGAGCGGGATCATCTCGGGGAAACCAGGAACGTACGACGCGATACGCCGCTGCGGCGGAACAAGGACTTCAACGTCTTCTGGCTCGGCCAGGCCCTGTCCGTGCTCGGCGGGTCCGTCTCCCTGCTCGCGCTTCCCCTGCTCGTCCTCCACGCCACCGGGTCCATCGTCCAGATGGGGCTGGTCACGGTCGTCTCCGGCGCCACCGCCATCGGCACGGGGGTGTTCGCCGGGTACGTGGTGGACCGGGTGCACCGCCGCAGGCTCATGATCGTCTGCGATCTGGCGCGGGCCGTGCTGCTCGGCGCGGTCCCGCTCGTCTGGTGGGCCGCCGGGCCGCAGGTCTGGCTGCTGTACGTGCTGACCGCGCTGGTCGCCGTACTGAAGACCCTGTTCGACGTCGCGTACGTGACGGCCATCCCGAATCTCGTCCGTGCGCAGGACCTCACGGCGGCCAACGGACGGCTGATGGGGACCTTCGCCCTCGGGACCCTGCTCGGGCCGGTGGTGGCCGGATTCCTCACGGCCGGACTGGGCGCGGACTGGGCGCTGGCCCTCGACGGGGCGACCTTCCTGGTCTCCGCCGCGAGCCTCGGATGGGTGAGGTTCACCGCCCGCCCCGCCGAGGAGGGCGCGGCCAAGGCCGGAGGAGGGGCCGGAGGCGGAGGCGGGGTGCTCCGGGAGATGTTCGTGGTCGGCTTCCGCTTCCTGTGGAGCCACCCGCTGCTGCGCCCGCTGACCATCCAGCTCACCCTGCTGACCTTCGTCACCATGGGCGCAACCGACCTGCTGATCTACCGCGTCCAGCACGACCTGGGCCGGGACGCGGCCACCCTCGGCTACGTGATCGCGGTCAGCGGGGCAGGCTCCGTCGCCGCGGCCCTGACCGCGGGGCGGCTGCGCCGCATCTTCGGCTTCGGCACGTGCTGGCTCGCCTCGATCGCGATGATCGCCGTCGGGGTGACGGTGACGGGCGTCAGCCGCAGCCTGCCGGTGATCGCCGCCCTGGCCGCCGTCTCCATGTTCGGACTCACCCTGGGCGGGATCTGCACCATGACGCTGCGCCAGGAGGTGACCCCCGACCATCTGCTCGGCCGGGTCACGTCCGCCTTCTGGACCGTGCACAACGCCTCGGGCCCGGTCGGCGCGGCCGTGCTCACGCTGCTGGCCGCCCGGCACGGGGTCCCCGCGGTCAGCCTGGCGGGCGGGGCGCTGTGCCTGCTGATCCTCGGCGGCGGACTGCTGACCCCGCTGCGCGGCAGCCGTGCAGCGATCGCCGCGCGCACGGAGTCGCCTTCTGAGATCGTGGATCACAGGTAGTCGCACCGAGGAGCCGACATGTCCGGACAGTTCGAGGCGAGCGTCGAGATCGACCGGCCGGTGGAGGCGGTCTTCGCCTACCTGGCCGACGGACGGCACGACCCCGAGTTCAGCCCGCGCGTCCAGGAGATCACCAAGACCCCGGACGGCCCCACGGCGCTCGGTACGGTCTTCCGCAGCACGGTCAAGGACGCCGGGATGAAGACCGGCCGCGAGTTCCGCATCGTCGGCCTCGACCCGCCGCACCTGATCCGCTGGACGGAGCAGACCCGCAACCTCGTCACGGCGGAGGGCGGCTACGACCTCGAGCCACTTCCGGGCGACCGCACCCGCGTCCGCATCTTCAACACCCTCGAAGGCCACGGCATCGGCAAGCTGCTCGTCGGCCTCGCGCTCGGCGCGGCACGCAAGGACGCCCCCGACTTCGGCCGCCGTATCAAGGCGGCCGCGGAGGCGTCCCTCACGCGCTAGAGCCCGTGCCGGGCCCGGGTCCGGCCGGTGTCAGAACCGGCCGGGGCCGGACGGGAACGGCAGCGGCTTCGACGGCGCCGCCGACTCGCGCCGCTCGGCCGCGGCCGGCGGGTTCTGGCAGGTCACGTCCTGGGCGGGCAGCCGGCCCGTGGTCAGGTACGCGTCGACCGGGGCGTTGGCGCAGGAGGTGGGGTCGAAGAGGTACACGCCGTGGCCCTCACCGCCCGCCGCCAGCACCATCCGCGAGCCCTTGAGGGCCTTGTGCAGGCCCTGGCCGCTGACGAGCGGGGTCTGCGAGTCCCACTCGTTCTGCACCGTCAGTACGTTGGCCTTCTTGTTCATCGGCGTGGCCGCCTCGACCGGACGGTCCCAGAAGGCACACGGCTTGATGTTGGACGCGAAGTCCCCGTACAGCGGGTACCTGGCCTTGTCCTTCGCCGCGTCCCGCTCGTACTGCTCCGTGTAGCGGGGCCAGCTGCCGGTGTCCCCGCACACCACGGCCCAGAACACGGCGGTGCCGTTGTCGGATGCGGGCTCGGCCGCCGCGCCGCCCGTCAGCAGCCGCTTCAGCTCCGTCGCGGTCACACCGGCGGGCAGCGGTTTGCCCTCGGCCGCGGCCTTCAGGGCCGCGACCATCGGGGTGGCCTGCGCCGGGTAGAAGAACACTCCGCGCGCCGAGCGGATCGTGTCCCCGTCGACCTTCATGCCGTCGAGCTCGATCGGCTCCTTGTCGGCACGCGCCACCAGCCCCCAGAAGGTCTCGGACACGGCCTTCGGGGTGTCGCCCAGCTTGTACTCCGCCGAGCGCTCCGCCGCCCACTGCGTCCACCGCGCGAAGGCCGGCTCGGCCTCGGTGGCCCAGACCTGGATCATGCCGCGCCAGATCCGCTGCGGGTCCACACCGCTGTCCAGCACGAAGCGGTCCGTGCGGTCCGGGAACATCTGCGAATACACCGCGCCGAGGTAGGTCCCGTACGAGTAGCCCAGGTAGGAGAGCTTGCGCTCGCCCAGCACCGCGCGGATCGTGTCCATGTCCCGGGCCGTGTTGCGGGTGGTGATGTGCGGAAGCACCGAACCGGCCTTCTCACGGCACTTGTCGGCGACGGTGCGCGCCCACGTCACGTCGGAGCCGAAGGTCTCCGGACGGTAGGCGCGGTCGAAGTTCTGCTCGGTGTCCGTCAGTCCACAGGTGATCGGGCTGCTGGCGCCGACCCCGCGGGGATCGAACCCGATGAGGTCGTAACCGTCCCGTACGTCCTTCGGCATCGCCCCGTTCATCAGCAGCGGCAGGTCGAGCCCGGAACCGCCCGGGCCGCCGGGGTTCAGCAGCATGGCGCCGTGCCGCTTGGCGGGGTTCTCGCTCTTGATCCGGGATATGGCGAGGTCGATCGTGCGGCCGTCGGGACGCCGGTAGTCGAGCGGGACCTTGAGCGTGGCGCACTCGTACGAGGCCGGCTGCTCCGGACTGCAGCGGTGCCAGGCCGGCTTCTGCCGAAGGTAGTCCGTGGCCGGGGCGGCGGATGCCTGCGTGGCGGAGAGCAGGGGCACGGTGGTGGCGATGAGTCCGGCGGCGGCGACCAGTGGTGCGAAGCGTTTCAGACGCACTGAGCGGTTCCTTTCGGTGAAGTCGCTTACACGTCCACCTTGTTGCACGCCAGGCCGCGCCGAATCATCCCGAAGGGCCGTGCCCTGTGCTCCTCACGAACGAGCCGATATCAGGACAAGTGGCCGACACGCCGCAGTCGGCCCCCGGGTACAGGACCGGGGGCCGACCGACGCGCGACTCACAGGACAGGGGCAAGACACCCCCTAGTGGCCGGAGTGGCCGCCGTCGTGGGAGTCGCCGGTCTCCAGGGCGCCGCCGAGCCGTCCGCGCAGCGCGGTCAGGGCCTCCTCCTTCTGTGCGGTGACGACCCATCGGTCCCCGACCAGATAGATGCCGCCGTACATCCGGGCCTCGGTCAGCCAGGCGTGCAGGCCCTTCTCGGCGGCGAAGGTGACCATGCGGTAGACGACCTGCCCGGTCTCGCAACCACCCTGACGCAACTCCTCTGCCTCCACGTTCACTTCGGCGGTACAGCCGATAGCCGTGGCGATCTGCTCGATCGAGGTTGCGGGCGTCGCCGACGCGGTCTTCTGCGCCCCGGCCGGGGTGTGGTGCGCCGACGCCTTCGCGGCGCAGCCCCCGCACAGCAGCGCGGCGACGCACGCCGCGGCGACGGCCGGAAGTGACGGGCGGATCCGCCGGGCGCGGCGGGTGCGGCGGTCGGTGGACGGCATGACGGCCTCTCTGGCTGATCGGGGAGGGGTCGTGGCGCCCGGGCGGGGAGGTCCCGGGCACCACGCGTTTCGGGGGAGAGCGGAGCGCGCCGCGGATATGTCCTAGCCGACGACCTTGGCCTTCTTGCCCTTGTCCGTGATGGCGAACCAGAGGCCCTTGTTGTTGTGCCCGGTGGTGTCCCCGGGCTCCTTGTCCCCGGTGAAGGTGTAAACCGGCCAGCAGTCGATCGTCAATTGCTCGGTACCGTCGGGCCGCTTCACCTTTCCAATCAATTCCGGGGCGATTCCGTTTACCTTTGCCTTGTCGACGGGCTTGGCGGGCTTCCAGGTGTCCGTGCAGGCGTCCACGCAGCCGATCTTCATCGGCCAGGCGCTGTCCTTGTCGAACCGGTAGAGCGTCTTGCCCTCCGCGTCCTCCACGAGGGTCCCGAGTTCGGGGTTCTGCACGGCGGTCAGTTCGCCGGCCTTCGCCGCCGTGTCCGCCTTCTCCTCCTTCTCCGCCCCGGCGCCCGCGGCCTTGCCCGCACCGGCGGGCTTACCGCCCGGCCCCAGCACGTGCCAGGTGCCGCCGACCCCCTCGCCGAGCGCGTCGCCCGCCTTGGCGTCCTTCGCGTAGCGGTAGACGGGCCACCCCGCGAGCGTGAGCTGCTTGGTTCCGTCGGCCCGGTCGACGGAGCCGAGGAGAGCCGCGTCGATTCCCTCGCTGACCGAGGCGTCGTCCGCGGCCACCGCGGGCCAGGCCGTGGCGCAGTCCCCCTCGCAGTTGGACTTGGGGGGCTTCGGAGTGTCCTTGTCGAACCGGTAGAGCGTGATGCCCGCGCTGTCGGTGACCCCGGAACCCAGGCCCTGGATCTCGCTCACCTTCAGCTGTCCGGCCGGGCCGGTCTTGCCGGCCTGGCCCGCCGGGACGGCACCCGAACCGCTTCCGGCGCCGCTTCCGTAGACGTCGCCGTAGGCCGATCCGACCTGTTTGCTGTCGCCCACCGGCTGAACTGAATTTCCCTTTCCCCCATAATTGTCCGAGCTTCCGCATGCGGCCGTCATCATCAGTACCGCGACCGCCGACCCGGCGAATATCTCACGACGCATTTTCTTCACGATCTCTCCTTCAGGTTCGGTTCCGCGTTTTCTTGCCCCCGGTAATTGATACGGGGCCCGCAGCGGCGGAAGCGAATATCCCCGGGAATTTGTCAGATCGCGCCAAGATTGAACCCGGGGCAATGGTTCAGTCCTGGATGCGCAGTGCGAGGGCCGGGCAGCGCCGCACCGCGCGCAGCGCCTTCTGCCGCAGCTGTACCGGCACGGGCATGGACGCCTGGGCCGGAAAGCCGTCCGCGTCGAGCCGCACCACGTCGGGCAGGACGTCCACGCACAGCCCGTGCCCCTTGCAGAGGGTCCAGTCGACCACCAGCCGCTCCGGGCTCTCGTCCTCGGGCAGCGGAAGGGCGCCCAGCACCCGTCTGCCGCAGCCGCTGCCGAGCGCATGGTCCCGGAACTCGTCCGGGAACGTCTTGAGCGCCGAGGCCACGAAGGCCGAGGTGCCGTCGGGATGGCTGCACGCACCGCGTCGCAGGACCGCCTTCATGCGCGCCTCCAGCATTTCGAGGGCGGCTCTGCCCCCGCCCCGGATGGCGTCCTCCAGTACGTCGGCCAGTGCGGGCAGCCCCCGTACGCAGGGGCCGCACTGGCCGGCCGACTCCTTCGCCATCCAGCGGGTCACGCGGGCCACCTCGCCGGCCGGGCAGGTGTCCTGGGGCAGCGGCAGCACCGCCCCCGCGCCCAGCCTCGCGCCGAGCGAGTCGAGGGAGGCCCGCGACACCTCGGCGGCGCGGGCCGACCCCGGATCGAGCCATTTCCCGTGATAGCCGCCGACCAGGACGCCCTGGCCCGGATCGGTGCCGCACAGTTCCAGGATGTAGGAGAGCGCGGCCCCGGTCGGGGTCTCGACGACCGTGGTGCCGGCGACGGTCAGCAGGACGGTGCCCGGCTCGCTGGGCAGGCCGGTCGTACGGTAGTCCAGCGCGCCGAGCCGTGCGGCGACGGCGAGCTGGGCGAAGGTCTCGGTGTTGGACAGCAGGGTGGGCACGCCGTTCAGGCCCCGGTCGCTGGTGCGCACCTTCTGCCCGGACGGCAGGGTCGGGCCACCGTTCAGACCGTTCACATGGGCCGTTCCCTCGCCCGTGACGAAGCGTTCGGGAAGCCGCGTCACCTGCACCCGGCGGCCGGCCGGGCCACGTTCCGCCACGGCCTGCCGTACCGACTGCTCCACGTCGCCCCTGGTGACGCCCACCACGATGTCCTCGGCGTTCAGCGCGGCGGCGGCCAGCAGGGCTCCGTCGAGCACCAGATGCGGGGCGTGCAGCAGCAGTGCGGTGTCCTTGAGGCAACTCGGTTCGCCCTCACTGCCGTTGACGACGACGGCGGTCTGCCCGTCCCGCCCGCGGGCCGACTGCATGACGGCGCGCAGCTTCCGGGTGAAGGGGAAGCCCGCACCGCCGCGGCCGCGCAGGTCGATGTTGTCGGCGAGGTCGACGAGTTCGTCCGGCCGGTAGCGCGGCAGTGAGCCGTGCGTGGTCAGATGGGCCACGCGGTCGAGCCGCTCGGCCTGGTCCAGACCGGCGAGCAGTCGGGGGGCGCCCACGCAGCCGAGGCTGGGGCGCGGGTCGCCGCTCACATCCACCGCTCGGGGGTGGCGAACTGCTCGGTGTCCGCGGTCGAGCTGACCCGGCTCGGTGCGTACACGGCGGCACGCGGCGGTTGTTCGGGCCGGGGCGGCGGGGCCGGGCTCGCGGTCACGGCAGCTGCCGCCGGACGCGTTCCGCGCCTGGGCCGGGGGACGGTGGCCTTGACGGGTGTCTGCGGCACGGGCTGGGGGACGGGCGGCAGGGTGGCCGTGTCGCGGATCCGGGACCTGACGCGTACCACGAGCACGCCGGCGATACCGAGCACGGCCAGTGCGTAGGCCACCGTGACCCAGGTGTCGGCGGCGCGGCCCGACTTCAGGCCGTGCACCAATGAGGCGCCCCACGCCGGATAGGCGCCGAAGTGCAGGGCCCGCCACCACAGCGAGCGGCGCTTGGTGGCGAACACGCTGCGCGCCGCTCCGGAGACGGCCACCGCGATGAAGAGGTATCCGGCCAGGGAGCCGAGTCCGACCAGGACGGGCCGGGCGTCGTCCGTGAACGGCACCATCGCGGAGGCGGCGGTCGTCCGCTGTTCCGCGATCTTGACCCAGATATGGAGGACCAGGAAGCCGAGCCCCGACACGGCGAGGCCGCGGTGCACCCCCTGGGCGAGCAGCCGGTGGCCCGAACCCAGGATCACCCGGTCGGTCGCCATCAGCCCCCACAGGACGGTGGAGGTGAGCGAGACGAGCGATATGACGCCCGCCCCGAAGTCGAGGAAGTCCCATACATGGCTGAGGGCGCCCGCGCGGGCGGCCACGGTGACGGCCACGACGGCCGCGCCCGCGGCGCAGAGCACGCCGGGGCTCAGCCTTCCGGCCGTGGGGAGGAGGGAGGGCCGCCGGACGGCCCGCCTTCCGGCCGCCGGAGCCGCTGCCGCGTGACGGCTCTTGCGGCGGGCTCTGTGTGAGCTGGGCATGTGAGGCTGGGGCAGGGGCATCCAGTTCTCCTGTGCGCCTGGGCGTCCGAGCACTCCACCTGGCGCTCGGCACCCGGGGGTCGTTGTCGTCTCTGCCCGGCAGCGCTGTGAAACTCCGCGCCGGCCGAGGGAACTTGGGGCCGGAGTGCAGCAGCATCGTGGAGCTGCACAGCAGCTCCACAGGATTTATCGAAACGTGATAATTTCTCGCAGCGCGTCTCCGAGGCATCGAACAACACCGGAAGATTCCCCTCCAGCGGAGGTTGCGACAGGCCACCGCGCCGCCCGCCACCTACGCGTCCCCGACGGCAAAATCAAGGTAAAAGAACGGGACCGTAAGTGGCCGGACCTCTCCAGGAGGGAGTACGAGGGCCGCAACTCGTGTGTCAGGAAAGGACGTTGACGCACGAGGCAACCTCGGCGGGCTTGTCGCTCTTCCCCGGACAAGCCTCACCCCGGCACGAACGAGGAAAACGATGTGTGAACTTCTGAACCGCATCTGGTCCCGCCCACGTGGCGAGTGGACGCGCGTCCTGCGCAGGGAACTCCCCGCGCTGGCCGCCGAGATAGTGGAGGAGCTTCTGCATGGAATTCCGGAATTTTCCGCACTTATCGATGACAACGATGCCATTGATGACGAGTTGTTCCGGCAGCGGGTGGAAGAGGCTCTCCTCACCGTCCTCGGCTATCAGGAACAACCCCGGGAACAAGCACCGGACGAGCACGATGAACTGGCCGAGAGCGAGGACGAGATCGAGAACCAGGTCGACGTCAAGGTCGAGAACAAGTTCGAGAGCAAGGCCCGCCGTGGGATCACCCCCGGGATCGCGGCCATGGACGAGTGCGAAGTCACGCACGAGGGCCGCCACGAAGGCCTGCGCGAGGCCCGCAGCGAAGGCTTGCGCGAGGCCCGCAACGAGGGCCGTCACGAGGGCCTGCGCGAGGCCCGGCACGAAGGCCTGCGCGAGGCCCGCAGCGAAGGCTTGCGCGAGGCCCGCAGCGAAGGCTTGCGCGAGGCCCGCAACGAAGGCGCCCGCGAGAGCGACCGGGCGCGGCAGGAGCTCTTCAAGGCCCTCACCGACGACCGGGCCGCATCCGAGATGTCCCTCGGCGAAATCGCGGAGGAGGCCGGCTGGCCCCTCCCGTCCGCCGTACGGGCCATCGTGCCGGCCACGCCCGGCGAGACCCAGCAGCTCGCCGCCGCGATGGACCACGCCCTCGTCGGCATGTTCGCGAGCCGGCCCTGCCTGCTCGTCCCCAGTGCCGACCCGGACGCCCGCGGCCCGCTGGAACACCTGCTGCGCGGCCGGTTCGCGTCCGTCGGCCACGCGGTCCCGCTCCGTGACACGGCCTCCTCACTGCGCTGGGCGCTGCGCCTGTCCGCGCTGACCCCCGCCCGTTCGGGCCTGGAGGCCCGCCCCGTCTTCGTGGACGACCACCTCTCGACCCTGCTGCTGCTCCAGGACGAGCCCCTGGCCCACGCGCTGGCCGCCCGGTGGCTCCGCCCGCTGGCCGATCTGACCCCCCGCCAGAGCGAGCGGCTGGAGGTGACCCTGCTCGCCTGGCTGGAGGGCGGCGGGGCTCCCGAGGCCGCCAAGGCCCTGAGTGTGCACCCGCAGACCGTGCGGTACCGGATGCGCCAGCTCGAGAAGCTCTTCGGGACCGGCCTGCGGGACCCCCGTACCCGCTTCGAGCTGGAGATGGCTCTGCGCAGCCGCCGGCTGATGGCCCAGGTACGCCGTCAGCACTCGAGGGTGGGCCGCAGGGCCGCCCGCGTGATCCAGGCGGACTTCACCCCCCTGGTCGTCGGACGCATGGCTCGCGTCAACGGCCTGTAGCACCGCACGCAGCCCGGCCCGGTCCCGTATCACGGGGCCGGGCCGGGCTGCGTCGTGCGTACGCCGCGGTGTGCAGCCGCGGTGTGCAGCCGCGGTGCGTGGGGTGCTGAGCGTGCGCCGCTGTGGGTGGACCGCCGGGCGTGCGCCGCTTCGTGTCGTCGGGAGTGGAACGTCGTGTGTACGCCGCCGGGGACGCGGCGGCGGCGTACACACGCGTGCGGTGTTGGCCCGAAGTCGGCTTCGGGCCAACACCTTTCCCGGGGCGGACGCGGGTGGTGGGGAGAGGAGCGTCCGGCCCCGGGAGTGGAGGGGGAGTCGTGCCGCTGGGATCAGCGGCAGGTACGTCCGTCGTTGATGCAGCCCACGGCCTTGTTCATCAGGCCGTTCGACATCACGTTGATGAAGTCGTCGTGGTCGGTCACCGGCTTGTGCAACTGCTCGGGGAAGCTGTCGACGGCGAAGCGGGCGCCCGGCGCCACCCCGTAGGTGAGGCGCATGACCAGCTGCGGAATGGCCTTGAAGCCCTTCTGGCAGCGGCCGTTCTTGTCCGGGAAGGCCACGTGGGTCCGGTGGTTGGCGCTGTCGATGTTCTTGCCGTCCCAGCAGCTCTGGAAGGTGAAGCTGCGCACGACGTCGCTGCCCTTCGGGCAGACCGGGTACTTGTCCTTCAGCTGGCGGTTCTCGAAGCCGGTGCAGCTCCACGAGGCGTTGGCGTTGGCCGTGCCGTTGGTGAAGGCCTTGGCATCACCGGTGATGATGCGCAGGAAGCGGGGCATCGCCGTCACCTTGCCGACGGGGCTGCCCTTGAAGGCGATCGACACCTGCTTCGGCTTCAGGATGGTGCCGACGTTGGCGTCCTGGCCACCGCCGGGCGCCTTCGCGTCCCGCTCCACCTTGCCGTCGCGCAAGCGCAGTACGGGCCAGTAGTAGCTGGACTGGTCCCCGTTGCCGCAGGTGGTGCCGGACTTGGCCAGGCTGTCGTTGGTGGAGAAGGCGTCGGTGGAGTTGTTGCCCACGTAGTCGTGCATGTGGTGCGCGCCGTTGGAGACGCCGGGGGCGACGATGACGTTGTCGGGGTTGAAGTGGCCGTTGTCGTTGCGGCCGCACTGGGAGGTGAAGGATCCCTTCGAGGCGCCCCCCTGGGCCGCGGGAGCCTTCACGTTCGGCCGGATCTTGGTGATGTTGACGAAGTCGCTCTTGGCCGGACCGCCCTTCTGCCCGGCGGCCTGGTTGGCGACCCCCTGCTCGCCCTTGCTCGCGGCCGCGGCTGCGGCGTCGTCCGCGGCGGGCGCCTCCTTCATCGTGCACGCGCTCAAGGACTGGAGGTCCGCGGGACGTTCGGCGGAGCGGCCTATCGCGTCGGCCATGCCCTTGATCGTCTTGTCGCGCTGCTGCTTCAGGTCACCGAGGAGGGCGGCGTCGCCCTTCGCCTTGCCGGCGGCGAGCCGCTGGTAGGCGTCGGCCACCTGGTCGTCCAGCTTGGCGAGGTTCTCGTCGACCTCGGGTTTGGCCTGGTCGGGGACCGCGGTGAGTTTCTCTCCCACGTCGGGGCAGTCGATGGTCGATGTCATCTCTGTCGCACGGTTGCCCCCTTGGCCGGCGGACGCGTTTCCGGCGACGACGGCGACCCCGCCACCGCCCAGCACGAGCGCGGAGATCACGCCCAGGACCTTGTTCGACAGCCGTGGGCGTTTGTGGCCCTTTTTACTCATGCGATCACTTCACTTCGTCGGTTGGACATTGTCGGAGAGCACGTCGAAGTCGACGAGTCCGGTGTCTTCGAGGACCGTGATGTGGTCCAGAACCGTGGTGTTGGCGGACGTGGCGAGGGCTCGGACCATGGAGTTGCGGGTCTGGGCCCGGATTCCGGCCAACAGTGCGAACACCTTTCCGTGCGCTCGGCGCAGCAACTGGACGAACAGTCGTTCGTATTCTTCGCCGCGCGCACGATTCAGCTGGCCCAGCCAGTCCTGCTGCTGCGCGGAGGGCTGGTTGGGCAGATCGATACCGAGGGCCCCGCCGACCTGAATGACCTGCCGGTCCAGCTCGGTGTGGCCGTCGATGAGGTGCTGCCCGGCCGTACGCACCGCAGGGCGCGTACCGCGCTGCTGGGCCTGGCGACCGGCGGGCAGCTCCCACAGTCCGGCGAGCCGGACCTTGCGGACGAAGTCCCGGTCCGCGGCGGTCAGCGGCCCGTAGGCCGTGCTCAGCGTTCCGCCGCCGTCGTCATCGCCCGCCGGACCCGTGGCGGCGGCCGAGGCCCGGCTGCCGAAACTGTCCACGGGTATCAGCAGCGCGATCAGGGTGAGGGCAAGAGCGGTGATGACGAGGCCGCTTCCGATCGTGTATCTCGTGGCCATCGACAAGCTGCTGATGGATCTCCGCCGCAATGACAGCACTGTGCCTCCTCGCTCCAGGGGCCGGGAGGGGGTGGCGGGGCAGGAGGGTCCGCACATGCCGTGCGGTGCACACCCGCATTCCCGGGGTGTCACGGGACGCTAGTGCCGGGCGCGGCGCCGCTGCCGGAGGACATCACCATCGGACAAACATCCCGGCGCGCCGTCGGAAGGCTGATATCTTGCCGCGCGTCGGCCCGTACGGACGGGCGGTGCCACCCGTCATGCCTGCGGGCCCGCCGTCATGCCGCCGGCCGCAGCGCTGAGTCCGTCGACGACCCGGCCGTCCCGTCCCCGGGCGCGGTCGGCCCGGACCGGTCCCCGAGGGACCTGACCTCCTTGCGTCAGATGCGGCCGAGCCGCCCGGCTGCGCCTGGATGCCGGTCGCACACGACCCCACCGGCTCGCCGCCGGGGCCCGTCACAAGGGGCGTCGGCCGGCGAGCCGGCCGGCCGTGCCCCCGGACGTTCCGGCGGCGGACTGACTACCAAGATCCACCTCGCCGCCGACAGCCGCTGCGGGCCGCCGGCCTCCGTCCTCACGCCGAACCATGCTGGTGACGCACCCGCGTTCGAGCGGGTCATGGCCCGGTTGCGGGTGCCTCGGCGAGTCGGCCGCCCCGGGGTCACGCCGGACGTGGTCCTGGCCGACAAGGCCTACGCCGTCGAACGCTGCAGCAACAAGCTCAGGCAGTGGCGCGGCCCGGCGATCCGCCAGGACAAGACAGCCGCCACCTACCTCGCCGGACTCCACCTCGCCGCCCTCTTCATCCGGTCGGCCAGGTGACCCGCGAAGGACACGCCCTAGCTGCCCTTCTCGAAGGTGCCGAGGCCGTTGGCGTCCAGGTACTCCACCCGCATCCTGCCGTCGGTGAAGGTCACCCCGGTGCGGCCGATGGCGTTCTCGCCGGCGGTCTCGAAGCTGAAGGTGTCCCCGTCGTAGTGGGTGAGGGGGAAGGCCATCGGCTTCGGTCCCAGGTGCAGCAGCAGCCCGCCGCCCGGGCCGGCCGTGACGGTGGCCCGCCCGTAGAACGCGTTGGTGTACGTACCGGTGTACGCGCTGTCCGCGCGGGCCGGCTTCGGGTCCGCGGGCGGCTTGGCGAAGTCCGTCTTCGAGCGGCCCTCGCCGAGCTGCTGCTTGTAGGCCTCGGCCACCACGGGCAGCCAGTCCCGGCTGGGCTTGCCGAACTCGGCGGTGTCGAAGAAATTGAGGGCGACGGTGTCGGGGAGACCCGTGGGGGCGCCGTTGGAGAGCACCACGATCGCGAGCTTCTCGGCGGGGACCAGGGTGACGTTGGTGTTGGTGCCGAGTGCGAAGGCGCCGGCGTGGCTCAGACGCAGGCGGCCGTGGTCGTCGTAGCGCACGTTCCAGCCCAGGCCGTAGTAGCCGGGCTGGGTGTTCGGTTCGGCGGGCGGCTGGCTGATGCTGTGCGGGAGGTGGGTCTCGGCCAGGCCGGCGCTGTTGACGACCTGCTTGCCGTCGAGCTTTCCGCCGCCCAGCTGGAGGCGTAGCCAGCGGGCCATGTCCCGGGCGTTGGAGCTGACGCCGCCGGCCGCGGTCTGTGCGTCGGCGTCGCGCACGTAGCGCGGCTTCCAGGTGCCGTCGTCGGTCTTGACGTGGGTGAGGGCGCGGTCGGCCGCCTTCTCGTAATCGCTGAAGCGGGAGCTGGTGTGCGTCATCCCGGCGGGCTTGTACAGCAGGTCTTCGGAGAGCTTGTCCCAGGGCACGCCCTTGGCCTTGGCGACGGCCTCGGCGGCCGCGGTGAAGCCGAAGTTGGTGTACGCGTAGCTGGTGCGGAACGGGCTGAGGGGCTCGTAGCGCAGGTGCGACAGGATGTACGCCTGGTCGTAGCCCAGGTCCTCAAGGAGGTCGCCCGAGTGATCCGGCAGGCCCGAGCGGTGCGAGAGCAAGTCGGCCGCCGTGACGTGCGAGCTCACCCATGGGTCCTTGAGGGTGACGTCCTTGAGCGGGTCGTCGAAGCCGTCTGCGCCGAGGGCCTGTGCCAGGACGGTGGAGGCCACCGCTTTGGAGACCGAGGCGAGCTGGAAGACGGTGTCCGGGCCGACCTTGTCGCCCGGGGCATCGGTGCTGCGGACACCGAAGCCCTTGAGGTAGACGACCTTGTCGTCGTGGACCACGGCCACGGAGACGCCGGGCACCCCGGTGCGCCGCATGCCGTCCTGCACCTGCGAATCCAGCGTGTCCAGGGCCCTCGCCACGTCGAAGTCACCGGGGCTCGGCGACGGTGCGGCGGCGGCGGCGGTCCCGGACGTCAGGGCGAGCCCGGCGACCAGGGCCAGCCCTCTCCGCTTGCTGTTGCGCCGCATACGTCCATTTAACGCCGGTCCCGCGTCGGGCGCCCGGGGAGAGCCGGGGCACGGGAAACGGCGGCGGGGCCGCTCTCGCGGCCCGCCGCCGTGGTGGACTGGGGCCCGATCCGGAAGCAACCGGGCGCCTTCGAGCGGCCTTCCGCTCCCCTCCCCTCGGGCTTCCAGTGCGCATCGACCGGACGTACCGGTCCCGTCCGCGCCCGGGACGGTGTCCCGCGGAGGCGGGGGAGGGCCGGGGGCGCAAGCGCTGCCCCGCGGCCCTCCCGTCGGCACGTCCGGAGGGTCAGGCGAGCGCCGCTGCCGCCGTGAGCATGCGCTCGGCGGCCCGGTCGGGCCGCGAGGCCGGGGGCTCCGGCGCCGGCTCGGCCGCGCGGGTGTCCGTCAGGAGCGCGATGAGGGAGGTGCGGGCCCGGGCGACGCGGGAGCGGACCGTACCGATGGGGCAGCCGATGGCCGTGGCCGCCTCGGCATAGGACAGACCCAGCAGCTGGGTCAGGACCAGGGCTTCCCGGCGCTCGGACGGGATCACGGCGAGCAGTTCGGCGAGGGCGATGCCGTCCTCGAAGCCCGGCACGTCGTACGGCTGGGTCTGCTCGGCAGCCGTCTGCCAGTCACAGCGGTCCGAGAGTCTGGGCCGGGCCGCCGCGTGCCGGAGGCTGTCCACCACCGTGCGCCGGGCTATCGACAGCAGCCAGGTGCGCGCGGAGGAACGGCCCTCGAACCGGGGCAGGCTCGCGAGCGCACGGAGGAAGACGTCCTGGGTGAGGTCGTCGGCCGCCTGGGTGTCGGCGCTGAGGTAGGCCACGTAGCGCCAGACGTCACGCTGGAGCGCGCGCACGAACCGGTCGGTCTTCACGGGATCGCCGTCGCGGGCGTCCAGCGCCAGCAGGGTCACCGCGGCGTCGGCGTCCTGGGTGCGCCGGGCCGGCCGGTCGCCGGCGGTACAGGAAGGGGTCGTCAGGGCAGCAGTCATCGCCACAAGGTCCTTACGGGCAAGGGGGGTCCGGCGCCGCGTGCGGCGGGGCCGGTGAGGAGTACGGCCTGCCGGAAGGCACGACCGAGGCCCGAGGCGCGGTACGCGGGCGCGAGAGCGGTCGCGGACGCGGCTCGGGGAACCAGCTGTCAGAGGACAGCGGTTCCCGCCGGCGGACCCCGCGAGGTGATGGCGTGGACCAGGAAGAGCCGCCGCGGCGCGCGCTGCCGGCGCCGGTGTCCCCTCCGCAGGCGCGGCGGGTGGGACACCGGCGCGGCCGTACGGAGCAGCAGCCGCAGCGGGGTCCAGAGGCGTCCGGCGACGGCGCGCAGCACCCGGAAGGCGGCCCGCTCACCGTGGGCGAGCCACAGCCCGCACAGCACGGCGGCCAGCAGGTGAGCGGCCAGCATGCCGGCCGGTGACATGGCGGCCGCGTCGTGCACTCCGGCCGGCAGTTGCCCGCCGGCCGCGCCGGACCCACCGCTGACGGCGGACGCGGCGTCCGCCGTCCCGTGCATGAAGGGGTGTACGTGAGCTGCGGCTTCCTGCGTTCCGCTGCCCGGCGGCGACGGTGACATCCGCCCGGATCCGGCCGTCGGTGAGGCCGGGACGAGGGACTGGGACAGGGAGAAACCGGCGTGGAGCAGGCCTTGGACGGCGACGGCCGCCGAGGTGACGGCGAGCAGTCCGCGCTCGCGGCCGGCGAGGGCCCAGGCCGTCGCCGCCGTGCCGGGGAACGCGACGGACAAGGCCCACCAGGGAACCGCCGCACCCGACATGAGCATGTGCCCGGTGGCCGCGAGCAGCACACAGAGGGCTGCGAACATCGCAGCCCTCACGGCGCGTAAACAGCGGACCGGGTTCATGGAGGGCTCATCCTTGCACCGGCCTCTCGAGCCGCACATCAGGGTGCGCACTTCCGGACAAGTTCCCGCGTCCGGCCTTGTCACGGCCGGGCCGCACGCCTCATGTGGTGCAGGGCACAACGGAACGGGGGAACCGGCCCGCCGCTCCCACCGACTGCCTACCCGCTCGGTCGGAGAGTTCAACGTCCTTGGAAGGGAGACTTCGTGGCGGCGGAGGGGACGGCGACCGCATCGCCGGTGGAGAAGGACGACGGGGCGGGGCGGCAGTTGACCGCGCTCCTCACCTGCGCCATGGCGTTCTCGATGCTGCAACTGTTCCTCCTGGGAGCGCTGGGCCCGCGCCTGGTGACCGAACTCGGTGTGTCGCCCGCGGTGCTGGGGCTGACGACCACGATCGGATTCGGCACCGCCGCCGTCCTGTCCCCCGCGGGGGGCCGGATCGTGGACCGGATCGGTCCGCGGCGCTCGCTGGTGGTCCTGCTGCTGGTCTCCGCGGCGGCGCTCGCCCTGATCGGTGCGGCGCCCGGCGCCGGGCTGCTGCTCGGCGCCGTCGCACTGGGCGGCGTACCCCAGGCTCTGGCCAACCCGGCGACGAACAAGGCCGTGCTGCGGGCCGTGCCGCCCGCCCGGCGCGGCGCGGTGACCGGGCTCAAGCAGTCCGGTGTGCAGCTGGGCGCCTTCGCAGCCGGACTGCCGCTCGCCCTGCTGGCGGGCGGCATCGGCTGGCGGGGCGCGGTCTGGACGGGAGCGGGCGCGGCCCTGCTCGCCGGGTTGTGGGCACTGCGCGTACTGCCCGCCGACCCCGCCCCGCCGCCCGCGGGTCCCCGTACGGCGCTCGTGCCGCGGGGGATGGTGGCATGGCTGGCGCTCTTCTCGCTGTTCCTCGGAGCCGGCATCGCCTCCGTCAACACCTACCTCGCCCTCTTCGGCGCACAGCGGCTGGGCATGGGCCCGACGGCGGCGGCCGCCCTGGTCGCCGTACTGGGCGTGGCGGGGATCGCGGGCCGGGTGGGGTGGTCGAAGGCGGCCCGGCCCGGGCGCGCCGAGTGGCTGCCGGGCTGGCTGGCCTGCGGGGCCCTGGGAGCGGCGGTACTGCTCGCGGCCGCCCTGGTGGCCGGCCCGCTGGTGTGGGTCGGGGCGATCGCCGTCGGCGTCTTCGCCGTCTCCGGCAACGCCGTCTCGATGGTGCTGGTCATGCAGCGGGCCGCCCCCGGCCGGGCCGGACAGGACTCGGCACTGGTCGCGGCCGGATTCTTCGGCGGATTCGCGGTGGGACCCCCGCTGTTCGGCCTGCTCGCGCAGAGCAGCCGGTACGGGCCGGGCTGGCTGCTGGTGGCGGTGGAGTTCGCGACGGCGGCGGCCGTCGCGTTCCTCTGGGCCGTACGGGACCGGCGGGAGGGCGGGGCGTGAGCACGGGCGCGACCGGGCTCGACCACGCCTTCGCGGCCGTCATGGAGCGGGTGGCGGTGACCGCCGGGGCGGTGGGCACCCGCTTCCCGCTGTACGCCGACCCGCAGGACGGGCGGTGGACGACCACCGGCCGCGGTTCGTGGACCGGCGGGTTCTGGGCCGGGCTGCTCTGGCTGAGGGCGCGGTACACCGGCGACGGGGCCGACCGCCGCGCCGCCGCCGCGTGCACCGCCCGGCTCGCACCATGGGTCCGGGCCGACACCGCCACCCGCGGCCTGATCTTCTGGTACGGGACCGCTCCGGCGGGCGACGACACCGAGGCCACCGCGCTGCGGGACCGCGCCGCCGCGGCCGTGCTGTCGGCCCATGACGGCGAACTGGGGCTCGTGCCCTGGGGGGACGCGCTCGGCGGGCCCCGCATGCTCGCCCGGGTGGACGGCGTGCCCGGGACCGTACCGCTGCTGACCGGGGCCGGGCCGCACGGGGCCGCCGCCGCGGCCGCCCACCTCCACCGCCACCTCGACCTCTGCCTCGGCGCGAACCCTCCGGTCCTGAGGCCCGCCCTGCGCCTCGACGGAGCCGCGGGCTGGCAGCCCTGCGCGGATCCGCCGCCGGGCTGGAGCCGGGGACGGGCCTGGCTGCTCCTCGCCGTCGCCGACGCCCTGCTCCGCCCGGACCTTGCGGCGGCCGGCTCCACCGCCCGTCTCCACGAGGCGGCCGAACTCCTGCTGGAGCAGGGCGGGTTCCCGCCCTGCGGCCTCGTCCCGGCGGCCGACGAGGCCCGGCCGCACGGGCCGCTCGACACCTCGGCCGCCGCGATCACCGCGGTCGCCCTGCTGAAACTCGCCCGTGTTCCCGGTCCCCGTGCGGCGCAGAGCGCGTACCGGGCCGAGACGATCCTCGGCCGCCTGGCGGAGAGCCACCTCAGCGGCCCGGGCTCCGGCCGGCCGCCCGGGATGCTGCTGCACGGTTGCTACGACGCCGCGAAGGGGCTGGCGGTCCGGCACGAACTCGTCTGGGGCGACTTCTTCCTGGCGCTCGGCCTCGCCGCCCTGCACGGGGTCGTCGACATCACCCGCGTGTAGCGGCTCACTTCGGGCCGCGACCCTCCCCTTCCCCCTCCCGCCCGTACGCGCGCAGCACGCGGCGGGCCACGGAGGTGATGTGCAGCTCGTCCGGACCGTCGAGGATGCGGGCGGCGCGTCCGGTGCGGAAGAGCGCGGGCAGCGGGGTGTCCGGACCCAGCCCGGCGGCGCCGTGGACCTGGATGGCGGAGTCCGTGACCTGCTGGAGCATGCGCGCGGCCGCGACCTTGGCCAGCCCCACCTCCGTACGCGCGTCCTGCCCGGCATCGATCAGAGCCACCGCCTCGTGGACGAGGGGCCGGGTGGTGCGCAGGGCGAGGAGGGCGTCGAAGACGTGGCCCTGGATCAGCTGCTGGTCGGCGAGGGGCCCGCGGGATCCGCTGCGGGTGGCGGCCCGCTCGCACATGAGGTCGAAGGCGCGCTGGGCCTGGCCGAGCCAGCGCAGGCAGCGCAGTGTGCGGCCGAGCTGCAGCCGCTCACCGGCGATCGCGAGTGCATCGCCCGGCTCGCCGAGGAGGTGGTCGCCCGGGATCCGGACCCGGTCGAGTGCGATCTCGTACTGGCCCCCCGTACCGAGGACGGGGAGTTCGCGTACGACGCGGAAACCGGGCGACGCCGTGGGCACGAGCAGCAACGACAGCCCCTCGCGGGCACCGGCGCTCCCGCCGGTGCGGGCCATGACCGTCACCAGGTCGGCGCCCGCGGCGCCGGAGGTGAACCACTTGCGGCCGGTGACGAGCCAACTGCCGTCCGGGCCGCGCTCGGCGCGGGTGCCGGTCCCGAACGGATCGGTGCCGGGCACGTCCGGCTCGGTCATGGCGTAGCAGGTCCGCATCTCCCCGGCGACCAGCGGCTTCAGGTACGCCTCACGGACCGCGGACCCGCCGTGCCGCGCCAGCATGGTCACATCGAGCAGCGGGGCGGACCCCAGCGCGGCCGGACCGTGGTCACTGGCTCCCTCCGCCTCGGCCAGCCCGGCGTACGTCCGGAAGTCCAGCCCGCCGCCGCCCAGTTCCACGGGCAGCGGCAGCGCCCACAGCCCCTCGTCCCGGGCCCGGCCGCGCAGTGCGGTCAGCGCGTCGGCCGCAGCGGGGCCGCCCCCGTCCAGTACGGGCTCCAGGGGGATCACCCGGGAGCGGACGAACCGATCGATCCGCCCCCTCAACTCCCCTTCTGTGAACTGCTGTTGGGTGCACGAGCTGCGGTCCGTGTCTGGATCGGTCACTGCATTCCTCCTCATTCCCGGGAACTCGCGGGAACGGCCGGCCGACTGTCTGTCCGTGGAACTGGTCGGGTGCGGACGCTCCCGGGTTCCCGTATTCGGCAAGACCCGGGCGTCGGCCACCGCCGCGCCAGGAGAGGAGAGGCATGGCGTCACCAGCAACCACGCAGACGGTCCGGCCGCTCGACACACTGCGCTTCGACACCTCGGGGCCCCCGCAGATCACGAGCGTCGTCACCGATCACCTGCGGCTGCTCGGCGCACGGACGGACCGCCCCGGACCCGGGGACGCGTCCACCGGCGGCGCCGCCGGCGACGGCGGCACCACGCTCACGGGCGGCGGTTTCGACCCGGCGCACGCGAGGGCCACCTGGGGGGATCGCGCACGCGGGCTCGCCGACGAGGCCACGGTGCAGGCCGCCACCGGCATCATGGCCGTGCACGGCCGACGCGACGGCGGCCCGCGCGGCCTGGCGGTCGACTACGCGGCCACGGCCACCGGCGTCCTGACCGTGCAGGGGCTGCTCGCGGCCCTCGTGGGCCAGGCCCGCGGCGGCGCCGCGGCCGCGGTCACCACCGGCGCGGACCGGGCGGGCCTGCTCGCGGTATCCCAGTACCTCGCCGCCGCCGGGGCCGACGAGGGAGAAGCCGCCGAACTCGCCCCGGGCGGACCTCCGTTCACCTCCGCCGACGGCGTCCTCTTCGAACTGGAGACACTCGATCCGGGAGCCTGGGCGGCCTTCTGGAAGGCTCTGGAGGCACCGGCCGAGGCCTTGCGGGCCGGCTGGCGGCCCTTCCAGTTCCGCTACGCCACCGCCTGCGCCCCCTTCCCGGCCGCCCTCCACCTCACGGCGCGGAGCCACACCTGGGAGCGGATCCGCCGGGCCGCGACCGCCTACGGCGCCGAGGTGTGCGCCCTGCACCCGCTCGCGGAACGGGCCGCCGAACACGATGGCGCTGCCCCCTGGTCCCTGGTACCGACGGTCGCCGGGTCCATGTCCCTCGGACCGCACCGGCCGTCCGCCGGCCCCCTGCCCGGCGCCCCGCTGGCCGGGCTGACCGTGCTGGAGGCGGGCCGCCGTATCCAGGCACCGCTCGCGGCGCACCTGCTCGGGCGCCTCGGAGCCGACGTGATCCGGATCGAACCGCCGGGCGGCGACCCGCTGCGCGGCATGCCCCCGGCCTGCTCCGGGATCTCCGCGCGCTGGCTCGCCCTCAACCGGGGCAAGCGGGCCGTCGAGATCGACATCAAGCGCGACGTCGACCGGCATCGTCTACGGGAGCTGGCGGCCGGTGCCGACGTCTTCCTGCACAACTGGGCGCCCGGCAAGGCCGCCGAGCTCGGCCTCGACTCCGATGACCTCGCACGGGTCAATCCCGCGCTCGTCTACGCGTACACGAGCGGCTGGGCCGACCGGATCGAGGACGCCCCCATGGGCACCGACTTCATGGTCCAGGCCCGGACGGGCGTCGGCGAAGCCGTCCGCCCCGAGGGAGTGCCCCCGGCGCCCTCACTGATGACCCTGCTGGACGTACTCGGAGGGCTGCTCGGCGCCGAGGCCGTCCTCGCCGGGCTGCTGCTGCGCGAACGCACCGGCCACGGCGTCCGGGTGGACTCCTCCCTGCTCGGCGCGGCCGACACGCTGACCGCCCCCGCCCTGCGCCGGACGGCCCGCGGGGAGAACCCCCGGCGACCGGCCGGGTTCCGCCTCCCGCGGCGGACGGCGGACGGCTGGCTCGCGCCCGCCGACGCCGATGCCCACGCCGTGGCCGGCCACGACCTGGCCGGCCTGTCCACGACCGAGGCCCTGGCCCGGCTGCACGAGCACGGGCTGACCGCGACCGCGGTCACCACCGAGCTGTCCGATCTGCACCGCGATCCGCGTTTCACCGGCTCGATCAGCCGCGACGCGCACGGCGCGCCCGCAGTCCCCGACCCCTGGAGCTTCGTATGACCGCCGACAGGCTCGTCCTGCACGACCTGCTGCCCGCCGAACTCCGCCGCTCCTGGGTGGTCGACGGCACCTGCCCCGATCTCGACCTCTACAGCCTCTTCCGGGCACGCCAGATCGCCGACCTGCACCGGACGGCGGTCATCGATGCCAAGGGCAAGCTCTGCTACACCGCGCTGGACCGCAAGGTGCGATGTCTGGCCACCGGCCTCAGGGAACTCGGCATCGGCCCGGGCGACGTGGTCGGCGTACAACTGCCCAACAACCGGAGCGCCGTCATCGCCGATCTGGCGCTGGCCGCGCTCGGCGCGATCGCCCTCCCGTTCCCGGTGGGCCGGGGAGTCCTCGAGGCCGAGTGCCTGCTGCGCCGTGCCGAGGCCGTCGCCGTCATCGCGGCGACCGAGCACCGGGAGTTCCGGCACGCGGCGGATCTGAGCACGCTCGCGGGCGCGCTCCCGGCGCTGCGCCACGTCATCGCGGCGGGGCGGCCCGGATCCGCCCCTGAAGGAACGATTCTGCTATCGGGTCTGCTGCGCTCCGATCCCAGCGGATTCGTGCCCGCCCGGCCCGACCCCGACAGCGCCGCGCGCATCCTCGTCTCCTCCGGCTCCGAGGCCGAGCCGAAGATGATCGCGTACTCGCACAACGCGCTGGCCGGCGGCCGCGGAAACTTCCTCGCCTCCCTCATCCCGGACCGGACCCCACCGAGCTGCCTCTTCCTCGTACCGCTGGCTTCCGCCTTCGGCTCCAACGGCACCGCCGTCACCCTCGCCCGGCACGGCGGCACCCTGGTCCTGCTCGACCACTTCACCCCGGAAGCGGCGATCGAGGCGGTACGCGAACACCGGCCGACGCACATCCTCGGCGTGCCCACCATGGTCCGCATGATGCTGGAGCGCCTCGACGGGACGGACGAGAAGCTGCCCGCGCCCACCGCGCTGGTCCTCGGCGGGGCGCCCCTCGACGAGACCACCGCGGCCGCCGCGGCCGAGGCCTTCGGCTGCTCCGTGGTGAACCTCTACGGCTCCGCGGACGGCGTCAACTGCCACACCGGCCTGGGCAGCACGGTGCCGCCCACCGACGGATCCGGGGTCGTCGCCGGCCATCCCGACCCCCGGGTCGCCGAGATCCGGATCGCCGATCCCGACACGCACCGACCGCTGCCCGACGGCGCCGTCGGCGAGATCATCTCGCGCGGCCCGATGACCCCGCTGTGCTACGTGGGCGCCCCCGACCTGGACGCGCGCTACCGTACGCCCGACGGCTGGGTCCGCACCGGTGACCTCGGGTACCTCGACTCCGACAGCGTCCTGCACATCGTCGGGCGACTCAAGGACATCGTCATCCGCGGCGGCGCGAACATCAGCCCGGCCGAGGTGGAACGCGAACTCACCGCGCACCCGCAGGTCCGGGACGTGGCCTGCGTCGGCGTCCCGGACCCGCTGATGGGGGAGAGGCTGGCGGCCTGCGTGGTACCGCGGGGCGGGCAGCACCCCACGCTCGCCTCCCTCGGCGAACACCTCACACGGCGCGGGCTGGAACGGCGCAAGCACCCGGAGCGGCTCCTGCTGCTCGCCGAACTGCCCCTGACGGCGGCCGGCAAACCGGACCGGGCGGCGCTGCGGGAGCTCCTCGCCGAGGTCCCGCTCGCCCAGGCGGGATGAGGGACGGGCCCCGGCCCCGACGGGGCCGGGGCCCGTCCCTGCGATCGGTGGTGTGGTGCCGGGCCGCCCGGGCGGCGTCCTGGCAGGATGGCCGCATGGAACGTGTGCTTGGAATCGGCGGACACTTCATGCGGGCGGCCGACCCGGCGGCCCTGAGCGCGTGGTACCGCGACTGCCTGGGCCTGGACACCGATGAGTACGGTCTGTGGCAGCAGGCGGCCGGGCCGACGGTCTTCGCGGCGTTCGAGTCCGGGACCGACTACTTCGGGTCCCGCACCCAGCAGACCATGCTGAACTTCCGCGTCCGCGACCTGGACGCAATGCTCGCGCAGTTGCGCGCCAAAGGGGCGGACGTGGCCGGGGAGACGCAGGACATGGACGGCGTCGGCCGCTTCGGCTGGGTCACCGACCCCGAGGGCAACCGTGTCGAGCTGTGGCAGCCCGCCTGACGGCGTCCTTCCGCGGGCGGCAGCGGGCCGCGCTCGAGCGGTGCCTCGTGCTCGAGCGCGGCCTTGAGGCCTTGAGGCTGTGAGACCTTGAGGCCCTGAGGCCGTCCGGGCTCAGGAGCTGCCCATGGCCTTCTTCAGTTCGGCCGCGGCGTTGCGGTAGACCGCCAGGAGGTCCAGGTCCTCACCCGGGTAGTTGACGATCTTGACCTGCTTCGCTCCGGAGTCGGGCAGCACCGTGCCCGTGGACATGTGCGCGTTGTCCAGCACCAGTTCCGGCTTCTTCGCCGCCAGCTCCGCCAGCTGCGCCGGGGTCACGGCCTCGGGGCCGTACGTGCCCACCGTGGTCGCGCCCGCCAGCTTCGCCGACCACGCGGTGAACACCTGCGTCACGACCGACGGGCTGCGGCCACCGGGCCAGCCCGCCTGGACCTCCTTGTTCAGCTGCGCATACTCGGTGTCGAAGCCGGTCTTCCACCGCGTGGCGGCATCCTCGGTGCCGAACAGCCCGCCCAGCCTGGCGACTTCGGCCGCCGCTTTGGCGGGGTCGTTGTCGAGGTTCACCTCGACCAGCCGCGCCTTGGAGCCGGCAGCCTCCTTGATCTTCGCGGCGTACGGCTCGAAGGGCGCGTACAGCACGAAGTCGGCCTTGGCCACGGCGGCGAGGTCCGACGGCTTGGGGTCGTAGTCCGGGGCGTGGTGGACCGACTGCGGCACGATGACCTTGACGTCCTCGGCTCCCGCGGCCTTGGCGAAGGCGCCCTCCCAGGTGGTGGTCACGACCACGACCGGTTTCCCGTCGTGCGGTTGCTCGCCGGCCTCGGACGAGGCGTCGTTCCCGCAGGCGGCGGTCAGGAGGAGGGCCGCGCTCAGTGCGAGGAGGGAAGGGATACGGACGCTGGTGCGCGCCATGAGCTGATTCTCCGTTCGGGTATGAAATGCACCGCGAGGACCAGCGCCCCCGCGGTCAGGACGAGGACCGGGCCGGGCGGCCAGTCCAGCCACAGGGCCAGCAGGAACCCCGTCAGGTTCACCGCGACGCCGATGCCGACCGCCCAGAGGGTGATCGACTTCAGCGAGCTGCCCAGGCGGCGCGCGGCGAGTGCGGGCAGCAGGGTCAGGGCGTCGACGAGCAGTGCGCCGGTGAGTTTGATCGCCCCGGCGACCGCGATGGCGACCAGCACCAGCAGTGCGGCCGTCAGCGCGCGCACCGGCACGCCGGAACACTGGGCGAGTTCACGGTCGTACAGCAACAGGCCGATCTCGCGCCGCCGCCACCAGAACAGGCCGGGCACGACGACGGCCAGGACGCCCAGGACGACGAGGTCGGAGGTGCCCACCGACAGGATCGACCCCCACAACAGGGCGAAGGCGCCGGAGGCGTTGACCCCGGAAACGGCCAGCAGCAGGAGCGCCGCGGCGATGGCCAGGCTCATCAGCAGGCCCATCGCCCCCGACAGCCCGTCCGGGGTCCGGGCGAGCGGGGCCACGCCCGCACCTGCCAGCGCGCAGGCCACCAGCGCGCACAGCATCGGGTCGAGCCCGGTGAGCAGGCCCACGGCGATGCCCAGTAGGGCCACGTGCATCATCGCGAACCGGACCGGCATGATGTCGAGCCCGACGATGACCACACCGATGACCGGCAGACCGATCGCGGCCAGCAGCAGGGCCACGCCCGCCCGTTGCACGGGCAGCAGCTGGAGGAGTTCACCGAGGTCGGCGGTGGCGAGGGTCACCGGACCTCCCGCAGCCGGCCCGCGGCCATCTCCAGCACGCGGTCGCAGCGGTCCGCCAGGGCCCGGTCGTGGGTCACCACGATGAGGGTCACGGGCAGGGAGGTGAGGACGTCCGCGGCCTCCGACTGCCCGTCGAAGTCGAGCGCGGCGGTCGGCTCGTCCGCCAGCAGCAACTCGGCCCCCGCGGCGATGCAGCCGATCGCCCGGGCCAGGTACATCCGCTGCAACTGGCCGCCGGAGAGGGTGTGCAGGGGCCGCCCGACGAGCGGGCCCACACCGAGCCGCTGCGCGGCCTCGGCCGCCTCCGCCGGGGCGTTGCTGGCGGCCAGCAGTTCGGCGCCCAGCAGCGGGAAGCGGCCGGCGGCCGGCTTCTGCGGGATCCAGGCGCAGGCCCGGCGCCGCCAGGCCCACTCCGCGGGAGAACGTCCCTCGCGGCCGCCGACCAGGATCGAGCCGGTCGTCTGGCGGTGCAGGCCGAGGACGGCGCGCAGCAGCGTCGTCTTGCCCGAGCCGTTGGTGCCGGTCAGGGCCACGCGTTCACCGGCGGCGATCTCCAGATCGACGTCGGCGACGGCCTCGACCCGTCCGTGCCGGCACACGACCTCCCGCATCCGCACATCCAGCCCGCCCATCACACCCCCACACTCGTCCTCCGCTGTGCGGGGAGGCGAAGCTCCGCCTCCCACACCGCAGTAGTCGGATGCGGGGCGCCCGGGGTTCCCGGCTGCCCGGGAACCGTTCGGGAGGGTGGGGTGGAAGGCCTCAGACCGGGTGGCCGTCGGCGTCCGTGGGGTCCTTCTGGGACGAGAACTTGTTCAGGAAGACGTCGTAGCGGCCGTCGGGGCGGCGGGTCATGGTCGCGCCGTCCTGCCAGATGCCGTTCTCGGGCCACCACCGGCTGCCGTACGGGTCGCCCTGGTTCTGGTGGACGTTGTGCATGCCCAGCCCGGAGTCGAACGGCTCGCCGAAGACCAGGATCGGCCGTCCGACGACGAGCATCGGCTCGAAGGCGGTGGCGGCCTCGAGGTTGGAACCGGAGGTCCAGGGCGGGGACGACTTCAGCAGCCGGTCGAGGAGTTCGCGCAGTGGGCCGGGCAGCCACGCGGGCCAGGCCGGCCGCCTGCGCAGGGCCGGATGGCGGAGGTAGTCGAGGGCGCCGGAGCGGGCCGTGCGGGCGAGTTCGTGGTAGCCCGGCGCCAGTGCGGGGACCGGCCCGAGTGCCGACGCGTCCAGGGTGAAGGCCTTCCACTGCACACCGGTGTCCGAGTCGTGGCTGTCCACGTCGACGGCGCACTTGTACCGCCCGTCCGGCGCGTCGACCCGGAGGTTGACGTGGTACCAGGAGCCTTCCATGTCTGGGGTGTCGCGGAAGTGCTGGTGCAAGGTTCCGGCCAGTACGCCGTAGTGGTCGAATGGCATGTTCCTCAGTGAAGCACCGGGTCCCGTGGCGGGCCATCAGGGCTCGGCCATGTGCGGGGCCAGCCGGTCGGGTGGTTCCGGCTCGCCGACCCGAGGAGGTCGACGCCGGCCGGATCGGGTGGCCCTACGGTCGATCCCGGGCGGCCGCTCGGGACCGCACCAACCGCCTACGCAAGAGGTCGAAGCTTCATGAGTCTCAGCATCCGCAACCAGATCGCAGGCACCGTCACCGCCGTCACCGTCGGCGAGGCCATGGCGGCGGTCAAGGTCCGTCTGGAGGGAGGTCAGGAGATCACCGCGGCCATCACCGCCGACGCCGTCAAGGAACTCGGCATCAGCGCGGGCTCCGCGGTGAAGGCCCTCGTCAAGGCCACCGAGGTGGCCCTGGCCACCGGGCCGGTCGAGAACATCTCCATCCGCAACCAGATCACGGGCACGGTGTCCGACGTCGCCACCGGCCCGGCCATGGCCGTCGTGAAGGTCAATGTGAACGGTGGCGGACTGACCGCGGCGGTCACCGCCGACGCCGTCGAGGCGCTGGGCCTGGCCGCCGGCTCCTCCGTCATGGCGCTGATCAAGTCGACCGAGATCTCCCTCGCCACCGCCTGATCCGCACACGGCCCCGGACACCGTCGGATGCCCGGCGCCGCCAGGGCGCCGAACCACACGTTCGTGACCGCGCTGACGCAGCGGGCCCCGCACCGGTCCGAGGGGACCACCAGCCGGGCCCCGGACCCGTTCAGGTCCGCCCCGTCCAGGCGGGTGGCCAGCAGCACCGGGCCGTCCCCGAAGTGTCCGGCCGCTGGTCGCCGCGGTCGGGCCGCTCGCATCGCTGTGCCGGACCTTGACGGTGGCGCCGCTGGCGTTGACGGCGTTCCCGCTGCAGATCGCGTAGGCGCGCACGGTGTTGTTGTTGCTGCCGCGCCTGCGACGCATCCGTGGTGGTTCTCGGGACTTCGGTCTGACCGAGGCGCTCGGCACGGCGTCGAACCAGGTCGGGGACAGCCGCGGCGGGGCGGGGTGTGCGGATGGAGCCTGCAGAATGCATCAGCGGGATCCGGCGGCAGATGCGCCGAAATCAGCGACTTCACCCGGCAGATGCCGTACTCGCCGGTAGGTGGGGTGGACGCCTTCGCCTGCGGCCTTTTCCTCCCTCCTGAGGTTTTTCCAATCCCTCGCCCGGTTCGTGGCGAATCCCTGATGAGGCTCCTGAGGTTGGAGGGGCCGCTTAACCGAAGACCGTCCGATGAAGGGAAGGAGGTGGGTGCGATGACCGGTTCGCTGTACACGCGGCGTCTGCTCGTGGGGGCCGCGTCGGCCGGGCTGCTGGCCGGCGGATCGCTGCTGGGCCTCGCCGGCACCGCGAACGCCGCCCCGGCGGCGTCCGCCACGGTGACCTCGACGCTCACCGGCGACCGTGACCGTGACCGTGACCGTGACCACCGTCAGAACCGGTGGGACCGGTGGGACCGCCATGAGCGGTGCACCTGGGTGAAGGGCCATTGGGACGCGAAGTGGCGGCACGGCAACTGGCACGACGATGGATGGAACAAGAGCTCCGGCCACTGGAGCAAGCAATGGGTACCGGGCCACTGGAACTGCCACAGCAAGTGGTAGCGCCGAACCGGTGTCAAGGGGTTCCGGGGCCGTCGCCCCGGTACCCCGCCCGGAACCGCTCGTACAGCGAGGAACCGTCATGGACACCGCAACCGCACCCCCGGCGCGGCCGGGCACCGTGCACCACCCCCTGCCGTCAGGGCCGCACGCTGCCCGGGAAGCCCGCCGCAGCGCCGCCCGCACCCTGGCCCTGCACCCCTGCCGCTGCCCGCAGGAGGCCGCCTGCGACATCCTGCTGATCGCCTCCGAGCTGGTCACCAATGCCGTGCGGCACGCCGTGCCCCCGTACGCACTCACGATCAGCCTCGAGCGAGGCCGGGCGGGCATCTGCGTCAGCGACGGCTCCGTCTCCCTGCCCCAGCGGGGCCCCGGATGCGGGACGCTCGCCACCCGGGGGCGCGGGCTGCAGATCGTCCGGGCGCTCGGCGCGGAGGTCTTCGTCAGCCGCTCACCGCGCGGCAAGCAGGTCATCGCCGTGATCACCTGGCCGGACACCTGACGGCCGGCATCCCTCGAAGGAGGGAACCGGCGGCCGTTCCCGCGCGTGCATGCCCGCCCATCCGCGCAGACGTCCGCTACGAAGAACCCTCAGACGATCCCCCGGCCGGACAAGGACCACCATGCGATGGACACCCCGCCCCCGGCCGGCCGCCCCCGGACCCTGCGTCCGGTCGCCACGGTCGGAGCCCGCCCCGTGAACCAGCCGAACCCCTTCGGGCCCCGTCCCGAACCCGGCCGCGGCCCCGCCGGCCTCGCCCAGGTCATGCGGCAGGTCGCCCAGGGCGACAAGCAGGCGTTCTCCGTCCTCTACGACGCCCTCGCCCCCCTGGTCCACGGGATCGCGCTCAAGGTCGTACGCGACCGGGCCCAGTCCGAGGAGGTCGCCCAGGAGGTCATGATCGACCTCTGGCGGCAGGCCGCCCGCTACCGGCCCGACTCCGGCAGCGTCACCACCTGGGCGGCGACCATCGCCCACCGGCGGGCCGTGGACCGGGTCCGCCACGCCCAGGCATCCGCCGACCGGGAACAGGCGCAGGCCGCCCGCGAGCACCGCACGGCGTTCGACGAGGTCGCCGAGCAGGTCGAGACCCGCCTGGACAGCGAACAGGTCCGCCGCTGCCTGCGCGGCCTCACCGAACTCCAGCGCGAGGCGGTGACCCTGGCCTACTACCGGGGCCTGACCTACCGCGAGGTCGCCGAAGCCCTTCACACACCGCTTCCCACCGTCAAGACACGCATGCGCGACGGACTGATCCGGCTGCGCGACTGCATGGGGGTGACCACATGAGCCGTCGCCCGCCCGACGTCCACGCCCTCGGCGCCGTCTACGCCCTGAACGCCCTGGACCCCGGCGAACACGAGCCGTTCACCGCCCACCTCGCCCAGTGCGAGGAGTGCCGACAGGAGGTGGCCGAGTTCCGGGCCACCGCCGCGCGCCTGGCCGCCGCCGTGGCCCAGCCGCCGCCCGCCGCCATGAAGGAGCGGACCATGGCGGCCGTCGACGGGGTACGCCAACTCCCGCCCCGAAGCTCCATCGCCCTGACCCCGGTCCCGCTCCGCTGCCCGCTGCGCCGCAGGGCCGGCCTGCTGGTCGTGGCCGCGAGCGTGGCCGCCGCCGCGCTGTTCGCCGGCCTGGCTGCCTGGCAGAACCAGGAAGCCCGCCACTACGAAGCGCAGGTCCGGCAGACCGAGCAGCGCCTCGACGACGTCAGCGCGGTCCTGGCCGCTCCCGACGCCCGCGCCGTTCACGGACGGACCGGTAACGGAGCCTCCGCCACGGTCGTCTCCTCGGCCCTGCGCAACAAGGCCGTCTTCACCGCCGGCGGGCTGCCGGCGCCCGCCCCCGGCACGACCTATCAGCTCTGGCTGGACCACGAGGGCACCCTGAGCCCGGCCGGGTTCATCGCGCAGGACGGCACCGTGCCCATCGACGGCGACACCGCCGATGCCACCGCGGTCGGCCTCACCCTCGAACCCGCCGGGGGGTCCCCGCAGCCCACCACGGCCCCGCTGCTCCTGATGGACCTGCCCGCCTGACGCCGACCCGACCCGACCCGATCCGCCCCGCCCCGATCCACCCTGGCCGGACGGGAATCGGGTCAGGGCTTCAGGGGGTCATGTCGTAGGTGACCCACATGGTCCGCCTGGCCACCTGGTCGTACTTGGACCGCGCCCGGTGGTTGTCGTCGGCCGTGATCCAGCGGACCACGCTCCAGCCCCGCTCGGTCGCGAGCGCGCGCAGTGCACCGAGCAGCAGGTCGGCGGCGCCGGAGCCGCGGTGTTGCGGTGCCACGAACAGGTCGTCGAGGTAGCAGCCGACCGTCGCGGAGAGCGGGCGCGCGAACGGCCGGTAGTGGGCGAGTCCCAGCAGCCGGCCCTCGGAGTCCTCGGCCACCAGGGCGCCGACTTCGTGGCCCGGGTCGGTCACCCAGGACCACACCGTGGCGGCCGCCTCCTCGGTCTGCTCCACCTTGTAGAAGTCGGCGTAGCCGCGGTAGAGGGCGCGCCACTGGGCGAAATCCGCGTCCCGCACGGAACGCACGCTGATGTCGGGCATAGGACTGGACTCCCGCATGATCGAAGGTGGGTGCAGAAGTTCGATCATGCGGGAGTCCGGCGGGCCCGGCAGGTGCCGGGGTGTCGAAACACCGGCCGCGCAGGCGCCGCGATGTACAGGTGACGGTGGGGCCCCTGCACACCGAACACCGCTGTCGGCGTGCAGGGGCTTCCTGCACCAGGTCACTCCGTGACCGCGAGAGCCGCCAAGCGGTCCGGAGGGTGGTGGCCACGGCCCAGTCAACCAGGAGCAGCCCCCGGCGGCTTCTGGTTCCGGCCACGGGATCGAGCGGGTCGGGCATGTCCCACGTCAGTGGATCACCCAAGAGGTAAAAGAGGCCATCCGGATTGCATGTGCAGGCCGGGAACGGCACTGCATCTGGTGAATGCCGGACGGTGGCGCTGCCGCGTCGCAGGGTGCACTCCGACCCTCCTCCTGCCGCGCGCCACCCGGCGCGTCCGCATAATGATGGGGAGGGAACGGCGTGCGGAAGGGGACGTCTCGTGCCATCGGCTCTGCCGGGGGGCGAGGAGACCCACGGCCCGATCTGGTCCGAGCCCGGGTCGCTGCTGGAGCGCGTGCCCGTGGCCGTCCTCGGCATCGACGACCACGACCTGGTCTGTTACTGGGGACCCGGCGCGCGCGGCCTCTTCGGCCACGAACCGGACGCCGTCCTGGCACGGCCCGGCGCCCTCCTCTTCGCCGACGGATCCCGGGGCACGTCGCCGTCGTGCGCCCGGCTGACGGAACAGGGCCGTTCCCAGGGCTACTGGCGGGGGCGCCTGACGGCCCGGCACCAGGACGGCACGCCCTTCGACTGCGGCTTCCGGGCCTTCTCCGTGACCGGATCCGGCGGCCCCTCGGTGGTGATGGTCCTGGCGAGCCGCAGCGACGAACTCGACCGGGTCAAGACCAACCTGGCCTTCGTCGACGCCCTCTTCGAGACCTGCCCCATCGGCCTGGTCATGCTCGACCAGGACCTCCGGTACATCCACCTCAACCAGGCGCTCGCCGACATGGACGGCCTGCCGATCGAGGCCCACCTCGGGCGGCACATGGACGAGGTCATGATCATGTCCGACGGCGGCGAGTACGAGCGCATGCTCCGCGCCGTCGCCCGGGGCGGAGCTCCGGTCGTCGGGACGCTGGTCGGTGTACGCCCCCGGGGACATCCGGATCGCGACCAGGTGCGCTCCGTGAGCTTCTTTCCGCTGAGCCAGGCGGTCGGCTCGCGCCCCGGGGTGGGCGGGCTGATGGTGGACGTGACGGACCGGGAACGGGCCATCCTGGAAGCCACCGCCAGCCGCCGCCGGCTGGCGCTCCTCGACGGGGCCTCCACCCGGATCGGGACCACCCTGGACGTGAACGTCACCGCCCAGGAACTGGTCGACGCGTCGATGCCGGACTTCTGCGACGGCGCCGTCGTCGAGATCGTCGAGTGGATGGACGAGGCGGAGGACTTTGATCCGGGACGACCGCTGATCACCCGCCGGATCGCCTCGGGGACGACCCTCTCCGCCCCGGCCGTCGAACTCGTGAGCGGCGTGGACAAGGTGCGGTACCCGCCGGGCTCCGTCATCCACGACATGCTGCGCACCGGTCGTGCCATCTCGGCCATGGTGGACGAGGAGTTCCTCGCCCGGACCGTCGTCATCGAGTCACGCGCACGGCTCATGGCCGAGAGCGGGGTGGCCTGCATCCTCGTCGCCCCGCTCGTCGCCCGGGGCACCGTCCAGGGAATCGCCATGTTCGGCCGGTCCGCCGCCCGCCCGCCCTTTTCCCCGGAGGACGTCAGTCTGGCCGGTGAGCTCGCCTCGCGCGCCGCGATCTGCCTCGACAACGCCCGTCTCTACAGCCGGGTGCAGGACATCGCCCTGACCCTGCAGCGCGCCCTGCTCCCCAGCACGCTCGCGGCCAGCCCGTACGTGGACGTGGCCCACCGGTACGTGCCCGGCAGCCGGATCACCGAGGTAGGCGGCGACTGGTACGACATGATCAACCTGCCGGACGGCCGGGTCGCCCTCGTCGTGGGCGACGTCATGGGGCACGGCGTGTCGGCGGCCGCCGCCATGGGCCGTCTCCGCATCACCACCAAGGCGCTGGCCCGGCACGACAGCGAGCCCGCCGAGCTCCTCACCGAACTCGACGCGTGCGCCCAGGAGGCCGGCATCGAGCTCGCGACCTGCCTGTACATCGTCTACGACCCGCGCAGCGGACGCGCCCGCATGGCCAGCGCCGGCCACCCACCGCCCCTGGTGCTCCGGCCGGACGGCACGGTGGAGGCCGTCGACGAGGTCCTGGGGGTCCCGCTGGGCGTCGGCGGCTGCCCGTTCCGCACGACCGGGATCGAACTGCCCGAGCACTCGACCCTCGCCCTGTACACCGACGGCCTCATCGAGGCGCGGGGCCGGGACATCGAGACCGGGCTGGACGCCTTGCGCCGCGAACTGGGCAGGAACGGAGAGCCGTTGGAGGAGGCGGCGGACCGCATCCTCGCGAACCTGCTGCCCGACCCGCCGGCCGACGACACGGTCCTCGTTCTCGCCCGCGTCCACCGCGACCGGCGGTGAGCGGCGTCGCTCAGCCCCGGTGGCACACCCCGGCCGTGTCCAGCGCGGCGCCCGCCAGCGCCGCCAGCGCCACCGCCACCGAGCGGGCCTCCTCGGGGGGCAGGGGATGGCCGGGGAACGGGTCGAGGAGGAAACGGCCGTAGTAGTGCCCGCCCCCGACGACCCGCAGCTCGGTCTCGCCGTCCGGCCAGTCGGCGTACCCGGTGACCTCGCTGCCGCGGCGCAGCCACAGGCCGCCGTCGCGCTCGAGCCGCGGTCGGCGCCCGATCAGCGTCCCGTACTCGAAGCGGCAGCCGCGCAGCCGCAGCAGACCGACGAGCTCCTGACGGACGAACTCGACCACCGCGTCCGGTGAGCCGCCCTGCTCGGTCAGCCGCGCGGTGCCCTGGAGGCTGGACAGATGCGCGGCGCCGGTGACCACGTCCGCCTCCAGCCGGCGGGCGCGGACGGCCAGTTGCGAGACGATCAAGCCGACGGCGAGCAGCAGGACGGCCGTCTCGATCTCCTCCCGGTCGGCGAGGGCGAACCGCTCGTAGGGCCTGGCGAGGAGGAGCAGACCGAACCAGGCCGCCGCGGACAGGGCGGCCAGGGCCGCTGCGGCCCGCGTACCGCAGGCCGCGATCGCGACCACGACGACCACCAGGACCAGGGCCTCGTTGGTCGCGGAGAGGTACGCGCGGAAGGGTACGAGCGCGAGTGCCACGAGGAAGGGCACGACGAGGGCCCCGAACAGTGCGGCACGGTCGTGGAGTCGGTACCCGGGCATGTGCTGCCTCCCGTCCGGACGTGACGATCTCGCACCGGCACTCTGCCCACCGCGCAGGGCGGAGGCACCCGCCGTGGTGAGGTCTTGACGTACCACACACGGATTTTGCCCCCGGACGTCGGAACGTGCGCGGAGTGCGACGTTCCGACGTCCGGGCGAGGGCGGGCAGCCCTATCGGCCGCTGTCCGCGAGCATCGACGCCGACGGCGACGTGTCGCGCTGGTGCGGGACCGGCGCGTGCGGTGACGCCGGCGCCTGGACGTCATCCCGGTGGAGTGCGACCGTACGCGTCGGGGCGGGGATCGATATGCCCTCCGCCCGGAACCGCTCGTGCAGGCGCTTGATGAACTCGTGCTTGATCCGGTACTGGTCGCTGAACTCGCCGACGCCCAGGATCGCCGTGAAGTTGATCCGGGAGTCCGCGAACGTGTGGAAGCGGACGGCCCCTTCGTGCTGCGGGTCCGCGCCGTTCACCTCCGCCATCACGCTGCCGACCACGTCGAGGGTGACCCGCTCGACGTGCTCGAGGTCGCTCTCGTAGCCCACGCCCACCTGGACCAGGATCGAGAACTGCGCCTCCGGCTGGGTGAAGTTGGTCATGTTCGTCCGCGCGAGACGCCCGTTGGGGATGATGACCAGGTTGTTCGACAGGTTGCGCACCACGGTGTTGCGCCAGTTGATGTCGACGACGTAGCCCTCCTCACCGCTGCTGAGCCGGATGTAGTCACCGGGCTGCACGGTCTTCGAGGCGAGGATGTGCACACCGGCGAACAGGTTGGCGAGAGTGTCCTGCAGCGCCAGGGCCACCGCCAGACCGCCCACGCCGAGAGCGGTGACCAGGGGCGCGATGGACACGCCCATGGTCTCCAGGGCGACGAGCACACCCATCACGAGGACCACGATCCGCGTGATGTTGACGAAGATGCTCGCCGACCCCGCCACCCCGGTACGCGCACCCGCCACGGACTGGACGAGGCCCGCGACGACCCGCGCCGCGCTGATCGTGGCGATCAGGACGAGCAGTGCGGTCAGCGACTGGTTCACGAACCCCGAGACCCGCGCGGTGAGCGGCAGGGTGGTGGCCGCCACCGCGGCGCCGGCGATCAGGGCGGCGCCGGGGGCGATGGTGCGCAGCGCGTCGACGATGACGTCGTCGCCCCGCCACCGGGTCCGCTCGGCGTGCCGGCCCAGCCACCGCAGGAGGGCGCGCAGCAGCAGCCCGGCCGCGGCGCCCGCCGCCAGCGCGATACCGGCGACCAGCCAGTCGTGCAGGACGAGATCCCGGGTCAACGGACGCCCTCCGCTGCGCGGCGCCGGCCCGGGGGAGTGGTGGCGACGGGCGCTGCCGGCCGTCGTCGTATGGGGTGTGTCGTCACCTTGTCACCTGTCAGTTTGTCGTGCGTGAAGCCGCGTTCGGGCGTGTGTACGCATCCGGAACGGGCTGCCATCCTGCCCCATGGCAGGGCGACGCGCCGCAGGCGGGGCTGCTGCTACCGGCGGGCCGCGGCGTGTTCGAGGACCGCGCGGACCTCCGAGGTGATCGCGCTCTCGTTGCGTTCGAACTCGGGCCCGGTCAGCTGCTGGGGATCGGCCGGCAGGCCGGTGAGCACCGGGGTGTGGAGATGTCCGCCGGGCAGGTGCGGAGCGAGTTCGGTGCGCAGCCGGTTGGAGCGGTAGGCCACCTCGTTGGACAAGTAGCCGCCCCCGCCGCCCTCCACGGCCCGCGAGCCCGGCGTGGGGCCGTCGGTCCGGTCGACGGGAGCCGTGCCGCCCGCCGGGATCTCGGTCACGTCGGTGTTGAGGAGCACCGGGTACGGGGTCTGCACCGCGCCGGTGACCGCGTCGGTCGCCAGCGTGGTCGGGATGAACTCCGGGCCCGGGCCGAGGCCGGGGGCGGTCACCGGACGCTCGCGGGTACCGCCGGAGAGGGCGCGTACGTTGTCGGGGTACGGGTCGGCGGACCGGGCCCGGCCCGCCCAGGCCTCCAGGGTGAAGATCCCGGGGTAGCCCTGGCTGACGGTGGTGATCATGTCCGCCGCGGCCGGGCCGCCGGCCAAGCGCGCGGCGAACGCCCGCTCCACCATGCCGGCGTCGAAGTCGGCGTACCGCACGGGGAGGACGACGGCGCGGATCTCGGCGAGGCTGCCGTCGGCGAGGGTCACGCGCCGTCCGTTGAGCTGGAGGGCGGCCGATCCGGACGGGTTGGCGCGGCGTATTTCGGCGTCGAGCCCGAAGGGGTCGAACCCGCTGATGAAGACGCGGCGCACCCCGGGCGCGGTCCGGAAGGCGTTGTTCGTCAGGCCGCGGGAGGCGTCCTCGAGCCGGGCGCGGAGCGCGGCCCGGTCGACGGTGAACTCCGGCTGCCAGCGGGCGAGTGCGGCGGTCATGCCGAGCCGGGCCCAGTACAGCGGCCGGTCGTCCCCGGGGGCGAGGTCGCCGCCGGGCCGCTGCCCCTGGGCCCGCCGTACGGAGGCCTGCCAGAGCGCCTCGCCCCAGGAGCCGACCAGCCGGCCGGCCTCGGCGGGGCTGCGGGACGAGCACAGCGCGGCAGGAAAGCGCCGTACGAAGTCCCCGAACCCGCCGCGCTCGACGAGGGCCGTGGTCCGCGCGTCCGCGAGCCGCGCCTGTTCGGCGTCGAGCGGTACGGATGCGGAGGTGCGGCAGGCGGACGCGCCGTCGGCTGCGTGCGCGGGCGAGGCGACGGCCAGCGGGAGGACGATGGCGAGAAGGGCGGCGGCCGACGCCGCACGCCGTAAGAGCATCATGCGATGTGACATTACATAGCGCCCGCGACCCCCACCAGACACACCGGCCGCAGCCGCCGCGACTGGCTCGACTCCGCCGCAGATACGGCCGGTTCGGCGCGTGAGGACGATCCGGCTACGCGGCCGGGTCAGGGGCCAGGTCCGGGGTCCGGCGCCGGTTCCGGCGGCGGACCGAGCGTGGTGCCGGTCCGCTCGTAGGCGTGGCCCGCGCGCAGCACCGCGGCCTCACCGAAGGGCCTCCCCATCAGCTGCATGCCGATCGGCAGGCCGGCCGAGTCCAGGCCGACGGGCACGGTCAGCGCGGGAACGCCGGTGAGGTTGGCCGGGGCCGACAACCGAACGTACGCCTCGGCGACGCTTTCCACGCTGCCGTCGGCCCAGACCACGTCCGTCCGGCCGGACTTCACGGCGGTGAGCGGCACGGTCGGTGCGGCGATCAGGTCGACGGCCTCCAGCATGTTCTGCCAGGCCTGCCGCAGGAGGGTGCGGGCGCGCTGGGCCCGCAGGTAGTCCCCGGCGGTCATGAGCTCGCCCGCCTCCAGGAGGACGCGGACGTCGGCCCCGTACAGGTCGGGCACCGTCCGCAGCGTCCGCTCGTGGTAGGCGGAGGCCTCGGGCACCATCAGGCCCCACTGGATCGCCCGGACGTATCGCGTCATCGGGATCTCGACGTCGACGAGCCGGGCGCCGAGCTCCTCCAGCCGCGCGATGGCCCGGCGGACGGCGGCCTCGACCTCGGGGTCGACCCGGTCGAAGTAGTAGTTGCCCGGCACCCCGACCCGCAGCCCCGTCAGATCCGTGCCCGGGCCCGGCCGGTAGTCCACGGCCGGGACCGCGACGGACGCCGGGTCGCGCGGGTCGTGTCCGGCCAGAGCGGTCAGGACCAGCGCCGCGTCCTCCACGGTGCGGGTGAGGGGGCCCACGTGGTCCAGCGACCAGGCCAGCGAGGTCACGCCGTGGCGCGGAACCAGGCCGTACGTCGGTTTCAGCCCGACGACCCCGTTCAGGGCTGCGGGCACCCGGATCGAACCGCCGGTGTCGGTCCCCAGGGCGAAGGCGGCCGTGCCCGCGGCCACGGCGACGGCCGACCCGCCGCTGGAGCCGCCGGCCACCCGGCCCGGGTCCCAGGCGTTGGCCGTCTGAGGGGTGGTCAGGCCGTAGGCGAACTCGTGCGTGTGGGTCTTGCCCACGAACGCCGCCCCGGCCGCGGCGAGGCGCGCGGCCACGGTGCTGTCCCGCTCCGCCCGATGCCCCGTCCGTACCCGGGAGCTCGCCGTGGTGGCCACCCCGGCGACGTCGATGAGGTCCTTCAGCCCGGCGGGAATCCCGTGCAGGGGGCCCCGGTGCGTGCCATCGGCGACCTCGGTCTCCGCCCGGAGCGCCGCCGCGCGCGCGTGCTCCGCCGTGACGGTGGCGAAGGCCCGCAGGCGCGGTTCGACCCGTGCGATGCGCTCCAGGGCCGCATCCACCAGTTCGACCGGCGAGATGCTCCGGGTGCGTACGGCCCCGGCCGCCTGGGCCACGGTCAGCTCATACGGCTGCATCGTGCTGCTCCCCTCCCGCGCGGAACACCGCGGAGGGCGGTGTCTCGCCGAAGTCCAGTTCGCGCAGGAGCGATACGACGGCATGGATGTGGTCGGCGGTGGCCGCCACTCCCGCGTGGCGGTCCCGCGCCAGCGGAAGCCCGGACCGTGCGGACCAGCGGGCGGCTTCGTGAGGGGTGAGGTCTGAGGCGGACATGTGCTGCCTTCCTTCAGGGTGGACGGCGGAGGATCACGCCGCCTAAAAGCTAATGGCTTGCCTTAGTCGACGGTAGGGCCTACGGTCGCTTAAAGCGAATCGAATCGCTTTTGCCACTCGTCGATCCCCTGCAGACGAAGGAACACGCTCATGAGCCCCGCACAGTTCACCGAGCCGGCCCCGTCCGGAGCCGCTGCCCACTGGTCCGTCGGGGAGATCACGGTCCACCGCATCGACGAGGTCCCCCTGCCGCCGGCGACCGGACCGTGGCTGCTGCCGGCCGCCACCCCGGACGTGGTGGCCGAACACGCCTGGCTGCGGCCCGACTTCGCCGCCCCGGACGGTGTCCTGCACCTCGACAGCCACAGCTTCGCGCTGGTCGTGGACGGACTGCGCGTCCTCGTCGACACGGGGATCGGCAACGGCAAGACGAGGGCCAACCCGGCCTGGCACCACCTCCGTACCGACTACCTCGCACGCCTCGCGGACATCGGCTTCACTCCCGAGAACGTCGACCTGGTGATCCTCACCCATCTGCACACCGACCACGTCGGGTGGAACACCCGGGAGGTCGACGGCGCGTGGGTGCCGACCTTCCCCCGCGCCCGCTACCTCACGGCGAGGACCGAATACGAGTTCTGGGCCGCCTACGACATGGACGAGGCGCGGCGCGGCATGTTCCTCGACTCCGTCCTGCCGATCGAGGAGGCGGGACTGCTCGACCTGGTCGACGTACCGGCCGAAGGGCTCGACGTGGCCCCCGGGTTGCGCCTGCTGCCCGCCCCCGGGCACACCCCGGGACAGATCGCCGTACGGGTGGGCAGCGCGGGCGCCTCGGCCCTCATCACCGGGGACGCCGTCCACCACCCCGTCCAGCTCGCGCATCCGGAGATCGGCAGCTGCGTCGACATCGACCCCGTCCAGGCCGAGGCCACCCGCCGCGCGCTCCTCGCCGGGCTCGCGGGCACCGGCGCCCTGATCCTCGGCACGCACTTCCCCGCGCCGACGGCCGGCCGGGTGGTCGCCGACGGGGACGCCTACCGGCTCGCACCCGTCGCGGGCCTCCCGGCGCGCCACTGACCGGCAGCTGCGCGCGCGGTCGGTCAGCGGGGTGCGCCGAAGCCCTCCACGGCCTCTCGCGCGAGCCGGTGCGCGTACGCGTCGGTGAGCACGGCGGGCCGGAACAGGATGCGGTACATCATCGGCGCCACGACCCGGTCGAGCACCGTCTCCACGTCCGGGACGTCCTCGCCGCGCTCCGCGGCGCGGGCGAGCACGATGGCGATCTGATCCGCCGCGTAGGCCGAGCACTGCCCCGCGTTCACGCCGTCGGGGTCCCCCAGCAGGGCGTCACGGATGTACGCGCGCCCCGTGGGCGAGCCCATCTCCTCCAGGAACTGCTCGGCCCATCCCCGCAGGTCCGTCAGCAGATCGCCGTGGTCCTCCGGCGGAGCATCCGGGCGCAGGTGCTCGACGGCGACGTCCGAGAGCAGTTCCTGCAGGTCGCCCCAGCGGCGGTAGATCGTCGACGGGGTGACGCCGGCCCGCGCCGCGACCAGGGGGATGGTCAGTTCCGGCCGCCCCACCTCGGCCTGGAGCTCCCGCACGGCGGTGTGGACCGCCTGCTGGACCCGCGCGCTGCGACCTCCCGGGCGGACCATCGCTTTTCGGCTCATGCGGCCAGCTTAAAGCAAATCCATTGCATCAGGGGCGTGCGCAGGGTGGGCCGGTGAGTTACGGCATCTACCGGCTCAGGTTCGTCGACGGCGGGATCGCCCCTCTGGACGCCGAGCGGTTCCACCGGTGGACGCCGAGCGGTTCCACCGGGCGATCGAGCCGGAGCCCGGTCCTCAGCCCGAGACGGCCTCGGCCCAGCCGCGGTTGACGGTCTCTCTCGCCTTCTCCGTCTGTGCCTCCGTCGGAAACGTCGGCGTGCCCTCGACCGTCGGCAGCTTCTCCGCGGCGGCCTTGTCGAGGGTGCCGTCCTCCTTCATCGCCTCCATGAGGACGGGGCGTGCGAAGGCGCCGAGCCGGAGGTTCTGGCCTTCGGGGCTGAAGACGTACTCCTGCCACAGGCGCGCCGCCGCGGGGTGCGGGGCGACCTTGTTCACCCCGTTCGCGTAGTACTCGGCGAAGCTGCCGTCGAACGGGATGGCGGTCCGCCAGTCGACGTCCACGCCCTGCCGGCGGAATTCGTCTGCGTATCCGAGGTTGAGGAAGTCCCAGTCGATGCTGATCGGGGTCTGGCCCTTCGAGATCGAGGCCGGTGAGGACTCGACCGGGTTGAAGTTGCCGTTCTTGCTGAGCTCGGCGAAGAAGTCGATGCCGGGCTGGATGTCGTCGAAGGAACCGCCGTTCGCCAGGGCTGCTGCGTACACGCCGGCGAAGGCGGAGCCGGACTTGGTGGGGTCGCCGTTGAGCGAGACCTGGCCCTTGTACTCGGGCTTGCGCAGATCGGCGAAGGTCGAGGGGCAGGTCTTGATGCGCTTGGCGTCGCAGCCGATCGAGACGTACCCGCCGTAGTTGTTGTACCAGCGGGCCCGCGGGTCCTTCTGTTCCTCCGGGATCTCGTCGTACGCGGCGACCTCGTACGGAGCGAGCAGCCCCTGCCGGGCCGCGGACTGCGCGAACGAGCCGCCCACGTCGATCACGTCAGGGGCGCGGCCTTCGCCCCTGTGCTCCTTCAGAGCGTTGATCTCGTCCTGGCTGGTGCCTTCCGGGTTCTCCACCATGACCTTGATCCCGTACTTCTTCTCGAAGCCGTCGATCAGTGCGCCGTAGTTGGCCCAGTCGCGGGGGAGCGCGATCGTGTTGAGCGAGCCCTCCTTCTTCGCCGCCGCGGTCAGTGCTGCCATGCCGCCGGCGTCCGCGGCGGAGGTGGCCACCGCGGGTGCTCTGGGCGCGGCGGGGGGCTTGTCTCCGCAGGCGCCGAGGGGCGCCGCCGCGAGGGCCAGGTAGACGGCGACGGAGGCTGTCCGGAGGCGGGGTGCGGGCACAAAGGCTCCATAACGGGCGGTCGCGTACTGATCGGGGCCAGCGTACGGTCGGCGGCCTCGCCAGCGCAGTCCCGGATGGTGGTGTCCGCCGTCTTCCCTGCGGCTGCCGTACCGGCACGTTCTCAGAACCCCTCGTCGTCCCACCCGGCCAGGAGCGCCTCCCCGAGATCCATCGCGGGCGGTGCGGCCCCGTCGTGGAGGGCCTGCTCACTCCAGATGATCTTGCCGCGGGCGGTGTACCGGGTGCCCCAGCGCTCGGCGAACTGCGCGACGAGGAACAGGCCGCGGCCGCCCTCGTCGGTGGTCGCGGCCCGGCGCAGGTGCGGGGAGGTGCTGGACCCGTCGGAGACCTCGCAGACCAGGCAGCGGTCGTACAGCAGCCTCACCCGGATGGGCTCGGTGCCGTAGCGGATGGCGTTGGTGATCAGCTCGCTGAGGATGAGCTCCGTGGTGAAGGCGATGTCCTCCAGGCCCCAGTCCGCCAGACGGCGTGCGCAGGCGTTGCGCACCGGGGACACGGCCGCGGGGTCGGGGCGCACGTCCCACTCGGCGATCCGCTCGGGGTCCAGCCGGCGGGTGCGGGCCACCAGCAGCGCGACATCGTCGCTCGGCCGGGCGGAAAGCATCGCGTCGATCACCACGGTGCAGGTTTCCTCCGGGGTGCGGGTGGGCCCGGCCAGGGCGGCGCGCAGCGCTGCCAGGCCCGCGTCCGGATCGCGGTCGCGGCTCTCGATCAGCCCGTCGGTGAAGAGTGCCAGCCGGGAGCCTTCGGGCAGGGTGACCGTCATGGTCTCGATGGGCAGACCCGCGCCCAGGCCCAGCGGCGGGGAGACCGGCACCTCGGGGAAGGACACCGTTCCGTCGGGGAGGATCAGAGCGGGGCCCGGATGCCCGGCGGTGGCGGCGGTCACCTGCCCCGAGACGGGATCGTAGATGGCGCACAGGCAGGTGGCTCCGGTGATCCCCTGCCATTCCTGCTTGTCGGTGTCGATGTGGGTGACCAGCTCGTCCAGGTGGCCGAGGAGCTCGTCCGGAGGCAGGTCCAGGGTGGAGAAGTTGTACACGGCGGTGCGCAGGCGGCCCATGGTGGCGGCGGCGTGCAGACCGTGGCCGACGACGTCGCCGACCACCAGGGCCACCCGGGCACCGGGCAGCGGGATGACATCGAACCAGTCACCGCCCACCCCGGCCTGGGCGGCCAGGTAGCGGTGCGCGACCTCGACGGCGGACTGCTCCGGTACGCCCCGGGGCAGCAGGCTGCGCTGCAGGGTGACGGCCATGTTGTGCTCGCGCGTGTAGCGGCGGGCATTGTCGACGGACAGTGCCGTTCGGGCGGTCAGCTCCTCCGCGAAGGACACGTCCTCCTCGTCGAACGGCGGGGAGTCCTGCCCCCGCCAGTAGCCGGTCATCCCCAGCACCACGCCCCGGGCCCGCAGGGGCACGACGATCAGGGAGTGGATGCCGCGGTCCAGGATCTGCACGGCGTTGGCCTGGTTCTGGGCCCGCCAGCGGTGGGTGACGCGCAGGTCCGCCTCCAGGACCGCTTGGCCGCCTGCCAGCCCGGCGGCCATGGGACCGGTGGGAGCGAACCGGATCAGCTCGCCGACGGGGGAGAGCGGGTGGTCGCCGTGAAGGCCGACGACGGCGGTCCGGCGCATCTCGGTGATCGCTTCGGGCGGCTCCTCGCCGCGCAGCACCGGGTCCACCAGGTCCACCGTGACCACGTCGGCGAACCGCGGGACCGCCACCTCCGCCAGTTCCTCGGCGGTGCGCTCCACGTTCAGCGTCGTTCCGACCTGCACACCCGCGTCGTAGAGCAGCTTCAGCCGCTCGCGGGCGACCTCGGCCCTGCCGGAGAGTGCCCGCAGCTCGGTGGTGTCCCGCAGCGTGACGACGGTCCCGGCCTGACCGTAGGGGGCGGTGGGCCGGATGTTCACCGCCAGGAGCCGGTCGGCGGCCATGTGCAGCTCATCGGTCACGGAACGGCCCGCTGCGATCGCCTCGGTGATCTCCTCCTCCAGACCCAGGTCCGTCACGGGGCGTCCTTCCGCGTCCGCCGACAGATCCAGCAGCCGCCGCGCCTCGTCGTTGGCCAGCAGCAGCCGTCCGCCGCTGCCGATGATCAGCACGCCCTCCCGTACGGCGTGCAGCACCGCGTCGTGGTGCTCGTACATCCTCGTCATCTCGGCCGGTCCCAGGCCGTGGGTCCGGCGCAGCAGCCGGCGGCTCACCAGAGCGGTACCGCCCGCCGACAGTGCGAGCACCAAGGCCGCACTGCCGAGGACGACCGGCAGCTGCCGGTTCACCATGCTCTGGACGTTCTGGACCGTGACCGGGGAGGAGACGAGGGCGATGACGCGGCCGTCGGCGTCCTTGACGGGGACCACCGAGACCACGGACCGCCCCAGGGACCCTTCGAACGTCTCGGTGAAGGACGTGCCGGCCGCCGCCTTGGAGAAGGGGCCGACGACGTGCTTCCCGATCTGACGCGGGTCGCCGTGGGTGAGGGTCACCCCGTCGAGCGTGTACACGTTGATGCCGTCGACCCCGGCGATCTTGCGGGCCGCCTCGGCGCTCGGCTGTAGCACCGCGCTCGGATGAGCGCTGCGCAGGGCCGGGATGATCCCCGGGGATGCGGCGAAGGTTCCTGCGGCGGCGAGGGTACGGTGCCGGGCGTCCAGCATGGCGGCGCTCCGGGCCTGCACCACGAGCGCCACCACTGCGGCGGTGACGAGAAGCACCACGACGGCCAGCTGCAGGAGGAACACCTCGCCGGCCACGCTGCGTACGCTCAGCAGGGAGGACAGCCGCTGCGGCCGCCGCGCCCCTCGCTCGGGGGGCCGGGCGTGCTCCTGCTGCTCCTGGTGGTGTGCTGAGCGGTGCCGGGAAGAGGAAGAGCTCGTGGTCGAGCTGAGCAGCCGATGCCGGAAGTATCCAAGGAGGTTGCCCATACTCCATTTTCTAACCTCCGCGCGCCGTCGGCAGCAGGGAGCGGGGGCCGCCGCCACACTGCTGTGGATCCCACACCCACGCCGTGCGGGAAGCAGGTCGGCCGACCGCGCCGGACACGCGACCGCGCCTCTCGGGAGAACCACAGCGTCAAGCCCGTGCAGGTCTACGCTGGCATGGCCTTCCGCACGCCGGTGAAGAGGTCACCTGGCACCCCGGGAAGACAGTCACCCAGTGAGTTCCCCCGAAGTGGTGGGGCGAAGGGATGCAATCAGCGATGGCCGAAGGCGGGCGGAAGCCGAGCACGTCCGGGGTGGACCGGTCGGAGGGGTTTGGCGAGCGGTTGCTGGGCGTGCTGCTGGACCGGGCGCACGAGATGCCGCCGCAGCTGATCGCCCCGCTCGTTGCGGAGGAAGTGGCCAGGGTCGGCGGCCGGGACCTCTCGATCCTCTTGCAGGACTACGAACAGATGCTGCTCGTGCCGCTGCCGGGCCGGCGGCTGACGGTCGGCGACCCCGCACCGGTCGAGGGCTCCCCGGCCGGCGAATCGTTCCTGGGACCGCACAACGGTGGAGGTGCCGCAGGGCGGCAGCGTGCGGATGTACCTGCCACTGCTGGGCGGCAGTGACCAGGTCGGGGTGATGGCAGTCACGCTGGACAGCGTCGATGACGACGACCGGCGGCTGCTGCGCAGGCTCGCCGGTCTGGTGGCGGACATGATCGTCACCAAGGACTCCTACACCGACCTGTTCTTCCAGGCCCGCCGCCGCGCCCCCATGAGCTTGGCCGCCGAGATCCAGTGGTCGCTGCTGCCACCGCTGTCGATGACCGTCCCGCAGGTTGAGGTGGCCGGAATCCCGGAGCCCGCGTACAAGGCGGCCGGAGACAGCTTCGACTACGCCCTCAACGGCGACATCCTTCATGTGGCCATGATCGACGCGATGGGCCACGGCCTGGACGCGGCGACCATGGCGACGGTGGCCATCGGGGCCTATCGGCACGCGCGACGGGCCGACACCGGTCTGTCCGAGGTGTACGCGTTCATGGACCGGGCCATCAACGAGCAGTTCGGCCACGAACACTTCGTCACCGCGCAGATGATGTGTCTGAACATCACTACGGGCCTGCTGCAATGGTCAACGCAGGTCACCCGGCTCCGCTTCTGATCCGTGACCGCGCCGTGGCGGACCGGTTGGAGAGCCCGACCACCTTGCCGGTCGGCTTCGGCGGTGAGCAGCCGGAAGTCGGCGAGCGGATGCTGCGACCCGGAGACCGGTTGCTGTGTTTCACCGACGGTCTGATCGAGGAGCGCCGAGCCGGCGGGGAACAGTTCGGCGAGGGGCAACTCATCGAGTGGACCAACCGCGTCGTCCGTGAACACACCGGAGTGCGGCCGGTGGTGCGCGCGCTCTCCCACGCCCTGAAACGGGAGCGGGGTGGCATCACCAGCGATGACGCGACCATCCTCCTCATCGAGTGGCGCGGGGGCAAGGCCGATCACCTCACCACCCTTGACTGAGCCCGGATGCACCCGCCTCGAAGGTTGGGGGGACAGCTGACCCGACAGGCGAATCGTTGTAGGCTCCGGAGACCGCCCTTGACCTGCGCGAAGCAGGCAGGGAGCAGACATTCCGGGAGATTTCTCATGCTTCGTACCATGTTCAAGTCCAAGATCCACCGGGCCACCGTCACCCAGGCCGACCTGCACTACGTCGGCTCCGTGACCGTTGACGCCGATCTGCTGGACGCGGCCGATCTGCTGCCCGGGGAGCTCGTCCACATCGTGGACATCACCAACGGGGCGCGGCTCGAGACCTACGTCATCGAGGGCGAGCGCGGGTCCGGGGTCATCGGGATCAACGGCGCCGCCGCGCATCTCGTGCACCCCGGGGACCTGGTCATCCTCATCAGCTACGCGCAGGTCGAGGACGCCGAGGCCAGGGTCCTCAAGCCTCGCGTGGTGCACGTGGACGGCGACAACCGGATCGTCGAGCTGGGTGCGGACGCCTCCGCTCCGGTGCCGGGTACGGATCAGCGGCGCAGCCCCCACGCCGTGGCCGTCTGAGGGGAGTCGGGGATCATGCCGATCGAGTTCCAGGACGACCGCGGGACCGGACGGCTGCTCGCCGTCGAGGACGGGACCGTCGTCGGCTACATCGCGTACTTCGTGCTCGCCGACGCGCCGCACGCCCTGGTCGCCGTGCACACCATCGTCGAGAAGGACCACGAGGGCCGCGGCATCGCGGGCGGTCTGGTGAAGACCTTCTACGGGATCGCCGCAGCCGCGGGGGTTCCCGTGGTGCCGCTCTGCCCGTACGCGGCGAGCTGGGCCGCCAAACACCCCGATCAGGCGCCCGAGCCGGCCGCCGAGGTCGTGCAGGCGGCCAAGGTGCAGCTCACCTCCGCCTCCGACCTCTGGTGAGCGGTCTGCTCCTCCTGCACACCTCACCCGTGCACGTCCCGGTCTTCGACGCCCTGCGCGACCGGAACCACCCCGGGGCCGTACTACGGCACATGGTGGTGCCGGAGCTGCTGGACCGGGCCCGCACCGAAGGGCCGGAGTCGGTGGCTCCGGCCCTTCGGGGGCTGCTCGCCGAGGGGCGAGCCGGTGCCGTGCTGGTGACGTGTTCCACCATCGGGGCGACCGCGGAGTCCCTGGCTCCGGCGCTCGGCGTCCCGGTGCTGCGCGTGGACCGGCCGATGGCGGCCGCCGCCGTACGGGCCGGGGCGCGGATCGCCGTACTGGCCGCCCTGGAGTCGACGCTCGCCCCGACCGGGGAGCTGCTGGCCGAGGAGGCCGGTGAGCGGTCCGTGTCGATCCGTACGCACCTGGTCGCCGGGGCCTGGGACCGCTTCGAGGCGGGGGATAGCGCCGGCTACCTCGCCCGCGTCGCCGAGGCCGCCGACGCCGTCACCGGCGCGGACGTCATCGTGCTGGCCCAGGCCTCCATGGCCGGGGCCGCGGACCTGGTCACGAGCCGGATCCCCGTCCTGTCCAGCCCGGCTCCGGGCCTGGCCGCGGGCCTGGCCATGCGTTCGGCCCCGTAGCGCAGGCATAGCCGCCGCAATCACGGGAAGGTGGGCCGTATGGTGCCAAAGCGAGAAGAAGATACGCAGCCGCCCGTGCCCGGTCCGGGGCCGACCCCCTTCCCCGACCCCGAACCCGTGCCGCGGCCCGTGCCGCCCGTGCCCGGCCCGGTGCCCGAGCCCGACCCGGTCCCCGCCCCGCCGGGACCCGCGCCGATCCCTCAGCCCGGGCCCCTCAGCTAGGGAGTGTCCCTACGCGCGGACCTCGGAGCGGTCGCCGCTCCAGAGGGTGTGGAACGAGCCCTCGCGGTCGGTCCGCCGGTAGGTGTGCGCCCCGAAGAAGTCCCGCTGCCCCTGGGTGAGGGCCGCGGGGAGCCGCTCCGCGCGCAGCGCGTCGTAGTAGGCCAGTGAGGCCGAGAACGCCGGCACCGGGATGCCCTGGCGCACCGCCGCCACCAGAACGGACCGCCAGCCCTCCTGGTCCGCCGCGATCTCCTCGGCGAAGCGCGCGTCCGCCAGCAGGCTCGGCAGCTCCGGCTGCGCGTCGTACGCCGCCCGGATCCGGTCCAGGAACGCGGCCCGGATGATGCAGCCGCCGCGCCACAGCGAGGCCACCGCGCCCAGGTCCACGTTCCAGCCGTACTCCTCGCTGCCGGCCCGGATCTGGTGGAAGCCCTGGGTGTACGAGACGATCTTCGACGCGTACAGCGCCTGTTCCACCTGGGCGGCGAAGGCCTCGGCCTCCGCGGGCGCCAGCGCGGTGGCCGTCGGGCCCGCGAGCCCGCGCGCCGCCGTACGCAGGTCCGCGTGGCCGGAGACGGCGCGGGCGAAGACGGCCTCGGCGATTCCCGACACCGGTACGCCGAGGTCGAGGGCGATCTGCACGGTCCAGCGGCCGGTGCCCTTCTGCTCCGCGGCGTCGGCCACGACGTCGACGAACGGGCGCCCGGTCGCGGCGTCCGTGTGCGCGAGCACTTCCGCCGTGATCTCGATCAGGTACGAGTCCAGGCGCCCGCGGTTCCACTCCCGGAAGGTCTCCGCGATCTTCGCGGGGGAGTAGCCCGCGACCTCGCGCAGCAGGTGGTACGCCTCGGCGATGAGCTGCATGTCGGCGTACTCGATGCCGTTGTGCACCATCTTGACGAAGTGTCCGGCGCCGTCGGGTCCGATGTGCGAGGTGCACGGCGTGCCGTCCGCGGCCTTCGCGGCGATCTTCTCCAGCAGCGGGCCGAGGGAGGCGTACGACTCCGTCGAGCCGCCCGGCATGATGCTCGGGCCGAGCAGTGCGCCCTCCTCACCGCCCGAGATGCCCACGCCCACGAAGTGGATGCCCTGCTCGCGCAGTTCCCGCTCGCGGCGCCGGGTGTCCTCGAAGTGCGCGTTGCCGCCGTCGATGATGACGTCGCCCTCTTCCAGGAGCGGGGCGAACTCGCGGATCACGGCATCGGTCGGGTCGCCGGCCTTCACCATGATGACGATGCGGCGGGGGCGCTCCAGCGCGTCGACGAACTCCTTCGCCGACTCGGCCGCCACGAAGGAGCCCTCGTGCCCGAACTCCTCCACCAGCGCCGTGGTCTTCGCGGCGGTGCGGTTGTGGACGGCCACGGTGAATCCGTTGCGGGCGAAGTTGCGGGCGAGGTTGCTGCCCATCACCGCGAGTCCGGTGACGCCGATCTGGGCTGTGCTGGTGCTCATCGTTGCGCTCCTGCGTGCTTCGGTGTGCCTTCGGTGGGCGGGGAACACCGACGCTACCCCCACGCGCTCCCGAACGGATCTACCGTCCGTCGAGACACGGTCAAGTTCCTTTGGCATGCGCCCCGTTGCGCCTCTTGTCATGCTCTGATCGCACCGTTAGGTTGTGCGGTTCCTGATGTCTTCGATGGGGGCTCCCATGGGTGTACGGGGCCGGCACCGCCGGTATCAGCCGAGCAGCATCAACCGGGCCTCGCTGGCCGTCACCGCCGGCGGCGCCGGGATTGCGCTCCCGCTCGTGGGCGCCGGAGTCGCCCAGGCGGCCTCCGTGGACACCTGGAACAAGGTCGCGGCCTGCGAGTCGACGAACAACTGGCGCATCAACACCGGTAACGGTTACTACGGCGGCCTCCAGTTCAGCCAGAGCACCTGGCGTGCCTTCGGCGGCACCGCCTACGCCCCGCGCGCCGACCAGGCCACCAAGGACCAGCAGATAGCGGTGGCGGAGAAGGTGCTGAAGGGTCAGGGGCCGGGCGCCTGGCCGAACTGCGGGAAGCAGGCCGGGCTCTCGCGCAGCGGGCCGGCCCCCGCCGTCGCCCCGCAGGCCCCGGCGCAGCCCGAGGCGCAGACGCAGGTACAGGCCCGGTCCCAGACGCAGAGCGCGCAGAGCCAGGCGCAGACCCGGGCCCCCGAGCAGGGCGGCGTGACCCGCCCGACGGGCACCTCCGTCCTGCCGAACCCCTACGTCGTCGCCCCCGGCGACTCGCTCTCCGCGATCGCCACCGACCAGCACGTCGAAGGCGGCTGGCAGGCGCTGTACGAGACCAACCGGGCCACCGTGGGCGGCAACCCGAACCTGATCTTCCCCGGCCAGCGGCTCACCCTGCGGGTCACCACGGCGCCGGTCACGCCCCCGCCGTCCGACCGGAACCCCGAGAAGCCGCCGCGGACCGCCGACCCGGTCAAGCCCGTGGAGCCGGCCGCCGAGAAGCCGGCGCCCGCGCCGAAGCCGGCCGAGAAGCCCGCGCCCGCACCGAAACCGGTCGAGAAGCCCGCCGAGAAGCCGGCGCCGGAGCCCGCCTCAGCGCAGCAGAAGCCGGCTGCGGGCGGATTCTCCGCCCCCGTCGACGCCGCCCTCGGCACCGCGTACCGCGTCTCGGGCTCCTCCTGGTCCAGCGGCTACCACACGGGCGTCGACTTCCCGGTGGCGACCGGCACCACCGTCAAGTCGGTGGGACCCGGCCAGATCGTCTCCGCCGGCTGGGCCGGGGCCTACGGCTACCAGGTCGTCATCCGCCACACCGACGGCCGGTACTCCCAGTACGCCCACCTCTCCGCGCTCGGCGTCAAGGCCGGCCAGCAGGTCTCGGGCGGCCAGCGCATCGGCCGCTCCGGGTCGACCGGCAACACCACCGGACCGCACCTGCACTTCGAGATGCGCACGGGTCCCGGGTACGGCTCCGACATCGACCCGTTGAAGTACCTCCGCAGCCACGGGGTCCGCATCTGACCCGCGCACGTGCGAGGGCACGACGGTGAGCAGGATCAGGCCGGCCGCCGCGAGCGCGGCGCTGGCCACGGCCGCCGTCGCGCCCGCCGCCCCGTACCGGAAGCCCTCGTCGAACAGCGAGATGCCGACCGTCGCCGCCACCACCGGGTTGACCACGGTCACCGTGGCCAGCGGCGCGGTCAGGCCCGCGCCCCGGTAGGCCGCCTGCGACAGCAGCAGACCGCCGGCCGCAAGCACCGCGATCGCCGCGAGATCGGGCCACAGGCCGGGCAGCGCGCCCGGCCCGACGGCCTCGGCCACCGACTTGGTGAACACCGACGCCATGCCGAAGGCCGTACCGGCGGCCGCGGCCAGCAGCACGCTGTGCAGCACCGCCCGGTGCATCCGGTGCGCCGCCAGGAACAGCACCGGCACCACCACCCCGGTCACCCCGAGCAGGAGGCTCCGCTCGCCCCCCGCCAGCGACTGCTCCGTCCGCCCGTTCCCGCCGGTCAGCGCCAGCAGCCCGGCCAGGCCGACCGTGGCCAGCACCGCCCCGCGCCAGGCGGCCGCGCCCGCCCGGCGCCGTACGAAGACCGCGGCCATCGGCAGGGCGAAGACGATGGTGAGCGCGCCCAGAGGCTGGACCAGACTCAGCGGCCCGTACGCGAGTGCCACCACGTGCAGCAGCGCACCGAGCCCGTTCAGCCCCACGGCCACCCACCAGCCACCCCGGCGCAGCGGGGCGTACCGGCGGCCCGGCGTGCTCGCCGCGACCCGTTCCTGGACGATCGCGCCACCCGCGTACGCCAAGGCGGACACGAGGCAGAGCAGGACCGACAGCGCCAGTGCACTCATAAGGTCCACAATGCCCGACCCATCTGCGCTATTCCTCCGCCCACAGATGGTGATCAGTCATACTCCCGACGTAGTACGGGAGTACGCAGCGTGGTGATTCCACCAGCCGAAAGCGACTCCCGCGGTGCCCCTGAGTCACCGGATCGGCCCGTACGGTGACGCTCCCCTCGCGCTGTGTGAGGGCCCGGGAGCGGGTTTGGCTCCGGGCGCGTGGGATCCGTACAGTTGCCCTTTTGAGGACTTCCGCAGCAGGCGGATGCGGACGAGTGATCAAGGAACGGCAGCGGCAATGACGGTGACCGAAGACAGTCAGGACTACGGCCACGACTACGGCCACGACTACGGGCACGCCTTCGGGCCCGGCATCGACCCCGACCGGCTGGCCCTCTGCCTCAGCGTGCTCGACGAGCTGGACAAGCTCGACGTCGACCACCCCGACGCAATCACCGTACGCCGCGCCACCGCCGGCCTCTACCGCACGGTCAAGCAGCGCCGCCGTCAGGAGCGCCGCGCCGCCAAGACCGCCAACGACAAGGCAGTCACCGAGGCCACCGCCACCGGCTCCGCCGAGCGCATCGACGACGAGACCGAGGGCATCCTGCCCTCCTCGGTCACGGAGGCCGGCCGGATCGCCGGGATACTCCAGCGCCCGCGCTCCTGCTACGTCTGCAAGACGCGGTACGTCGAGGTCGACTACTTCTACCACCAGCTCTGCCCGCAGTGCGCCGTCGAGAACCGGACCAGGCGGGAGGCCCGCGCCGACCTGACCGGCAAGCGCGCGCTGCTCACCGGCGGCCGGGCCAAGATCGGCATGTACATCGCGCTGCGGCTGCTGCGCGACGGCGCCCACACCACGATCACCACGCGCTTCCCCAAGGACGCCATCCGCCGCTTCAAGGCGATGGAGGACTCCGCGGACTGGATGCACCGCCTGGAGGTCGTCGGCATCGACCTTCGCGACCCGGCCCAGGCCGTGGCCCTCGCCGACCAGGTGGCCGGGTCCGGTCCCCTCGACATCCTGATCAACAACGCGACGCAGACCGTGCGCCGCCTGCCCAGCGCCTACGCGGCGCTGGTCGACGGCGAGGGCGCCCCGCTCCCCGCCGGTGAGCTCCCCGCCCACCACGTCATCGGCGCCTTCAACTCCGGTGCGGTCGACGGCCTGGCGGCGCTGCCCGTCGGGGCGAGCGGACTCGAGGCGCAGAAGGTCGCCGACCTCGCCCTGGTCGCGGGCAACGCCAGCCTGGAGCGGCACCTCGCCGGCACCGCCATCGACGCGGGCGGTCTGCTGCCCGACGTCGTCGACAGCAACACCTGGGTGCAGACCATCGACCAGATCTCCCCGGTGGAGCTGCTCGAGACCCAGCTGTGCAACTACACGTCGCCGTTCATCCTGATCAGCGCGCTGCGGCCGGCCATGGCGGAGGCTGCCCGGAAGGCGGCCAACGGGCGGGCGTACGTCGTCAACGTATCGGCGATGGAGGGCGTCTTCGGCCGCGGCTACAAGGGCGCCGGGCACCCGAACACCAATGCCGCCAAGGCCGCGATGAACATGGTGACACGGACCAGCGGCCAGGAGATGTTCCAGACCGACCGCATCCTGATGACCTCGGTCGACACCGGCTGGATCACCGACGAGCGCCCGCACTTCGACAAGCTGCGCCTCGCCGAGGAGGGCTTCCACGCCCCGCTCGACCTGGTCGACGGCGCGGCGCGGGTCTACGACCCGATCGTCCGCGGCGAGGCCGGCGAGGACCTGTTCGGCGTCTTCCTCAAGGACTACGCCCCGGCGAACTGGTAGCCCGCCCGGTCTCCCGGAGCCTCCCCTTCCTACGGGAGGCCCGTGACCGGCCTTCTCGACCCCCTCGGCGGACCGGAACCGAGGGGGTCGAGTGCGTTCCCGGCGGGCCTGACCCGGCAGGCCCCGGCGGCGACCAGTTCCAGCAGCGGCCGCCAGTCCTCCAGGACGCCCGCGTCCAGGCCGGCCGCGGCGGCCGCCTCCCGGGCCTGGCGCAGGGTGGCCACCGCCTCCGCGTCCTCGCCCACGCCGTCGGGCGCGCACGAAGGTGCCAGCCGCACCAACAGGGCCACCCGCTCGCCCAGCAGCGGGCGGATCGATTCCGCCGCGACCCAGGCGGTAACCGTTCCGTCACTCAGACGGAGCAGCCGGCCGATGTCGTGCACCAAGCCCGCGATCTGCAGTTCCTTGTCGAAGGGGTGCGAGCGGCGCAGCAGGGCCGCGGTGCGCAGGCCGTGGTCGCCGGGGCCGGCGTGCAGAAGATCCATCAGCTCCAACACGCTCGTGACGTAAGGGACTTGAGCCTCGGGAACTCCGGACCTCGCCACCGCCGACCCCCTCCGTCACACCCCGCACGTCCGGGGCCGAGCAGATCACCCGTCATGTGCCCGCAGACCCACGACTTGCTGAACCAGGAGCGAAAGTAAGAGGGCGCACCGGTTTTTACCCTCCTATCGAGCGGAGGTCCGCTCATATGTGTACTCTGGGGCATCAAGACGGCCCCCATCCGGGCCGCGCTCCACTAAGGCGCCACCGCGTCCGGAAACCCTTTACATCCCTTGCCCGGCGCGCGGTCCGCCTGCCGGGTTACGCGACACAAAGGAGTGCGCGGTGACTGAGAAGACCAAGCCCGAACCGACGATGGAGCGGACGGCCACGCGGGCGAAGCCCCGGACCGACGAACTCGGCAGCCTTGAGGTCTGGGCCCGATCCGCCCCGATCCGGCTGGCCGGCTACGAGGACGACCTGGCGGAAGCGCACATCCTGCCCGGCATCGACTGAAGCGCGTCGGATCGGTCGACCGGACGTACCTGTCCGGTGGGTGACCACTGATGCGATGTGGGACCGGATCGCGCCGCTCATGCCGGCCGATCCGGTCCACGGCCGTCGGCGGCCTGACCGCCGCCGCGCCCTTGATCCCAGCGCCTGGAAGTCCCGTACGAAATCGCTGCTGACGGCCGCACTCGGGGCCGGGCGAGCAGGCGATGATCAGGACGGCGAACGGGCCACGCACGCCTCCCGGTTGCCGCGGTTCCCGGCCGCCTCCAGGCCCCGGGGGCGGGATGCCCTCATCCACGGGCACGACTGCGCACACGCGGCCGGCGGCGGGACCGGGACGGACACCACCCTGCACGCCCGGACAGGGCTCAGGTTTGCGCCTGGGCCGGCGGGGGCTCGTGGCCGATCAGGTCCTCGTACACCGCGACCTTGTGCCGCACCAGGTCCAGGCTGCGGCCGAGCCCGGCGATCTGCGCGACGACGCGGGCCTCGTGCTCGCGCAGCAGGGCGAGGCGCTCGGGCTCGTTGCCGGCCCCGGACCGGGCCAGCTCCGTGTACCGGCGGATGGCGGGCAGCGGCATGCCGGAGGCCCGCAGGACGACGCAGAGATTGAGCCAGCCGACGTCGCCCTCGGTGTAGACGCGGCGGCCGCCCGGCCGCCGGGCGGGGGCGGCCAGCAGGATGCCCTCACGCTCGTAGAAGCGCAGGGCGTGCACGCTCAGGCCCGTCCGCTCAGCCACCTCACCGATCCCCAGACCCGCTTCGACCTGCGTCAACGTCCGCCCCCGTCCCGCCGTACTTGATCTAGACCCCACTCTAGATCGTAGAGTCCCGGGCACCAGGGCGGACAACGCCCGTCACCGACAAGGGGGGTCGACCATGCGCTACCGCGTTCTCGGCGGCACGGGCATCGAAGTCAGCGCGTACTGCCTCGGAACCATGATGTTCGGCTCCATCGGCAACCCGGACCACGACGACTGCGCGCGGATCATCCACAGCGCCCTCGACCGGGGCATCAACTTCGTCGACACCGCCGACATGTACTCGGCGGGCGAGTCCGAGGAGATCGTCGGCAAGGCGCTGCACGGGCGCCGCGACGACGTCGTGCTCGCCACCAAGGTGCACTTCCCGATGGGCGAGGGCCGCAACCGCGGCGGGAACTCGCGGCGCTGGATCGTACGGGAGGTGGAGGAGAGCCTGCGGCGGCTCCGCACCGACTGGATCGACCTCTACCAGGTACACCGGCCGGACCACACGACCGACGTCGAGGAAACCCTGTCCGTACTCGGCGACCTGGTCCGTGCGGGCAAGATCCGCGCGTTCGGTTGCTCGACGTTCCCCGCCGAGGAGATAGTCGAGGCCCACCACGTGGCCGAGCGCCGGGGGCTCCAGCGGTTCCGGACCGAGCAGCCGCCCTACTCACTGCTGGCGCGCGGCGTCGAGGCCAACGTCCTGCCCGTCGTCGAGCGGCTCGGCATGGGCGCGCTGACCTGGAGCCCGCTCGCCTCCGGCTTCCTGACCGGCCGCTACCGCAAGGGCGGCCCCATCGACCTCGGCAGCGGACGGCCCGCGCTCCACCCCGCCCGCTTCGACCCGGCGCTGCCCGGCAACGCGGCCAAGCTCGACGCCGTGGAGGAACTGGTGGGGGTGGCCGAGCGGCTCGGCTGCACACTCCCCGAGCTGGCGGTGGCCTTCCCGCTCGCGCACCCGGCCGTGACCTCGGTCATCATCGGACCGCGCACCCTCGGGCAGCTCGACGACACCCTCAAGGGAGCCTCGGTCGTCCTCGACGACGCCGCCCTCGACCGGATCGACGAGATCGTCCCGCCGGGCACCAACGTCTACCAGCCCGACGGGGCCTGGCGTCCGGCGCACCTCACCGACTCCGCGCGGCGCCGCCGACCGCGGGCCTGCGACCGCGCGGCGGGCTGACGGGCCATGCCCGTCACGCCCTCGGCCGGCCGGCCCTCGCCGGCCGTGCCCACACGCAGGGGTGAAGCCCGCCCGCCCCGGCGGGCTTCACCCGCCCTGTTCGGCCGAGTTCCCCTCTTCGCTACGCCCTGAGCGTCATCGCCGACGGCGATCACCGCTTCCGCCGACCCACCCGTCCCGGCAGGCTGGCGGGCATGAAGCTGCTGATGCTGGGTGGTACCGAATTCGTCGGACGCGCGATCACCGAGGACGCCCTCGACCGGGGCTGGGAGGTGACCGTCTTCCACCGCGGACACCACGCGCCCCCGCCGGGCACCTCCGCCCTGCACGGGGACCGCACCGCCCCCGAGGGCCTGGCCGCCCTCGCGGCCGGGGAGTGGGACCTCGTCGTCGACACCTGGGGCGGCGCCCCCACCGCGGTGCGCGACAGCGCCCGCCTGCTGCGCGACCGGGCCGGGAGGTACGCGTACGTCTCCAGCCGCTCGGTGTACGCGTACCCCGCCCCGGCCGGCCTCACCGAGGACGGCCTCCTGGTCGGGGGCTCGCCGGACGCCGGGTCCACCGCCTACGCCGAGGACAAGCGGGGCGGCGAACTCGCCGCCGTGGACGCCTTCGCGGACCGCGCCCTGCTGGTCCGCGCCGGGCTGATCCTCGGCCCGTACGAGAACGTCGGCCGGCTGCCGTGGTGGCTGAACCGCACCGCCCGCGGCGGCCCGGTGCTCGCCCCCGGACCGCGCGACCTCCCGCTCCAGTACATCGACGTACGCGACCTCGCGCGCTGGACCCTTGACGCCGCCGCGGCGGGGCTCGGGGGCACGTACAACGTGGTCTCCCCCTACGGGCACGCCACGATGGGCAGCCTTCTCGAGGCCTGCGCCGCCACCACCGCGGGCGGCGCCGAACTGCGCTGGACGGACCCGGACCGGCTCCTCGCGGCGGGCGTGGAGCCCTGGACCGAGCTTCCGGTCTGGACCCCCGAGGGCGAGGGCCACGACCACATGCACCGCGGGGACGTCTCCAAGGCGCTGGCGGCCGGCCTGAAGTGCCGCCCGGTCGAGGAGACCGTGGCCGACACCTGGGCCTGGCTCCGCACGCTCGGCGGAGTCGCCCCGCAGCGGCCCGACCGGCCGGCCCCGGGCCTCTCCCCGGAGCGGGAGGCGGAGCTACTCGGGCTCTGAGCGCCGCGCGTCCGCGAGGCGGGTCGGCGGGAGGTACTCGCGCACCAGCGTGCGGTGCCACCAGGCCCCCGTCTCGCGCAGCTCCCGCCAGGTCGTGAACCGGTAGCGGTACAGCAGCGCCCGGACATGGACGGGCGGGGCGTCCGGGAACGGGTTGTCGCGCAGCAGCCGCAGCGTGTCCCGGTCGCCCGCCAGCAGCCGCTCCACGAACGGCCCGAACCAGTCCCGCGCGTAGTCGGGGGAGATCGCCGCGAACCACATCAGCCAGTCCAGCCGCAGGTGGTACGGGGCGAACTGGCGCGGAATCCGGCGCGGTTCGCCCGGCTTGCCCCTGAATTCGTACGCGCGCCAGTTCCCGTTCGGGCGCGGCACCCGGTCCGCGGTGCCCTCCACCACCACCTCCATCCGGACCCGGCCGACCGAGCCGAAGGCCCCGTAGGTGTTGACCAGGTGCAGCGCGTCGAAGGAGCGGTTCATCACCTGGCGGCGCGAGACCATGTTGAGCACCGGGTGGCGGCTGAGGAAGAGGACGAGGACGGTCACCGCGCACACCAGGACCACGAACCACACCGGACCCGTGCGCGAGGCGGCCGCCGGGGGAGCGCCCGCGATGCCGGTGAAGTCCACGGCCGACACGGCCAGCGTGATCGTCAGCCAGTTCAGCCAGGCGAAGTTGCCCGACAGCACCAGCCACAGCTGCGTCGCGATGATGATCCCGGCGGCGTACGAGGCCACCGGTTGCGGGGTGAACAGCAAGACCGGGACGACCAGTTGGGTCACGTGGTTGGCCGCGCACTCCACCCGGTGCAGCGGTTTCGGCAGGTGGTGGAAGAACCAGCTCAGCGGTCCCGCCATCGGCTGCGTCTCGTGGTGGTAGTACAGGCAGGTCAGCTTGCGCCAGCAGGAGTCCCCGCGCATCTTGATCAGCCCGGCCCCGAATTCCACGCGGAAGAGCAGCCAGCGCAGCAGCCACAGCACGAGTACCGGCGGGCCGGCCCGCGCATTGCCGAGGAACACGGCGAGGAAGCCCACCTCCAGCAGCAGCGACTCCCAGCCGAAGGAGTACCAGGTCTGCCCCACGTTCACGATCGAGAGGTAGAGCACCCACAGCACGGCCCACATCGCCATGGCCGCGCCCAGCGGCACCTCGTCCCCGGCCCCGGCGGCCAGCGCCGCGGCCAGCGCCGCGCCACCCCAGGCGCAGCCCGCGAAGAGCCGGTCGGAGTAGCGCAGTTGGAACAGGCTCGGGGCGCGCCGGAAGGGCACGTACCGTACGTAGCGCGGTACGGGCGTCATGCCGTGCGCCCCGATCAGGGCCCGGAACTGCAGGGCGGCCCCGACGAAGGCGACCAGGTAGAGCCCGGCCAGGGCCCGCTGGAAGACCAGCCGGGCGAGCCAGTAGCCGGGCGCCGTGAACCAGTCCATCGCCTCCAGTATCGGACCGGTCAGCCGGTGGTGGCCAGCCTGCGCAGGTGATGGCCCAGCCGGCGTGCGTAGCTCAGCTGGAGGAAGGGGACCACCGGGCCGGCGAGGCGGGTGTACCAGGTGTTCGGGCGGCTGAAGGCGGTCACCGTGAACCACACCGTGCCGTCGGGGTCCATGTCCACGACGAAGGACTCCTCCCCGCACTCGGGGTGGCCGGCCAGGGTTCCGTAGGCGAACCCGATGCGGGCGGGCTCGTACGCCGTCCAGATCACCTGGCACGGGGCGTCGATCCGCAGCGGCCCGAGCCCTATCCCGACGACCACCCGGCTGCCGGGGCGGACCGCGCCGTCATCGGCCTGGACGTGCATGCCCGAGGTCCGGTGGGCGTGGAAGGTGGTGACGGCGGTCCCGGCGGTCTCGAAGACGGTGCGGCCGTGCCCCAGGCGGGTGCGGTGGTGCAGGTGGTTGTATCCGGCGGGCAGCGGCCGGTGGGCCGTCGCGCCCCGGTCGGGGTAGTTGACGGTGCCCGGGCCGGCGCTGATGAGGCGGGTCATGGCGAGGTCTCCAGTCGGTCGGTGGCGGTGGCGGTGGCGGTGGCGGTGGTGGTGGTGGCCGTGGTGGTGGTGGCCGTGGTGCGCGGTCGGGGGCCGGCGGGTGCGGGGCCCCGGCCGTCGGCGGCGAGCCGGCGCCAGGCGAGCAACGAGCACAGGGCGAACCCGAGGGCGTTCCCGAGCCCGTGGGTGGCGGCCATCCAGGCCAGGGTGGGGTGCGTGATCCCGGTGGCCTCGCCGACCGCCCACCACAGGGCGAGCAGCATGGTGGCCACGAGCACGGCCGCCGAGGTGGAGAGCAGGACCCGTGTGGTCCGGTCCCGGCCGTCGGGCCGGACCTCCCGCCAGGTCAGCAGCGCCACGGCCCACATTCCGCCGGTCAGGACCACCGCGCCCAGCAGCTCGGCCCAGTCGTCGACGAAGTAGCCGAGGAGGACGAGCAGGGTGCCCGCGGGGACGCTGTACGCCGCCCCGTGCGCGAGGCCGCCGGTCCCGGCGCGGCCGCCGAGGGCGCGGCAGACCAGCCCGGCGACCAGGGCGGCGCTGAAGCCGGCGAAGTGGAAGTGGGGCACGGTCAGCGCCAGGATGTCGAGGTCGAAGCCGAAGAGCCGGTACCCGGCGCGCTCGGCGACCAGGGCGGTGGCGGCGATCGACGGCGAGACGAGCGCGGTGGCGACGGCGATCTCGGGCGGCCCGGGGGAGCGGGTGCGCAGCAGCCGGGCCGGGGCCCGGGCCGCCAGGGCCAGGCAGGCCGCCGCGTAGAGTGCGGCGAGCGCGGTGGCCGGCGCTCCGCGCGGCAGCCAGAGGCACAGGGCCCCGGGAGCGGCCGCGAGCGGCCAGAGCCGGGCCGTCCGCAGGAACCGGGCCGGATCGATGAGCCGCAGGCCGGCCGGGACGACGTAGAGCATGCCCAAGGTGACGATCATGTTCACCAGTACCGTCACCGTGGACTCCCCTCGACGCACACCGCGGCCGAATGCCTTGAACGCGTTCAACTCGCAGTGGTGAGCCTACGGCTTTCCTTGAACATGTTCAAGAAGCGCTCCGGTTGCGGCTGCTGCGCGGATGCGGCAGACAGGAGGGAGCAACCGGGGCGAAAAGGGAGATTCAAGTGAACGGATCGTCACTTCCGACACCGCGTCAGGCGTCGCGTCGTCATGCACCCGCCGGCGCAGCCCTCTTCGCCCTCCTCGGCATCTTCGCCGCGGCGTGCGGCGGACCGGAGAAGACGGTGGGCGCCCCCGGAGCGGAGAACCAGGAGGTCCACCTCCAGCCCGTCTCCTCCGCGGGCCCCGACCCCTTCACCGCCTCCTCGGCCACCGCCGAGTCCGCCCCCGTGCAGCCCCCGCTGCCCAACGCGAGCGGCCAGGGCATCCGCACCGTCAACGCGGCCACCCCCGGCCTGTACGGCGGCACCCAGCGGCTCGGCAGCTGCGACGTGGAACAGCAGGTCCGTTTCCTGACCGCCGACAGCGCCAAGGCACGCGCCTTCGCCGAGGCCTCGAACATCGAAGCGGAGAAGATCCCCGACTTCCTGCGCGGCCTGACGCCCGTCGTCCTGCGTGCCGACACCCGGGTCACCAACCACGCCTTCCGCGACGGCGCCGCCGACGGCTTCCAGTCCGTCCTCCAGGCCGGCACCGCCGTCCTGGTGGACGAGCACGGCATGCCCCGGGTCCGCTGCGGCTGCGGGAACCCGCTGGCCTCACCGCGCGCCGCCAAGGGGTCACCGGTGCACAAGGGCGACCCGTGGAGCGGTTACCAGGCCAACCAGGTCGTCGTCATCGAGCCCACGACCCACGTGATCAACAACCTGGTGATCGTCAACATCGCCGACAACACCTGGATCGAGCGCAAGCGCGGCGACGACGGCGCCCAGGACCGGACCCCGAAGACGCTGCCCCCGTTCGATCCCGCGGCCGGCATCCCGGACGGGCCCGTCACCCCGCCCGGGGCCACGACCGGCGACCCCTGCCCCACCCAGGCCTCACCTGCCTCACCTGCCTCACCGAACGCACCGGCGGCGCCGGCTCCCGGGGCGGCGGACTGCCCGCCCGACCAGCAGTCCCCGCAGCGCTCGCCGGGTGAGAATCAGCCGCAGACCCCGGGAGCGCCGTCGGACCCGGCCACCCGGCCGCAGCAGGAGCCGCCTTCCGGCATCCCCTCGGACGGCGCGTCCGACGTGCCGTCCGACGCGCAGTCCGGCATGCCGCCGCTGGACCCCGGCGAGCCTGGCTACCAGGAGCCCGACGGATCGACCCAGCAGCTGCCGAGCGACCCCGCCGACCCGTACACCCCGTCCGACCCGTACGCCCCTTACAACCCGTCCGACCCGTACGTGGACCCGGACCTGCAGCCGCAGCCGTCGGACGACGGCTTCCCGCTGGAGAGCGCCTGACCGGGCCGTGTGTCATGGTGGATCGGTGCCGACCACCGTATCGCTGCCGGACGACTGGCCCGCACACCCGGACCGGTCGCTCTCGCTGAACCGCATGGGCAGTTTCGACTGGGACCTGGTCACGGGTCTCATGCACATGGACGAAGCCGCCCTCGACGTTTTCGACACGGCTCCCGACGCGTACGACGGCCGGCCCGAGTCCCTCAACCCACGCGTCCCGGCCGCCGAGGGGCACCGCCTCGACGCCCTGGTCTCCTCCGCCCTCAAGAGCGGCGAGGACAGCTACGGCGCCTACTTCCGCATCCGCTGCCACGACGGCCGACTGCGCTGGACGCACACCCAGGGCCGCGTCATGCGCGGTACGGACGGCCGCCCGTACCGGATCATCGGCATCGTCCGGGACGCCACCGACGAGCTCAGCCACTCGGCGGAACGACTCGGCCTGGACGAGGAAAGGCGTCGCCAGACCTCGGTGGTCGAGTCCACCACCGCCGCCCTCGCGCACGCCCGGACCGTGCAGGACGTCATCGACGCGCTCGGCGACGCCCACGGCCTGGAGCGGCTCGGCTCGATGGGCATGGTGATGGGCCTCGTCGAAGCCGGCCGGATCCACCTGGTCGCGGAGGGGCCGGAGGGCAGCTTCGTCCCCGGCACCCGCTACACCCGCATCGACGAGCAGTACCCGATGAGCGAGGTCGTCCGCTCGCTGGAGCCGCGCTTCCTGGATTCGGCGCAGGAGTTCGCCCACGACTACCCCGGGCTCTGGGCCAAGATCTCGTACATGCGGATCTCGGCGGCCGCCTACCTGCCGCTCATCGCCCAGGCCCGCCCGATCGGCGCGATCGGCCTGCTCTACCGGGACAAGGACGGCTTCACACAGGAGGAGCGCAACCTGCTCGTCGCCCTGGGCAGCAGCATCGCGCAGAGCCTCCAGCGGGCCATGCTGCTGGAGCAGGAGCACGACCTGGCCGAGGGCCTCCAGCAGGCCATGCTGCCGCGGCGGATCCCGTCGGTGGCCGGTGGGGAGATCGCCGTACGCTACCGCTCCGCCCGGATGGGCCAGGACATCGGCGGAGACTGGTACGACGTCATCCCGCTGCCGGGCGGCCGGGTCGGCGCCGTCATCGGCGACGTCCAGGGCCACGACACGCACGCGGCGGCCGTCATGGGCCAGCTGCGGATCGTGCTGCGCGCGTACGCCGCCGAGGGGCACTCACCCGGCACCGTCATGGCCAGGGCCTCCGTCTTCCTGCACGAACTCGACACCGACCGGTTCGCGACGTGCACGTACGTGGAGGCCGACCTCGCGACCGGCGTGCTCCAGGTGGTCCGGGCCGGCCACATCGACCCGCTGCTGCGCACCCGCGACGGGGACTGCCACCGGCTCCCGGTGAGCGGCGGGATGCCGCTCGGGCTCTCGGCGGAGTTCGGCCGCCTGGAGTACCCGGTCACCACGGTGGAACTGGACCCGGGGGAAACGCTCCTGCTGTGCACCGACGGCCTCGTGGAACAGCCCGGCGCCGACCTCGACGACGGCATCCAGCTCCTGACGAACCACATCCGCGGCGGCCCGGCGGACCTGCACCTGCTGGCGGACCTGCTGTGCGAGGTCGTCGACGAGCGGGGCGGGGACGACGACATGGCGCTGCTCCTGCTGCGCCGCCAGGTGGTGGCCGCCCCGGCGGGCGGCGGCCGCCTCCAGCAGCACGTGGCACCGGGCGACCCGGAAGCCCTGGTGGCGGCCCGCCACATGACCGGGGCGGCGGTGCGGGCGTGGGGCGCGCGGGAACGGGCCGACGAGATCGAACTCGTCGCGGACGAACTGATCGTGAACGCCCTGATGCACACGGACGGCCCGGCGATCGTGACCCTACGGGTCCTGGCCGGCCCCCAGCGCAGGCTCCGGGTCGAGGTCGAGGACCGCTCCAGCGCCCTGCCGCGCCGCCGCGAGGCGGGCGAATCGGGTGTCTCGGGCCGCGGCCTGATGCTGGTGGACCGCCTGGCGGACGTCTGGGGCGTGGAACCACGGGGCGGCGGCAAGTGCGTGTGGTGCGAGTTCGTGATGGGCTGAGTGCGCAAGGGGCCGAGACCGCATCCGGCCCGGGTGGCGCGGCCGGGCCCCGGTTGTCGGCGGCGGCTGGCAGGATCGCCGGCATGCCCGATCGCACCCATGCCATCACCGACTACTGGGACGCCGCCGCGGCCGCGTTCGACGACGAGCCCGATCACGGACTGCGGCAGGAGCGCACCCGTGCCGCGTGGGACCGGCTGCTGAGAGCCTGGCTTCCCGTCGGGCCCGCCGACGTACTCGACGTCGGCTGCGGTACCGGGTCGCTGTCCCTGCTGCTGGCCGAGGCCGGGCACCGGGTGACCGGGGTGGACCTGGCGCCCCGGATGGTGGAGCGGGCCGGGGCCAAGCTCGCGGCCGCGGGCTTCGAGGGCCGGTTCCTCGTCGGGGACGCCGCGGCTGCGCCGACCGGGCACCACCGCTACGACGTCGTTCTCTGCCGGCACCTGCTGTGGACCCTGCCCGACCCGGAGGCCGCGCTCCGCGAGTGGGTCGCGCGCCTCGCCCCGGGAGGCCGGCTGGTACTCGTCGAAGGGCGGTGGCGGGAAGCGGGCGAGAGCGGCGTGCCGTACGTCGCCGGAGCCGAATCGCTGCCCTGGTACGGCGGGATCACCGCCGAGGACCTGGCCGCCGCGGTCCGGCCCCTGGTGTCCGGCCTGCACATCGAACCGCTCAGCGCGGACACGGAGTTGTGGGGCGGACCCGTCACCGACGAGCGGTACGCACTGATCGCCCGCACCTGACCCCCTTGGCGGCTTTCCGTCCCCGATCGGCCGAAGAGTCGCTGGTACGTACACGCACGCGGCGGGTGGAATGTCCGTGTGCCGCCCGACAGAGCGGTACGCACCGTCGCTCAGCCCCGCGGCCGCCCACCGGCGCCGCGGCCGACGACCAGGAGTCCGGACTTGCACCGCACCGCTCGCCTCCGCACCTCCCTCCTCTCCCTCGCCGTCGCCCTCGCGGCCACCCTGACGGGAGCCGTGACGGCCGCCGCACCCGCCGGGGCCGCCCCGGCGGCAGCCACCGATGCAGGACCCGTCGTGGTCCACCTCACCGGCATGGGCAGCGGCCCCCAGAACATCGCCGCGGCCGCCGCTCAGGACCATCTCCGCCGGCAGGCCGCCGAGCTCGGCTTCGCCGGCTCCCAGTGCCGCGTCACGGAGGGGCCGATCTTCCAGTACGTGACCGCCAACTACTACAACGCCATGATCAAGGCCACCTGCAGCGGTGATCCCGCGGTGACCACCCCCACCCGCAGCCTCAACCGCCTGATCGGGCCCAACGGCGAGCACATCAGCACCGTCTGGAACGTTCCGCCGGGCTACCACGTCGAGGGCAGCCTCGGCCAGCTCTACACGACCCCGCACGAGGGCGCGGTGCCGCTCTACCACTGCGTCGTCCGCCGGGACAACTTCCTCTCCGGCGACGTGAACTGCGAGGGCCAGACCTACGTTTCCCGGCTCGGCTGGTTCTATCCGGGCCAGCCGGCCGGCGTGGGGAGCGCGCCGCTGATGCGCTGCATGGTCGGCAAACAACGGGAGTTCTTCGAGTCGAACGCGACGAACTGCGAGGGCCAGACCTCCGGCGGCCAGCTCGGCTGGATCTTCACCGGCTGACCCGCACCCCGTCGGGCGCCACACCCGCGGACCCCCGCCACCCCGCCGCCCCGGAAAGTCCGTTGCGGGCGCGGCGGGGGTCCGTGAGGATCGGGGGCGATGACCACCACCCTTGATGAAGTACGCCGGTTCCTGAAGACGGACGATCTGCCCGGAGCGGTACGGTCCCTGCGGCCGCACGCCGAAACGGCATCGATCGCCGAACTCGCGAAGGCCACCCGGGCCTTGGCCGACGCCGCCGGGTTCAAGGACCTCGCCGGCGCGGCCAAGGCCGCCGCCAAGCGGCCCGGCGAACCCCAGGCCCTCTACGACTTCGGCTACGCCTGCGTCGAGCGCGGCGTCGCCTTCCTCGCCGTCGCCCCGCTGCGCGAGGCCCTCCGGCTCCTCCCCGACTCGCGGCCCCTCCTCGCCGAGCTGGTCTCCGCCCTGGAGGACGAGAACCGGCACGCCGAGGCCGCCGCGCTGCTCTCCGGCCGGGGCCCGGGACTGCCCGCCTGGCCCGAGACGTACCTCCTCGTCCACCACGCCCTGCTGGCCGGGGACCTCGACACCGCCGAACGCATCGGCACGGCCCTGCCCGCCCCCGAGGACCCGCAGTGGTCCGGCGCCCACGACCGCCAGAAGCGTCGGCTGCGGCGCACCGACCGGGCCCGCCGGGCCCAGCGGGCGGTGGGCCACACCGACCCGCTCGGCCACACCGACCTGCGCGGCTGGCACTACGGCCTGACCGGCGGCCTGCTGGGCATCCTCTCCCCGTACGGCTGGGACGCCGGCATGACCGGCCGGTTCGCCTACCTCGGGGACACCCACGAGACGTGCCGCCACGGCCTGGCCCGCCTGGCGCTGGCCCTGGAGGCCGCAGGGCGCCGCCCCGCCACGGTCTCGCTGCTGCCCGGCCGCTCCGACCGGATCCTCGGGCTCGCCGCCGGCCGGGTGCTGGGGCTGCCCTCCGTACCGTACGAGCCCGGCCGTCCGGACACCCTCGTCGTCGCGTACGACCTGAACGCGGTCCACCCGGACCTCCTGCGCACCCTGCACGCGCGCGCCGACGGCCAGATCCTGTCCGAGCACGCCACCTGCTGGACCGATCCGCCCGCGGTGAGCGCGGACTTCAGCGCGCTGCTGTGCCAGATCGTGGTCCCGCCGTGGAAGGACGACCAGCGGCCCGAGGAGGAGATCGTCCGGGACATCGCGCAGGCCGCCGCCGGCCCGGACGAGGGTGACGGCGCGACCCCGCCCGACCCGGACGAGGCCTTCCGGGCCTTCGTCACCGCCGTCGGCGACAGCTGGCTCACGGGCCCCCGCGACCGCGTCGCCTCACCCGGCCCGGTGCTCAGCTCGCGCTTCGCCTGAGGCGGCGGCAGGCTGGGACCATGCCGGAGCTGCCCGAGGTCGAGGCCCTGCGGGAGTACCTCGACGAGCACCTCACCGGGCGGGTGGTCGAGCGCGTCCTCCCGCTCGCGGTGAGCGTGCTCAAGACCTACGAACCGCCGCTCACCGCTCTCCAGGGGCAACCGGCCGGCACCACCGCCCGGTACGGCAAGTTCCTGGCCCTGGCGATCGGCGAACTCCACCTCGTCACGCACCTGGCCCGGGCCGGCTGGCTGCGCTGGCAGGACACCCTGCCCGCGCAGCCGCCCCGCCCCGGCAAGGGGCCGCTCGCCCTGCGCGTCTCCCTCGAGGGCGGGGGCGGCTTCGACCTCACCGAGGCCGGGACCCAAAAGCGCCTCGCCGTGTACGTGGTCCACGACCCGCAGGAGGTGCCCGGCATCGCCCGCCTCGGCCCGGACCCGCTCGCCGGGGACTTCGACCGGGACGCCTTCGCCGCGCTGCTCGCGGGGGAGCGGCGCCAGATCAAGGGCGTCCTGCGGGACCAGAGCGTGATCGCGGGAATCGGCAACGCGTACAGCGACGAGATCCTGCACGCCGCCAAGGTCTCCCCCTTCAAGCTCGCCGCGTCCTTCACCGACGAGCAGGTCACCCAGCTCCACGAAGCCGTGCAGGGCACCCTGCGCGAGGCCGTCGGCCGGGCCCACGGGGTGGCCGCCGGCAGGCTCAAGGCCGAGAAGAAGAGCGGGCTGCGGGTGCACGGCCGGGCCGGCGAGCCGTGCCCGGTGTGCGGGGACACCGTCCGCTCGGTGTCCTTCGCCGACTCCTCGCTGGAGTACTGCCCCACCTGCCAGACCGGCGGGAAGCCGCTGGCCGACCGGAGGCTCTCGCGCCTCCTCAAATAGCCGGTCGCTGCGTAGACTCCCGCACATGGCCGAGGAGCAGCAAGCGTCGCCGCCCCGGCGCGAGATCGTCACCGGGGTCCCCCGGGGCACCCGCCGTCGGCCGCCCGCGCACACCCCCGCCCGCTCGGAGATCTCCGAGCAGACCACCCTCGGGGCCACGTACGTACGGGCCCTCATGCGCAGCCAGCTGCGCGCCGCTCTGGGGGCACTGGCCGCGCTCGTGTCGCTCGTGGGGACACTGCCGCTGGTGTTCACGCTGTCGCGGGACGCGTCGGGGCCGCTGGTCTGGGTGGCTCTCGGCCTGCTGGTGTATCCGGTGATGTGGCTCATCGCCCGGTGGTACGTCACCCGGGCGGAGCGCAACGAGGCCGATTTCACCGGCTTGGTGATGGATCCGGCGGACCGGGCCTGATCGGCGAGACACCCAGGAGCTACGCCGGCTCGTACGGGTCTACCGGGAGCGGGCCGAGAGGTGTCTGCGTGTGCCCCTTCGCGGGCGAGCAGTCGGCGAACGGGCCCTGCCGGGGATCCATCAGGACCTTGAGGTGCGGATCGGCGTGCTGGATCCACCACGTCGTCATACCGAGGGCCGAATCGTGCCGCAGGTGCTCCCAGGCCAGCCAGAGCGCGGACAGCCGGGCCCCCGCTTCGGGGTGCTCCCACCAGAGCGGACACCAGGTCGCGGACGCGCCGTCCAAGGGGCGGCGGATGGTGACCGCCAGATAGTCGGTGACGAAGGCGAAGACGTCGCTGAAGTAGAACTCGGGGCCGTCACCGTAGACGTCCGACGCCGGCATGGGGAAGACGGAACGCGGCTCGCGCTTCGGCCTGGGCAGCGGGTACAGGGCCAGCAGCGAGCCCAGGGCGTCGTCGCTGCGCCGGAGCTCCGTCAGGAGCCAGCCGAGGAGGAGCTCCTGCAGTTCGGCGACCTCGGCGTAGGCGTCCGCCGCGAGGGAGGCGACGAGCCGCTCCCTCCAGTCGTCCAGCCGGCGCCTCCAGTGGTCCTCCTCCGCGGCCGACCGGGAACCGGCCAGGAAGCGGGCCACCGTCCAGTGGTGTTCCTTCCAGGCGTCGCCATCGGCTTCGGCCGTCACCCGCGCCGCCACCCGCTGCGCGTTCTGGATCGCTTTGCTGTCCATGGAACTGATGAATGCCTTTCACGCCAGGTAAGGAGTGTGCTGATCATACGAGTTCAGCCTCCTGTGCCTGGGTGACGAGCCCCCGGACGGCCCCTGGCTCAGAACAGGTGCATCGCCAAGTGGCCCAGAGGCAGGCCTAGTTGCCAGGCCGGGGTCCATACGCGCGCGTTCTCGTCCAGTCCGGGCGGGAGGTCGGTGTGATCCGGCCGTCCGGGGTCGAGGTTGGTGGCGAACAGTTCGGTGCCGTCCAGCCAGCGCCACGCCGCCCGGGCCAGTTCCAGGTCGGGGTCCTCGCCGTCGCCGCGCTCCCGGGCCTCCTCGCCGAGCGCGAGGAACCGGGTGTGCACCCAGTCCCGCCACGGGTGTCCGTACGCCGTGAGCGACAGCCATTCGTCGAGCTGTGAGACCACCCGGATGCCGGAGAGCTCGCCGGCCGCGTCCGAGAGGTAGATCGTCAGGGCGAGCGTGTCCCGTCCGGCCCGGAACTCCAGCGTGCTGACCGGGATGAGCCGGCCCGTGCGCAGCAGTTCGTCCGCGATGTACTCGGCGTACAGCCAGGCCATGGGCACCGCGAGCCCGCCGTCACTGGTGCCGTTACTACCCTCGGGCTGCACCGTTCCACCTTCTCCCGCGCTTCGAGCGTCCCGTCGTCGGTCCTGAGCCTTCACCGAGCGGCTCGCGGAGCGGGGGATGTTTACTCAACTTGCACGGTCTAATGCCGAAATCGACGCGTTTTATGTCCGGTCCGCGTCTGTTCACGGCGATACCCGATCTCGACACCCGATCCCCGTCCGTGCCGGAGTCTCAGGCTCCGAGGCCGTACCCGTACCCCTGGAGGCCCTTCTTCAGGGCGCGGAGGGCGTAGTACGTACGGGACTTGACGGTCCCGGCCGGGATGCCGAGCTCGGCGGCGGCCTCGGCCACCGACCGGTCGCGGAAGTAGACCTGCATCAGCACCTCGCGGTGCTCCGGCCCCAGGGAGCCCACGGCCCGCCGGACGTCGATGGCGGTGACCGAGCCGGCGACCGCGTCCTGCGGCTCGGGTGCCTGCTCCAGCCCCTCCGGATCCACCTCCAGCGGCCGTGACAGCCGGGCCCGCCGGGCGTCGATCGCGAGGCGCCGGGCCACCGTGAACAGCCAGGGCCGCATGGAGTCGTGCCCGCTGGCCAGGGCCTCCGGGTGCTGCCAGACCCGTACGAGGGTCTCCTGTACGAGGTCCTCCGCGCGCTGGGCGTCCCCGGCGGTGAGGCCGAGCAGGAATCCGAACAGGGCCCGCCCGTGGTCGCGCTGGAGTTCGGCCAGCGCCTCGGGATCCGTACGCGCGAGGGTGGGGGAGAGCGGCACGAGGGGCTCCTTCCGGGGTGCGTGGGGGGCCGTGGAGGTGGTGACCCGTCCACCCTGACCTGCACGGAGCCGACCCGGAACCGTCCGGCCCCGGCGTTGCGCCCAAGCACCCGGGTCGTCCGCCGGGCGGCCGTGCGGGTCGGTGAACGGTCGAACGGCGCGGCGAACGGCAGGCGGCGCCGCCCGTGTCCGCCGATCGGGTGGGTCCGTGCCTGTGCGGCGGATCCGTTCCTTGACTTACGGCGTGTAGTTATATGGATTGCATGTGATCACAAGTCAGATAGTCGTATTAATGGGAGTCGGGCACATGACCATGCGAACCCGGCCGCAGGCGCTCGCCCTCCTGTCGGCCCTGCTGCTGTCCGCCGCCGCCGGATGCTCGGCCGGCGGGGGCTCCGCACCGGCCCGCCTCGGCGACTCGGGCGGACCCGCCGCCCCCTCCAGCGCCGCCGGATCGCCCGCCGCCAAGGGCTTCACCCTGGTTGCGAGCGGCGACGTACTGCCGCACACCTCCGTCATCCAGCGCGCGTCGAACGACGCGGAGGGCGGCGGGTACGACTTCAGGCCGATGTTCTCCGGCGTCAAGGCCGTGGTCTCCGGGGCCGACCTGGCCCTCTGTCACATGGAGACCATCTACGGGGAGGAGGGCGGGCCCTTCTCCGGATACCCCGCCTTCAAGTCCCCGCCGGAGGTCGCCGACGGGCTGAAGGACGCCGGGTACGACGGCTGCTCCACCGCCTCGAACCACACCCTCGACGACGGGGGCGCGGGGCTGCGCCGCACCCTGGACCGCTTCGACAAGGTCGGCCTGAAGCACGCCGGCTCCGCCCGTACGGCCGCCGAGGCGGCCACGGTGACCACGTACACCGCGGGCTCCGCCAAGGTGGCGCACCTCGCGTACACCTACGACACCAACGGCTACCCGCTGCCGGAGGGCCAGCCGTGGGCGGTCAACCTGATGAAGCAGGACAAGATCATCGCGGATGCGCGGGCCGCCCGGAGGGCGGGCGCGGACGTGGTGCTGGTGAGCCTGCACTGGGGCACGGAGTGGGAGACCGAACCGGACGGTACCCAGCTCTCGCTCGGCAAGGCGCTGACCGCCTCACAGACCGGCGGCCGCCCCGACATCGACATGATCCTCGGCACGCACGCGCACATCCCGCAGCCGTACGAGAAGGTCAACGGGACCTGGATCGTCTACGGCATGGGCGACCAGGTCGCGGGCGAGATGTTCAACCACACGGGTGCGCGCGACATGCGCGGCAACTACGGATCGATCGGCCGCTTCGCCTTCGCCCCGCCCGCCGCCGCCGGGCAGCGCTGGCAGGTCACCAAGGCCGAGTTCGTCCCGCAGATGATGGACCTGTCCGTGGGCCGGGTCGTCCACCTGCCCGACGCCCTGGCCAAGAACCCCGGCCGCGAGGACTACGAGAGCGCCCGGGACGCCGTCAGCGAGGCCGTCCTCAGCCGCGGCGCCGCCAAGGACGGCCTGACCATGGCCAAGTAGCCGCCGCTCCTTCGCGGACACACCCTGGGGGGCTTTCCGATCAGGCCGGGCTCGCGGCCCGATCGGCAGGACATTTCCTAGGGAACCACGGTGACGGGCCAGCGGCCCGCCCGGACCAGGCGGATCGCCACCGAGCCCACGATGCGGTGGCCCGCCTGCTCCGAGGCGCCGACCACCACCGCGTCCGCCATCAGCTCGTCCGCCGCGCTCACCAGGCCGGAGTAGGGGTCGCCGCGGAAGGTGTGGAACTGCCAGCGCACCTCGTAGATGCCCTTGAGCCGCTCCGCCGACGCGCGGATCTCGGCCACCAGGCCCTCCGCGATCTCCCCGGTCGTGTCCGCCACCGGCGCGCCCAGCGCCGCCCCGGCCGGGATCACCGGCTGGACGTACACCAGCGCCAGCAGGGCGTTCTGCCGCCGGGCGAGCCCCGCCGCGTAGGCCGCGGCCCGCAGCGAGGACTCCGATCCGTCCACCCCGGCCAGGATCACCTTCGGCCCGTCGGTACCGCGTTCGAATTCCGTGTTCACGTGCTCCGTCACCCTGCCGAGGATAGGCGGCTCGGCGCGCGCACCGGCCCCGCCCTCCCTACAGTGCGAACCATGAGTGCCACCGTGGAGGAGACGCACGGAACCCGGAACCGCTTCCTGAACCGGGTGCCCGACGGATTCGGCGCGTTCTTCGGAGCGCTCGGCCTGCTGTGCGCCCTGCTCGCGCTCTCCCCGACGCTGCGGCGCCTCCTGCGGCACATCGTGCGCTTTCTCGACCTGATCGTCGTCCCGGTCAGCGCGAACCTCGCCTACGCCGTCTTCCTCTTCCTCCTCGCCGCGGCCCTCGGCACCCGCAAGAAGGTCGCCTGGTGGATCGTCATCACCTATCTGGCCCTGCTGATCGTCGACGACGTGCTGGAGATGGCCGTCGGCGAGTACTGGATCGGCGTCCCCTCCATGGTCGTCGCCGTCGCCGCGATGGCCGTGCTGATCGCCGCCCGCAACGAGTTCTACGCCGCCTCCCGGCCCGGGGCCCTGTGGCACGCCCTGTTCGTGCTCGGCCTCGGCATGCTCGCCGCCGTACTCGCGGGCTGGGCGCTCGTCGCGCTCTTCCCCGGCACCCTGCCCAAGGGCCAGTGGCTGGACTGGGCTGCCAAGGAGGTCTTCGGCGGCCTCTTCTCGGCCCGCGAGTTCGACGGCCGCCCGCCCCGTCCGCTGTCCTTCCTGCTCGGCCTCTTCGGCGCCGCCGCCCTGCTGAACGCAGCCATGACCCTCTTCCGCTCCCAGCGCCTGACGGCCGCCCTGCACGGGGACGAGGAGCCCCGTATCCGCGCCCTCCTCGGCGCCTACGGACGCAACGACTCCCTCGGCTACTTCGCCACCCGGCGCGACAAGGCCGTCGTCTTCGCCCCCAACGGCAAGGCCGGCGTCACCTACCGCGTCGAGGCCGGCGTCTGCCTCGCCAGCGGGGACCCGGTGGGCGACCCCGCCGCCTGGAGCGCCGCCATCGACGCCTGGCTGGCCGTGGCCTGGCGCTACGGCTGGCAGCCCGCCGTCATGGGAGCCTCCGAGGACGGCGCCACCGCCTACGCCCGCTCCGGACTCGGCGCCCTGCAGCTCGGCGACGAGGCCATCCTGCACGTCGCCCGCTTCGACCTCGACGGCCGCGACATGCGCGTCACCCGCCAGGCCGTCAACCGGGTCCGGCGCACCGGAGCCACCACCGTCATCCGCCGCCACTCCGCCCTCTCCGAGGACGAGATGCAGATGATCGTGGAGAGCGCCGACAAGTGGCGCGACACCGAGACCGAGCGCGGCTTCTCCATGGCCCTGGACCGGCTCGGCGACCGCGCCGACGGCGACTGCCTGCTGGTCGAGGCCTTCGACGACAAGGGAGAGCTGATCGCCCTGCTCTCCTTCGTCCCCTGGGGCAAGGACGGCATCTCCCTCGACCTGATGCGCCGCGACGGCACCGCCCCCAACGGCGTCATGGAGTTCATGGTCGCCCAGCTCTGCGCCGCGGCCCCCGGCCTCGGCGTGCACCGGATCTCCCTCAACTTCGCCGTCTTCCGCTCCGCCTTCGAGGAGGGCGGCCGGATCGGCGCCGGCCCCGTCCTGAAGCTGTGGCGCAAGCTGCTGCTCTTCTTCTCCCGCTGGTGGCAGCTGGAGGCGCTGTACCGCTCGAACGTCAAGTACAACCCCGAGTGGTACCCGCGGTTCCTCTGCTACCAGGACGCCGGCTCGCTCGCCCGGGTCAGCCTCGCCTCCGGCATCGCCGAGGGCTTCGTCTCCGTACCCAGCCTGCGCACCCTGTGGGGCAACGGCCACCCCAAGGGCCTCACTGCCCCCGCCACCACCGAGGGACTGCCCTCCATCGACTCCCTGGGCCTGGACCAGGTGGAGCAGGACACCGCGGGGGCCCCGGCCGAGCGGCTGCCCGAACAGGTCCGCGTCCGCCACGCCAAACTGGACCGCATCCGGGCGGCGGGCACCGACCCCTATCCGGTGGGCATCCGCCCGCGCACGCACACGGTCGCGGAGCTGAAAGCGGCCCACCCCTCCCACCCGCCCGGCGCCCGGACCGGCGCGGAAGCCACCCTCGCCGGGCGCGTGATGCTCGTACGCGACCTCGGCGGCGTGGTCTTCGCCGTCCTGCGCGACTGGTCCGGGGACATCCAGCTGATGCTCACCCGCGACGAGGCGGGGCCCGGCGTGCTGGACTCCTTCACCTCCCAGGTCGACTTCGGCGACCACGTGCTCGTGAGCGGCGAGGTGGGCGCCAGCAAGGCCGGCGAGCTGTCCCTCGTGGTCCGCTCCTGGCAGCTCACCGGCAAGTGCCTGCGCCCCCTGCCCGACAAGCGCAAGGGCCTCGCCGACCCGGAGGCCCGGGTCCGGCGCCGCTACCTCGACCTCGTCGCGAGCCCCGAGGCGCGGGAGGTGGTACGGGCCCGTTCCAGCGCGGTCCAGGCCCTGCGCCAGGGACTGCTCGACCGCGGCTACCTCGAGGTCGAGACCCCGATGCTCCAGCAGATCCACGGCGGAGCCAACGCCCGGCCCTTCCGCACCCACATCAACGCCTATGACCTCGACCTGTACCTGCGCATCGCGCCCGAGCTCTACCTCAAGCGGCTCTGCGTCGGCGGCATGGAGAAGGTCTTCGAGATGGGCCGCACCTTCCGCAACGAGGGCGTCTCCTACAAGCACAACCCCGAGTTCACGATGCTGGAGGCCTACCAGGCCTTCGCCGACTACGACGTGATGCTCGACCTCACCCGCGAACTGATCCAGGGCGCCGCCACCGCCGCCTTCGGCTCACCCATCGCGCACAAGGCGGGACCGGACGGGAAGCTCGTCGTCCACGACATCTCCGGAACCTGGCCGGTCAAGACCATGTACGGGGCCATCAGCGAAGCCCTCGGCGAGGAGGTCGACGCCGACACCGAGGAGGACGTGCTGCGCAGGCTGTGCGACCGTGCCTCGGTCCCGCACGCCCCCGAGGACACCCGCGGCGACGTGGTGCTGGAGATGTACGAACGCCTCGTCGAGGAACGCACCAAGCTGCCGACCTTCTACAAGGACTTCCCCACCGACGTCTCCCCGCTCACCCGCCAGCACCGCCGTGACCCCCGGCTCGCCGAGCGCTGGGACCTGGTCGCCTTCGGCACCGAACTGGGCACCGCCTACTCGGAGCTGACCGACCCGGTGGAACAGCGCCGCCGCCTCACCGCCCAGTCCCTGCTCGCGGCGGGCGGTGACCCGGAGGCGATGGAGCTCGACAACGACTTCCTGGACGCCCTGGAGTACGCGATGCCGCCCACCGGCGGCCTGGGCATCGGGGTGGACCGCCTGGTCATGTTCCTCACGGGCCTGACGATCCGCGAGACCCTCCCCTTCCCCTTGGTCCGCCGCGGCTGACCACGGCGTCACCGGCTGCCGCGTGGGCCGACCGGGTGAGGGGGAGAGGGTGCGTCCGTGCCTCTCGACAACTTCGGCGATGTCGTTGATACGTAGTAATAATGAAAAATGACGAGCCGACAGTAGGGCGGCGCACGGTCCTGCGTACCGCCGTCTTCCTCGGAGTCGCCGCCGCGGCCGGACTGATCGGCGTGGGTGGTGAGGGCGGCGAGCCGGGGCCGGGAGCGGGCGGGGGGCCCGGGGCGCCGGGCGGGCCGGGGGCACAGCCCGCGGCGGGCGCGCCCGGGGTGCGGGTGCAGGGGCTGCCCGAGAAGTCGTACCGGCTGCGCCCCATGACCGCCGAGGCGCCGGTGCGGCCGGCCGCCGTGAAGCCGGCCGTACGGACCCGGCCCATCCTGGAACTCCCCGCCGGAGCTGCCGTGTCGGACGGCATGGTGCTCACCTTCGACGACGGCCCGGACCCCCGCTACACCCCCGCCATCCTCGACGCCCTCGCCCGGTACGGCGTACGCGCCATGTTCTTCGTCTGCGGGGAGATGGCCACCGAGAACCGGGACCTGCTGCGCCGGATGGCCGCCGAGGGGCACGTCATCGGCAACCACACATGGACCCACCCGCACATCCCCACGCTCAGCCGGCCCGCCCTCGCCTCCGAGATCGGCCGCACGAGCGAGGTCGTCCAGCAGACCGTCGGCGAGGCGCCGCTGTGGTTCCGGGCACCGTACGGGACCTGGAACCGCGCCGCCTTCGAGATTGGGGCCGAGCTGGGCATGGAGCCGCTCGCCTGGACCGTGGACACCCTGGACTGGAAGGAGCCGGGGACCCCGACGATCATCTCCCGGGTCCTGGGCGGCGCCGCCCCCGGCGTGATCGTCCTCTCGCACGACGCGGGCGGCAACCGGTCGCAGAGCGTCCAGGCCATCTCCTCGTACCTGCCCCAACTGCTCGCGCGGGGCTACCGGATGACCCTCCCGGCCCTCCCCGCGCTGCCGCCCCGCTGAGCCCCCGCGCTGCCGCCCCGCTGAACCCGGCGCCGGCCCCGGTGGATGTTCCCGGGCTCAGCGGGCCTCCACCATGCGGGCGAAGACGACGACGTTGCCGTCGTAGCCGCGGGCCTTCGAGTATCCGCCGCCACAGGTGATCACCCGGAGTTCGGGGTGACCGGTGTCCCCGTACACCCGGGCTCCGGGGAAGGCCTCCTTGGAGAACACCTCCACGCCGTAGACCTCGAACACCGCCGTGCGGCCGTCGTAGCGCTCCACCTCGATGTGGTTGCCCGGCTTGACCGAGCCCAGGCCGTAGAAGACCGCGGGGCCCTGCGCGTTGTCCACGTGCCCCACGATCACCGCCGAGCCCCGCTGGCCCGGCGAGATGCCGTTGAGGTACCAGCCTGCGAGATTGCGGTCCTGCGGGGGCGGGGCGTCGATCCAGCCCTCCGCGTCCAGCCCGACCGTCATCACCGGCGCGTCCACGTTGATCGTGGGAATCCGGATGCGCTGCACCGAAGAGTGCTCCAGCACCTCCATGTCCGCCGGCGGCGTCGGTGGATGCGCCGGCAACTGGTCCGCCGTCACCGCGACGGCCGAGGCCGCGGTGGGCTGGGGCGGCCCGCCGTCGAGGGTCACACCGTTTCGCACCATGGCGAGGCCGCTGAGCATGACCAGGGCGAGCACGCCCCACGGTGAGCGTTTGCGTGACTGCCCGGTCTCGTCCTCGCCCATCGTTCTCCCTTCCCGGACGCGGGGGTCCCGACCCGCGTGCCTGTCCCGCCCCTGTACGCCCTACTTCACGCACGCTAAGGCCGACCCGGCAGGACGGCGAGAGGGGAAGGGCGAACGGGTGGCCGCCACCCGGAGGGGGCCGGAAGGGGTGCGCCCATCCAGGTAATCGTCACATAAATGCCTGACGGGTCGTGACCTGCGGATCCGTCAGTTGCGTCGTCCGCGCTTCGGCGTGTCGCTCAACCGGGCGGCCCAAAGCCTGAAATGCGGAGATTGCGGGACGACCGGAGGGTTCGACGTGGGAGGCGTTCTCGTCGATCATCCGGGGCCGACGCTCCGGGGCGCTTCCCGCTGGAGGTTCCACCATGCGTGTCTTGCGCGCTCTTACCGTGACGGCGGCAGTCTGCGCCGCGATCGGCCTCAGTGCCCCGTTCGCCTCCGCGAACCAGGACCCGGGGGGCCGGGGTGGGAATGGGGGTGGGAACGGCCCCAGCAACATCTCCGTCAACCCGTACTCCGTGCACCAGGGATCAACGATGCAGGTGAGCGCGGCGGGCTGCGGTCACGGCGGTACCGTCACCTCGCACGGTAACTTTCCGCCCGCCAACCTGTCCGCCGGCTCGATCGGCTTCGCCACCGTCCGCATCTTCAACCACGCCTCGCCCGGCCACCACACGCTGTCGGTCAAGTGCAACGACAGCAACCTGGTCGCCACCCACCGGTTCACGATCCTCGAGGGCAACCCCTCGCAGGGCGGCATCGGCGGATCCATCGGCCCGTCCACCGCCGAGACCGCCATCGGCGCGGGCCTCGTCGGCGCCTCGGCCCTCGGCGCCGGAGCTCACGTGCTGCGCCGTCGTCGCCCGCTCCGCAGCCAGGTCTGACGGGGACCTCCCCGGACGCAGATCCCCCGCTACCGCCGGGGGGGGCCCCCCCGGGGGGGGGGCCGGCGGGGGGGCGCGGGGGGGGGGGGGGGGGGGGGGGGGGGGGGGGGGGGGGGGGGGGCCCCCCGG
>NZ_JBICZI010000003.1:0-451604 GCF_043201855.1 Streptomyces sp. NPDC048257
GGGCCCAACATTCCGCCCGGGCGATCCTGATGGCGCTCCGCTCCTCCGTTCTTCCCTCGGTGATCAACTGCCATCTCATGCGTACTGCGTACTGCGTACTGCGTACTGCGTACTGCGTACTGCTGGTGATGCGTACTGCTCAGCGGCCTCGCCCAGCGCCGCTCTCCGGCAGCCAGCCCCGTCGCCCATCGTGCGTCTGCTCTGGCTTGGAACCCCACTGCCGAACTTCCCGGTGCGCGCGCCCGCAGCCGACGCCTTCACCGAGGTGCTGCTCACTGTCTTCACTGCTGGGTACTGCCACTGCGTCAACCGCGGTACTTCTCTCGGCGGCCCCTGATCACTGCGGGCCACCCGGTCCGGTCGTCAGTCCCGTCGCCGTCCTTCAACCGCTCTGGCTTCGACACTCCACCACCGCACCGCACTGCCTGTACTGCGGGTATTACTGCCCGGCAGTCCATCTCTGCCGAGCCCTGCGGTCTCTCTGGGTTACGAGAGAAACCATAACCACACCATCGCGCAATGTCTACTTCCGTCAGCACAGATTTCCGGGTGCCGGCCGTTCAGGCAATCAAGTCACACGAGGGAAGGAAGCCGGGCCAGGGCTCCCCACACGGACGGCTGGGGCGGACAGCGACGCGCCCCCACCTCGGATCACGACCACCCTTGCCCGGTAGGCCACCCGGGGCCCGACCCCGGGCAGCATCGTGTAATTTCTATGTTCGCGAGCGTAGGTTTTTTGTTCATGACCTGTATGTAATCTCGCTCTGCCACAGTCGCCAGAGGTGCAGCTGAGGTTCGACACGACCTACTCCCTCCCGGTACCTGGGCAGGGGTGTAGCGATGAGGGAGAAGATGTGGGTGACACGACTTACGTGCAGGCGCTGCCCGACCAGGACGGCAGCCGCATCATCGTCTGTTCCGGAGAGTTCGACATCGACACCCGGGGCGCCCTGGACCAAGCTCTGCACGCCGCCGCCCGCGACGGCGTCACACGGACCGTCCTCGACATGGAGCACGTCTCCTTCGCCGATTCGTCCGTACTCAACACGCTGCTCATTGCCCACAGGCGCCAGCACCTCGTCCTCGCCGGTCCTCTCGCACCCCAAATCGCGCGGCTCTTCGAAATGACCGGCGTCGACACCGTCCTCAACATCACCGCAGACCTCACCAGCGCCTGCACCCGATGACGGCCGACAGCCAGGGACGGGCCGAGCCCGCCCGATCATCCGCGCCCGGGGCTCAGCCGCAGACCCCGGCGGAGAGCCGAAGCCCTGGCAGCCCCTACGTAAGGAGCTCGAACGCAAGCAGCGCACCGTGACCCTGCGCTACGCGGACGTCCGGGACCCTTTGGCGTCCTGCAGTTCCGTCGGCGCCCTTTCCGGGGCCCGACGCCGTTGCGTCCTGCTTTCCCCGTCGCGCCGAAGGCCTGCGGGGGCATGCCCAGACCTGCCCCTGCCCCGTTTTCCCTTCTGTACGCGAACAGGAATCTTTCTCGTCTCAACCGGGGCCGGCCGACTGCCACGATCACTCTGGTCGTGGTGCTGATCGTCGAGCTGATGAACGCGCTCGGCGGTTCGATCGTCCATACCGCGCTGTCGCCCATCCGGACGGACACCGGCGCTACCAGCGCGGCGGTGCAGTGGATCCCCGCCGCCTACGCCCTTACCTTCGCCTTCCCCATCCCCAAACGGCGAGAGCTGTCATAAGTTGGCGTCAGGCTTGCCGGAAGCGGCAGCAGAGTCAGGGGGAGATCATGGCAACGTACTCGGTATCGGTCAGACTGCAGCGTACGAGCGTCGCGGAGCGGTACGTCTCGGTCCCCCTCAGCGCCGCGGTGATGCAGACGGAACCGGACGAGGACGGCACCTACCGTCTCGACCCGGGAAAGATCGTCGCTGCCGCGATCGAGCTCGGCCAGGACGACACCGATTGGTCGTCAGAGGCCCGAGAGGTAAAGGTCCATCCGATCCAGAAGGCCCCCGACGCTGTGCAACCCCTGCTCGACGCGGCGCCGGACGCGCCGTAGATCTTGACGGGGAAGTCGGAAGACTTGGGGGGCATCCCCCGGCTCTGACTCTCGCGGGCGTTGTGCAGGCGTGCTCGGCCTTCCCGTCCCAGCGGGACGCGTGGACGGGTCGAGGGGCACGGTCGAGGGGCAGTATCCGTTCCGTACCTGCGCCATCGGCGTTGATGGCGCTCTTTGAAATGGGCCATCTCTTGCTCGGCGGTGCCCCAGAGATACTCGATTGTGTGCTCCCGCCCAGGGGCAGAGCCGCGAGTGGGCGCCTGGGAGGGACCGCCCAAAGCCAGCCAGGCCCAATGGCGAAGCGAGCCGGCTCGGCAGATGACCGCCGACTGGACCGTGCCCGTTGATCACGCCGCAGGGAACCGAGGATCGGTGCCCTCCTCCAGCTCGGACATCGTGCCGACGGATCACCGGGGGCAGATGCCAACATCGCAACACGAGCTGACCGACCGGCTCGTGGCAGCCGTAACCTCTGCGCCGCCGTGGCCGGGTTCGACCACGAGACCGCCGAAGCCCTGACGGGCGGCGGAGCCGACCCCGACCGTGAGCTGCCGGACGGCACGACACCGCTCGTGTGGGCCGTCGGCCTCGGCTCGGACGCACTGGTCGACGCCGTGCTCGACAACGGTCCGCAGCTGCGGCTCACCGAGGGCGCCCGGAAGCCGCTGCTCGACCTCGCGCGGTACTGGTTCGAGGCGGGTGAGGAGGAGGAACTGCGCCGGCGAACGGGCGCTGTGGGCCCGCCCATCCACCGTCTCGTCAACGACGACAGGTACACGGCCGTCGAGGAGGTCTCCCTCGGAGGGCTCACCGTCCGGGCAGGCCACGCCGCCATGCTCACCTCACTGGAAGAGCGGTTCGGCATCCTGTAGCCGGTGGCAGGGCTGGTGGCACGCGCCGTCCCGTACTGGGTCCCGGACGAGAACCATGTCAACTGGTCCGCAGCAAGGTACGTCCTTGCCCAGCGCGAGTTCGCGGGCGAGGGCCTGGTAGAGGTCTTCGCCGTCTTCGACGTTGCCGCCGGGCGGGGTGTAGTGGGTGGAGTCGGCGCAGTCGCGGCGGATGAGGGCGACGTCGTCGCCGCAGAACACCAGCGCCCCGGTGCGGATTTTGATCCGGGAAAACGGGGCCGGTGTGGCAAGGGTGCTGGTCATGGGCAGCCAGTATCTCGGTCGGCCTCGCGTGCCGGCGGGCTTTGCCCCGAGTTCACCCGCCCGACGCCGGACACCAGTCCGGGTGCGGGCGGGTGTCCGGCGGGCAGGCCCGGCAGGGCGAACGCCTGGCGTCCCTCCATCACGCTGGTGTGCCCGATCCAGCCGTCCGGCCGACCCATCGGGATACAGCTCAGCCCCGTCTTCTTTGGGAAGTTGGCCGGCAGTCCGTGTCACCGGCACCGTGTCGGTGACGGTGCGGCACAGCCTCACGCGTCCGTACGTCCCCCAACCGACTGCTCATCGCCCGCTGTACGGGGATCGGTGCCTGTCCGCCGTAGGTGAGAGGCCGATGTGCCGGTGAGCTTGGCACCGTTTACGGCGGGCACGATCAGCGTGCAACCGCTGGTGGGAGGGAGGCGAGGTCGAGCCGGCCTTGACCTGTATCGATGTAGGTGATGTCTCGGCACCAGCGTGTGTCGGTGGCCGTTGGATCGGTGCGGAAGTCGGTCCGGATCAGGTCGGGCGGCTGCCTGCGAGTCGGGGACGGTGGCGCGGTGTCGGCGTGGGCAGCGCCGGCCCTCGACGCGTGCCTCTCGTATGAGTCGGGCGATGCGGCGCTCCGGCCCGACGTCGTCCCGGCGGCGAGGCCCGCACCTGCACGCTACGTCGAGCAAACGACCCCGCCCCGATGGGCGAGAGGCAGCAGCCGGGCAGCCTGGGGCGGGGCACAACTCCTCTTCCCCGGAAGGCAGGGCACCCCGTGGCTCCTCGCACATCCCTGCACCAGGCGTCACCGGCCGAGCCTGGTCCGGCTGGTAGGCCGTCACGTCTTCGCGCACGGTGCGCCCGGGAGCCGTCCGGTTCGGCAGACGGTCTCTTGGCCTCGATTCGTACGACTCGCGAGGGGGAGCGCTGCCGGACCCCGGGCCGGTGACCGGCCGGGCCCGGCTGGCACGCGTCAGGGACAGGGGTCGACGCGCTCGTGGTGTGTCACCGGTGTTCGTTCACGCCGTCCACGATGAGGGAGACGCCGATGCCCAGCAGCCAAACGTCCTTGGCCAGCGCGATTCCCTGCTCCGTGGGGCGCAGGCTGCCTTCTTCCCGCATCCCCGGCGTACGCAGGTAGAGGCCCAGCGTGCCGACGGAGAAGGCGGTCAGCGCAGCCCCGGCGACAACGGCGGGGACGACCGGCACGAGCAGCGCAGCGGCGATGGCGAACTCGCCGGCGGAGAGCAGCCGGACGAACTTCTGGGCGTCCTGGTTCCCCAGGAACGGGTAGGTGGTAGCGGCGAACTGGTGCAGCCCCTCGGCGGTCGCCTCGTCCGCGCGGAGCTTCGAGAGGCCGGAGTTCAGGAAGAACGTGCCGACCGTCAGCCTCAGCGGAAGTTGCCTCGCCAGGGAACCCCATGCCGAACAGGAAGTCATGCGGAACCTCCCAACATCGACCCCGACCCCACCTACAACCCTGGCACGCCTTCGAACCATGTCAAGCCGGGCGTCGGTGCCCCGGCAGCGCGCAGATCTCTCACCAGGTCAGTGCAGGTGAAGCCGCCACTGGGGTGCCTGCCGGTGACGCCATCGGTACGGCTTCGTTGTTGATCGTTCGAGGGCCCGGGCAAGGGCCATGGTTGGCGGATGTGGGCCGAGCCCGAGCCCGTTTCGGGGCAGTTCGACCTCCCGGCGCGCGAGCCACTCGGCGAGGAGGCGCCCAGGAGTTCCGGTTGCTCGTGGGGCGGGCGTGTCGGCTGTAGGCATACGCCTCCCGCGCCACCTTCCCGTCCTGGTCCGACGGAGAGCCGGCTCAGGAGCAGGATCGCATCGCGTCGTCCCAGGCGCGGGGACTGCCGTAGTGATTCTTGTGTCCTGCGGTGAGCACGTGGCGCATTTCCGCGAGGTGCTGGGTGCCCGTCGGGAGATCCAGCTGGTCGAGGAGGGCCAGCCCAGCGGCTGGCTCCAGGTCGCCGTAGACGTCGTGGTAGCTCGCCCGGAGGCCCTTGAAGAGGGCTGTGTGCAGGGCCGGGAGCAGCACTGCCGTGCGGTACGTCGGCTCCTTCACCGGCCAGGGCACGGGGCCCGAACACTCCAGGACCCGGCGGGCTCGGCGGAGCAGGGCTTCCGATGGTTCGGCCACCACTCGGTCGATGTCGTTGCCGAGCACTTCGGCGAAGGCCTGCGCGGCAGTACTACGGTCCTCGAACCAGTCGACCCACAGCGAGTAGGTGAGTGCCTCGGCGTCTCTGTCCGCCTCCAGCCTCTGACGACAACTGCCCCACAGCACGTCGGCCGGCAAGGGACCCTCTGCGCCCTCGTTCGCGAACCGGACCTCGCACATCACCCAGTATTCGTCGAGGAGATCCAGCAGCCCGAAGGCCAACCGCGTCTGGTCGGCCGCGTCCAGGTCTTCGGCGAACACGTCGCCGGCCCAGGAATGCGCCACTTGGTTGGCTGTGAGCAGCACGTCCGGAGCCTCAGCGTTCACCCATCCGTCCCGCACTTGGCTTATGCCCTGATCGGTCAGCCAACGCCGCGCCGCTTCCATCGCTTGCATCTCCATTGGGGAAGTATGACAAGCCGCCACGGCTGACGGCGGCGCCCGGGCGCGCGCCTGGCAACGGCTGTCAGCAGCGGCGGCCCTGGCACGCGGGTAGGGGGGTCGGCGCCGGCTGTCCTTCGGGCTGCCCCTCGGACCGGAACAGGGCGACGAGGAAGGTCAGGGCGATGCCGGCCGCCACCGCGAACAGGGCGTTGCTGATCCCCTGCGCCGTACCGGCGCGCAGCCGCTCGCCCGTGAGGCCGCCCAGGCCCGCCGTCGCCACCAGTACCAGCAGGGCGAGGCCCACGGCGGCGCCCATGCCGGAGCCGGTGGAGGCGATTCCCGAGGCGATGCCCTGATCCCGGTCGGACACCCCGGTCCCGGCGGCGATGAACATGCCGGTGAACACGATGCCGTCACCGACGCTGAGCGCGACGAGCCCCGGGACCAGCTCGGCGTACGAGCCGTCCGGGGAGACCGCCACGCCGAGCAGGACGGCGCCGAGCGCACCGACGGCGAGGGCGCCGAGCAGGGTGCGCCGCAGGCCGAACCGCGTCGCGAGCTGCCCCGCGGTCGTCGACCCCGCGACGACCACCGCTGTCGGGACGAGGAAGCCGGCGCCGGTCTCGAGGGCGTCGTAGCCGAGGATCAGCTGGAAGTGGAGGGAGAGGAAGTACAGCACCGAGCCGAAGGTCGCCATGAACATGAAGGCGATGACGACGCTCGTGACGAGGCTCGGGTTGGCCAGCAGCCGCGGCGGCACGAGCGGGTCGCTGCTGCGGCGTTCGACGAGCGCGAAGACGACCAGGAGGAGGAGTCCGGCCGCCGCGCTGACCAGGATGCCGGGCGAGAGCCAGCCGAGTGCCGGTCCCTGGACCAGCGCGAACACGATCAGCGTGACCCCGAGGGTGACGCTGAGCGCGCCGGGCAGGTCGAACCGGCGGCTCCGGTCGCGCGGCGGGTCCTCGGGGATCAGCACGAAGGCGAGGAGCAGTGCGGGGAGCGCGAGGGCGACGTTGACGAGGAACACCGCCTCCCAGCCGAAGGCGTGGGTCAGCACTCCTCCGAGGAGTACACCGATGACCAGTCCGGCGGCGCCTGCACCACCCCAGATGCCCAGCGCGCGGTTGCGTACGCGGCCTTCGCGGAAGGTGACGTTGATGAGGGCCAGCGTGGTGGGAAAGACGAGCGCGCCGCCGAGACCCTGGACCGCACGGGCGGCCAGCAGCATTCCGGGTCCGGTCGCCAGTGCGCCGACGAACGCTGCGGCCGCGTACAGGGTGAGGCCGGTGGCCAGGACGCGGCGGCGCCCCAGAAGGTCCGCGGCCCGTCCGCCGAACAGCAGGAAGCCGGCGGAGGCGACGGCGTAGGCACTGATCACGGACTGCAGGGTCTGCGCGGAGTAGCCCAGGTCGCGGGCGATGTCGGGGAGTGCGACGACGACGATGTACTGGTCGAGCGACACGGTGAACATGGAGAACGACAGCAGCGCCAGGGCCGCCGTCTCGCGGTTCCAGCCGAGCCCGCTGGGTCGCGTTGCCCCGACTGACGGCACAGCAGCACTCCTCGGCCAGGGGGCCGTAGAGCCCGGTACGTAAAGGAATGCACCACTATGCACCACTATGCCATGAAGATCGACTACGCCATGAAGATCGGCTGTGGCGGGCAGGACGGTGCGCCACGGCGCAACGGCACGACGCACCGGCGTCGTTCACGCCGGACGGGGCCAGGGCTAGAGGCCGCTCGCCTGGGTCGTTCAGCCGGGCCACGTGCCCGTGACGCGCCGCGTGGCGACCGCTCCGGAGCGGTCGACGGCGGCCTTGACGACAGCGAAGATCGCGCCTTGCAGCGCCGCGGCCATCAGGATCTCCCGCCAGGAGCGGCCCTCGTCGGTCGCGTCAGGTGCGTCGTCCGCCCCTTCGAGCAGCTTCCAGACCTGCTTGAACACGAGTCCGGCGAGCGCGCCGCTGACGGCGCCCAACGTCCACCCGACCGGCTTGTACGCGATCGCCGACGCTTTCACCTCTGCCCCCTCTTACGTCGCACCACCAGGAACACGATCAGCGCGGCGCCGACCGCGAGCAGTGCGGTCCGGTTGGCGCGGGCCGCGCCCGCGGCCCGACTCGCCTGTTCGAGAACGGGGTCGGGTGTCTTCTCGGACGCCAGGTGCGCCGCGTGTTCGATCCTGCCCCGGACCTGTCCGGTGACCAGAGCCACCTTGTCCGCGGCCTGCGCCTTGATGTCGGCCTTGGCCGCCAGCGCCTCGACGGTACGGCCGAGTTCGTCGCGGGTGTGCTCGATCTGTTCGCGCAGTTCCCCCGGCGTGGGCTCGCCGCCTGCGGGTTGGCTGGGCGTGGGTTGGTTGGCGGACTGGCTGCTCATCGGTGTGCCCTTTCCCTGATCTCGGCCACATCGGCCTTGAGGCTGTCCATGGTCTGCTCGGGCGCCGGTGTACCGGCCTTCGCGATCTGCTTCTTGCCGGCGAGGGCGACCACGGCCGCGGTCACGGCCAGCACCGCGGCGACGATCAGGGCCGAGGCCCAGAAGGGCAGCACCAGAGCCAGCGCGGCGATCCCCGCCGCCACCAGGGCCTGGGCCGCCAGCACCCCGAGGAGTCCGGCTCCGCCGAACAGACCGCCGCCCGTCCCGAACCGCTTCCCCTTCTGCGCCATCTCCACCCGCGCCAGCTGCATCTCCTGGCGCACCAGCTCCGAGATCTGCCGGGACGCCCGGGACACCAGCACGCCCACCGAGTCATCGGCGGCGCGGTCCCGCTGTTCGATCGTGCTGCTCACGATGTTCCACCTCGTCCTCACGTCGATCGGATGCACCTCGTTCACCTGGTTCACCTGGTTCACCTGGTTCACCTCGTTCACCCGGTTCACCTCGTTCACGGCCGCTGGGGCGGGAGCGAGGATCGCTCCATGCGGCGACGGTCGTCGTCGCTCCATGCCTTGGTGTCGCGGGGCTGTACGTACGGTTCTTCGTGCTCGGGCAGTCCTCCCGCGATCGCCCGCTGGCGGGTCATCTCCGCGTCGAACTCGAGCCCGAGGAGGATGGCGAGATTGGTGATCCACAGCCACACCAGGAAGACGATCACGCCCGCGACCGTGCCGTACGTCTTGTTGTAGGAGGCGAAGTTCGCGACGTAGACGGCAAAGCCGGCCGAGGCGATCATCCAGATCACCAGGGCCAGGAGGCTGCCGGGGGTGATCCATGTGATGCCGCGCCCCTTGGCGTTCGGCGCGGCCCAGTACAGGAGCCCGATCATGATCGTGACGAGCAGCACCAGGACCGGCCATTTCGCGATCGACCACACGGTGAGCGCGCTGTCGCCGATGCCGAGTGCCTCGCCGGCCCGCCGGGCCACGCCTCCGGTGAAGACCACGATCAGCGCACTCACACAGGCCAGGACCATGAGCGTGACGGTCAGTGCCAGGCGGAGCGGAAGGATCTTCCACACCGACCGGCCTTCGGGCACGTCGTAGACGGCGTTCGAGGTGCGGATGAACGCCGCGACGTAGCCGGACGCGGACCACAGGGCGACGACCAGGCCTATGATCGCGACCACGGAGCCGATGCCGCTGCGGCCCTGCAGCTGCGTCACGGCGTCGCCGATCACGTCCCGGACCGAGCCGGGCGCCAGCTTCTGCAGGTTGTCCAGCACCCGCTGCGTCGTCGACTCGCCGGCGATGCTCAGCAGGGACACGAGGACCAGGAGGGCGGGGAAGAGTGCCAGCACCCCGTAGTAGGTCAGGGCCGCTGCCCGGTCGGCCAGCTCGTCGTTCGTGAACTCCTTCGCCGTGCCGCGCAGCACGGCTCGCCACGAGTGTTTGGGCAGGTCGGTGGGCCGGTCGGGGGCGCGCTCGCGTACTTGGGCGTCGGGACCGGCGACGTCGTCCGCACCGATGCCCGGACGCTCGTCTTCCGCGCCACGGTCCGCCGTCGGCTTCGGTGTCGGCTGCGGCTCTCGCTGCGGCTCCTGCTGCGGATGCGGCTTCGCGATGCGTTTCATACCCTGCGGCTTTCCGTCTCGGCGGCACTCATGCGCGTACGTCGGGCCCAACCCGTAGGTTGCCGTTTCAGGTTCAGGGACGTCAGGGGTTGAAGAGGACCTTCACGGCCCCGTCCTGCTTCTTCTGGAACACCTCGTACGCGTCCGGCGCCTGCTCCAGCGGCAACCGGTGCGTCGCGAAGTCGTCGACACCCAGTGGGTCACCGTCGGTCAGCAGGGGAAGGATGTCGTCGACCCGGCGTCGGACGTTGGCCTGCCCCATGCGCAGCTGGAGTTGCTTGTCGAACATCGTCAGGAGCGGCAGCGGGTCGGCGGCGCCGCCGTACACCCCGGCCACCGAGACGGTGCCACCGCGGCGTACGAGGTCGATCGCGGTGGTGAGGGCGGAGAGCCGGTCGACCCCGGCACGCTTCATCACCGCCGTCGCGAGTGCGTCGGGCAGCAGCGTGGTCATGCTCTGAGCCGCCGCGACGGCGCGGTTGCCGTGGGCTTCCATCCCGACGGCGTCGATGACTGCGTCCGGGCCGCGGCCTCCGGTGAGCTCGCGGACCGCGTCGACCAGGCCGTCACCGTACTCCTTGAGGTCCATGGTGTGGACGTCCCGGCTCCGGAGCCGGTCGAGGCGCTCCGCGACGAGGTCGATGCCGATCACCGTGCCGGCGCCACGCTGCGCAGCGATGCGGCAGCTCATGTCCCCGATGGGTCCGAGTCCCAGGACGGCCACGCTGCCGCCGGGCGGAACGGCCGCGTAATCGACGGCCTGCCATGCCGTCGGCAGTACGTCCGACAGATAGACGAACCGGTCATCGGGCGGTCCTTCCGGCACCCGGACGGGGAGGGTGTCGCCGAAGGGGACGCGCAGGTACTCTGCCTGGCCGCCCGGCACCTGACCGTAGAGCTTCGTGTAGCCGAAGAGCGAGGCGCCGGTGCCGTGCTCGTGGACCTGGGTGGTCTCGCACTGCGACTGGAGGCCCTGGGCACACATGAAGCAGGTGCCGCACGACACGTTGAAGGGAACGATCACGCGGTCCCCCGCCTTCAGTGCCGTGACCTGCGGCCCGATCGCTTCGACGACGCCCATCGGCTCGTGCCCCAGGATGTCCCCGGGGTCGAGGAAGGGGCCGAGGACCTCGTAGAGGTGCAGGTCGGAGCCACACAGTCCGGTGGTCGTCACCCGGATGACGACGTCCCCGGGGGCCTGGATGGTGGGGTCGGGCACGGTGTCGACGCGTACGTCCCGCTTGCCGTGCCATGTCAGTGCCCTCATGGCGCCTCCTCGCAGGCTGGTACCTGGCGAACCGGGCGTGGTTTCGTGAGCCCTACCTCCCAGGTGCCCCGAGTGGCGCGGGGGATTCGTGGGGATCCACACTTTTCACCCCGGTGTGGGTGAGCTGCGCGCCGATGCGGCGCGGATCGAGAAACGTGCAGGTTGATCCGGTGGCACGGGTCCGCCGCCCTGCCGGGCCTGCGTGCCCCGGCGCCTGGCCGGAGCCGGGAGCGGTTACGGCTCGCCCCTCCCACGAGCGTGGCCGGGCGGCTACTCCCCCGATCCGGCGCCGAGACGAGTGAGACCGGCATACCGCCTGTCCCGCACGTGCAAATCGTCAGACAGGGGGTAAGCGCGGGCCATGATCGCTTCAATGCCTCTCGCAGCCTCCGGTTCCTCGTCCCTCCTCCTGATCGTGGCCGGCGTGGTCGTGGCCGCGCTCCTGATCAGCGCTTTCTGGTACGGCAGCCGCCGCGCCGCGGCCCGCAAGGATCCCGGTGCGCGGCCGGCGGACCAGAATCGGGCCGCGCGGGCCCGCCAGGACTCCTGGCAGACACCGGACGACTCCGGCACCGGTCCCGCCGCCCCGCCCCGCCCGTGAGTCGACGTGCGACCCCTCCCGGCCCGTGAGTCGACGTGCGGCCCTTCCCCGGCCGTGAGTCGACCTGCGCCCCCTCCCCGGCCGCCCGCTCACGCCGTCGGGGGCAACCGGGTCACGTCCGCCGGAGCGATGCGGGCGTACGGCGGGACACGGGCGGGCTACGGCCGTTCGTAGAGCTGGAGCACGCCGCCGACCGAGAAGCACAGCGCGCCGGTCAGCGTCGCCCAGTTGGCGATGCCGACGTTGACCAGGCTGCCGGTCGCAGGCCTGGTGAAGGCGGCCAGCGCCGAGACCATGAACAGCACCGATCCGAACTGGTTCACCGCCACGACCCACCACCCGAGGCTGCGCGAGCGGAAGCAGGGGCGGGCCCGATGGCAGATCTCGGCGATCGCGAGATGCCCCGAGACCAGGAACAGCAGGCATCCGATGGTGTCGGGAGTCCAGACCAGCCGGTTGGTCTGCTGGGCGGTGAGGCCCTGCAGGAAGGAGTCCAGCAGGTTGACGCCGAATACGAGCGTCCCGACGAACAGGACGAACGTGCTCAGCCAGTCCAGCCGCATGGGCTCGTACCCCCACCACTTCCAGTCGGCCGTGGCCAGGAAACCGCCCCCGGGGGCGTGGCGGGGCCCGTTCAGTACCTGCAACAGCGAGGCGTATCCCCCGGTGTTGAAGAACAGGCCTCCCGCGAAGTAGATCCAGGCACTCTGGAGCGGGTCGCCCGCGCCGAACTGGGACACCGCGGCGCCGAGGGCGAAGAGCGCTCCACCGATGACGAAGGCGACGGAGGCCACGGCATTGACCCTGCGCAGACGTCGCAGCGCCTCGGGGCCGGCGGCCGAGGGCCGGTCGACCGTGTCCCCCGGCCGGTGGAGCGACAGCGTGCCGCGCCTGCGTGCCAGCCGCGAGTCCCAGACCACCGTCTCCCCTTCGGGGTGCTTCCAGGTGCGCCGGGTGGTGAACGGTCCTGCGCCTTCGATGCGCTGCTCGGGCTGTCCCACGGGCTGAGCGTAGTGCCGAGGGCGGCGTCCGATGGTGAGCGAAACGGCCCCCCGCACGGTTCTGCCGGACACGGCCTGCCCGGCCGGCCCGCACGGCTGGATGCCGGTCGAGCCCAGCCCGCTCCGGGGGCAGGGCCTCAGCCGCTCGCGGTCAGGACGTCATCGAGGTGGGGAAGGACGTGATCGGCCCACGCGTTGTCGTGACGCTCGGCTCCGGCCCGGTCGTAGAACCCGGCATGGGTCAGCCGCAGCCGCGTCCCGCCTTCCGGGGAAGGATCCAGCTCGACCGTGACGACGGTCTCGGCGCCGTCGGTGCCCCTGGCGCCGGTGACCCAGGTGAGCCTCACCAGCCTCTGCGGCTCGAGTTCCAGGAACCTCCCGTAGTGGGGGTAGAGCTGATCCTGGTGCCGGGTGACGAACACGAACGGCTCGTCGACCACGGCACGCATCCGGACCATGCCCGGCTCGGCGAACCAGGTGTCGAAGCCCTCGGTCCACGCCCGGTACAGCGCTTCGGGCGACGCCTTCATCACCCGCTCCACCGCGAGGCCGTGCGGGCGCGCGGCCACGTCGGGTCCGGGCAGAGGATTCGTTCCCGTCATCGGCTTCTCCTCGCTCACGGTTCGTTCCGGCCTCAAGAATGCCCCTCGGCGGCTGGGCTCGCCTCCGTGCCGGCCACAGGGGAGACGAAGCCGGCGTGCGGGCCCCGCGGGGGCGACTGCCGATCGTCACCCGAGCGCCGGGAGCTGGGGATGCGGATCCCGGTGGATGCCGGGATGCTGGATGCGCCAGCAGTACCCTCAAGGAGGCCAGGATGTCGATGCTCGACAAGCTCAAGGGCCTGATCAAGGGCCACCCGGACCAAGCCCGCCAGGGCGTCGAGAAGGCCGGCGACGCGTTCGACGCGAAGACCGGCAAGAAATACCAGAGCCAGGTCGACACGGCGCAGCAGAAGCTCAATGAGCAGCTGGGAACCACGAGGCCGCCCGAGGACCGCCGCCCGCCGCAGACCTAGGCATCATCCCCGCTGGATCCCCTCCTTCGCTGCACCGGGCCCGCGCAACGGGCCGAGCGGGGGTCGGGGACCGGGGCGAGCCCGAATACCCCGGCAACCCTTCGCAGTTCGCAGTTCGCAGTTCGCAGTTCGCGGCCGTCGGCCGTCGGCTCGAACCTGACGACCTCTCCGGGCCGCCACCGTAGTGCGGGTGGCGGCCCGTCGGTATCGCCAGGTCGTGGCGGCGCTCCCGAGTCGGGAATCGGTGAGGCGACCACTGCCATTTCGCGGAGCCGCGATGGTGACTGCCGTGAGCCCTCCGTCGTTCTCGGGGAGCACGTGAGCGCGCCCCCGACGGCAGGGCGACGGGGAGTACGTCACGATGGCGGTGCCCGACCGGATGGACGAGCGTCTACGGGCGCTGGGCCTGGTGGAGGCGCAGCGGATGGCCCAGGCGGTGCTCGCCGATGTGACGGGGCGCGGTCTGATCGCACCCGGTCGCACGGAGCGCCGGGTGGATGCCCGGATCGCCGAGGTGGCGCGGCGGGTCTTCCGTGCGAGCCGGACGTGCGGCCCGGCGCGCGCTGTGTCCACGGATTCTTCTGTCGGATTCGCTGTCGGGTAGGTTTGTCGGATTCGTCCGTTGGATGATCCGCCACAAGCGGGGGCGTGCCAGGCGTCCGGTTCGTTCACCGGTCCAGTTGCTCGGTGGGGCGGGCTCTTGATTGACTGGCACGCGCCGCCCCCCTGACGGCCGGCGCGCAGGTGCGAGCAGGGGATCCAGTCCTTCTGCCGACCGCGCCAGGAAACCGCCATCGTGAAGCATGATTCCGTCCTGTCCCACCAGCCTGCTCCCAGCCGTGAGGCGTCCCGACGCCCGGCCGAGGGCGTACCGGGACCTGCGGGACAGGGCCGGGGACATGGACAGGGGCGGGGTCGGGGGCGCCGGGAGTTCAGGCGGCGGATCGGTTCCGCAGCCGCGGCCCTGCACAACATCGGCGCGGTCACCACGGCTCTTCTCTGCCTCGTGGCCATCGGCGCCATGATCCACGAACCGGTCCTCATACCCTCCCTGGCCGCCAGCGCCGCCGTACTCCACAGCACCCCCACCCTGCCCATGGCCCAGCCCCGCAGCGTCATCGTCGGGCACCTGCTCGGCGCCGCGGCCGGGTACCTGGTCCTCGCGCTGTCACACAGCAGTCCCTGGACCGCGGCACTGGCAGGCGGAGCCACTCTCGCCGCAACGACCCTCGCGCGTACCCCGCACTCCCCCGCCGTCGCCACGTCCGTGATCGTCGTGCTCCAGACCCCCGCCCCGGCCCGGTTCGTCCCCCTGCTGCTGGGCGCTACGACGGTCCTCACGCTCGCCGGCGTCGCCGCCTCCCGCGTACGCCGCGGGGCACCGCGCTACCCCGTCTCCTGGTGGTAGCGGCGGCTGAGAGTGCAGCCCGGGTTCCGTGACGGATTCGGTCTACCCGCGGCCGCACGCGGCCTCCGCCTCCGCGGACGGGGTGCCGGCTTCGGTGGATCCGGCCGCGTTCGGCCGGATCCACCGATCCGATCTCGTGGCCGTGTGAGCGGGCAGCGCGCAGGGACGATCTGGCTGCTGCCGAGAAGGCGGCGCCACGACCCGCGCTCCCGCGGGGAGTTCCTCGCACCGACCTCGACCGCCTCCTGAGCGACGACACGCCCCGGACCTGCCCTCGCACCCACGCGCAACGGCGAAGCCGTGGAAATCTGGATCGGTCCGGACCGCACCGCCCACCGCTGCGCGAAGCACCGAGTGAAGGAAGCAACCGCCATGACCACGAACAGCGCCTACGTGATCGTCGGAGCAGGACTGGGCGGGGCGAAAGCCACGCAGACCTTGCGCGAGGCGGGCTACGACGGCCCGCTCGTCCTCGTCGGAGCGGAGCACGAGCGCCCGTACGAGCGCCCGCCGCTCTCCAAGGGCTACCTGCTGGGATCACAGGAGCGCGAGGGTGTCTACGTACACCCGGATCAGTGGTACTCCGAACACGACGTAGACCTGCGACTGGGCAGGACGGCCACCGCCCTCGACCCCGCAGCCCGCCAGGTGACGCTCGCCGACGGCAGCCGGATCGACTACGCCAAGCTGCTGCTGACCACCGGCTCCTCCCCGCGCCGACTGCGCGTTCCGGGCGCGGACCTGGAGGGGGTGCTGTACCTGAGGCGGCTCGAGGACAGCGACCGGCTCAAGGCGGCGTTCCGGCCCGACGCCAAGGTCGTCGTCATCGGCGCGGGCTGGATCGGCCTGGAGACCGCTGCCGCCGCCCGTGCGGCGGGAGCCCAGGTGGTGGTGCTGGAGAGCGCGGAGCTGCCCCTGCTGCGGGTGCTGGGCCGTGAGGTCGCCCAGGTCTTCGCCGACCTGCACCGGGAGCACGGCGTGGACCTCCGCTTCGGCGTGCAGATCACCGCCATCACGAGTGACAGCGACGGCGACGGCCGCACCGTCGACGGTGTCCAGCTCGCCAACGGGACCCGCATCGCGGCCGACACCGTCATCGTCGGCGTGGGCATCACGCCCAACACCGGCCTGGCCGAGAGCGCCGGGCTGACCGTCGACAACGGCATCGTCACCGACGAGCACCTGCGTACTTCCGCCCCCGACATCTACGCAGCGGGCGACGTGGCCAACGCCCACCATCCCTTCCTGGGACGGCACATCCGCGTCGAGCACTGGGCCAACGCCCTCAACCAGCCGCAGACCGCGGCCCGGGCCATGCTCGGCCAGGACACCGTCTACGACCGGCTGCCGTACTTCTTCACCGACCAGTACGACCTGGGCATGGAGTACACGGGGTACGTGGAACCCGGCGGCTACGACCGGGTCGTCTTCCGAGGCAGCACCGCGGCCCGCGAGTTCATTGCCTTCTGGCTGGCCGGCGACCGCGTCCTGGCCGGTATGAACGTCAACGTCTGGGACGTCACCGAGCCGATCCAGGCCCTCATCCGCTCCCGCGCGGCCATTGACCCCACGCGTCTCGCCGACCCGCAGGTTCCGCTGGAATCGCTGCTCCCGCGCTGACCTCTAGGTGCGCGTTGAGCCGGCGCAGGGCGATGACACCCCCGATGCCCGGAACGGCCGACAGGGCGAAGGCCGTTCGGTCCGAGGCGGCCTCGCGGGCGGCCGCGATGATGACGATCAGGTAGGCGCAGCCGTGCAGGGGACCCACCACCGAGGCGAGCGCGTCGAGGTGCAGGACGCCGACGTTGGCCAGCAGGGTCGCCAGGGTGACGAGTTCGACGGGAGCGGAGATTCGGAGGAGCCGGCTGGTGCCGCACGCTTCAGGTACGTCAGCTGCTTCAGGTACGTCAGCTGCTTCATGCAGGTCAGACGCTTCATGCAGGTCAGGCACGTCAGGCTCCTGTGGTGGATCCGGGGCGGACGATCATCAGGACGGTCACCGTTGCCCACAGCAGGTTGAACAGCCCGGTGAACATGCCCAGTTGCCCGGCTGTCCGTCCGAGGGCGGAGCTCGCCCCTGCATCGAGGGCGCCCCGGAGGCCGGCCATCGCGGCGGCCTGGCGGGGCAGGATCAGACCGCCGAGCACGGCGGCGGCCGCCGCCGTCAAGGCGATGGAGGTGAGGAGCCAGGGACTGCTCAGCACCTGGAGGCTGTTGGCGGTCGCCAGGCCGAACACCGGCACCGCGATCGCGATCACGGCGTAGACCCGGCAGACGCGGTGCAACGTACGGACCTCGGAGAGGTCCCCCGCAGTGGCGGGATCGGTCACGGCACGGCGCACGGCGGCCGGGAACATGCTGGCGGCGACGGTGACTGGGCCGATCGTGATGATCGCCGCCAGGACGTGGATGGCGAGCAGGAACTTGGTCACGTGGGTGATCCCGGAGGTCAGAAGGAGGGAGAAGAAGATGAGGAGGGCGTGGACCGGCGGCCGGTGACCTTGGTGGTTGGCAGGCGGCCGGCCCTGGCCGTGCCGGTCAGTTCGTCGCCCGTCACGGTGACGTCGAATGCCAGGTGCAGCCGCATGGGCTTGGTGATCGACTGGCGCCACGTCAAGCGGTCTCCGTGGCGTTCGATGCCGGTCAGCGGAACCTCCTCCGCATCTCCTGTGGCGACTCCGCGCAGGTCCCCGTCGTGCAGGAACAGGCGGAGTACGACCTGCTGTCTGCCGACGGGGGTGGCGATGACGAGGTTCCAGGTGCCGTCAGCAGACATGCGGTGCGCTTCGCTTCCTCGGTGGCTTGCCGTTGGTTGGCTGGTGGGCGGGGTGGGCTTCAGAAGGCCGCGGGGACCGGACCCTTGGCCTGCCAGACGGTGCCGCGCCGTTCGTGCGCGAAGAGTCGCTCCACCGCGTGCGCGATCCGCGGCCCGAGTTCGCGCTCCAGCAGGTGCAGAGCGAGATCCAGGCCGGAGGTGACGCCTGCGCCGGTCACCAGGTCCCCGTCGTCCACTACGCGGGCGTCGATCGCCACGACGCCCGTGGCGTCGAGCAGGTCCATCCCGAGGTGGTGGGTGGTCGCGTGCCGGCCCTCGATCAACCCGGCCATGGCGAGCACCAAGGAGCCGCCGCAGACCGTGGCGACGGTCAGCCCCGGCCGGGCCAGCGCCTCCTTCAGGAGTGCGGGCAGGCCGGTCTCCAGCGAGCGGCCGAGGAGGGCCGGGATGGAGTCGGCGTTCACCGGGGCGTCCGGATCGGAGAGGTCGCCCAGTGGGCCGGCGGCGCCCGGTACGACGACCAGGTCCGCCCGCCGGGGGTCGAGTCGGGCGGTGGCGCGCAGCGAGACCGGTCCCGCGCCGCTGGGTACGTCGCGCGGACCCTCCGCGGTGACCAGCTCCACCCGCAGGGCCCCCGGGGCTGCCATGGAGCCGGCGTGGAGGACCTCGTACGGGGCGATCGCGTCCAAGGGGTCGAAGCCGTCGAACAGCACGATCTGACACAGCATCGGACAGGGTTCCTCGTCTCTGTGAGAAACGCCCGGGTGGGGCGCCGACTCCGACGCTAGTCACGGTCCACAGCGCTCGGAAGAGGCTGGAATGCCACCTGTCAACGGATTATGGCCAACCCGGATCCGGAGCTACACGACTGCCTTGACCTGCAGGAACAGGGTGGAAGTGGCAGGGCTGCGCGGAGCGGCCCCGCCGCGGATGGCTATGGTTGGGCCATGCATACCGTGGCCGTGCTCGCCCTGGACGGAGTGATCCCGTTCGACCTGTCGACCCCCATCGAGGTGTTCGCGCGCACCCGCCTTCCCGACGGTCGCGCGGCCTACCGGGTCCGGGTGTGCGCGGCCGCCGAGGAGGTCGACGCGGGGGCGTTCGCCCTGCGCGCGCCGTGGCCGCTGGCGGCGCTGGCCGAAGCGGACACGATCATCGTGCCGGGCACGGCCGATCCGACGGCGCCCGTACCCGAGGAGGTGCTCGACGCGCTGCGGCAGGCGGCCGCGCGGGGAACCAGGGTCGCCTCCATCTGCGTCGGCGCTTTCGTGCTGGCCGCCACGGGCCTCCTGGACGGCCTGCGCGCCACCACGCACTGGTCGGCCGCCGATCTGCTGGCCGCGCTCCATCCCGCCGTCGAGGTGGACCCGGGCGTGCTGTACGTGGACAACGGCCGGCTGCTCACCTCGGCCGGCGCCGCTGCCGGGCTGGACCTGTGCCTGCACATGATCCGGCGCGACCTCGGCTCGGCGGTGGCCGCGGACACCGCCCGACTGTCCGTCATGCCCCTGGAACGCGACGGTGGGCAGGCCCAGTTCATCGTGCACGACCAGCCGCCGGCCCCGCGCGGATCGGTGCTGGAGCCGCTCATGCGCTGGATGGAGGACAACGCCCGGCGCGACCTCGCCCTCGACGACCTCGCCCGGCACAGCGGCATGAGCGTGCGGACCCTGAACCGGCGCTTTCGCGAGCAGACCGGCACGTCACCGCTGCAGTGGCTGCACCGGGCCCGGATCCGCCAGGCGCAGCATCTGCTGGAGACGACCGCACACCCCGTCGAACGGATCGCCACACAGGTCGGCTTCGGCTCGCCCACCGCGTTCCGGGAGCGCTTCAAACGCCTGACCGGCACCAGCCCGTACGCCTACCGACGCAACTTCCAGACGCAGAAGGGGCTATAGCCGGGTCGGGGCAGGCACCCCGTACGAGTGACACCGTCCTGTTCGAGCGAGTTTCAGCAGCGGCCGTCCCGAGCCCGCAGGGCCCGCGACCCCTACGAGAACATCCGTTCGCGCAAGGCCCCCCGTTCGGGCCGTGACCGCCCCGATCCCGAACCGTTTTTTGGAGCACCAGTGCCAGCCGCGCATCCATCCGGAGGACACGCCGTGGCCTTTGTGCCCCACCTCACGACCACCCCCAACGCGTCCGAACACCGCCACCACGCTCCCCTTCCCGCCGGCCGCTTCGCACACGGCATGGACGGCCCCGCCCCCGCCCCCGCCCCCGCCCCCGCCCCCGCCCATGCCCATGCCCATGCCCACGCCCACGCCCACGCCCACGCCCACGCCCACGCCCACGCCCACGATCGGAGACACGTGACCCTGTTCGACTCTGCGTCCGCCGGCCGCGTCCGGTACCGGACGCGGCCGACCCACGACGGCGCGCGGTGAGCGGCGGTCCCCGGCACACGGTGCCGGTCGACGTCCACCTCGTCCTGCGCCGCGACGGCGATGCGGGCCCCGAAGTGCTGCTCTCGCGCAGGGCCGGGCCGGTGTACGCGACCGGCCTGTGGCACCTGCCCTCCGGGCACCTCGACCCGGGCGAGGACATGGTCGAGGCCGTGGTCCGGGAGGCCCGCGAGGAGACCGGCGTCCTCATCGCGACGCAGGACGTGGCCGCGGCGGTCACCGTCCATCACCGCCCTCCTCAGGGCGCCGGCTCTCGGATCGGCGTCTTCTTCGAGGTACGGCGGTGGTCGGGCCTGCCGCAGGTGCGGGAGCCGGACCGGTGCGACGGCATGGGCTGGTACCGCCTGGACGGCCTGCCGGAGCCCATGGTGGCGTACTGCCGGGCCGGCCTGGACGCGTACCGGGCCGGAATGCCCGCCGCCGTGCACTTCCAGCAGCCCGGCGACCTCGTCCGGTACGCCGCGGACGGCATCGAGCGGACCCACCTCCTGGCCGCTCCGCCCCCGCCCCACGGGATCGACCTGCCCCACCGGCTGCGCGGGTTCGCCGAACAGGCCGTCGGCCGGATCGCGCAGGCGGTCGACGTCTCCTGGGCGCGCGCCGGGAGCCGGGTCTGGCGGCTCACCGGGGCCGGCGGCGGCACGTGGTACCTCAAGCGGCACCGCGGGCCGCGGTTCCACGACCGCGAGGTGGCCGCGTACCGCGCGTGGGTACCGGGGCTCGGGCGCCAGGCTCCCCGCCTCGTCGCAGCCGACACGGCGGCGCGGGCCGTCGTCGTCACCGCGCTGGCGGGGCGGTCGCCGCACGGCATGGTCCTCGACGCGGCGACCGAGCTCCGCCTCCAGCAGGAGCTGGGCCGCCTCGCCTCTGCTCTGCACCGCTGCTCCCCGGCCCGGCCCGCCGCGCCTCCCACGGCCGCTGCCGGTACGGCCGGGGCCCACACGGCCGCGGCCAAGGTGAAGCGCCACCTGGAGGAGGCCCGACCGTACCTGGCCGACGGGGACGAGGAACTGGTACTCGCCCTTGCCCGCGCGTACGAGGACCTGCCGCAGGCCGCACACGTACCCACGCACGGCGATCTCCAGTACCGCAACGTCCTGCTCTCCGACGACGGCGAGGTGGGGCTGTTCGACTTCGAGCGCTCGGAGTACGCCACCGCCACCCGCGACATGGTGCGCCTCAGTGACACCTGGACCGGTCGGCCCGACCTGCGCACCGCCTTCCTCGACGGGTACGGCGCAGCGCTCACCCCTGTCGAGGAGTTCCGCCTGGACTGCGAGGCGGCCTTCGACGCGGTCTCCGGAATCGCCTACGGCGCCGGCCACGACGACCCCGAGGTGACGGAGCGCGGCCACCGCACCCTGGTCCGGCTCCACGCCCTCCACGCCGGCAGGGCGGGGTGGTAGGGGTGGTGGTTACTGCTCGGCGATGAGGGTGGGCAGCTTGCGCATGTCGTGGAAGACGATGGTGTCGGGACCTGCGAGCCGTTCGGCCGGGGTGAGCCCGCCCGCGTAGCCGAAGGCGCGCATCCCGGCGGCGCGGGCGGCCTGGACACCGGGGCGGCTGTCCTCGACGACCACGCACGCGGCGGGGTCGGCGCCCATCTGCCGTGCCGCGTGCAGGAAGAGGTCGGGGGCAGGCTTGCCCCGGGACACCTCGGTGGAGCTGAAGATGCGGCCCTCGAAGCGTTCGTAGAGACCGGTGACGCCAAGGGTGTGGCGCATCTTCTCGTGCGAGCCGCTGGAGGCGACGCAGACCGGCAGGGTGATCTCGCTCAGCGCCTCGGGCAGTCCATCGACCGCCTCGAGGCCGGAGTCCACTGCGTCCCGATGGCGCTGGATGAGCTGCTCCCACCAGAAGGCGGCTGCTTCCGGGCCCAGTTGCTGGGCGATCTGTTCGCGGATGGCCTCCCTGGAGCGTCCCATGAACCGGTCGACGACCTCCTCGGGGGTCAGCGGCCAGCCCAGTTCCGCTCCCAGGGCCACCTGGATGCGCAGGGCGATGCGTTCGCTGTCGACCAGGACCCCGTCGCAGTCGAATATCACGAGTTCAATCGGCTTGATCATCCCGGCAGCATAGGCGGCCGGCGGGCTCGGGCGGCCGGCTCGATCGACCGCCGGTCCGTGCTCCGTGGAGCCCCGCCCGCCCCGGTAATCGCCGACCAGGGCAGAATCGCAACCGTGCCCACCCCGGCGGGCCTTTCGCCACAGGCCGCGCAGCGTGCGGCTCGTGCGAGCGCACTCTCGTGGCCGGCACCGGCTCATCCGGACATCAGGGGCGCAGTGGCCTGGCGTCAGTGCTCCAGAAGACGGCCGGTACGGCCGAGGGCAAGGCATTGCTACCCGAGCCAGACAACACTCAGGACGGACAAGCCGCGGGTGAGGCGGTTGGCCACGCAGACGACGGGCAGCTGTCCGACGGACGCGGCCCGGACGTCCTCGCCCTTCGGGTCGCCGGCGTTCCTCTGGGGCCAGCCCCACGGGGAGCGCACCACGATGTCCAGGACATCTCGGCCCCTCTCCCTGGCCGGCTCGGGAAGCTCGGCTACCGTCTTCACGCCCTGCGGGGACAGACGCACCGCCCACGCCTGACCGGTCACCCGCGGCTGCCGAGGACGTCGTCCAGGCCCACGAAGCCGGAGTCGTCTCGGCCGGAGTCCATGAAGGCGTCGACGGCCGGGGCCGTGGCGACGCGCAGCTGCCAGGTGCGCACCACCTCGTGCAAAGGGGTGAGGCTGAAGGAGTCGCGGGCGTCCTCCAGGGCCTTGGCCCAGTCCCGCTCGAACGCCGGCACCCACGTGTCCGCACGGCGGTCGGCACGCAGCTGCGCAAGCAGTTCGGCCGCGGCGCCGGGCGCGGGTGCGTACGGCGGGACGGGTACGTGGTCGGCGGGTTGGGCGCTCACGGGCTCCTCCAGGCCGGTTGTACCGCCACGGTAGCCGCCACAGCAGTGGAGGGAGGAGGGGGTTCAGCTCTCACGACCGGTGGAGGCAGGTCTGGACGTAGCGGCAGGCCGCGGCCTCGCTCGTGCCCAAGCTGTCGCGACCTTCTCCCTCGGAATGTCGGCCGCTCTGGTGAGAACCCGACTTCACCCGCCGACCCGCCCACTCCTGGACCCCCTGTGGTGCTTGCCGTTACCGGTCCTGCGCGGTCAGGAGCAGGACCAGGGCTTGGAACGGGTAGTCCCGAGCGCGGTGGCCACCGCTTCGGCCGACATGCCGTCGTCGCACAGCGCGCTGGCAGCATCCCGGCCCACCCGGGCGGCGATCCGCTCCAGCACACCGGCGGCGCGCAGCGCGGCCACCGGCGCGTCCGCGGCCGCGGCGGTCAGCTGCCCGGTCATCTCGACTAGGAGCGCGGCCAGCGGCTCGGGCAGCGGCACGGCCGCCTCACGGACAACGGACAGGTGCGCGGTCCAGTCGTCGAGCGGCCCCGCGAGGTCGACGTCCGCTTCGTACAGGGGCCGGTCGTCGATCGTGCCCCAGTCCAGGGGGTATTGAGCGGCGCTGCGCCATCCGCACGCGCACACCGCCCGGAAGGCCACCGCGCCCGGGCGGCGGGCCCGGCTCGCTGCCGCCGACCAGCACACCCGCCGCGCCCGCGTGCGCGTCCCCGAAATCGACCGTCCACCAGTCCCAGTCCACCAGCACGCCACCCACTCCCACATCCCTGCCCCGCCGGGCAGTCCGGCCGGATCCCGTCTGCGACCCTGCCCCGGCCCCGCACACGCCCACACCCCGGCGGCCCCAACAACCAGTGCAGTTGGGTACCGGCCACGCGACACATCCCGAAAACACGACACCCGAACCCTGTGCCGCTCACGGCAGCGGGTGTCCTGTGCCGTCGTGCGCCCCGAACTTCGACTTCCACGAGTTGTGTCAGCGAAGATTGATTGCCCAGCTCAGGCGCACAGCGCGTATGTGAGGCTCGGGGCTCCTGGCGGTCGAACAGGAGCGCGTCAGCCTTGACGGAGTTCCGAGACGGGGAAGATGGACCAGTCCCGTCGATGTCCTGTTACCGCGCCTGACGGTAGGGCCGTCGTCGCGTTCGGGAGCCCGCGAGCGGCAGGCAGCGGAGTGGCTTTCCCGTGCTTGGGTTTTGTGTTCGGTGCGATCCGGTCAAGTTGTCCGTAGTCATTGACAACCGAAAGGCGTCGCTGTGAGCGGGTTCGACATCTGGGGGTACCACCCCAACGCGGGATACCTGCGGGGCACTGACATCGTCGGCTACAAGGTCGAGGCCACCGACGGCAGCATCGGCAAGATCGACAAGCATTCCGAGGATGTCGGCGCCTCCTACCTGGTCGTGGACACGGGGGTGTGGATCTTCGGCAAGCATGTGCTGCTGCCGGCCGGGACCATCGAGCGCATCGACGTGATCGGGGAGAAGGTCTACGTCAACCGGACGAAGGACCAGATCAAGGACGCGCCGGAGTACGACGAGGCCAAACAGGCCGGCGAGTCCAACTACCTGGAGCGGTTCGGGCGGTACTACGGCCGGCCCCCCATGTAGAGGGTGGAGCCCTCGTCGCCGATACGCGGCTGTTCTGTCCGACCCACGCAGCCACGTCCTTGTCGATGTACTCGACCAGGCGCAGCACCTCGGCGTGTGCGGCGGGGAGAGTGAGCCGGCGGTCGTGTCCACGCCGGCCGGTCTGACCGGGCCGGAGCCGCAGGCTGCCCTCATACGCGGCCGACACCAAGACGGGCGGCCTCCCTGCCGTCAGGGGCGGGAGCCTCCGGCCGCCCCTGACCTCGCACCCGCCTTCCCCGCCCAGGCCGACGAGGTCACCCTCATCGACGGGATCACCGCGCTGGCGGTCGCGGACGAGATCCGCGACGGGTACAAGCGGGAGCTGTACCCGCACTGGAAGGACGACGACAAAACGGCTGCACCGCCCGCAACGACGTACTCATCGCCGAGGCCATCGAGGCTCCGGCCCTCGGGGCCAACTGCTTCCTCACCGGCGGGGTGTGGCATTCCTACTACGACGACGTCCTCGTCCAGGGCCCCTCCGGCGTCGACATCGACCACATGGTCCCGCTCGCGGAAGTCCACGACAGCGGCGGCTACAGCTGGACCACCGAACGCCGCCGCCGCTACGCCAACGACCTCGGCTCCGACGTCACCCTCGTCGGCGTCACCGCCCGCTCCAACCGCCAGAAGTCCGACCAGGACCCGGCCACATGGATGCCCGCCCCCGCCGTGCACTGCCGCCGTCCGTCACCAGCGAGTGCAGCCCGCCGGTCGACTGAAGGTAGACGGCCAGGGTGCCCAGGGCGACGGTGATGAAGCCGTTCGTGCGGTTCGCCGTTGCGAGCAGCCAGTCGATCGGCACCCAGAACGGTTGGGCCAGGCGGCGCAGACGCATCCTGAGCGCGGCGAGGAGGAGTCCGTACGCGTGCCAGCGAGCCGCTTTCGGGCTCAGCGGGCGCCCGCTTTCGGGGTGGCCCTCGAAAGCGGCGAGCCATGCCCGACTCCGGTTCTCGTCTACCACCTTGGCAGCGACGGATGCGGTACCGCGAGTGAGCCAGCGTCCGAACTTGGGCCACCTCAGCCGCCGCCGGGCGAGAGTCAGCTCCGTCTCGTGGGCGATCTTCGCGCTGCCGTGGCGGACGAGACTGCTCGGCGGGGCGAGCAGTCCGCGCGCCTCGCGCTTCATTCCTGGAGGAGGCGTCGCCTTCTGGCCTCTTCGTCGGGGTCGGTCTCGCTCGACGTGCTGCCCGGCACGGGAGGTGTGGTGCCGGGGGCCGGCCGGAGCCGGACCTGGTACGCCTCGGCGGAGTCGAGGATCGAGGCGTCGGGGTTCTCCCGGCGCCCGCGGGCCTTGACTGCTACCTCGTACCAGCCGGGGCCGAAGGTCGACAGGATCGGCAGGTCTAACCCGGGGCCCTCGACGACCGACTCGATACGCAGGCTTCCCGTGGGCGACCAGACCAGTGCTGCGGCCTCCTCCTCCCACTCTCCCGGCGTACTCGCCGGGGCGCCCGTCTCCACCTCCACACGGACGTTTCCGGTGTTGATACCGGTTCGCACCATGGCGCCCGCGGCCATCGGAGCGATCAGTCCGGCGGACCAGTCCGCGGTTTCGACGGGTACTTCACCGTTGTCGAAGATCCCGAAGATGCCCTCGTTGATGAAGAGTTTGGACTCGTGGTGCGTCGTCACCGCTCCTGTTCCTTACGGCGCTGCCGCCGCGACGAGGTAACCACTGGGTCGGCCGGTGCGCAACGGTGGCGCACCGTCGGCAAGCCTGCCGCCGGGCAGCTGCAGGTTACTGGACGACCACGTTGAAGGGGTCGGTCTGGAGGACTCGCTCCCTGCGGAAGAACTGAGTGTGGGTACCGCCCTGGTAGCTGTTGTCGGCCGCAGCGATCATGCACACGCCGACCCCGAGCGGTCCTGTTCCCGCAGGGACTCCGCTGAATCCGCAGCCGGGGTCGAGAAGAAACCGGAAGAACTGGAGACCGAGGGATCCCTGGTCATCCCATGGGCGACCACGGACAACGGAGAATGCCTGTACTGGCTCGTTCTTCCGGGCGTTGAGCCGAACGAATGGACCATCATGGTGAACGAGGCGAGCGGCCCCCTATGGGAACACTACTCCGTATCGTGCACGCAATTCCTTGCGTCCGCCCTCTCCGCAGAGCTGCAGTCGAACATCCTCTCGTCGCTGTTCCCCCTGGCCGCGCATGAATTCCGCCGCCTCGGTGCGGTGTAACGACGCGGCAATCTGCCGACCCCAACGGCTTCAGCGGGCCTCGTCGGCGGCCCGGCGAAGCAGCGGGAGGATTTCGGCGATGGGCCGGCCGCGACGCGCCTCGGCGAGTTCTGCGAAGGCCCGTTGGTAGGGGGCTCCGTACGTGCTCGCGCTGCGGCCAGCAGCTGGTCAAGGTGCTCCCTGACGACACCAATCTCGCCCATGGCCTGCTCCGCACGTCTCAACGGTCCCGGTCCGGACCCTCGCCTTCGAGGCTACGAGGCTAGTCTGACATCAGCCCCCAGACCCGGCATGGGGCGCGTTTCGGCTGATGAGGTCCTGGAGGAGCTCGCGGGTGGGCGGCGGCATCAGTCCCTCGGTGTCAAGGAGGTGCGACTGGCAGCCGGGAACGAGGTGGTCGAGCCGCTGGAACTCCCCGAGCTGGTAGAGCAGCAGCAGGGTGCCCACAGATGTGCGGCGGCTGCGTGGACTCCTGGACGGTGCCTCGTGATCGTGGCCAGCGGTGGAGTCGAGATGGCCCGCCTCCTCAGAGGGGTCCGTCTCAGTGTTCAGGCCGTGGGGAGGTGCCCACCCTTGCGGGCTTCGGTGATCCAGCGGCTGACGTTGATGGACCGACCCCGGAAGCCCCGGCAACCTGCTGACCAGTAGCGGACCGATCTCACCGAAGTTCGGCCGCCGCGCGGTGGCTCGTCCGAGGACTGATGAAGTCAGGCAAAGAGGGTTACCTCCTGCGGCCCTCCGGGCCGGCGGGCCCTACGCGCGCGGCGGCCGCCGCCTCCAGCAGCGGCCAGCCGTCGACCTCCGCCGGCCGCCGATCCGTCGGTTGCCACCCGCGGGCCAGCACCACGTCGAGCAGCGCCCGGACGGCGCCCGGCTCGTGCAGGTTCAGGTCCGCGCCCTGGGTGAAGCCCATGTCCCCGGAGCCGAAGGCGCTGCCCGGGACGTACCGGCCGGGCCCGTCGGCAAAGACGATGCGCAGCGTGCTGCCGGTCCCGGCCGGCTGCGGGGACAGGGTGAGGATTTGGCGGCAGTCCACGGCCCGGCCATCGCGGTCCCTTCGGTGACTGTGGCGCATCCTCCACATGTACACGCGCCCGTCGGCGACCAGTCGGCGGGGCTCCTTCTCATTCCGAGGCACGCAGCCGAGGGTACGCGGCCTGATCCACAAGGCACCCCCGCCCGGTGATCAAGCTCCGATGAGACGAAGGAGATGGTCGTCAAGCTTCGGTGAGACCCGGTCAAGGTCCGATGCGACAGGACATCATGCCCGTGTCCTATCGCACCGACCTTGAGCGATTCCCAGCGAAGGCTGAGTGATCAACTCCAACGTTCCTCAAGTTCTGGGGTGCCACGCCGCCACAAGCGCGCGACCAGGCCGGAGCGGGCCGCAGATGATCTGGTGATATGCAGCGGCTGGCAAGTCAATGCCCCCAAGGCCAGGCGGGAAGAGCGCACCCCCCGCCTGCCACGCATCAGCTCTGCGTAGTGGTCGACGGCCCAGTCATTCAACTCAGCCTCGATGGACGCTACGACAGCCAGTGCCTCCCGGTCGATCACCTCCGGATCCAGGACTTCGAAGAGCTTGTCTCTGCCGACGTTCAGCGACATCGCCTGCCCGGGCAACTTGAGCAGAGCCAGCCCCTTCTGCTTCTTCTCGCCACCGTCCGGGGGCGTGGCGGTCCCGACGCTGCTTCTGCGGCCTTCCAACACCGTTGCCCCCAGCGGAGGATCTGGATTGATCGCCAGGAGAGTGCCTAGCCCCCGGCGCGACCCGGGCTCTTCGGTTTCTTGCGGGTCCTTCTTGCCTGATCGCAGCTCTGGCATTCGCTTTCCGCTCAGCTGATCGCAAGCACCACGGGATCGAATGTCGGCGGCCAGTTGGAAATCCCCAGTGGCCACTTGGTGGGGAGGTATCTGGCTGCCGACGGTCACTCTGCGTTGCCGGATCTTTCGTCGTTCTTGATCGGTTCCGGCGGCAGCCCGGGCCTGGCTCTGGTGGAACCTGGATGGTGTTGTTGCACCTGTCGTAGCGGCATGTGATGTGGTCGAGGCACCACTGCACGAAAGGCTCCGTCTTATGTACCCCTCCATCACGCCTCCCCGCCAGGTCAAGATCGGTGATGCGGCCGCGTTCGCCGGGACCACCCCACGTGCCATCCGCCACTACCACGAAATCGGCCTGCTGCCGGAGCCGGAGCGAGGCGGAGACGGCCGCCGCCGCTACGGCTACGGCTACGACGACATGATCCGCCTGCTGTGGATCCGCAAGACGGCAGCGGTCGGCATCAGCCTGGACGATATGCGGGCCGCCTTCGACGAAGCCCGGGACATCGAGGAGATCCTGAGCAGGCTGGAGGAAACCTTGGCGGCGCGGGAGGCCGAAATCGAACGTCAGCGCGCGGCTGTCCAGCGTCTGCAGGCTGTGGGCAACCCGCTGGGGCTGCTCTCCGAACTGGTCACGGACCGGCTCAGCCACCTGCCCCCGGGCGCACTGCGCCCCTCCGACCTGGACGCCCTGCTGGTCACGGAACGGGTCTTCGGCCCGCTGGGCGCCGCCATCCAAGCCAGCGTGTTCATCGTGCTGGCCACCCACCCCGACCTGAGGGCCGAGGACGACCGTCTCGACGCCGCCGAGGCCGCCCTCGACGACGGCGTCGATACCCTCGACCCACGCGTCGAAGAGCTCGCCGTACGGCGATGCGCCCAACAAAGGGCCCTGGAGCAGGCCATCGAGGCAGCCGGGCTGGATGCGGCAGAGGAGAAGCTCTTCGAGATCTACGACGCCGACCTCAAAGGGGAGGAGGACACACAGATGAGCGCCTTCGAAGCGATCACCAAAATGCCCTACGACTTCTCGCCCGCCCGGATGCGCTGTATGGAACTCACGGCACAACTCCTCACCGACGCCCACTCCGCAGACCACTGATCGCCTGCGCCGGCACCGATGTGGCCGACAGCCGGTCGCGTCCATCCGCACCCGGCTGGTCGCGTCAGGCGTCGAGCCCGGGCCGTAGCAAAGAGTGACATCGCAACTGGCCGTACGTGGAGATTCCGAACTGGCCGCTGACAACAGGGAAAGGCGCCGGCCGCGCGCCGCCGGAATTCCCTGCGGCGACGTTGCCCTGCTGAAGGGGCAAGGCTCGTTTCCATTGGAAGCGGACGCCTGCAGGGACATACGCCCCGCGGCTCCCGATCACTCTGCGCCGGCGTCACCGGGCGCGTAGGGTGGCGGCCACCCGCTTTGCCAAGCGGGGGCACCTCTACCTCGGCACAGCACCCGCCGCCGCCGTCATAGTCGGGCCGCTATCTGCGGGCCGGCGTGGAACTCGGGTCGCTCGGTGGCCCGCAAGGTCTCTACCGTCCTGTGCCGCTACTTGCCGAGGATCAGCGCGAGGGCGGCAACGCATCCGAGGTGCGCGATGGTCAGCAGCAGCCACGCGCCGAATCCCATGCGACAGCGGTTGCGTGCCGATGCCCGCCATTCGTAGGCGATGCACACGACGCTGACGACCAGTAGTGGAACCCAGAGCAGTGCCCACCAGGTCCAGACGCCGCCGAAGTGGAGTACGGCGCAGGTTGCCCCGGTGAGTGGCACGGGCAGTGACCAGGAAGGCGTCCGCGAAGTGGCGTCGGTGTGGTCGGTGGTGGAGGTGTTCATGGCTGACCGCCTTTCATGCCGGGGGTGCGTCCGGGGATGGCCGAAGGCGCGCCGCACCGGTGGGTGCGGCGCGCCCTCAGTTACGCCTCAGCGTCTTACCGGAACATCTGCCAGAGGGTGTACAGGTCGCTGCCGATCCCGGACATGACCAGCGGAGCCTTCCACTTCCAGTGGAGGGCCTTGTACCACTTGGCGAAGTCGTCGTAGCTGCCCTTTACGGCCCGGGCGGCGCCGGGGATCTTCTCGAACAGCTTCTTGATCGCGTCCCACTTGCCCGCGGTGGCCGCCTCACCGTTCGCGACAGCCTGCAGCTCGGTCCGCTCGGCCGCGGTGAACTCGATCGGTCCGTTCAGCAGGGCCTGGGCGACGATGCGGACCTTCTGCTCCTGAAGCGCCGGCGCGGAGACCGTGGCCGCCGGTACGGGAGCGGTGGTGCGGGCGGGCCTTGGCGACGCCGCCGCCGAGTCCGACCGCCAGGGCGGCGAGGACAACAGCCCCACCGATGCGGATGACATGGCGATTCACGTCATTGTTCCCCTGTATGAAGACATAGGGGGGTGCAGTCCAGGCATCTGTTGCCGGCCGACGGCTTGGACACTTTAGGCCCGCAACCGCGCCCGGCTTGCCCCCCTGTGCGAACGACGGTCTACAGCCGGCGAGTTGGCCTGGTGAGGCCCCCGCGGCTGCGCCAGGAACGTAACCCAGTTCGCTCATCGCGCTCAAACGTTTGACGCTGCCTGGGCGATCGCGAGCCCTTCATTGCAACGTTGTACTGACCATTTCTACCCCCTCGAATCGGTCATAGCCACGCAATCGCCTACACCGTCACCGCCTTCGAGCCAATCCGTAACGGCCGTCCACGTGTCGCAAACCGACAAGAACAAACAAGAACAAACGGATCGATCGAAGGGCTGCGCTGCGGGCGAAGTCCGGTCGGTGGGATTCCGTGCGTTACCGCTGGCACCAGGTTGTCCAGGATCGTCGAACGCGGCTCGGAACAACCGGCCAGGCAGACCAACAGGCTGCCTGGCCGGACAGGCCACCAGGGGACGCCGAGCGAACTGCGGATTGAACCCCTCACGGACCAGGCGACGTGACCGCCGCGGGGTCGCCTGGTCCCCGTGCAGCGGCAATTTCGGCGCCTTCACCACTTCGCGGCGAGTTCGTCGAGGGGGTCCTCGACGTGGGCACGGTTGATGCGGTCTGCGGCCGCGATGGCGTCGGTGATCCACGCGCGCGCGCAGGGTGCTGCCGAGATGGGTGGCGAGGGCCGCGGCGATGTCCTTGAGTCGGGCGTCGCGGTTGAAGACGTCGAGGACGAACGCGGCGAGCGGTTCGAAGTCGCCGTCCTGGGCGTCCTGGACGGCGGAAGACATGGTCGAGCGTATGCGGTAGATGCCCGCGGCTTCCTTGAGTCCGCGCCAGACCGGGCGTCGTCGTGGCCGGGAAGGCCGTTGAGGAGGGCGGCGAACTGCTGCTCGTCGTCGGTCACGGTCGGCTCCTCCACATAGACGTCCGGTCAGTATCGAAGCCGGAGGACACAGAGGGTGCCGTTTCCGGGAGTTGATGGGGTGCCGATTCTTCGGTGAACCCCGGCACCTCTGTCGGGCCGGATACCGCCGGTGGACTTGGATGCCGTGATTCAGGGCGCCCACTCGGCGAGAGCGCCCCGGATCTGCTCGTACAGCCGGTTGATGCCCGTGCCGGCCTTCAGGGGCAGTGGCGGCGCTCATTTCCCCATCGTCGTGGCTGGCACCGACGATGCCGTGCTCGCCCTAAACCACTTCGGGACCGACGTGTCCAAAGAAACGAAATCACTCACTCAAACGGGTGATCCAGGCGGTGTTGGAGGGAGAAGGGGGGCGGGTCGGCTGTCAGGGATGTGTGGGCTCGAACGGTGCCCTTACCAATCCCAGATCGAGAACGACTTCTGATGCCGTCCTTGGACTGGACCGGGGTTCCCCCGGTCCAGGGCGCCGTGACCTCGTTGATGGTCGCCCTGGTCCACCTGTACCGGGGCCGCCGTTCCCAAGCTCGCGTCCGCCGCACGCAGCACAAGGCCGCTGCTGGTCACCCGCCGATCAGGAAGCCGGGCGCAGTGAGCGGAGCCGGTCGGCGACGTCGTACACGGTCAGGCGCAGGGCTCGGCTGTCGGTGATCAGGTCGCGCCACGGTTCGAAGGCGGCATCGATGTCCTTGCCGGAGGCCTTGAGGTAGGCGATCAGCCCGGTGAACGGGGCTATCCAGGAAGGCTCCGACGCCGCAATCACACCAGACACCGCAAGATCTTTTCACCCGCCGCATGGCTGGCCTATGGGTAGTCAGGAGGGGTGCCGCTGCGGTTCCACAGCCTTGAGCAGGCACTCGCGGTCGTCTGCACTGATCAGTCCGTCCGGAAGAGCCTCGTCCTCCAACAACGCGCTCAGCGCAGAGGCGTGTGCGGCGAAGGCGGCCCTGACTCTTTCGCGTTCGGGGTAATCGCAGTCGTTCCCGAGTAACAGCACCTGGCGTTCGTTGGCTGCGTCGACGGGCGAAGATACCTCCGCGGCAACGACCAAGAGCTCGACCAGGCCGGGCCGCACCGCGATGTCGGGGACAGAAGCCAGGCCGATCAGGAAGGGCAGCGCAGCCGGCATCGCGGCGCTGGCGTGAAAGATGCTGTCCATCAAGACATTGCCCAGCACGCGCAAGGCCTCGGTGCCGGCTACCTCATCTAGGAGACCTCGCAGCAGGACCGGGATCCCGGCAGGGCACCCGGGAATCTGCGACCAGTCGACATCGGCGCAGCCCAGCAGCGCGGGGTGGTCGCTTGCAGCTCGCTCTATCTGCGAATATTCGTGGAGAAACCGGGCGACAGCGGCCTCTTTGACCGCCTCATCCATCACACACATCTCTCTGCCCTGCCCCTGCTACCCGGCATCGCCCCGAACGGTGTCCGCAGGACGGAACTCTTCCCGGGGCGGGCGCCGAGCGCAAGCACCAAGTCCAGCAGCTGACACCGCCCGCCTTGGGGGCGGTGACGTACCAGCCCCGCGCCGGATAGCGGGACAGCCCCTAAGCTTGTTCTTTATCTTCTGGCGCCCCGGAAGTGGTGCGGGCAGAGTAGGCGGCATGACAGACAGTTCCGGCTCTGTTCCTGCGGAGGTAGACAACCGCCAGGCGATAGAGCACATCTCCGGTCGTCCCCATCGCCAGGCATGGCCGACGGATGCACTGGCACCGGGCAGTCGGGTCACGGTCGTTCGCGACCAGGACTGGGATGGTCCTTGGCAGGTCGAGTTTGCTGGAACGATCGATGCGATGGGTGCACCCGAACCCAACGAACATGCCCAGTCACTCAGCGGCGAGCTGCTGTACTGGGTGACCTTCGACGCGCCGCAATTACGACTGCGACGGGGCCGGCCCCTTTCGCAAGGCCCAGATCTGGGGTCGCTACCTACGGGCCGAGCAAGAGCCTGAAGCGTAGATCCGCACCTCATGTCCCGCTCGAATCATCCATCGAACTGGGTCGCTCACCTGGGGATTCGCCGGACGTGGGGGCGGCCTTCGTCTGATCATGTGCTCCGACCAAGGTGCACGTGACCACGGCGAAGGCCGTGAGGTGAGTCTGCTGCCTGATGCTGTCCGGAGGGAAGCGTTCGCGGAAGCGTCACGCTTCCGGGGCGAGTTCTACGAGTGTCTGACCGCCCGGCGCGATGAGTTGTTCGAGCTCGTGGACGCGGTGCTGTGTGCGGACGGCCCAGTGAAATCCCCGGTGGACCTGACGCTGCTGCCCGAGCACCGTCGTGGGCACGGAGCGATGTACGGCGGCCTGAACCACGGCCGGATCGACGTCGACCGGCTACGGACGCTGCTGGCAGGGCTGCCCTTGCCGCGGTTCGACGGCGGACGCCTGGTCCTGGCCGTCGATGTCTCGCCGTGGCTCCGCTCGGACGCTCCGTGCTCGGCCGATCGGCTGTTCTGCCACCTCTATGGCCGCGCGAAGACGGCCTCGCAGTTCATCCCCGGCTGGCCGTACTCCTTCGTGGCCGTGCTGGAGCCGGGCGCCACGTCATGGACCGCGATCCTGGACCCGGTCCGGCTCGGACCCGAGGACGATGCGACCGCGATCACCGCCGCCCAGCTCCGAGGAGTCGTTAAACGGCTCATCAGCACCGGCCCGTGGCAGGCCGGAGACCCGGACATCGTGATCGTCAGCGACGCTGGCTACGACGTCACCCGCCTGGCCTGGGTCCTGCGCGACCTCCCTGTCGAGCTGGTCGGCCGAGTCCGCTCTGACCGCGTCATGCGCCTGCCGAAGCCACCGAGAATGCACGGCGTCAACGGCCGGCCGCCCAAGCACGGCCCGGAGTTCCGCTTCAAGAAGCCGGAGACCTGGCCCGAGCCCGCGATCACCACGGCCACCGACACCAGCAACTACGGCAAGGCTGAAACTCAGGCATGGGACCGGGTCCACCCCCGGCTCACTCACCGTTCCTCTTGGCTCGACCACGACGGTGAACTTCCTTTGGTCGAGGGAACGTTGATCCGGCTGAAGGTCGAGCACTTGTCGAAGGAACGGGACGCGCCACCGGTGTGGTTGTGGTCCTCGAAGACCGGCGCCACCCCCGACGATGTGGACCGTTGCTGGCAGGCGTTTCTCCGCCGCTTCGACCTGGAGCACACCTTCCGCTTCGCGAAACAGACCCTCGGCTGGACCACCCCGAAACTCCGCACGCCCGAGGCGGCGGACCGCTGGACCTGGATCCTGCTCGTCGCCCACACCCAGCTCCGACTCGCCCGCCCCCTCGCCAAAGACCTTCGCCGGCCCTGGGACAAACCCACCACCCCCGACCGGCTCACCCCGGCCCGAGTCCGCAGAGGGTTCAGAAACATCCGCGCTCACCTCGCCTGCCCGGCCCGTGTTCCTCAAGCAACCGGAACCGGGCCCGGACGACCCCTCGGCTCGAAGAACCGCCGACCCGCCACCCGCTACGACGTAGGCAAAACCGTCAAACGCCCCGAGACCCTCAAGGCCATGGCAAGCCTGGAAGATCTTGGTAGATAAAGAACAAGCTAAGGGCTGTCCCGCAATCCCCGGCGGGCGCACGACGACAGCTACGGCACCTCGCCGCGTTGTCGGCAACGTCCAGATACGCCCAGTATGAGGACGTGCCTCCGCCGTGCGATGCACCGCATCTGACGCCGCGCGCTGATCCACCCGGGATTACGGGACAGCTCTTAGGCTGCGAGTTCATCGAAGGTCAAAAACCGGCGACGCGCTTGCGTCGTTGCAGGATCCACCGGTGTACGGGCGGTGTCAGGCTGGCGCCTACGAGGAATCCGAGCGCGACGCTCTGGCTCGCGACCGCGATAATCCCGATAATTGCGCACAGAACCATGCCGGTCACAACTAGGCCCGTGACCCTAACACACGGGGCTAGCTGGTTGAGCCATCTCACAGTCGAGAGAGTCGTGAGATACACGGTGGAGCCGAAAGCGGCCGACGCCAGAGCGGTTAGAGCATTCATTCCGCAACCTTTCAAAATCGGAAGTCGACATGTGTCTCTCCGGCCGCCACGGTCAGCCGTACTCCCTGTCCGGTACCACTTGGCCGCCGGTCTGTTTACCTGCAGTATCCGTCGCCGCCACTGCCGCTGTGATAGCCGGTCAGGGCGAGCAAGACCATGGGGACGGCGAAGAAGCGGTCCACCGGGGTGAATCCGGATGCTCCGGTGGGCATGCGTGCTCCTTCAGGGGTCGTCGAGCCAGGGGCGTGACGACCCCTCCCGCAGGAACGCGGGAGGGCGGCACAGGCGTTAGAGGTGGCTGGCCAACGTGTCGATGACCCACGTCTGAGTGATGGCGATAAGCAACCACCAGGCCCTCTGCGCACTCCAGTGCTGGTTGCCGATCCAGAACCGGAACTCACTGTGACCCTGCTTGGCCTTCGAGACAGCCGTAGCATCCTCAGCAGGCGGTCCAGGGGGACGCCTCGTGAGCCGCTTCGCATCGAAGCTCTCTACCGTGCGTCCCTCTTTATGTACGACCACGCGCCGAGGGCCGCGATCACAGCGGTGAAGGCGATGAGTACTGCGGTTCCTGCGCCGGTTGACAGTTCGCTTCCCACGAGAGTCTGCACCAGGGCGCGGTCTGTTTCGGGCAAGGTGTCGATGTTCGCTGCCATCGCTGCCCGACCTGCGCTGATGGGGAGCCATCCGGCGAGTGTGGCCGTCCCGGGGAGGAGGCTCAGGAGAATTCCTGCGATGCGTTCGCCGAGGAGCGGCCAGAGGACGAGCAGGAGTACTGCGGCGACGCGTCCGCGGACCAGGGTTGCGACCGAGGCCGCGATGACTGGCCAGCAGGTCAGGAAGATCGTGTATCCGAGGGCTCCGGGAAGTGTCTGCGTCCATGCGGGCTGCGCTTTCCCGCTCAGCGCGAGGGAGAGCGTCGCGGACAGGACGACCAGGAGCATGCCGCTCACCGCGCTCACGGCTCCGAGCGCCCCGCCGACCAAGAGCTTGGCTGTGAAAGCGGTGCGGCGGCTGGCCAGGGTGAGCCATGTGGTTCGGGCTGTTCCGCGCGAGAACTCCGTGGTGAGGGGGCCGGTTGCCAGCGGCAGGAGAAGGAAGGCGCTCAGCGGCAGCTGCATCGAGATGGCGTCCATGTTGAAGGCGGTCACCATCGTCCACGAAGACGGTGCCGTTCCTGGCTTCAGACCGATGAACGAGAGCGACCCGCTGAGCAGGCTCAGTGCCGCTACGGCACCGAGGAGGATCCAGGTAGAGCGCAGTGCCGCAAGGTGGCGCCACTCGTATCGCATGGCGCGCCGCAGTGCGGTTGTCCGGCTGACCGGGGCTACGCTGGCGTCCAGGGGGGTTTTGGTCTGGCTCATGAGATCCGGAACTCCTCTTCGGCCACTGACAGGTAGTAGTCCTCCAGGGAGGGTGCCTGCTCGTCGAGCCAGTGGACTGGGATGCCTCGTTCGGCGGCGAGGTCTCCGACTTGGAACCGGCTGATACCGCGGATCTTGGCCCTGTCGTCGGCGATAAGCCGGAATGTGCCGTTCAGCCGCTCCACTGGCTCGAGGAGTTCGCTGGCGCGGGGGCTCTGAAGGGTTACTTCGGTGCCGAGGCGGGCCAGATCCTCGATCGAGATTGTTGCGACGACGCGTCCTCGGGCCAGCACCACGACCCGGTCGGCCAGTTGCTGCATCTCGGCGAGGAGGTGGCTGGAGACGAGTACCGCCTTCCCGTCGTCGGCCAGCTGTCGCAGAGTGTCGCGCAACCAGCGGATCGAGTGGGGGTCGAGTCCGTTGGCCGGTTCGTCCAGGAAGAGCACGGCAGGGTCGGCGAGCAGGGCCTGCGCGATCCCGGCGCGTTGGGCCATGCCCAGCGACAGTTCCTCGAGCCGTTAGTCGGCGGTGCCGGTGAGGCCCACCCGGTCGATGATTTCCGGCACACGGCTGTCGGGTACTCCGGCACCGGCTGCGACCATGCGCAGGTGCGCGGTGAGGGTGTGGCGGGGGTGGCCTGCGACGCCGCCCATGACCACGCCGACGATCCGGGCCGGGTCTCGCCACTGGGTGAGAGGCCGCCCGAAGTAGGTCGTGGTTCCCTGGCCGGATGTCAGGCCGAGCATCAGGCGCAGTGTGGTCGTCTTCCCCGCGCCGTTCGCTCCGAGGAAACCGGTGACCACCCCGGCCGGCACGTTCAGGTGGACGTTGTCGACGACCCGCTTGCCCTTGTGCTGCCACGTCAGGCCGTCGGCACGCACGGCATCGGGCCGGCTGGCGTCCCTTGCCGTGTCGCGGGGCAGCTCAGGCATGGTTGAGCCAGAACATGAACCCGAAGAATGCGAGCACGCCAGGTGCCCCGGTTGCGGCGACGCGCCGACCGGACGGCCGCGCATCCGAGGGAGGAGGCCGGACGCGCCCTCGCCCCGGCAGAACTCGGCGAGTCTGCCGGGGCGAGCCGGACCACGGCGGTTCCCGTGCGGTCGTCGGGTCGTAGGTCCTGCCCCCCGACTACCGCGCGACGGCACAGAGCGTCGCGGTCAGGAGGAGCTCGGGTCAGCGGACCTCGGTGACCCGGTGCTCCTTGCGCGCGCCACAGTTGGAGTTGTACACCTGCACGTGCACGTTGCTGATGCCGCCGCCCCAGTCGACGCAGTGGCCCTTGCCGTACACGTAGGCCGGGCCCGCGTACGACGTGTACCGGCCGTAGTCCTCGCCCCGCTCCCAGGTTTCGGGGACTTCGATCCAGAGGGCCATGTCCACGGCCGCACCCGGGTTGTTGCGGATGGTCGCGACGCAGTTCTTGCCGTTCGAGGCGTTGTACGTCAGGTAGACGGTGCCCAGCGAGCCGATGGCGGCCGAGTTCACGGTCTTGTAGGCGTTTCCGCAGACCTTCTGCGGCGTGGTGTTGGGCGCGGCGGTGGCGGGCGCCGCCAGCGCGGTCGTGGCCCCCAGGGCCAGGGCGGCGAATGCGGTGGTGGTAAGGACGGAACGGGTGAATCTCATGTTTCCCCCTGGTCGTCATTGGAGTTGGTCGCTCCTGCATGGTGGGACATGAAAGACGGCGGAACGGTTGCGCATCGTCCGCACAGGATGTGACCGCGCCGCCTTACCACCCCGCCCGCCGGCCGACGGACGGCCACGCGGGCGTCGAGGCCACGCAGGCCGACTTCGCCGCGTTGCGCCAGCGGTCGACGGCTACGCCCGCCCCCGCCTAGCGGAGTCGCTGTGCACGAGCCGGGCCCGGGTCAGGGCCTCGTAGCCGGGGTTCACCACCGGGGCCAGGCCGATGTTGCACGCCTCCGACACCAGTAGCGCGACCACCGAGGTGGGCAGGTCCTTCCGGGTCGTGCCGTCCCTGAGATGGACGAAGGCGTCGAGGAAGCCGGTCCAGGCGTTCACCTCAAACAGCAGGTCCGGCAGGTCCGGCAGGTCCGGCAGGTCCGGCAGGTCGATCTTCGGGAGCATCTTCTCGACCCGCTGGCGCAGCCAGGTCAGGGACTTCGGCTCGCCGAGTGCGCCGAGCTTGTCGACGTTCAGCTTCACCCGCCCGTCGTCCTCCACCTCGATGGACACCTTCGCCGCGGCCCCGCCTCTTCCAGGCGTTCGGCGAGCTGTTTCCACCCGGCGTCCAGGCTGCGCACCAGCTCCGCCAGGTGCTCGGTGACGGGCATGTCGAGGCTCAGCCCGGCCAGCACGTCCTCCTCGACCGCGTCCCGGTCGGGCCCGTCCAGCAGACGGGCCCGCGGGTTGGACCAGCGGTGCGAGGGCGAGGCGAAGACGTCACGGTTGTTCAGGGCACGGTGCAGCGGCTCCAGCACGCACACCACGTACGCGTCCCGGTCCACTGCGCCCTGCGGCAGATCGGGGTTGGCATCGACCGCCTTGCGCCACTCGGGGGGGCACCAGCTTGTCGTCCACCTCGCGCGGCAGCAGCGGCTTGACCCCCGTCTTCCGCCGCGCCAGCGCCGGCAGGCCGCGCACTCCGACCAGGACCTGCTTACCGGCGCTCGCCGTGTTTCGTTCTCGTCCGGTTCGTCCTTGCGGTGCCCCTGCTGCGGCAGGGCGGCCCGCATGTCGGCGAACTTCTCGGCGATCTCGTGCAACTCCTTCGGGGCGAAGCGGCCGGCGCCGAAGGCCTCGGCGTACTCGCTGTCGCGGATGGTCTCCCACGCCTTGGCCCTGGCCTCCTCGCCGGGCCGCTTGGCGCGCAGGCGGCGGCCGCGCCGGCTGACGGCGCGCCCGCTTTGCGTGAACCCCGGACGGGATGATTCGAGTTGCGTGGCGGTAAGCCATGCACCAGCCTGGTATAGGGGCGCGACAGGGGGAGGGGGGATCCCTTGGGGGCGGAAATCACGCTACGTTGGGGGTAAGACATGGCTGAAATAAAATTCCGTCGCCTTCGCTGTGAGGGTGGCGGCAACGGGAATCGCTTCCTAGTGGGTGACATCGACACTGGTCACGTATCCCTAGGGGCGGGAACAGACCCAGGCGCGGTGTGGCGCATGAGGCCAGTCGGGGACGATGAGTGGACGCTCACGTGCTGGGAAGCATGGGGGCCCGACGACATTATCTTTCCGAACCCGACTGATGAAACTCGCTACCTCGACGGGAACGTCTTTAATGCCGAGGTGAAGCTCGTAGATTCCCAAGAATCCTCGGGAACCCGATGGTTCACTTCTAACGCGGGCGACTACATTTCCTTTACCTGCCTCGGTGACGGAGGTCCTGCCGATGCGCCGCGACTCCTCGACGGCTGGATAGACCAAGGGAGTGTGCAGCTTCGGCAAAGCTCGCCCCAGCTCACGGGCACGCGGTGGGCTCTCTTTGACCCTATCTAGGCGTACCCCGAGCCCAGTTCGAATGCCTGGATCAGCACCTCGGCGGCGGCGCAGTCGTGGCACGCGTCGTCGCCGGTCCTCATCAGGGCGTCGAGCGCCTGCATGGTGTGTGTCCATCTCCTTCCCGCCGCCTGCCACCTCCTCGCATTTGGTCTCGTGGACGACGGCTCCGCGCCGGTCTCCGGGAGCTGGAGCTTCCAGCCCGGCTGTTCCGGGAGCGGCTCGGCGGGAAGCCGGTGCGACGGGACCTCGGGGTAGTTCACCGTCCACATCGGCTCCATGAGGTCAGCCGTCACCAACACCGTGCACTCCGAGGGCTGCGTTCTCCCGCCCTCGACGGTGATGTACGCGGGCACGCCGACGCGCTCGCGCTGGCCTGCCAGTTCAAGGCCCACGCCTTGCACTGCCGGGTCATGTCGCTACTGGCCGTTCCGATCCTCCTACCGACGCCAATTGCATCGGATGCGAATAGGTGACGCCTGTCCTGGAGGCCGGCCCGGAATCGAGATGGAGCTGCTCTACCAGGGACGTTGACCTCGGCCTGGCACCCAACAACGGTAGCGGTGGCCACGATCTCTTGATGGGCGCTTCTCCATCGGGCGATTGAGCTGCGAAGACGCCCCCGGGTTCCGTCTGATGCGAAATTCTCGCGTCAGATGCGATAGACGGAGGGTGATGGCGGATGCATGGGGACGGTCCTGTACCGGGGTCTGCTCGACTGCACTTGGTCGACGGTCCGCCGCTGTTGCGGCCGGAGGAGCAGGTCGCCCGGAATCTCTCGCCGGGGTACATCGGCGATCAGGAGCGTACGGTACGGGCCTTCACTCGCCACGCTGATGCGATGCCGTGGCAATGAACGCCGCAGCCCGTCGACGAGTGGTCGGCCGACCTGCGAGCCGTGCCCGGCTGCGTCCGCTCAACCCTGCGCAACTATCAGGGCGCCGTGAGGCAGTTCTGCGACTTCCTGACGAACCCGGCCTACGGATGGACCGACGAGTGCCTGCGGCATTTCGACGCATCCGGTTCAGGTGGTTTACGAGTGGAACGCGGCCGCGCACGCGGATGAAGTGGAGGGCGAGCCGGAACGACGGGCCTTCACTCGGCCTGAACTGGAGGTGTTCTTCGACCACGCCGACGCAGAGGTTCTGCGCGTTACGGTAAGGGTCGCAAGGGCTGGCTGCCGGCGGCCTTTCGGGATGCCACCTTGTTCAAGACCGCGTACGCCTACGGGCTGCGGCGCAACGAGACCCGGATGCTCGACCTCACAGACTTCGGCCGTAGCCTGGCTTTGTAGCCGGGTTCAGAGAACGTCTGTTGTCCGGCAGCAGGAACACTCGCCTCATCCGGAAAGGGATGTCGCCGAATCCCGAGAACACCTCGGTGCTTGCTTCGGGACCGTGGTTGTGCTCACGTGCGCACCGCAACGGCCTTGGCAGGACCCACTCGACCCACAGCCCCACGCGGGATCGGCCGGACAAGTCCTGGCTAGTCGTCCACGGCCCCCGGGGCCAGGGCCCGGGACCGGAAACGCGAAGCGGGCCACGGCGCCCGACCACCAGACGCCGACGGCGAAGACGGCAGTGGCCTCCAGCAGGGCAGCGCGATCGAGCCCGCCGCAGGGCAGAGACGAGCAGTCCATGGAGGTGATGATCTCCGTCACCCGTTCGGCGGCGCCCGGCTGGTCGGTGCAGAACGGCACCGCCAGCAGGGCCCCTTCGAAGGCCGGCCGGTCCAGGGTCCAGATGCTCTCGTGGCACACCCCGAACGCCTTGACCACATGGGCGCCGGGGGCGGCGTCCGCGATGAGCCGGGCGACGGAGGTGGTGCCGCCCGTGGTCAGGGCAGGGCCGTCCTCGCCTGGCGACATGGGAACGGTGCAGTCGATCACCGTCCGCCCGGCTAGCAGGGGGGCCAGTTCCTTGGACAACTGCGGGGCGGCGTCCGCCGGTACTGCGATGAGTACCACGTCCCCGTGGGCCGCGGCCGCGGCGAGGCTGCCGTGCTCGGAGGCGCCGGTGAGCAGGGCGGTGTGGGAGGCCGCCACGGTGTCCCTACCGCCCACCCGAACGTTATGGCCGGCGCGTACCCAGGCCGCGCCGAGGGCCGTGGCCATCGCCCCTGTACCAAGAATGCCGATGCGCATGTGCTTGCTCCTGTCGGCGAGATGTGCGAGGTGTGACGGAAAGGACGCTAGGCGCGCCGATGCACACCACATGGTGTGCATCGGGCCGGGCAGGTGATCGCATGAGCGACGCGGCGGCTGGGGAATTACGGGCGCTGTCGGGGATCTTGTGATGTCGCAGGGCTGAGCTGGGCAGCCGCCGGTCGTTGAAGTCGCCGACGACGCTGACCTCACCGGCCGGATGTCCGGCGGGCAGGACACACGTGATCTCGGTCCGGTTCTTGCGCCGGGTGCGCTCCAGCACGACGATCTCCTCACGTCAGGGCAAGGGCTTCGCCATCCCTGCCCGCTGCGCCGGTGCCGACAGCACGGGACTGGGTTCTGTCTCCTTGGTCAACGTCGGGTCCAGATGAGGATGCCGGCGAGGTGGAGTGCGGCCTGGTCGGCGATGGCGAGCTCGTCGGTTCGTGTGGCCAGGCCGCGCCAGTGCTTGAGCCGGTTGATGCACCGCTCGACGGTGTTCCGCCGCTTGTAGACCTCCCGGTCGAAGCCCGGTGGGCGGCCGCCTCGCTCGGGGTCGCCGGTCGCTGATGATCCCTGCGATGACATACGCTGCCGCAAGGAGCGGCATGATCCGCACGGGGGAGCCGAGAGGTCGATGGCACAGGAGCCGATGACACACCGACGGGACGCCGGGTCGCCGGGGGGCGCTGCCGGTCGTACCTGGGACTCGACCTTGTCGGCCGGGGAGTTCGCCGCGGTCAAGGGGGTCGGGTTCGAGCCGGTCGGGCAGGTGCTCGGTACGGCCGTCTTCAACATCGGGTACGAGGGCCTCTGGGGCTGTCCGGGCGCCTGGACGGTCACGGACGGGGTCAAGGAGCCTTCCCCGCCGATGGGTTCATCCTTCGCCCCGCTGGTGGGGACGCTCTACGCGGCCCGTCGGCTGGCGCTGGCCCGAGCCGTGGCCGAGTGCCGCGCGCTCGGCGGCGACGGGATCGTCGGGGTGGACCTGCGGGTCGATGGATTCGCGTCACACACAGTGGAGTTCACCGTGCTGGGCACCGCGGTCCGGGCCCGGTCGAGGATCCGGCCCCGCGCGCCCTTCACCTCGCACCTGAGAGGCCAGGACTTCGCCAAGCTCCTGAACACCGGATGGGTTCCCACCGGACTCGCCTTCGGCATCGCGATGGAGACTCGGCATGACGACTGGTCCACCCTCCAGAGCTCCTGGACCGCCGGGAACCAGGAGGTCGAGGGCTACACCCAGTTGATCAGCCGGGCCCGTCAAGGGGCCCGTAAGCAGCTGGCGATCGACGTGGCGAAGCACGGCGCCGACGGAGTGGTCGTGGACGACGCGGAGCTGACGGTGCACGGGAGGGAATGCCCGGGCGTCGGCGGGATCGGGGGCGGCGCGTATGCGCGCGACCGTATCGCGGAGGCGGTCTTCGTCGGCACCTCCATCGCCCGGTTCGGCCGCTCCCGGCGGTCCGCCGGGCCCGAACCACTGACCATCATGAGACTGGAGCGCGAGCACTGACATGACAGAGCGAACGGGGATGACCGGGCGAACGGGACGGGAACCGGCCGGGGCAGCCGCGCAGCCGGTCGCCGAGGAGATATCCGAGGACGCGATGCGGCGGCTCGCGCAGCTCCAGCCGGGGGAGAAGGGCTCGTTCTTCACCTCGGACCTGACGGTGAACGAGTTCCTGCTGGTGCGCGAGGCCGGCTTCCGCCCGCTCGGACTGGTCCTCGGCTGCTCGGTCTACCACGTAGGCATTCAGCTCGGCAGGTGGACGAAGAACCAGGAGCTGACCAAGCTCTCCGAGGCCATGTACCACGCGCGGGATCTGGCGATGAGCCGGATGGAGGCCGAGGCGAGTGCGCTGGGGGCCGACGGGATCGTTGGGGTGCGGCTGGACATCGAATTCAAGGAGTTCGGCTCGGACATCGCCGAGTTCATCGCGGTCGGTACGGCGATCAAGGCCGACGGCGCGGACCCGGGACCGGGCGGGACCTGGCTCAACAACAAGGGCAAGCCGTTCACTTCGGACCTGTCCGGCCAGGACTTCTGGACGCTGATCCGGGCCGGGTACGCGCCGCTGGACATGGTCATGGGCTCGTGCGTCTACCACGTGGCGCACCAGCGCTTCGGCCAGGCGCTGAGCACCGCGGGCCGCAACGTCGAGATCGAACCGTTTACCCAGGCCCTCTACGACGCGCGCGGGCTGGCGATGAGCCGCATGCAGGCGGAGGGCAGGGCCCTGGACGCCGAGGGGATCGTGGCGGTCCAGCTCAGGCAGCACTCGCACAGCTGGGGATCGCACACCACCGAGTTCTTCGCCATCGGGACGGCGGTGCGGCCACTGCGCGAGGACCACGTCATCGACCGGCCGACCACGGTGCTGGGCCTCGATGCCTGAGCCCGAGCGGGAAGTGGAGCTGCTGGCCGCGGCGCTGCGCCGGGACAGCACGGACCTGAACCTCTACGTCAACGTGCTGTCGGCGAACCTGGCGGACTCGTTGCCACCCGGCGCCGTACGGATCAGGCGCAGGCGTTCCGTCGCGGAGCGGCTGGCCGGGCGCGAGGGTTCGGTCGCAGAATTGGACGTGGCCCTCGGGGATCAGCGGCTCTCGCTGCGGATGGACCGGGGGCAGGTGGCCGGGGAGATCAGCCACGAGGTACGGGGCGTCGTGCTTTCCCGCCGTCCCGCGGGCCTGGACGAGTGGATCGGCGCCCTGGCCCGGTCCCTGGCCGGAGCCGCGGCCTCGAACGCCCGTGCCCGCGAGACCGTCGAGCGCTTCCTGGCCTGACCCCCGCCCCCGCGGTCCGTGCGCTGGTACTGCCTCATCGCCACCGACGAGGGTGAGGCGGCCGGACTTCTCCACTCCTCGGCCCGCGCGAACTGCTCGTCGCCGAGCCTCACCCCGCATGTGGTGTGCGGGTGGTCGGGGTGCGGCCGGGAGAGCGATATGGCCATGTCGAGGTAGTGGCGGCCCGCTGCCAGCGCGGCGTCGAACAGGGGCATCACGAAGCGCGGGTCGGTGGCGTTCATCAGGACGTCGCAGCCGCGCTCGGTGAGCAGCCGGGTGACCGCAGCCTCGTCGGAGGCGTCGCCGCGGCAGGCACTGAAGCGCTGTTCGTCGCCGCCCAGGGCCGCTACGGCGGCCTGGGCGCGGGCCAGGTCGTAGTCGGCGACGACGAAGTGGTCGAAGAAGGCGCGGCGGGCGGGGATCCGGATGATCGCGCTCCCCACACCGCCGGCACTCACAAGCAGAACACGCACCTGCGGATGGTGCGGGAGCACGGCAGCGCGGGCCTGTCCGCCCGGCGGCTGGGCGCCGCCCTGGGGGCCGACCCCAGCACCCTGTACCGGTACTTCGACGGCATGGACGGCCTGACCCTGGCCATCGGCGAGGAGCTGATCGGCTGCGCGCTCGACGGGTGGGTCCCCACCGGGCAGTGGCGCGACGACCTGCGCTCACTCGGGCTGCGCATCCACGGCGCCTACCTCGCCCATCCGCAGGCCGCGCTGCTGACGGCGAGCCGGGTGACCGGCCGGCCGCGCGAGATCGCCGCCGACGAGGCGATCCTCGGCAGCCTTCGCGGCGCGGGGTTCGCGGACGCGGACGCCGTGCGGATCTACCACGCCTACATCGACCAGTCGCTGGCCTTCGCGGCGCTGGACGCGGGGCCCCTCGCCCTGACGGAGAAGGCGCGCGAGTCGGACGAGGAGAGGTGGGAGTCCACGTACGCCCGGCTGCCGGCCGACGAGTACCCGAACATCGCGGCCACGGCCGGTCTGCTGGCCGCCCGCATGCCCCACAGCGCCTACCCGGTCACCCTGGAGATGCTGCTGGATACGGCGGAAAGGCAGCTGGCAGACGCGGCCAGGAGGTCCGAGGGCAGGAAGTCCGGGGGCGAGGGGGCCGACGGCGAGGGGTCCGGGGGCGCGCCGGCCGCCCGGGGGCTGGGCGGAGAGCGGCGCGGCTGATCGGGCGCGCTTATGCCTACGCCATTGACCCTGGCCGCGACGCACGGGTTCCTGATCGCATGCACGCCTCGCGTCCTTCGCCCCGATGCTGCTCATCGCTTCCGCTTTCTACTACCTGAACCGGCCCGCCCCCGACTGCGGCGGGCCCACGGCTGGCCGGCTGGGCGGTTGGGGGATCGCCATACGCGTTCCGGTTCATCGGGGCCGGTCCCGTGATCGGGGTGGCGATGCCGGTCCGGCTGCTCGAGGAGGCGGTCGCGGACATGGCGGACCCCGCCGACTCCTCGGACGGAACGTCCGGGTTCGGCCTCGGCCCTCCCCTGGCCATCGCCCTCGGCCCGGGCCTCGTGGGACTGCTCGTGATACTCGCCCATCGAGCGGTGTCCGGGGTGTTCTGGGCGGAGCGCCCGGTCGCCTGTGAGGGCCCCGCACCGCATCCGGAAAGCACCGGGGCCCGGCCTGCCGGTCCCGCAGTACGAGGCGGAACGCGCGGTGGGTTGCGGGCCGAGGGCGATTGTCAGTGCCTCGCGAGAGGATCACTCTCATGACGAACCTTTCCGCCGTCGAGGCGCTGTCCAGCATGCCCATCGTGTCCAGCCGCTCCGCGTACGAGGTCGCGCTCGAGCGCCTGCGTGCGGCCTCGGGGGCGTACTACGCCGACGGCGACAGCCCGATGGACGATGCCACCTACGACCAGCTCCGGCTCGCAGTGCTGGCGTGGGAGACGGAGCACCCCGAGGACGTCGCCGCCGACTCCCCCACCGGGCAGGTCGGTGACGGCGCCGCCCCGGCCGGCGACGTCGCGCACACCACCCGGCTGCTCAGCCTGGACAACGTCTTCAATGCCGACGGGCTGGTGTCGTGGGGCGAGTCCCTGCAGCGCCGGCTGGGCCGTGCACCGGTCGGCGGGTTCACCGTCGAGCCGAAGCTGGACGGCGCGGCCGTGGCGGCCCGTTACCGGGGCGGACGGCTGGTGCAGATCATCACGCGCGGCGACGGCAGCAGCGGTGAGGACGTCAGCCACGTCATCGGGCAGATCGAGGGCCTGCCGGAGCAGCTGCCGGTGCCCGCCACCTTCGAAGTCCGCGGAGAGGTGCTCTTCACCCAGGAGCAGTTCGAGGCGGCGAACGCCGTCCGCACCGCCCACGGCGCGCAGGTCTTCGCCAACCCCCGCAACGGCACGGCCGGCACGCTGCGGGCGAAGGACCGCCCGTACCGGCTGACGATGACGTTCTGGACCTACGGCGCGGTCGGACTGGACGGGGAGGCCTTCCTGCCCGCCGGAGCCACGCACGCCGAGGTGCTGGCCGCGGTCACCCGGGCCGGAGTGCACACGACCGCGGACACCCCGGCCGGGCTGCACGTGGTCGACACACTCGCCGAGGCCCAGCAGAGGGTCGACGAGATCGCCGCGATGCGGGCCGGGCTGCCGTTCGGCATCGACGGCGTCGTGATCAAGGTGAACGACGCGGCCGAGCAGGAAGCGGCAGGACTGGGGAGCCGGTTCCCCTACTTCGCGGTCGCCTTCAAACTCCCGGCGGTAGAACGGCAGACCGTGCTGGAGGACGTGGTGTGGGAGGTCGGCCGGACGGGAGTGCTCGCCCCGACCGCCATACTCGCCCCGGTGCTGATCGACGGGTCCACGGTCACCCGGGCCACGCTGCACAACCCCGCCGACATCCGCCGCCGCGATCTCCACCTGGGCGACACCGTGACGGTGTACAAGGCGGGCGACATCATTCCGCGCGTCCAGGCCGCCGTGGTGCCGCTCCGCCCGGCCGGTGCGACGGAGGTGCCGCTGCCGCAGGAGTGCCCCCACTGCGGCGGAGAGATCAACAAGACCCAGGAGCGGTGGCGCTGCGCGAAGGGGGCGGCCTGCGCCCTCCCCGCCCTCATCGAGTACGCCGCCGGGCGCGAGATGCTCGACATCGACGGCCTGGGCAGAACGTACGTCAAGGCCCTGGTCGACGCCGGTGACGTGGTGGACGTCGCCGACCTGTTCGTCCTCTCCCTGGACCAGCTCACCAGCGCCTCCGGCAGCGCCAAGCGGGCCGCGAAGCTCGTGGAGCAGATCGAGGCGGCGAAGGCCCGCCCGCTTAGCCGCGTCGTCTGTGCGCTGGGCATTCTGGGGACCGGGCGCAGCATCTCGCGCCGCATCGCCCGGCACTTCGGCACGATGGACGCCGTCCGGCGGGCCGATGCCTTGGCCATGCAGGCCGTGGACGGCATCGGCCCGGAGAAGGCCCCGGTGATCGTGGACCAGATCGCCGGCCTGGCCCCGGTCATCGACAAGCTCGCCGCGGCGGGCGTCAACATGAACGAGCCCCAGGACCCCGCGGCGGCGCTGGACGCGGGGCCGCTCGCCGGCAAGGTCGTGGTGGTGACCGGGAAGATGGCGGGAGCGCTGGAGGGCCAGGGCCGGGATGCGATGAACGCACTGATCGAGAAGGCCGGCGGGCGCGCGGGCAGCAGCGTCAGCGCCAAGACCGCCATCCTGGTCTCCGCCCCGTCGGCGAGCGGTAAGCCGAGCTCGAAGGCGGTCAAGGCCGCCGAGCTCGGCGTGGAGGTCCTCACGCCGGAGGCCTTTGCCGAACTGGTCGCCGAATTCTTGGCGTGACCGGCCCGGGGGACGGGGTCCCGGCCCCGGGGCGGGGTCAGGACCGGCGACGGGGTCAGACGTCCAGAGGCTGCCAGGCCGGGCCGACCCCGCCCCCGTCCCCGTCCCCGCGGACGTGTCCGAACACCACGTCGGCGAAGTGGACGCCGAAACCGATGGTTCCGGGCTCCGCCAGCTCGGCGACGAGGCGGTGGCGGTGCTCGGCGGTCAGGGCGCCGTCGTGGTCGAAGCCCGAGGACCATTCCGGGTGGTCGATCTGGATCGGCGAGTGCAGGGCGTCGCCGAAGGCGATCAGACGCCGTCCGCCCCCGGTGATCACGTACTCGGCATGCCCGACGGTGTGGCCCGGGGTGATCCGTGCGCGTACGCCGGGGAAGACCTCCTGCCCGTCCGTGATCGTACGCACGTGCGGTGCGAGGGCCGCGACCTGCTCGTTCATGCCCTGTGCTTCCAGGAGGTCGCGCCGTTCCCACTCGGGTTCGGAGATCAGGTAGTCGGCGTGGGCGAACACGGGCCGGTCGCCGCCGGGCGCACGGTGGCAGGCCCAGCCGAGGTGGTCGGCGTGCAGGTGGGTGAAGGCGATCGCTTCGATGTCCTCGGGGCGGCGGCCGAGTTCGGCCAGGCTGCGCGTGAGCGCGCCGCCCCGGATCGTGGCGAGCGGGCCGTCCGGAGCCTCGTGCGTCTGCGGACCGAAGCCCGCGTCGATCAGCAGGGCCCGGTCGCCGTGCTCCACGAGCAGTCCGCCGACGCTCCCGACGAGGTGGCCCGTGGCGTCCAGGTACTCCGGATGTGCGGACCACACCTCCTCGGTGGTGTCCTGGAGCAGCTGCAGCGGCCGGAGCCGTACATCGCCGTCCGGCACGTACGAGACCTTCGTATCCCCCAGTCGTATGGAGCGGATTCCCGCCGGTCGGCGCAGCCGTACGTCCTGAGCCATCGTCACATCTGCCATGGATACATCCCTATGAATCGTCGTCAGGTGTCGCCGCACGTCTCTTCCCTCGGCGACGACGCTCACCATAAGCATCAAGTTCGAATCATTCAAGCTAGAAATGTTTCTGCTTGACGGATTTGTTAGAGTGGTGGCATGACGACGCCCCCGGAGCTGCAGGCCATCGCCGAGCGACAGCTGTGCGGCCTGGTGAACGGGCTGGCCCAGCGGATCGCCGAGCACGTACGGGAGCGCGCGGCCACTCTGGGCCTCACCGCGGCGCAGGCGACCGCGTTGCGGGAGATGAGCGGGCCGATGACCATGCGGGAGCTCGCCGAGCGGATGAGCTGCGAGCCCTCCAACACCACCTTCGTCGTCGACAAGCTGGAGAAGCAGAGCCTGATCGGGCGCCACCCGCACCCCACCGACCGGCGCGCCAAGCACCTCGTCCTCACCGCCGAGGGCACCGCACTGCGCGAACGCCTCCTCGCGCTCCTCGCCGTGGACTCACCACTGTCCGGGCTCACCCCCCAGGATCAGCGTGTGCTGCACGGCCTGCTGGAACAGGCCGTCACCCGCCGGTGATTCGGCGTCGAAAGCGGCGCAGTAGGCTCCCCAGCGGCGAGGTGTCAGGCGGTCAGCACTTTCGGATCCTGCCCGGACCCCGCCGTGAAGGTGACGCGGAACGCGCGTGAACGCGCCGCCCGCCCGACCACGGGAGACCGCAATGGCAACAGTGTCCGACCACTACGAAGACCTCCTCGCCGACCAGTACACCTGGATGCTCGGCGGGGACATCGCCTCCCTCGCCGAAGCACAGGCGGGCTTACTGAAGAGCCTCGGCGTCCTCCCCGGCGGGGAGGAGGAAGCAGACAGGCACGCGATCGACCTCGGCTGCGGCCCCGGCGTGCAGTCCCTCGCCCTGGCCGGGCTCGGATTCGGTCCCGTCACGGCCGTCGACACGAGCGGGAAGCTCCTCGACGAACTCACCCGGTACGCCGGTCAGGACGCGCCGATCCGCCCGCTGAACGCTGACATCCGCACCGCCCTTCCCCGGATCGCAGCTCCCGGGACGGCAGCTGTGATCCTCTGCATGGGTGACACCCTCCCCCACCTGCCCGCGCTCTCCGACGTACCGGCCCTCCTCGCCGACGTCCAGCGGGCCCTGGCTCCCGGCGGGCACCTGGTCATCACCTACCGCGATCTCAGCCGGCCCCTGGAGGGCACCGACCGCTTCCTGCCCGTGCGCAGCGACGAGAACCGGCTGCTGACCTGCTTCCTGGAGTACGTCGACGAGGACACCGTGATGGTCCACGACATCCTCCACACCCGCGTGGACGGCGAGTGGACCCTGCGCACCAGCAGTTACCCCAAGCTGCGGATACCCGCCGACCGGCTCGCCGCCCTGTGCCGCGAGGCCGGCCTGGACCTCTCCCATGACGCCCCCGGTGAACGGGGCATGCGCGTACTGCACGCCCGCAAGCCGTAGAGCCCCACCGCCTGCTCTGCCGATGGCGGCGCCGGACCCGGGACGTGATGTGCCATCACGTCCCGGCGTCCGGGCCCGGTGCGCCACCGGGGCAGGCCCGATGCCGAACGAATCCCGTCGAGGAAGTGCCGGAGCCGGGGATACGCTGAGGCCATGCCAGCCCTGAACACCCCCGCACCGGGCCCGCTGCGCCTGGAACCCGTCACCGCCGGCAACTTCGACGCGGTCTGCGCGATACGGGTACGCCCCGACCAGACCCACCTGGTCTCCCCCGTGATGAAGTCACTCGCCGAGGCGTACGTCCATCCCACGACCGCCTGGCCGCGGGCCATCGTAGACGGCAGCGAAGTCGTCGGCTTCATCATGGCCTTCCACGACATCGTCTGGGACCCGGCCGCCGACGCCGGCGACCGGCGCAGCGGCATCTGGCGCCTCAACGTCGACGCGCGCCACCAGGGCAAGGGCTACGGCCGCTTCGCCATCCACGCCGCCACCGAAGAGATCCGCGCCCGCGGCATCCGCGACGCGTACGTGAGCTGGCACCCGGGCGCGAACAGCCCGGAACCCTTCTACCTCGGCCTCGGTTTCCTCCCCACCGGCGAACTCGTCGGCGACGAACGCGTAGCCAAGCTCACGCTCGCCCCGGACAGGGCCGCCCGTCAGCCGTGATCGTGGCGGTCACTATGCTTTCGGGCATGCCCGCATCGAGTCCCCCGGTCCTGTCCCTCGACGAGGCCGGCAGGCTCCAGAGGCTGCTCCCGGCCGATATCGGGCCGGGCCTCAGCGAGCGCGAACTCGACGGGATCGAGGAGCGGTTCGGTTTCACGTTCGCGGTGGACCACCGCGTCTTCCTTTCCGCTGGGCTCCCGTACGGCTCGCGGAGCTGGCCCGACTGGCGCAACGGCGACCCCGCGGACCTCGCCGAGCGACTCTCGTGGCCGGTCGAAGGGGTGCTCTTCGATGTGGAGCGCAACGGCTTCTGGCATCCTGCCTGGGGCCCGAGGCCCACAGGGACATCCGCAGCGGTACGGCTCGCACGGGCCGAACTGGCGACGGCTCCCCCACTGGTTCCCGTGTACAGCCACCGCTACCTGCCCGGCACGGCAGGCGAATGGGGACACTCCGTACTGTCCGTGCACCAAACCGACATCATCTTCTACGGGAACGACCTCGCCGACTACGTCCGGCACGAATTCGCCGGCCGGGCGAGCAGCCTTCCCGCCCCGCGGTCGACCGTCGGCTTCTGGTCGTACTTCGTCAACTGCGGGCCGGGCACCGACGTCGATGCGCCCACGCCTCACACCCCGTACGCCGCCACCGCGCACGAGGCGGTCGAGTACCTGCGGATGCTGGCGCTGGAGCGCTTGATCGGCCGTCGGCACCGCCCGCACCACCTGATGGAAGCCGCGCTGGCGGCGCTGGTCCTCAACGTCGAGACGGAGTCCCTGGCGCTGCTCGCCGGCCTGACGCATGCCGAGCAGGAGAAGGCCGATGCGCTGTTCGACCGGGCACTGGCCGAACTGGGCCTGGTCGAGGGCCTTCCCGCCGATGACACCGGCCTCCCGTGGGAAGCGGCCCGCTGGGAGCTCGTGCGCTGGTGGCTCCGGCTGATCGTGAACGGCAGCACGGCTCCCGCGGCCGGTGGCGACGTCATCGTGTACGAAGGCTGGGACGCCCTGGCCCAGCCTCGGACTCTGCGGCCGCTGGTCGACCTCGTCGACGCGTACAACGGCTCGGATACGACCGGGAGCGACCGGCGTGAACTGTCGGCCGGAGCCATCGTCGCGGAGGCCGAGCGGCTGCTGGCCGGTCGCTGGCCGGTCAGACCGCGGTGAGGTGCACGCCTGCGATGCGGTTCGCGGAATCGAACTCGACTGCCGCCGTGCCGCCCCCCGGGAGGTCGGTGAGGATCCGGTTCCCGTCCTCCCACCAGGCCAGCGCGTGGTACTCCAGGTAGCCGGTGACCACCCTGCGGGCCGAGTGGCCGATCAGGCCCGCCCCCGTCACCAGTTCCCTCGGCAGCGCGATCGTGTCCAGAGCGGCCCGCGGAACCTGGGGGTCGTCCGGCAGGAAGTACACCTGCGTGTCCGGCCCCGCGGCAAGGCCCAGGTACCCCGGGGCCTCGGCCACGCCCATGCCCGCGAAGGCCAGCGTCTCCGCCGCGCGCCGGGGATCGGCGAAGCCGGACAGGTCCAGGACTTCCTCGGTGAACTCGGCGATCCCGTGCACCCGTCCGTACCGCTCGACCGCGCGGCTCAACGCCACCGCCTCGCTGCCCCGCAGCCCCGGGTTGGCCCAGCCCCACATCCAGGACCGCTCGCCGATGTCATAAGTGCCCAGGACGGAGATCCGCAGTTCCAGATCGCCCTGCCGGTACAGGCAGGACGGCAGGTCGGCCGTCCACGGGCCCTCCGGCATGAACGCGGTCAGGGCCTCGAGCTGCGCGGCGCCCCAGGCTGCGTGCCGTTCTGCCTCCAGGAGAAACGCGTCACTGAACTGTTCATTCACCATAGTCATGCCCATGACCCTATGAGGCCCTGTAGCGAAAGGAGATCTTGGGCTGTGAATGATCACGGTTCATGGGTCGGGGAGATCTCAGGGACGAACAGTGGGCGGCACTGGAGCCGCTGTTGCCGACGGGTGCCAGGGCGGGGCGGCCGCCCGTCCGGCCTCGGCGGCGGTTGATCGACAGCAGCGCTTCCGGGTCCGGACCGGTGTGCCGTGGCGGGATGTCCCCGTCGGGTACGGACCGTGGAGCCAGGTCCACGACCTGTTCCACCGGTGGCAGCGGAACGGCACCTGGCAGCGGATTCTCACCCGGCGCCAGTCCCTGGCCGACGCAAAGGGTGCGATCACGTGGGACTTGAGCGTCGACTCCACGGTCTGTCGAGCCCATCAGCATGCGGCCGGAGCCCGCAAACAAGGCGGTGGTGCGCGCCCTGGTGCGGGAACAGGACGTGGCCGTGCTCCCGGGCTCCCTCTTCACGCCCTCCGACGAGCGGTACCTGCGGTTCGGCGTCGCCGCACTGGAGGAGCGCCGACTCGGCGAACGGGGCGCACGATTACGGGCCTTCGGGGAGGCGCGCGGGGGCGCATGACCCCGCGGCCGACAGTGTCCTCGACCCCGGGAAGAGAAAAGGGGCCCGGCCCTCCCGAGTGGTCGCGGGAGGGCCGGGTCCGTGTCATGCGCGGCCGATCGCCGCCGTTCTCACCAAGGGCTCCGCACCCTGACGCCGAGGGCCCGGACGCGGTCCTGGGCCTGCGGGTCGAGCTTCAGCAGCAGGTCCTCGCCGACGACTCCGTCGCGCCGCCAGATGGTGCAGAGGGTCTCCAGACCCGCTTCGGCGACCTCCGGCTCCGCGTCGGCCGAGGTCTGCACCAGGGCTTCGACGACCGGCCTGCCCTGCAGTCCCGCGACCGCCTGTGCCATCCGGGCCCGCTGCTCCGCGGGGACCGCCGGGTCGGCGAGCGAGCGCAGCACGTCCGCCGTGTCGCGGGCGTCCTGGCAGGGCAGCACCCACACCAGGTACACGAGCTGCGCGGCGAGCACGATCAGGTACTGCAGTGGCACGAGCAGGGCCACGGGCAGCAGCAGGACCAGGGGCAGCACGATCAGCCAGCCGCCCCGGATCCGCGAGGGACCGCCGGTCGGCGGCTCGAACCGCCGACCGGCCAGCAGGACGAGTACGAACATGGTCACGACCGTCAGGAGCGGCACCACGATCAGCCCCGCTCCCAGCCCCGCGCCGAACGACGCCCAGAAGGGATCGTCGCCCAGAACGGGCAGCACCAGGGCCGCGGCCACCCAGCCGAGAGCGGCGCTCAGGACGTAGCGCTGTAGGCAGACCCACAGCCATCTTCCCGTACTCATGGCAGCTTCCTCATCTCAGCAGCTCTTCGTACAGGTGCCATTAACCCACGTCCGGTCGTCACGGTCCTCGGAGAAGAGGCCGTCGAGACCGTCGCGGGCATCGTAGCCGCTGGTATGGGCCATGCTGTCGTGGGCGATCCACCGAGGCTTCTGGTGCTTCCGGTCCTGCACGACCTCCATGTCCGGATACGCGTTGCCCGCGCGGCTCACGGACACGGAATCTTTGGTGGGCATGACGTTCAGCCAGTTGTCGACCGATCCGACCCACATGACCGGCCACGCCGTGCACGCTCACCTTCAGGGCCCGTCCCGCCAGTGAATGGAGGTGGCCTTCCCGTCCTCGCTCACCAGTCCCGGCCGGCGGTCAGCACCTCCGCATCCGCGTCCGTGAACCCGTATGCCGACGCGACAAAACAAAACTCGTCGCAGATCCACTCGCGCGCGACCGTCTCGATCCCGCTCCCAGCCGCCACGAACTCCCTGTCCAGCAGGTTGAACTCCTCCGTCGCAGCCTGGGTGAGCCCATACAGGCTTTCCAGATCCGACGGCTGCTCGGCCTCAACGCGCTCGCACAGCCGCAGCAGGACCGCCCTCCCCTGGTCGACTACGTCATCAGGGAAGTACGGGTCGTCGTACATCTGCCGCAGGAACGCGTGTCCCGCTACCTGCTGGTTTGTGATCGGCATGACGCTTCCCTACCTCGGAGAATGGCTGGCGCGCCGATCATGCACAGCACCACTGACAACGGCGCCACCGGGCGCGCGCAGTCCTGGCAGCGGAGGGTGAGACGGACCCGGCGCTGCCGGAGGTCTGCATGGTCCATGCGGAGTGAGCCCGACGGCCTGCCTCGGGGGAAGATGACACCGTGAATGGAGAAAGCAACTACCTGACCGTCGTCGCGCCTCTGTGGCAGGAGCACCGGTACGCTCCTTACCCTGATGGACTGCGCCGTAAGGACCTGGCGGGTATCGGCATGGTGGAACTCGACTTCTACACCGCCGGATGCGTGTCCGCCTTCCTGCACAACGGCGGATCTCTCGACGCAGAGCGCCACAGGATCCTCGACGATTGCATCGCCGACCTGGATCAGGTTCTGCCACTGATCAACGAACCGGACGATCTCGCCTACTTCCAGCGTCTGCGCCGGCTGGCTCAACTCGTCTCGGATTCCGTTCCCAACTCCACCCCATGAAAAGACCTCTTGGCCCGGCCGGCCCACCAGTGGCTCGGCCAGGACGACCACCCGGCCTTCCTCGGCCAGGTCGCTCCTGCCCCTCCCTGTCCGACAGCATGGGGATAAACCCGGTGACAGCGCCGTGGACGGGGAGAAAGACTCGCGGTATGCGCGAACGTGTCGAAGATTCCTCAGGCTTGGTGCTGCGTAGGTGGGCCACGCGCGATGTGGCATCAGTGATGACGGCGTTCGCGGATCCCCTCATGCGTGAGCAGACCAACGAGCCGGTCACGACAGTGCAGGCCGCCGAGCGGTGGATCGCCGATCGCGGCGCCGAGTGGGATGCGGGCTCTGCCTTCGCCTTCTCCGTCGTCGACGGCGACGGCTACGACACCGCGCTCGGACACGTATCGGTCGGCGCGGCGAGTCGACGGCACTCCGTGGGCTGGGTCTCCTACTGGACCACACCGGCGGCCCGGGGCCGGGGCGTGGCCTCTCGTGCCTGCCGGGCTCTCGCTCTCTGGGCGTTCCGCGAGGCCGAACTGTTCCGGCTGGAGCTGGGACATCGGGTGAACAACCCCGGTTCGTGCAGAGTCGCTCACGCCGCCGGCTTCGCCGTGGAAGGGCTGCAGCGCCAGAAGCTCGCATACGGCGGTAGCCGATACGACGTCGAACTCCACGCCCGTTTGGCGACAGACCCGGAGCCCCTGCGGCTCTGATACGCCGATCTGTCAGTACGCGATCTTGTAGGTCACGTCCTTCGGGACCGGGGCAGGCGCGGTGTCCGTGTAGACGAGCCGGATCACGGTGTAGCGCTGGACGTCCCGGTGGTCCGGCCAGGGCTCCGGACTGCTCAGGGTGACCGTCACCGGGTAGGACCGGAAGCGGCCCGCCGCGCAGTAGGGCTTGCAGTCGTTCACCATGTCCGTGCCGGTGGCCTTCGCGGCCTGCGGACCCCAGGTGTTCCAGCGGAGGCCGACGAGGCGGTTGTTGCCGTCCCCACAGGCCAGCAAGTACTCCTCCGGGCGGATCTGACCCTGTGAGAAGCAGTCGACGACCACGACCTGCTCCGGCGCGGGCGCCGGCGCCGATACGGTCCGGGTCTGCGCGGAGGCGGGGACGGTGGCCGCGGCGAGCGCCGCCGTTGCACACAGCAGGGTGGCGGTGCGCAGTCTGGACCGGAGTGCGTGAACGGGTCGGCCGTCTGCTGATGTATCCACGAAGCCCTCCTCGCCCGTGCGCCCACCGTCGGCGCGGCGGATATGCCCAGCTTCCCCCATATGGGCGGGCCTCGCACGCGCAGGAGCACTCGGTACTGGCCTCGTGATCGCGATTCCGGCCCCGTGACCAGCGGCTGACCGGATAATGGGGAGGAACCGAGTGGCGCGGCGGACGGGCGGCCCACGCGGACCGACCAGGGGGACGGATATGCAGATCGGGGTGTACCTCGCACACCCGCGGCCGGGTAGCTTCAACCACGCCGTGTTCGATGCCGTTGTGGACGGGCTGCGGGGCCGGGGGTGTCGCGTCATCGCGCACGACCTCTGTGCCGAGCAATTCCCGGCGCTGCTGTCCGCCGAGGAGACCGGCACGGTCGATTCGGCGCCGCCGGCCCACGACGCACAGGTGGCGCTGCACCAGAGGGAGCTGGCCACCCTTGATGCCATGGTGTTCGTCCACCCGAACTGGTGGGGTATGCCGCCCGCGGTCCTGGCGGGCTGGGTCCAGCGCGTACTCGCGCCGGGGGTCGCGTACAAACTGGGTACGGCGGACGGGGAGCCGGCGCCGCTCCTGAAGGCCACCAGGGCGCTCGTCCTGAACACCTCGGACACTCCTCTCGACCGTGAGGAGGCGGAGTTCGGCGACCCGCTGCAGAGGATCTGGGCGGCATGTGTCCTCCCGTATGCGGGGATCACCGACGTACGACGCACGGTCTTCCGGACGGTCACCGACTCCTCCGACGAGGAACGGGCGGCATGGCTGGATCAGGCGCGTCGGCAGGCGGCGGCGCTCTCGGCCTGACCGTGGTGCGACGGTCAACGGCGAGGACGGTGAAGAGTTCAGCGGCCGGGCGGGCGCCGCACATCGCGGCGGCGCCCCGGCTCCGCTGCGGCGGCTGACCGTCCCAAGATCCCATCAAGGTCAAACAGTGTGATCATATTGCGGCATGACCACGAGGACTCTCCACCTGCTCTGCTCCGCCGCCCCGCCCGTCTTCGACGTTGCCCACGTCATCGAGGACGCCCAGGCCCGTGGCTGGGACGTGTGCCTCGGCCTCACCCCCACGGCGGCCCACTGGCTGTCCGAAAGCCTCGACGGACTCGCCGCACTCACCGGCCACCCGGTCCGCTGGCAGTACAAATTCCCAGGCCAACCCGACGTTTGGCCTGCCGCCGACGCGCTCCTCTTCGCTCCCGCCACCTTCAACACCATCAACGCCTGGGCCCTCGGCCTCACCCACAACCTCGTCGTCGGCCTCGCCGCCGAGGCGACCGGCAACCGCACCCCCGTCATCGCGATGCCCTGCACCAACACCGGCCTCGCCGCGCACCCCCAGTTCGAAGCCTCCCTGAACACCCTGCGCAGCGCCGGGGTCGAACTCCTCCACGGCGAAACGGGCTACGCGCCGGACCCCGCCGCCCCCGACGCCCCGCTCCACTTCCCGTGGCCGACCGCCCTTGCCGCTCTCAACGCCCTGAGCCGCCCCTCCCCGCTGGCGTAGAGCGCGGGGCCGCGGCCACGGGCCGGTGTGTCAGCGCAGGTCGAGCCGCATCAGGACGCGGGGGTGGCCGGCCAGCACCGAGGTGGTGTCCGCGGCGTGGACGAACCCGGCGCGCTCGAAGTTCTTCCGGATCCCGGCGTACGCCATCGTCAGGTCGACCTTGGCGGCGCCGTTGTCCAGGGGGTAGGCCTCGACCACCGGTGCGCCGTGGGCGCGGGCGAAGTCGACCGCACCGGCGATGAGGGCGTGCGAGATCCCCTTCCCGCGGTGGCCGGGGCGTACGCGGATGCACCACAGCGACCAGACCGGTAGGTCGTCGACGAGCGGGATCCTGTGACTGCGTGCGAACGAGGTGTCCGCACGCGGCGCCACGGCGGCCCAGCCGACCGGTTCGTCACCGTCACCGTCACCGTCACCGTCACCGTCGTACGCGAGCACCCCGGGCGGGGGCTCGCTCCCGCACAGCCCGGCCACGTACTCACCGCGTGCCGGCCCGCGCAGCTCGTTGTTGAGCTTGGACGGGATCCGGTAGCTCAGGCACCAGCAGACGTTGGCTCCGGCCGACTTCGGTCCGAGCAGGAGACGGACGTCCTCGAAGACCGAGGCCGGGCGAACGCTGATGACCATGGCTACCACGATGCCACGACGTGACCGGAGACACCGTTCGACCTACCGGCGTCCTTCCGGCGTCCTTTCCGGTGGCCTTCCCGTCGGCACTGGCAGGTCGAGCAGGATGGACGTGCCGCCCTTCTCCCGGCCACGTCGCCGGCCCGCAAGTGGTTTCCGGCGAGCCGGCCCCGTACCGGCCGGTTCCGGCCAACCTGTCGTCCGGCTCCGCCCCGGAGCCCCGCGGCACCCGCACACGATCAGCGGCCACGGCAAGGGAGCCGCCGCCACGAGGTCGGCCAGATCCAGCTGCTCCGGCCGTCGGGCTGCGCTCTACTCACTCCCTCCAGTTCCCGCGACCGCGCACCCGCCCCTCCGCTCACCGCGGAGCCGGGCTTCTCCGCCATGCGTCGCGAGCGGGCGAACCGGCCTCCGACACCACCCAGTTGAAGGAGACGCAGCATGACCGAGCCACAGACCGAGAACCAGAAGACCGGCGCACCGCCCCCCGCACCACCCGCCCCGCCGGAGTTCAAGTACACCTGGGGCCAGCACAACGAGACCATGGAGGCGCTGTCGCTCGGGCAGATGGCCCGCCGGGTCCCCTCCGCCCTCCGGCAGACCGCGCGGCTCGCCCTCGCCGTCAACCGCACCGCGTTCCACGTGCTGGTCGCCGCCCAGATCCTCGGCGGGATCTGCACGGCCGCAGCGCTCACGGCGATCTCGCGGGCGTTGGTCCCGCTCCTCACGGGCGACGGTGTCCAGGAACGGATCTCGGCGGCGGCCTGGCCGCTGGTCGTCGCGGCCGCGATGACGGCGCTCGGCGCGCTGGCCTCCATCGCATCGGGCAGCGCGGCCCGCCGTCTGAATCCCGGTATGGCCACCCTCGCCGACCTCGCCATGGTCGACGCCCACATGGACGTCGAACTCGCCGCCTACAACGCCCCCGACTTCACCGAGCGCTCCGAGGCCGCCGAGACCGGATCCGCCCGCTCCGCCATGCTGCTGCAGGACGCCCTCGGCTTCACCGGCGGCCTGATCGACATGGTCGCCGTGGCCTCCGTCCTCGCCGTGGTCCACCCCGTGCTCCTGCCGCTGCTCCTGCTGTCGGTGATCCCCCGCGGTCTCGGGTCGGTCTACGCCGCCCGCCTCGACTACCGCCTCCACAACCAGACGATCGCCTCCCGCAACATCAAGCACATGATGCGCTGGCACCTGACCACGCCGAAGCTCGCCGACGAGCTGCGCGGCAACAGCATGCGGCCGTACGCCCACCAATGGTACGCGGCCGTCTGCGAGCGCATCGATGCCCGGATGGTCAGCTCCGCGCCCCGCTACCTCACCGTCTACCTGATCGCCGCCACCGCCTCGGGGGTCTTCGTCGTCGCCACCTACGGGGCCCTGGCCGGCCTCGTCGTCGGCGGGTACATGGCGATCGCCGCCGCCGGTACGGCGATCGTCGCCATGCGGACCTCCACCGCGGCCCTGTCGCAGCTCGTCGTCTACGGGGCGGCCATGTTCCAGCACGCCCTCTACCTCGGCGACTACACCGCCTTCGTCGCGGAGGCCGCCGAGAAGTCGGGCCCGCGCGGCCCGCAGGTGATGGAGGCCGCACCGGAGAAGATCCGCCTGGAGGAGGCCACGTACACCTATCCCGGCAAGGACGTCCCCTCGCTCGGGCCGGTCTCCCTCACCCTCTCCCGGGGCGAGGTGATCGCCGTCGTCGGGGAGAACGGCGCGGGCAAGTCCACACTGATCCGGCTGCTCACCTCGCTGACGGTCCCGACCTCCGGCATCGTCGCCTGGGACGGGGTGCCGACCGCCGACGCCGACCAGCGCACCGCCTGGCGGCACGTCGGCCTCGTCACCCAGTCGTACGGGTACTGGCCCTTCTCCGCCCGGGAGAACATCACGCTCGGCCAGCCCGGCCCGCGCGGCGAGGAGGCCGTCTGGGACGCCCTGGACGCGGTCGGCATGCGGACGACCGTCCAGGAGTTCCCGAACGGCCTGGACACCCTCCTGGCCCGCTCGGTCTGGGGCGGACACGAGCCCTCCGGCGGCCAGTGGCAGCGCCTGGCGTGCGGGCGCGCGTTCCACCGGAGGCCGGGTCTGCTCGTCATGGACGAGCCGACGTCGGCCATGGACCCGCGCGGGGAGCACATGGTCTTCTCCGGACTGCGGGACATGAAGGACGACCGAATCACGGTGATCGTCACCCATCGGATGGAGAACTGCCGCCTCGCCGACCGGATCGTCGTCCTCGACGCGGGACGGATCACGGAGCACGGCACGTATGAGGAACTGGTGCGGCTGGACGGCTCCTTCGCCGAGCTCGTGCGGCTCTCCCAGGACCGTTGAGGTCCTCCCCGCCCGCAAGGGCGGGGATGTCAGTGGGACCGTCTAGCCTGCATCACATGATCGAAGGGGTGTTCGCCGCACCGGCAACGGGTGCGCTCACAGACCAGGTTGCGGCCGTGCTGGCCGACGGCCGTGACCCGGGCGTGGAGACGTTCGAACGCGTGCTCAACGCCGTGGTGGGTCACAGTTTCCGGGACCGGGAGGCACTGGCCGCGGCGCTGGGCTCCGTCCCGCGCAAGTTCACGATGAAGCCGGACCCACAGGTGCGGTGCCTCGCGGGCATCGTCGGCGCCGCGGTGGGTCCGGTACGGGCGGACGAGCCCTGGGAGAAGGCCGGGGCGGGCTGGCTCGAACTGTGCCAGCACGTGGCGCCGGACTACATAGCCGGGGCTCGCGTCGGTGAGGTCACGGCGCGGTTGCGGGCTGGTGATCCCGTGCCGTTCCTGCTGTCCGTGCCGAGCAGCCCGACCGGCGCGGTGGGGCCGTACGACCTGGTCGAGCGCCTCGCGCAGTACGCGCGCCTCGGCGTCCGGCCGGGACCGGCGGATCTGGGACAGGCACTGCTGCGCGTCGGCGGCCGGGTGGATCCCGAGGCCGTGCGCGCCGCGGAGAAGCTGGAGCTGCCGGAGGGGGCCCGGGTGGCCGCCTGGCTGCGGCAGGGCGGTCTGCCCCACCCGACGTGGTGGCGGGAGCGCGAGGCCGGTGAACCCGAGCGTCCCAGCAGGCGCCGGGGCGCACGGATCGGCCGCCGGATCCTGGTGGGCCACGAGGCGATCGAGGGCCGCGGCGCCTTTCCCCGGCGCTTCTGGTCGCTGTTCCGGAAGTTCGAGCCGCACCTCTCCTGTCCGCACTGGTCCCTGCCGGACTACCGGGACGCCCACACGGTCGCCACCCTGCCCTGGCACCCGGAGATAGCCGCGGCCCGGCTCCTGACGGGTGTGGCCTCGGCGGCCGACCAGGACGGCAGTGGCGCCCCCGCCTTTCTCGGGGCGCTCGCCGCGACCGACGGCCCGGCCGGACCCGCCGTGCACCTGGCCGTCGCCTACGGACTCGCCTCCGTCCCCGAGCCCGACCGGGAGGCGGCCGTGCGGGCGCTGGTTCGGCTGGACTCGAGGGGCCGGCTGGACGGAGCGCTGCTGGGCCGGGAGCTCACCGAACTCGTCGGGCTGGGCACGCTGAAGGTGCCCCTGCTGACCGGGTCACTGCGGGCGGCGGCCGCCACGCCGCGGGGCGCCGGGGCGGTCTGGGCCGTCCTGGGTACGGCGCTCCCCGGCCTGCTGGCCTGCACCCGGCCGCAGGCGCACGGGGCGCTGCTGGGGGTCGCCGCGGATGCCGCCCGGCTCTCGGGTGCGCGCGGTGAGCTGCCCGGGATATCCGCTCTCGCCGGGCGAACGGGATCGTCCCAACTGCTCAAGGAGGCACGGCGGCTGCGGGACACGCTGGCCGGACTCTGACCGGGGGACGACGGTCGGCGGCCGGGCGGGCGGTCGGCGGGCGGTCGGCGGCCGTCAGCCGTGCTGGTGTTGTTCGGGAAGCCGGCTGTCCGGGTGCACCCACAGCAGTACGTTGTCGGGCCGCTCGTCGCCGAAGAAGGCGAGGACGTCCTGGTCCGAGTGGCGCAGACTGAAGTGGGTGAGGACGAAGAGGGTGGCCGGGTGGGCCTCGACGACGGGCTTCAGCCCGCTCCAGACGGTGTGTCCGACCCGGTCGGCGCGCTCCCGTTCGGCGTCGTCGAGGTAGGTGCACTCGGTGATGATCACCGGGTACTCGAAGAGCCACGGGTTGTCCTCGAAGACGCTCACATGGGTGTCGCCGAGGAAGGCGAACAGCGGTCTGCGCACCTCTCGTTCGACCTCGGCGCCCTCCTTGCGGCGCTGCGCGAGCACACGGCCGAACTCGGCGCCCCGGCCCTGTTCGGCGAGGCCGCGCCGCAGTTCCTCGTACTCGGGCAGCAGTGCCTTGCGGCGTTCGGAGAAGGCGTAGCCCACGCACGGCACCTTGTGGACGCACTCCACGACCCGTACGTGGTGGCCGCGGCGGCCGAAGGTGAACTCGTCGCCGCCGCGCACCCCGTGCAGTCGGCAGTTCGCCGCGAGGCCGGGGTCGTAGGCGGTCCCGTGGTTCAGTTCGGCGGAGGCCCGCAGGAAGGTCTCCACGTACGGGAGCGCCGCGGCGGGCGCGTGGATGTCGACGCCGTCGGGCCGGGCCGCGAGGTGGTCGAGGTCCTTGGAGTGGTCGTGGTGGGTGTGGGTGAGGAAGACGGTTTCCGTCTGGCGGCCTTCCGCCAGTCCGGCGTCGAGCGCACAGCGCAGTTCGGGGATGTGGAAGAAGGTCTTGTCGTTGGCGCGCGAGTAGCCGGTGAGGGTGAGCTCGGTGCCCGGGATGCGCCAGGTCTTCCACTGCCGGAACGGATGTCCTCGGTCCAGCCGTTCGGGGTGGGCGGCCGTCCGCGAAGGGGCCGGTGTCATCGGTGCCTCCGTGGGACCGTCATGATCGGATGAAGGCCCGATCGTAGCGGGCGGCGCCCCGGCACGGCCCCTGGATTTCGGGGGCGCGAGGCGCGGGGCCACCGCCTCACGGATCGTCATCGAGCGTGCCGGGTGGGGCGTACGGGCCGCCGGCGGCATGGCTTGCGGTACCCGTCCTTCCCACCCGCCCCAATGCCCCGGAACCGGTGGACGCCCGCTCGCCGGGGACCTGAAGATGAGCGCGGCCCGCGCTCGGTGGGCCGTGAAGGGAGTGTCATGACGACGTCTCCGGTGGCCGGCAGGCCGGCGCCACCCCCGAGCAGTGCCCGCGAGGTCCCGGACAAGACCAAGTGGGCCGTCAAGCCCTTGAACGACGGCAAGGCGGCCTACGCGCTGCCCACCGAGTGGAAGAGCGGCGCGTTACACCACAAGATCTCCAAGGAACGTCTCAGCTCGATCGCCGAGCAGATCACCCCGGCCTGGAACTCGAAGAACCCGCAGCTCCAGGGGGCGGCCCGGGCGTTCTGGAACCTGTGCTGGTCGGTGGCCGGCGACAGCGTCGCCCAGGCCGTGGCCATGGCAGGTCACGGCGGCAGCCCCAACCCGCACCGGCTGCTGTGGAACCTGCCGCTGATGGTCTCGCTCGGCCCGCAGAGCCCGGCCAACGACCCGGGCATGAACTTCGACCCCGACACCGAGCCGGTGCCGGGCGGTCCGGGCACCCGTCGGATGGACGCCGTGTCACTCGCGCTCAAGGACCTCGAGACCGCCTGGCTGGGGGCGGCCGAAGCGGACAACGGGCGCGGCGTGTACGACGCCGCAGTGTGGACCACCCTGCACCGGCACCTGCAGACCGCTCATGTCGCCGCCGAACGCGTCGACCGGGACAAGCGGGTGCTGTACCCGCCCCTGCGCGAGCAGTGGGTGTACGACTCCAAGACCAAGCAGAACCTGCGCAAGGGGCTGACGCCGTTCCCGACGCCCGAGCAGGGTCTGCGCCTCTTCGCCGCGGCGCGGCTGAACGCGCCCTCGATAGCGGCGTACGCCGACTCCGCGGCCGCTGCCGCGACCGCCACGGTCCGCACCACGGTGAGCGGGCGGCAGGTCACCCTGACGCTGACCGCGGCCGAGCAGAACGTGCACCACGTGTGCGTGCGCCACACGCTCACGTTCTTCGACTTCACGGACGCGTCCCGGCCGCGGCCCATCAATACCTTCTGGCCGGACGTGCGCACCTTCGCCGACGCCACGGCCCTCACCACGACCCTGCTGCCGGGCATCGGCCGCAGCTGTCTGCGCGAACTGGACCGCGCGCTGGGCAACGTGGCCAAGGCGGCCGACTGGCTCGACGAGGTCCTCGAGATCTCCCACGAGGACGTCGACGGCCGGCTCGTCTTCTACAACGTGCAGTTCACCGAGGTGAACGGTACGGACGCCGCTCCCGCCGTCCAGGCCGTCATCGAGTCGTTCGCGCCGGACGGCCCCGACGGTCCGGGTTTCACCCGGGGCGACCTGGACCTCATCGCCCGGCAGCTGTGACGTCGGCTCCCTGGCCCCACAGCAGGACCGCGCCCGCGACGGCCGCCGCCGCTCCGAGCAGGAGGACGAGGACGACGAAGGCGATGTCCCAGCGGGCGGAGCGGCGGGCGGCGGCCGGATCCAGGGTGAAGAGAGCGAGGTCGTCGGGCACGTAGTGGACGGTGAGTTCCCGTCCGTACGCGTGGGCCGGATCCGGTATCCCCGAGCGGAGGCGGGCGGTGACGGCCGTTCCCTCCCGGGTGGTGAACACGAGGACTGCGGTGTGGCTGGTCCAGCTGCCCTCGCCGTCCTCGTGGACCGACTCGAGGACGGCTGCGACACGGCCGGGAACGCGGACGGCGGTGGCCAGCCGGGCGGCCTCACGGCGCATCAGAACCAGGTCGTGGCGCAGGACGGACGTCATGGCCACGGCCAGGGGCCCGCCGGCGCCCAGCAGTGCCCACGGGTAGCCGTGGCGGAGCGCGGTGTCGGCGACCAGGCCCGCGTAGAGCAGGAAGACCGCGAAGTGCGGCCATCCCCGACCGTGCCGGCCGTCCTGGAGGTCGTACGTGACCTCGAACCGGTGCGGCTCGCCGGGCGGGTGGAGCACCGCGACCTCCTGCCCCAACCAGACGGTGTCCAGTGTGATGCCGCGCTCGGCCTCGTACGGCAGGGCGTGCTCCCGCCCGGTCGCGGGGTCGGGGAAGGCGATCACCACGGGTATCCCGTCCGTGCCCGGGTTGCCGTGCGCGGGGGTTCGTACCTCCACGATCCGCCCGGTGACCCGCACCGCGCGCTGCGCCGGGGTCGCTCCGATCAGCGACCGCCCGTACCCGAACAGCGCCCACACACCGCACACCGCGCACCACAGCAGCAGAAATCCGTGCCAGTCCACGCCCGCACCCCCCAGTCGTCGTCGCGCAAGGTCTAACACGGCCGTCGCGAACACCCCAGCCCCCTGGTACCCCGACCCCGCCCCGCCTCTCCCCGCCGTACCCTGAACCCCGTGCCGCCCTCCCGCCTCCACCGTGTCGCCGTCCTCGTCCTCGAGGGCGCCAAGCCCCTCGACGTCGGTATCCCCGCGCAGGTGTTCACGACCCGCGCGAGCATGCCGTACGAGGTACGGGTGTGCGGCGCGGCGCCGGGTCTGGTGACCGGCGGGGACGGCCTGTCGTACCACGTCACCCACGGGCTCGACGCGCTCGCGTGGGCCGACATCGTCTTCGTCCCCGGCTACCGCTTCCCCGACCGCGAAGACCCGCCGCGGGCCGTCCTCGACGCGCTGGTCGCCGCGCACGACCGGGGCGCGCGGCTCGCCGCCATCTCGACGGGTGCGTTCGCCCTCGCCGCCACCGGTCTGCTCGACGGGAAGCGCGCCACGACCCACTGGCACTACGCGCGGGCCCTCGCCGCGAAACATCCGCTCGTCCGGCTCGACGAGAACGTCCTGTTCGTCGACGAGGGCAGCGTGCTGACCTCGGCCGGCGCCGCCTCCGGCATCGACCTGTGCCTGCACATCCTGCGCCGCGACCTCGGTGTGGCCGCCTCCAACCACGCGGCCCGGCGCCTGGTCGCGGCCCCCTACCGCAGCGGCGGTCAGGCCCAGTACGTGCCGCGCAGCGTCCCCGAGCCGCTGGGCGAGCGGTTCGCCGCCACCCGCGAGTGGGCGCTGCACCGGCTCGGCGACCCCCTCACCCTGGAGGCCCTCGCCCAGCACGCGGGGGTCTCGCCCCGGACGTTCTCGCGGCGCTTCGCCGAGGACACCGGGTACACGCCGATGCAGTGGGTGATGCGGGCCCGGATCGACGTGGCCCGTGAGCTGCTGGAGCGTTCGGAGCGGAGTGTCGAGCAGATCGCCGACGATGTCGGCCTCGGCACCGGGGCCAATCTGCGCTTGCACTTCCACCGGATCCTCGGCACCACCCCGACGGAGTACCGGCGCACCTTCACCCAGGGCGAATAGGCCGCCACCGGCCCGAAATCAGCCCATCCCGTCCCCCGTGGCGAGATCCTTACGAACCGTGGCGATCTCGCCGCTGTCGCGGCCGGAGATCGGGCGCGAACCTGATGGCGAACGAAAGGGACATCGCTCATGACTCGCATTGCCATCAACGGATTCGGCCGCATCGGCCGCAACGTGCTGCGCGCGCTCCTCGAGCGCGACACCGACCTCGAGGTCGTCGCCGTCAACGACCTGACGGAGCCCGCCACCCTGGCGCGGCTGCTCGCCTTCGACACCACGTCCGGCCGGCTCGGCCGCCCCGTGACCGTCGAGGGGAACGTACTCGTCGTCGACGGTCACCGCATCACGGTGCTCGCCGAGCGCGAACCCGAGCAGCTGCCGTGGGCCGAGCTCGGTGTCGACCTGGTGCTGGAGGCGACGGGCCGCTTCACCTCGGCCGAGGCCGCCCGCGGCCACATCAAGGCGGGTGCGCGCAAGGTGCTCGTCAGCGCCCCGTCCGACGGCGCCGACGTCACGCTCGCGTTCGGTGTCAACACCGACGCCTACGACCCGGCCCGGCACACGATCGTCTCGAACGCGTCCTGCACCACCAACGCGCTCGCCCCGCTGGCCGCCGTCCTCGACGAGCTCGCCGGCATCGAGCACGGCTTCATGACCACGGTGCACGCGTACACCCAGGAGCAGAACCTCCAGGACGGCCCGCACCGCGACCCGCGCCGTGCCCGCGCCGCCGGCGTGAACATCGTCCCGACCTCGACCGGCGCCGCGAAGGCGATCGGCCTCGTGCTGCCGCAGCTCGACGGCAAGCTGTCGGGCGACTCGATCCGCGTGCCGGTCCCGGTGGGCTCGATCGTCGAGCTCAACACCACCGTCGCCCGCGAGGTGACGCGCGAGGAGATCCTCGAGGCCTACCGCGCCGCGGCGCAGGGGCCGCTGGCCGGCGTGCTCGAGTACTCGGACGACCCGCTCGTGTCCTCCGACATCACGGGCAACCCCGCCTCGTCGATCTTCGACTCGGAGCTCACCCGTGTCGACGGCCGCCACGTCAAGGTGGTCGCCTGGTACGACAACGAGTGGGGCTTCTCGAACCGCGTGATCGACACGCTCACGCTGCTCGCCGCGGGCTGAACCGACAGCAGCGCCCGGTGGGGCGGCTCAGAGGTTGTCCCAGAGCCTGCGCCAGAAGTTGTCGCGCACGTCGCTGATCCAGTGACGGGTGTTGCAGTGCAGCTTGCGCACCACCGGGAAGGGCTGCGGTACCGGGCGCCCGCACCACTGGCACGGCTTCGTGCGTCGTGCGGGCGAGCCCGGCGCCCGCGTGCGGTTTGTCTCGGTCATGGATCCCAGTGAACCGGCCGACCGCGCGCGGCGCCTCGGCGTACGTACTCAGTCGCCCCGGTGCCTCCTACTCATGTGGCGCGTTCAGCGCATGCGGGGAAGGCGGCGGCTGAGGAGGACGGTCAGCGCGATCAGGGCGATCTGCACGAGCAGGGTGGTGGACACCGCGTCGCGCGCACCTGCGGTCGGGACCAGGGCGAGGAAGAGGCTTCCCAGCGTGGCGACGCCGAGCGCGACGGCGGACTGCTGGGCCGTGATCATGACGCCGCTGCCCGCTCCGGCCCGGTCTGCGGGCACGTCCGAGAGCATCAGGCGCATCAGTACCGGCATCTGGAAGCCCTGGCCCAGTCCTGCCAGGGCGATGCCCGGAGCGAGGGCCGCCGGGCCGAGGTCCGGCCAGCCGTAGCGCAAGGTGGCCAGCAGCAGGGCGATCCCGGCCGCCTGGATGACGCCTCCGGCGGTGACGATCCGGCTGCCGAAGCGGGCGACCAGGCGCGGTCCGGCCAGCGAGGCCCCGAAGAAGGCGACGGCCATCGGGGCCAGCGCCAGACCCGCTGCCACCGGGCCCATGTCCAGGCCCTGTTGGAGGGTGACGGCGAGGACGAACATGAAGCCGCCGAACCCGATCGAGAACGGCATCAGGACCGCCAGACCGCGCCGCAGCGACTCCAGCCTCAGCAGGCTCGGCGGCACCAGCGGGGTGTGGCCCCTGCGGTCGGCCCGGCGCTCGGTGAAGGAGAACGCCGCTGCGGCGACGGGGAACACGCCGAGCGAGATCCACGTCCACAGCGGCCAGCCCGCGGCCCGCCCCTCGGTCAGCGGCAGCAGCAGCGAGACCAGCGACAGCGCGAGCAGCAGGGTGCCCGGTACGTCCACGGCGGCGGGCCGGCCCGCGCGGGTGTCGGGGACGCTGCGCACCGCCAGGACCAGCCCCAGGAGCACCACGGGCACGTTGACCAGGAACACCGCGCGCCAGCCGGTTCCGGCGAGGTCGGCGGCGACCAGGACGCCGCCGAGGATCTGCCCGGCGACCATGGACAGGCCGCCGGTGGCCCCGTACAGGCTCATGGCCCGGGCCCGGCGCGGGCCCTCGGTGGTGGCCTGGATGGTCGCGAGCACCTGCGGCAGCATGAGCGCGGAGGCCGCGCCCTGGGCGACGCGGGCGGCGACCAGGCTCCAGGCGTTCGGGGCGAGACCGCAGGCGAGCGAGGTGACGCCGAACGCGGCCATGCCGATGAGGAAGAGCCGGCGGCGGCCGAGGCTGTCGCCGACGCGTCCGCCGAGGACGAGCAGGACGGCGTACGCGACGCCGTAGCCGCCGACGACGAGTTCCAGGAGGGCGGGGCCGGCGGAGAGGTCGTGCTCGATGGACGGCAGCGCGACGTTGACGATGAAGAAGTCGATCAGGGGCAGGGCCGCGCCCAGCAGCACGGTGAACAGGCCGAGGCCGCCCAGGTGGGGTGGGGCGGCGGTGATGGTGGGTGCTGGGGCGCTGTGTGCAGCGGTTCCGCGCAGAGGGGTTTGGGTCACCCTCCGACCGTCCCGCAACCGCCGGACGGGTACCAGAGGGTGCTGATCCGGGTACCAGCACTACCTGGCAACAGGATGAGCGGTGCGGCAGGCTGGGAGCATGACCACTGTGGCCCCTGGAAGCGATGTCCGTCGGCACGAGCTGGCCGAGTTCCTGCGCAGCCGCCGCGAGCGGATCACCCCCGAGCAGGTCGGGCTGGTGCGCGGGCCGCGTCGGCGGACCCCGGGGCTGCGCCGTGAGGAGGTCGCGCACCTGTCGTCGGTGGGCGTGACCTGGTACACGTGGCTGGAGCAGGCGCGCGACATCCAGGTGTCGGCGCAGGTGCTGGACGCGGTCGCGCGGGCGCTGCTGCTCGACGTGAGCGAGCGGGAGCACCTGTTCGCGCTGGCCGGAAGCCTGGACCCGGCGCCGCCTGCGGTCTGCCCCAGTGTGACGCCGGCCCTGCGGGCCATGCTCGACCAGCTGGGCCACATCCCGGCGTGCGTCCAGAACAGCCGGTACGACATCGTCGCGTACAACGCCGCGTACGGGCGCCTGCTCTGCGACCTGGACGGCAAGCGGCCGGAGGACCGCAACTGCATGTGGCTCGCCTTCACCGACCCGGAGTGGCGGGAGGCGGTGGTGGATCTTCCGGCCACGCACCGGCTGATGGCGGCGCGGTTCCGGGCGGCGATGGCGGAGCACCTGATGGAGTCCGCGTGGACGACGCTGCTGGCCCGGCTGGAGGGCGCGTCGGCGGAGTTCCGGGAGGTGTGGGCGCGCCACGAGGTGGTGGGCGGCCAGGTCTCGAAGTCGAAGTACGTCCGCAACGCGCACGTGGGCCTGCTGCACCTGGAGCACACCAACCTGTGGCTCGGGCCGTCTACCGGGCCGAGGCTGGTGACGTACGTACCGCTGGATCCGCAGACGCGGGAGCGGCTGGAGGAACTGGCCGGTACCGGGGTTCCCGTGACGGTCTGAGGGACGATCGGGGCGGGCGCTCGGCCGGTGCGGCCGCCCTGCTTCAGCCGATGGGCTCGGCGTCGATCCGGGAGTCGATCTGCTTGTACGTGCCGGGCTGCCGGGTGAGGACGGGGAGTCCCGATCCGAGCGCCAGGTGGGCGGCGTGCGCGGTGGGAAGGTCCGTGGCGCGTTCGCGGGCGATCTGGGCGACGGCCCAGCAGCCGGTCTCGTCGAGGGCACGGAAGACGAAGCAGGGGGCCGACAGGGCGTCCTGCAGCATCTGCGCGAGTTCCCCCTGGACCACCGCGGTGAGCCCCTGGGCGAATGCTGCCGCGGGCACGTACAGGGGCTGCGCCTGCCGGGCGGAGCGGAAGACACGGGCGGCCATGTAGACGTCGCCGTGCGCCAGCGCGGTGATCGCGGTGTGGTCGAGGATGTAGCCGGCGTTCACGCGGCGCTCTGCTCCTGCCCGGGACCGGTGTGCCCGCGCCGGCGGTCGGCGTCCTCGACCGCGGCCAGGGCCTTCTCCCACTCCCCCGGGTTCTCCTGCCGGGCTCGCTCGACGAGCCAGTCCAGCGCACGGGCGGCCCGCTCGGCCTGGTCGAGCTTCGCGGAGACGGCGTCCTCGATCCAGCCGGAGATCGATCCCGACGGGCTGGACTTGAGGATGTCCTCGATCGCCGTCACCTTGTCGGTGTCGAGCGTGATGGTGACCTTCTTCTTCGCCATACCAGCACCATACCGATGCCATACCGGCCGTGTCAGGGTCCGGGCCTACCAGAACGCGGCGCGCGTGCGTGCCAGGTGACGCGAGCCGGGCCTGGCCGCGGAGATCAGAGCGTCTCGCTCAGCGAGTCCGCGAGCCGCCGCCGCGCCGCCCGTGTCGCCGGCAGCACCGCCGCCAGGACGGCACCCAGCACCGCCGCGACGATCACCGTCAACATCACCGGCGGCGCGGGCAGCCGGGCGATGCCCGCGCCGATGCCGCTCGATGCGCCCTGGGTGTCCACCAGCCACCGGCCGGACAGCACGCCCAGCGCCGTGCCCACCAGGGCGGACGCCAGCGCGGTCAGTCCGGCGGCCGTCACGATCATGGAGCCGATCTGGCGTGGCGTCAGGCCGATGGCCTTCAGTGCGAGCAGGTCCCGGCCCCGGTCCCGTACGCCCGTACCGATCAGCGTCAGCAGTTCGATCAGCCCGATCAGTGCGAGGACGGCGATCAGGGCGGCGATCACTCCGCGCGCCGGTTCCAGCCGGTCGACCGGGTTCGGCGTCTCCCGGACCTCCAGCGTTCCGCCCGCCGCCGCGGCGAGTGCGTCGCTCACCTCCCGGGGGTCGGCGCCGTCGCGCAGCACCAGGGCGTGGAAGTCGGGCCGCAGCTCCGGATCGCGTTCCCGCAGTGCGTCGATGGTCGTGGTGATCACCCGGCCCCCGGATTCGGGTTCGATGGTGCGGCCGACGACGTGCAGGATCTGCGGCCGTCCCTCGACGGTCATCCGCACCCACGCGCCGACCTTCACCCCGAGGAGGTCGAGCAGCCCCTGACCGGCCACCGCCTCGTCCGGGCCGCTGACCGCACGGCCTTCCACCACCATGGCGGGATACGGGTCCCGGGCCGTCCCCAGCCCGCGGAGCGTGATGGTGCCGGTCTGCCCTGGCACCAGGGCCGCCATCTCGGCGCCGGGGTGGACGGAGGCGATGTCCGGGACCGCCCCGAGCGTCTTTTCCACCTCCGCTTCGGACGAGGCGGCGGGCTGCGCGGCCCGTACGGTCAGTGCCGCGGGCAGTCCCATCTGTGCGGGGTGGCTGCGGAACTGGTCGAGCGTCGACCAGGCGACGAGCGCGACCGTGATGAGCACCAGCGGCAGGGCGAGCCGGGCCACCGGCACGAGCGTCCGGCCGCGCCGCGGGAAGGCCGCGCGCCAGCCCAGGACCAGCGCGGGCGGTACGCGTACGCCCAGAGCCCGCCTGCCGAGCGCGGACATCGGCGCGGCGGAGGGCAGGGCCGCACGGGCCACCGGCACCGGTGGGACCCGTCCGGCCCGCCAGGCCGAGAGCCCGGTGGCGGCCGCGATCAGCAGCACCGCGCCGCAGGGGACCCCGATCATGAGCGCGGTGTGGCCGGGCAGGTCCTGCCACACCGCCGCCGCCTCCCCGATCCGCCCGGGTATCCGGGCGCCCAGCAGGGCGATCGCCGCCGTGCCGAGGGCCACGCCGAGGAGCGCGAAGGCCAGGTGCTGGACGAGGAAGCCGCGGGTCACCTGGCCCGGGGTGAAACCGACGGCCTTGAGGATCGCGATGTCCCTGAGCTGGCCGCGGACCCGGGCGCCGATCGCGCCGGCGGCGGCGAGGGCGGCCGCGAGCAGCGCACCGAGCCCGAAGACGGCGAACATCTGCCCGAGCAGCCGGTCGTCGCCGCCCGCCTCGGCCCGTGCCTGCTGCCACTTGGTGACCTGCGCGACCCGGTCGGCGCCGAGGACGGTCACGGCGCGCTGGACGGCGAAGTCGGTGTCGTCCGGGTCCTCCAGGCGCAGGCCCACGCTCTGCCCGGTGTCGCCGTGGGCGATCGCGTCGAGGGTGCCGGGGAGCACCCAGCCGATGCCGGGTCCGCCGCCCGGGTGGTAGCGGGGCTCGGCCACCTCGGCGATTCCGCGCACCCGCAGGGCGTGCGGGGCGCCGTCCGGTCCGGTGACCCGTACCGTGTCGCCCGGCTCCGCCCAGAGCGCCCGCGCGACCGAGGCCTCCAGGACGAGGGCCACGTCCGCATCGGCTCCGGCGTCGGCCTCGGGTCGGGGCAGCCAGCTGCCGGCGGTGACGAGCGGCCGCCCGGTCTGCGGGGGCGCCGCCGTGGCCGCGCGCAGCGTGACCCCGACGCGGGCGCCGCGCGATTCGGCCGTCGTCGCCGCCGTGCGGTAGGGCCCGGAAAGCGCTTCGACCCCGTCCACGCGGGACAGGGCGGCCATGTCCGCGCCGGCGCGGGTGTGCAGCCAGATGTGCGCGCCGCGCGACTGGTTGAAGACCCGCTGCCAGGGGTTGGCCGCGTAGCCGAACAGCGCGCCGGCCAGCAGGAGCGAGGCGATGATCCCGGCGCTGGCCAGCACGACGAAGAGGGCTTCGCCGCGGTGTGCGCGGAAGTCGGCGTGCGCCCAGCGCAGAGTGGCCCGCACGGTCACTCCTTCAGTTCCAGTTCCAGGTCCAGTACGCCGGAGACACCGCGGGCCGGTCCGCGGCGGCCGCCGCCGAGCTGCGCGTCGTCGGCTATGCGCCCGTCGAAGAAGCTGATGACGCGGTCGGCGGCACTGGCCATCCGGGCGTCGTGGGTGACCATCATGATCGTCTGGCCGCGCTGGTGGAAGCGGGAGAGCAGTCGCAGCACCTCGCGGGTGCCCTTGCTGTCGAGACTGCCGGCCGGTTCGTCGGCGAGCAGCAGTGCGGGGTGGTTGACCAGGGCGCGGGCGAGCGCGACCCGCTGCTGCTCGCCGCCGGACAGTTCGCCGGGCATCGACCGCTCGCGGCCTTCGAGGCCGAGTTCGGCGAGCAGTTCGGCGCGCGATGCGCGGGCGGCCTTCGGGGAGGCTCCGGCGAGCAGGGCGGGCAGTTCGACGTTGTCGGCGACGGTGAGGTTGGAGACCAGGTTGAAGAACTGGAAGACGACGCCGATGCTGCGGCGCCTGAGGACCGCCCAGCGGGCCTCGCGGTACTCGTCGACCCGCTCTCCAGCGATCCACAGCTTGCCGCTGTCGGGGCGCTGGAGGCCGCCCATCAGGTGGAGCAGCGTGGACTTGCCGGCTCCCGACGGCCCGGTGACGGCGACGAACTCGCCCGGCCGGACGGCCAGGTCCACCCCGCGCACGGCGTGCACCGGCACGCCCTCGCCGTAGTGCGTCTTGGTCAGGCCCTCGGCCCGCACGATGGGCGGGGCGCTCTCGGCGGGCTCGACGGGTACGGCCGCAGCGGTGGTGGCGCCGTCGCTCATTCCAGCTCCTCCTGGCAGCGTTCCAGCCAGTCGAGGTCGGCCTGCAGGTGCAGCATGGCGCCCTCGATCAGCAGTTGGGAGATCTTGTTGTCGCGGTCCTCCGCCGCGGCCAGCTTGGACAGGTCCCGCATGCTGTTGAGGTACTGCCGCCGCTGCTTGTTGATCAGTGCGACCGGATCGGCGAGACCCGACTGCGGTGCGAGCGCGAGCTTCATGAAGAACTCGTCCCGTACCCGCGGCTCCTCGGCGGTGTCCTCGAACCAGGCCAGCACGGCCTCGCGCCCCGCGTCCGTCAGCCTGTACGTGCGCTTGTTGGGCCGCCCCGCCTGCTCGACGTCCTCGCCTTCGATCAGGCCGCTCTTCTCCAGCCGGCCGAGGGTGACGTAGATCTGGCCGACGTTGGGCTGAGGGTACGCGGCGCCCAGGAGCTTCTCAAGGTCCTGCTTCAGCTCGTAACCGTGCGCAGGGCTACGGGTGAGGAGCGCAAGGAGCGCCAGCCGCACTCGCTCCCCCTCCTTCCCGCTCCGTAGTCAACGGTTCACTCGGCAGCGGGCCGAGTTGCGCCGCCGTCCGTCTCGTCTGCCTGGGCGTCTAGTATCGCCCATGCCTAACGGGTATATATAGGCCACGATGGTCGGCAGCGCAGCCGGGTCGTGCACTGGGAGGAATCTATGCGGTGGATGCGTGCCGCGGGTAGAGCTCTCCTGGTCGGAGCGGTCGTACTGGCGGGCTATGCCGGGTTCGGCGTCCGCGCCGACGCGGGCGCGGCCTCCGGGGCCCGCGGCCCCCTGACGCTCGTGACGGCGGGCGATCTGACCGACTACCTTCCCCCGCTCCTCGACGACTGGAACGACGCGCATCCCGACGAGCGCGTCACGCTCGTCGAACTTCCCGACTCGGCGGACGAGACCCGGGCCCAGATGATCAGCGAACTGCGATCGGGCCGCGACCGGTTCGACGTGCTGAACATCGACGTCGCCTGGACCTCCGAGTTCGCGGCGGCCGGATGGATCTCCCCACTCCGGCGTGACCGCTTCCCCCTCGACGCCTTCCTGCGTCCGGTCGTCGACACCGCGACCTTCGACGGCCGGCTGTACGCGGTCCCGTACGTCACCAACGCGGGGATGCTCTACTACCGCAAGGACGTCCTGGACCGGGAGGGCGAGGAACCCCCGCGCACCTGGGAGGACCTGGCCCGTCAGGCGCGCACGATCGCCCCGAGGTACGGACTGGACGGCTACGCCGGGCAGTTCCTGCCGTACGAGGGGCTCACCGTCAACGTCACCGAGGCCGTGCACTCGGCGGGCGGATCGATCCTGCGCGACGACGGCGCCCGCGTGACGGTGGACTCCGACGCGGCGCGCGCCGGACTGCGGTCCCTCGCGGACGGCGTGCGGGACGGCTGGATCTCCCGCGAGGCGCTCGGGTACAAGGAGGAGGAGTCCCGGCAGGCCTTCCAGGACGGCCGGCTGCTCTTCCTGCGGAACTGGCCCTACGTGTACGCGGACGCGAGCGCGGAGGGGTCGAAGGTCGCGGGCAGGTTCGGCGCCGTGCCGCTGCCCGGGCCCGACGGGCCCGGCACCAGCGTGCTGGGCGGCTCCAACCTCGCCGTGAGCAGCCATGCGCGGCATCCGGCGTCGGCCGCCGATCTGATCTCCTACCTGACCAGCGAACGGGTCCAGCGCCAGATCCTCACCAAGGGCTCGCTGCCGCCGGTGCGCGCCGCACTGTACGAGGACCCCGAGCTGATCCGCGCGTATCCGTACCTGCCCACACTGCGCCAGAGCGTGCTGTCGGCGGTGCCGCGCCCCAAGAGCCCGCGCTACGACCAGGTGAGCCTGGCCGTGCAGGCCGTGGCGCAGGACGTGATGGCGCTGCGCCAGACACCCGAGCAGGCTGCGGCGCGGCTCGCGCGCGAGCTCGGGCCGCTCTCCCGCAAGGGCTGATCGCACTCCGCCGTTCCTCTCTTTCTCCACTCCCTCAAGGGCCTCTACTTACATGTTAAGTAGAGGCCCTTCGTTATGCATGTGGACATTGACCCGCAAACCACCCCAGCTTTTCGCTGTTTCTGGACACATCGTTGACACCTTCCAGTCGCTGCTACTTAACATGCATGCATAACAGCGCACCGATCCGGAGCGCTCTCGCATTCAGCAGACAGGTCGACGCGAGATGCTCAGCACCCTTCGGGCCGACACCGGCCGCCCCTCCCCCACCGCCGCCCCGTCCGCCCCCTGGTGGCGCGACGCGGTGATCTACCAGGTATACGTCCGCAGCTTCCTCGACAGCACCGGGGACGGCATCGGCGACCTGGCCGGCGTCCGGACCGGGCTCCCCTACCTGCGCAAGCTCGGTGTCGACGGCATCTGGCTCAGCCCCTTCTACCCGTCGCCGCAGCACGACCACGGCTACGACGTCGCCGACTACTGCGGTGTCGACCCCGTCTACGGTGACCTCGCCGAGTTCGACCGGCTGGTGGCCGACGCCCGCCGGCTCGGGCTCAAGCTGCTGCTCGACGTCGTCCCCAACCACTGCTCCAGCGAGCACCCGTGGTTCCAGGGCGCGCTCGCCGCGGAGCCGGGCAGCGCGGCGCGCTCCCGTTTCCACTTCGCGCCCGGCCGCGGCCCGGACGGGTCGCAGCCCCCCAACAACTGGCGCGCCATGTTCGGCGGTCCCGCCTGGAGCCGGATCACCGAGCCCGACGGCACCCCCGGTGAGTGGTACCTGCACCTGTTCACCCCCGAGCAGCCCGACCTGAACTGGCGCGACCCGGCCGTGGGCGACGAGTTCGAGCGGGTGCTGCGCTTCTGGCTGGACCGCGGGGTCGACGGCTTCCGCATCGATGTCGCCGCCGGACTGTTCAAGCACCCCGAACTGCCCGACTCGGACGACCCCGGAGCCGACGAGCGCGCCCGCGACGCCGTCAACCAGCTGGCCTGGAACCAGCCCGAGGTGCACGACGTGTGGCGGCGCTGGCGCGCGGTCTGCGAGGAGTACACCGCCCGGGACGGCCGCGAGCGGCTGCTGGTCGGCGAGGTGTCCGTGCCCACCGCACGCGAGCACGCCGAGTACGTCCGCCCCGACGAGCTGCACCAGGCGTTCTTCTTCGACCTGCTCAGCGCGCCCTGGGACGCCGACACCTTCCGCGCCACGATCACCGAGGCGATGCGCGACATCGCCGGCACCGGCTCGACCGTCACCTGGGTCCTCAACAATCACGACCAGGTCCGTACGGTCACCCGCTACGCGGGCGAGCCCGGAGTGGAAGGCAGCGGACTGGGAGCCGCCCGCGCCCGCGCCGCGGCCCTCCTGATGCTCGCGCTGCCCGGCGCCGCCTACGTCTACCAGGGCGAGGAACTCGGCCTCCCCGAGGTCCTCGACCTGCCCGACGAGGTCCTCACCGACCCGATCTTCCGCCGCACGGGCAGCCGCAAACACGTCCGGGACGGCTGCCGCGTGCCGCTGCCGTGGTCCGGGCACGCCTCCCCCTTCGGCTTCACCCGGGAAGCGGGCGGCGCCCAGCCGTGGCTGCCGCAACCCGAGTGGTTCGCCGAACACGCCACCGACCGCGCCCTGGCCGACACCCGTTCCTTCTGGCACCTCTACCGCGACGGCCTCCAGCTGCGACGCACCCTGCCGCAACTCGGCGAGGGCGTCCTGCGCTGGCTGGACGCGCCTGCGCAGGTACTGGCGATCACCCGCGGCGACGGCCTGGTCTGCGCGGTGAACTTCGGTACGGAGCCGGTACCCGCTCCGGTCCCCGGCATCCCGCTGCTCGCCAGCGGCCCGTGTCCCGACGGTGTGCTCCCCGCGGCGACCGCCGCCTGGTGGACGGCCGACTGCCCGGCCCCCTGACCCCGCCCGCAGACCACCCCTCCCGCGGACCTCCCCGCCTGCCGACCCCCACGTGCCGACCTCCCACCCCCAGAAGTGGACCTCATCATGCGACGACCCAGCAAGACGACCCGACGGACCGCGGCCACCGCATCGGCGGCCTTCGCCCTCGCCCTCGGCGCCACCGCCTGCGGCGGCACCACCGGACCTGCCGGCGGCGGTGAACTGAGCGGCCAGACCGTGACCGTGGCCGGCGTCTGGACCGGCAGCGAGCAGCAGAACTTCAAGAAGGTCCTGGACGCCTTCACCGAGAAGACCGGCGCCAAGACGGTCTTCGTGCCCTCCGGCGACAACGTCTCCACCTTCGTCGGAAGCAAGATCGAGGGCGGCAACGCGCCCGACGTGGTGATGGTTCCCCAGGTCGGCGTGCTCCAGCAGTTCGCCAAGAAGGGGTGGCTCCAGCCCCTGTCCGGCCAGGCCGCCCAGACGGCCGGCTCCACCCTCTCCCCGGTGTGGCGCAACTACGGCACCGTCGACGGCACGTACTACGGCCTCTACTTCAAGGCCGCCCACAAGTCCACCGTCTGGTACGCCCCCGAGGCCTTCGCCCAGGCCGGCGTCAACGAGCCCAAGAGCTACGCCGACATGCTGAAGGCCGGCCGCACCCTCGCCGACTCCGGCCGCCCGGCCTTCGCCATAGCCGGCGAGGACGGCTGGACCCTCACCGACTGGTTCGAGAACATCTACCTCTCCCAGGCCGGGCCGGAGAAGTACGACCAGCTCGCCCAGCACCGGCTCAAGTGGACCGACGACAGCGTCGTCAAGGCGCTGACCACCCTCGGAGAGCTGTTCAAGGACAAGCAGCTCGTCGCCGGCGGTGCCCAGAGCGCCCTGGGCACCGACTTCCCCACGTCGGTCGCGCAGGTCTTCGGGCCCGAGGCGAAGGCGGGCATGGTCTACGAGGGGGACTTCGTCGGCGGCGTCGCCAAGGACCAGTTCGGCAAGAAGCTGGGGACGGACGCCAAGTTCTTCCCGTTCCCCGCGGTCGACGGCGGCAAGGCCCCGGTCGTCAGCGGCGGCGACGCGGCCGTGGTCCTCAAGGACGGAAAGAACGGCAAGGCCGGCATGAAGCTGCTCGAATTCCTGGCCGGCTCCGAGGCGGCCGAGGTCTGGGCGCGCGCGGGCGGCTTCCTGTCCCCGAACAAGGAGGTCGGCATCGCCTCGTACGGCGACGACATCACCCGCAGCACGGCCGACTCGCTCATCGCGGCGGGCGACTCGATCCGCTTCGACATGTCGGACCAGGCCCCGGCCGCGTTCGGCGGCACCAAGGGCGCGGGCGAGTGGAAGCTCCTCCAGGACTTCCTGCGCGACCCGTCGGACCCGCAGGGCACGGCCGCGAAGCTCGAGGCCGAGGCCGCCAAGGCCTACGGGAACTGAGGCGACTCCCATGGCTGACACCGTGACCGCCCGCGCCGGCACCGCCGTCGCCGGCACCGCTCGGGCCACGGCCGACGGGCGGCGCCTGGCCCGGCGAAGGAAGCGCCGCCTCGCGGTCGTCTTCGTCCTGCCGGCACTGCTGTTGCTCGGCGCGCTGGTCGTCTACCCGGTCCTCTTCTCCTTCGGCCGCAGCTTCTTCGACGCCGATGGCGACCGCTTCGTAGGAGCCGCGAACTACGCGGCGATCGTGCAGGACCCGGCCACCCTCAAGGCGGTCCGCAACAGCGCCATCTGGGTGGTCGTCGCTCCGACCCTGCTGACCGGGCTCGGGCTGATGCTCGCCGTGCTCACCGAGAAGGTGCGCTGGGCGACCGCGTTCAAGCTGGTGCTCTTCCTCCCGATGGCCGTGTCGTTCCTCGCCGCGGGCATCATCTTCCGGCTCGCCTACGAACAGGACCCGGACCGGGGCGTGCTCAACGCCGCCGTCGTCGGCGTCCACGACAGCTTCCAGGACACCGCCGCCTATCCGACGGCCCGGGCCCGTGAGGACCAGGGCATGACGGGCGGCGCGGGCGGCCCCTACAGCACCACGGAGGCCGTACGTCCCGGCCACTCGGTCAGTCTCGGCTTCATCGGGGTGGCGCCCGGCGCGCTGCCCGCCGGAACGAAGGCCGCGGCCACCACCGAGCCCGGCGCGGACGGGATCGGGGGCGTCGTCTACCTCGACTTCGCCCCCGGCGGCGCCGGCACCCCCGGCCGCATCGACCCGGGCGAGAACGGACTGCCCGGCATGACGGTCGAGGCCGTACGGGACGGCCGCGTGGCCGCAACGGCCCGCACCGCCGACGACGGGTCGTTCCGCTTCCCGGGGCTGGCCGACGGCGAGTACACCGTCAGACTGCCCGCGGCCAACTTCGAAGCCCCGTACACGGGGGTGAACTGGCTCGGTCCGGCGCTGGTGACACCGGCCATCATCGGTGCCTACCTGTGGGTGTGGACCGGCTTCTCGATGGTCCTGATCGGCGCCGGCCTCGCGGCCATCCCCCGGGACGCCCTGGAGGCCGCGCGCATGGACGGTGCCAGCGAGGGCCAGATCTTCCGCAAGATCACCGTGCCGCTGCTCGCACCGGTGCTCACGGTCGTCTTCGTGACCCTGGTGATCAACGTGATGAAGGTCTTCGACCTCGTCTACATCATCGCGCCCGGACCGGTCCAGGAAGAGGCGAACGTACTGGCCACCCGCATGTGGCTCGTCTCGTTCGGCGGTGGCAACGACCAGGGGCTCGGCAGTGCGCTCAGTGTGGTGCTGCTCCTGCTGGTCGTCCCGGCGATGATCTTCAACATCCGGCGTTTCCGAAGGAGTGGAGCATGAGCGGCCACCGCACCATGTCGCGCCTGCTGAGCAGCTCCCTCGTCCAGGGCGTGCTGATCCTGGTCGCCCTCGTATGGATCACCCCGCTGGCGGGGCTGCTCATCTCCTCGATGCGCTCCGAGGGTGACAACGCCTCCGACGGTTGGTGGACCTCTCTCACGGACCCGTCCCAGCTGTCCCTCGACAACTACAGCGCCCTCCTGAAGGACTCGGGCATCGCCGCGGCCTTCGGGAACACCGTCCTGATCTCCGTGCCGACTACCGTGCTGGTGGTCGCCATCGCGGCACTCGCCGGATACGCCTTCGCGTGGCTGGACTTCCCCGGCCGGGACGCCGTCTTCCTGGTGGTCGTCGGACTGCTGGTCGTACCCGTGCAGATCGGGCTGCTGCCGGTGGCCAAACTCTTCGGCGCAGTGGGGCTGTTCGGCACGGTCGCGGGCGTCGTCCTCTTCCACGTCGCCTACGGACTGCCGTTCGCGATCTTCCTGCTGCGCAACTACTTCGCCGGGATACCGCGCGAAATGCTGGAAGCCGCGCGGATGGACGGCGGCAGCGAGTGGCGGATCTTCTCCCGGCTGGTCCTGCCGCTCGGCCGCCCGGCCATCGCGAGCCTGGCCATCTTCCAGTTCCTCTGGGTCTGGAACGACATGCTCGTGGCGCTGCTGTTCGCGGACAGCGAGTCCCAGCCGCTCACGGTGGCGCTGCAGTCCCAGATGCGGCAGTTCGGCAGCAACATCGGCGTCCTCGCGCCGGGTGCGTTCCTGTCCCTGGTGGTCCCGCTGATCGTCTTCTTCGCCTTCCAACGGCACTTCGTGCAGGGGGTGATGGCGGGCTCGGTGAAGTAGCCGCCCCACCGCTCCTGCCGCCGGCATCGGGTGAGTTGGCGGGACGGGTCAGAATGGCTCCATGAGCACGGAGACAGACGCAGTGGCCGAGGCCATGGCCGGGGAGCTGAAGCTGATGGCTCCTGACGTTCGGGCATCGAGGTCTCTTGCCGGGCGGCTCCTGGACCCCGACTTCACAGAAGTCGGGGCTTCGGGCCGCCGGTGGGACCGGCAGGCGATGCTCGATGCGTTGGCGGGCATGCAGGGCGGGTCGGAGGACGGTCCGCGTCATGAGCCCGTCGACATGGTGGGCACCGCGCTGGCGCCGGGCATGGTGCACCTGACGTACGAGACCACGATCGACGGACAGCGAGCGCGCAGGAGTTCGATCTGGCGGAAGCTGGACGCGATGTCACGCCGGCTGCGTCCGTCCGGTGTGGACCCGGACGGACGCAGCTGTGCCTAACGGCAGATGGCGAGTTGGTGTGGTCAGACGCCGCTGGCGATCTGGCCGAGGCCGTTCCATCCGTTGACCTTGCCGTCGCCGAGCCAGGCGCTGTAGGCGGTGCTGGTGCCACTGCCTCGCAGGAGGAAGTCGGCGTGGGTATCACCGTCGAAGTCCGCGAAGTGGACGCGGCCGTGTTCGGTGGTGACTCCTGAGGCGACTTGGCCCAGGTTGTCCCAGCCACCGTGTCCGTCGCCGCCCAGATTGGCGTGGACGTTGACGGAGCCGTTGGGGTTGATCACCCAGTAGTCGGCCTTGCCGTCACCGTTCCAGTCCGTCAGGCGCACCCGCGAGCGGTCGGTGGTCGTACCGGAGGCGACCTTGCCGAGGCCCACCCAGGCGTTGTCGCCGCGGTTCAGCCAGACGCTGACGTTGCCGTTGTCGAGGATGGTGATGTAGTCCGACCGGCCGTCACCGTCCCAGTCGGCGAAACGGACCTGTTCCTGATTGGTGGTGATGCCCGACGCCACGAGGCCACGGTTCTGCCAGCCCCCGCCGCCATCGCCTCCGCGGTTGATGTGGACGTTGACGGAGCCGTCGGGGTTGATGACCCAGTAGTCGGCCTTGCCGTCGCCGTCATAGTCGGCGAGACGTACGCGCGAACGGTCGGTCGTGGTGCCGCTTGCGACCTTGCGGGCGGTACCCCAGGCATTGGGGCCGCGGTTCAGCCAGACGCTGACGTTGCCGTTCGCGGCGATGCTGATGTAGTCGGGCTTGCCGTCACCGTCCCAGTCGGCCCACCGCACCTGGTCAGCGCCGCCGACCTCGTTCGCCGCGGCGGAACGCCGCGGTTCGGTGGTCTTGGCGATCCACTGGGCGAGGTCGTCGGTGCGGGCGGCGATGGCGCCCGTGCGGGTTTCGGCCGGATCGGCGCCCAGGCAGCCGCCCTGCCAGGATCGGCTGTTGATGCCGACGAGTTCACCCGCGGCGTTGAGGAGGGGGCCGCCGGTGTCTCCCTTGCAGATGGCGTCGGTTCCCTTGCCGGTGATCGCCAGTGTGGTGGCGGCCGCGGAGTCGAGGGTGAACGTGCCGGTATGGACCTTGCCCGGTACCCACTCGGCCTTCGTCCGGCCGAAGCCGGCGGCGTTGAGGCTCGTACCGGCGGCCGGGGCCGAGGCGGAGACCTTGACCGTGGCCGTGCCCCTGGCCGGCAGTACGAGACGGGCCAGGACCACGTCGCGCTCAGCGCGGGGGGCGATTTCGGTGACCTCGCGGGTCTCGCCGCCGGCCAGGGTGACGGTGGCCCCCAGAGCAGGCGTCCCTGCGGGAACCTGCTGGCCCGGGACGGCGGCGAAGCAACTGGCGGCGGTGGCGACCCACCACTCGTCCACGAGGGTGCCGGTGCAGGCCCGACCGGAGGTTTCGTCGCCGAAGTTCAGTTTCACGACGGCGGCGTGTCGGTCGGAGGTGACCTCTGGGCCGGTGAGGGCATGGACGGGGGTGATGAGGCCTGTGGTGACTGCGATAACGGTGGCCACGAGCCCGGTCATCCGCGCCGAGCGCGGACGGAGTTCAGTCATGCGATGCACCCTTCAGACCTTCCAGACCTGGTCGGCGTACCGTGAGTCGCAGCCGATCTGGGTCAGAGGTGCGCCCCACTCCGGCGTGCGCCACGAGACGAACATGCACTTGTCGGTCACCGAGTTACGGATGGAGTAGCCGCCGCCGGCGACCGGCTCCAGCTTCCACACCTGGTCGGCGAACTCCGGGTGGCAGTCGAACTGCGTGACGGGCGCACCGTCCTCGGGCGTGCGCCACGAGACCACGAGGCAACGGTTGCTGTTGTGGTTGCGGATCTGGTAGCCCCCCTGGACCGGCTCGAGCTTCCAGAGCTGGTCTGCGTACTGCGGGTCGCAATCGACCACCTGCGCCTGAGCCCCGTTGTCGGGGGTCCGCCAGCCGACGTACGCGCAGCGGTTGCTCAGTGCGTTCTGGATCGAGGCGGTCGTCAGGCGCACCTCCCGCAGCCATTCGGAGAGGCCGTCGACGCGGGTGGAGATGGCGCCTGTACGGGCCTCGGCTGCGGGGGCGCCGAGGCAGCCGCCCTGCCACGAGCGGGAGTTCACCGCGACGATCTGGCCGGAGGCGTTCAGGAGCGGGCCGCCGGTGTCGCCCTTGCAGATCACGGCCGTGCCCTTGCCGGTGACGGCAAGGGCGGTGGACGTCGCGGAGTCGAGGGTGAAGGCGCCGGTGTGGAGCTTGTCCGGCGCCCACTCGGTCTTCGTACGGCCGAACCCGGCGGCAGTCAGATCGCCGCCGACGGCCGGGGCCGCGCCGGCGAGGGGTGCAGGCGTGATCCCGGTGACCGGAGCGGCCAGTCGTACGAGGGCGGCGTCACGGTCGGCGCGCGGCGCGACTTCGGTGACCTCGACCACCTTGCCGTCGCTGAGCGTCGCGGTGGTCTTGAGGGCCGGCTTGCCGGCCGGGACCGTGGTTCCCGGGGTGGCGGCGACGCAGCTGGCGGCGGTCAGGACCCAGAAGCGGTCGACCAGGGTTCCGGTGCAGGCGCGGAAGTTGGCCTGGTCGCCGATGGTGAGCCGGACGGCGTACGGGTACGAGCCGGCGGCAGCCTCCGGACCCGAGACCGCGACGGCGGGGGTAGCGGTCATCAGGGCCGTCGACAGCAAGGCGGAGGTGGCCAGCAGGCCGGAGATCCGCGCGGCGCGCGGACGGAGTGCAGACACGTGTGTTCCTTCGAGGACAGGGCGCGCGGGAATGGCATCGCGAACGCTGCGGGTCGGCCTTTCGGCCGACGGGGCCAGGGAAGTGGTGAGGAAGGGCGCCGTGCGGGCGCGTTGCCGGGTACTACTTGCTGGTGCGGATTTCCAGAAGCATGAAATCGCGGCCCTTTTCGTCCGCGGTTTCGCCCACTGCCGTCCAGGCGTTCTTGTCGACGTTGAAGGTCTTTTCCTCGGCGCCCGTGGTCATGTTGACCTGCGAGGCGTATTCATTTCCCTTGATTCCGAACACCGACGGAATCTCCAGGCTCAGGTATCCCTTGTTTCCGGTTGTGCGGAAGCACACCTTCTCGTTCTTGTGGGAGAAGACCTCCATCTGTTCGGGTGCGCCCGTGCACTCGGTGAGGAGAATGTGGCCGTCTCCGCTCTTGAGCTTGATCTTCTGCTCCGCGAGGATTTTGTCGGCGTTCGGGTAGGCACCGTCCTCGATGGCGTAGCCCGGGCCCTCATCGGCGATGGCCTTCGTCGCGAGACCCTCCGCGCCCGCTCCGCCGGTCACTCCGCCCACAGCAACCCAGGTCAGAGCCCCGGCGGCCAGAGCTGCGCCGACGATCCGCAGGATTGCGCTACGTGCCTTCATATTCGTCCTTAGTGTCGATCCAGGTGGTTCGCGAGCGCACGCAAGCGCGCTGCGAGTGAAATCGTTGAGCCTGAATTCAGAGCCCGTGTGTGAATGCGATTTTCCCCGGGCGCGGCTGATCGGCGCACTCGAAACGAGATTGCTTCTCGGTTCTGGCGAGTGGCTGACGATCTTCTGAATGAAACCAAGACATTCGCGCTCCAGCCAATGGAATAAATATCCCACATCGGGACATATCTGCCACCGTGGGCGTGACTTGCGCCACCCTCCGGAATGGTTGTGCCGATTTTTCGAAAATCCGTGGACGAGATCCAGCCATCTTTCGGCCGCAGCGCCAGTCGGCTTCTATTCGAGTGTGTTCCGGCCGTGTGTGCTGCATATGGTCGAGTCATCGCCGTCCGATGAAGAATCTCGGGCGGGTTTTAGCCTCGGCCTCGACGAGGAATCACGAACCAGAGAGGTTCTTCCGTGCAGGAAACATTTTGGAGTCGGCGCCGGTTCGCGACCGCGATGGCGGCCGGCGTGGCAGCTGCATCGACCCCGCTGCTGCTCACCACCCCGGTCCGGGCGGCCCCCGGAGCAGCCGTTCCGGCCGGCGACGCCCTGAGCCTGCCGGACACGGACCGGGCCAAGGTCGTCAAGGCGTGGATTCTGGGCGGCCGTTCGGTCAGGCAGGCGGCTGCCTACGCACTGGGCGGTACCGACCAGGAGATCAGGACCTTCCTCACCGAGCAGTTGCCGAAGGCCACGCGGATCGACAACCGCGTCGCCGCGTTCACCTACCTGGGCTTCGGAGGCAAGAGCGTCCGCAGGGACGTGAACGCGGCCCTCAGCGGTGGTGACGAGGCGATATCCACGTTCGTCAAGGACGGCTTCCGCTCCTCGGTCACCGAGGACATGCGGGTCTCGACCCTCAGCGTCATGGCCAACAGCGGAAAGAGCGTCAAGCGTGACGGCAACGCCGCGCTGAGCGCCGGCACGGACCAGGCGCTGGAGCAGTTCCTGCTCACCGGCCAGTTCAACGCCCGGCTGGAGGACATGCGGGTGGAGATCGTCCGCAGCCTCGCCACGGCGGGCCCGGAGCTCAAGAAGTACGCGAACCGGGCTTTGAGCGGGACCGCGGACGACGTGCAGTGGTACCTCGACACCGGGCAGCACATCGCGCGGGCCCGCGACCAGGAGTCCGCCACCATCGCGCAGCTGGTGGCCGTCGTCGAGCGCGAGAGTGCGCGCGCACGGGAGCAGACGGATCTGGCCGTCGAGGCCTCGGAGCGTGCGACGACGGCCGCGGGCAAGGCCAAGGAAGCCGCTGAGAAGGCTGCGGCGGAAGCCGCCGCAGCCAAGGACGACGTACGCAGGTCGGCCGAGGCCGCCCGCCAGGCCGCCACCGCCGCGAGCGGCGCGGCGTCCGCCGCCCGTACGGCGATTCGTGCCTCGTCCGCGGCGGTCCAGGCGTCGCAGCGTGCTTCCTGGGCGGCGACGGCCGCTTCCCAGGCTGCCGCCGCAGCCGGATCGGCCGCCACGCGCGCCTACAACGCCGCGATCGCCGCGTCGAAGGACGCATCGAAGACGAACGAGGCGAAGAACGCGGCTGTCGCCGCGCGCGACGCTGCCGCGAAGGCCTACTCCGCGGCCAAGGCGGCCGATGATGCGGCTGTCGCGTCCGAGCAGTCCGCGAACGCCGGCCTGGCCGCTGCGGACGCGGCGCGTGACGCGGCTGCCGCCGCCAGGGCCTCCTCCCAGGCGGCCGAGGCCTCCGGTGTCGCCCAGGGCGAGGCGGCCGAGGCCAAGCGCCAGGCCGAGATCGCCTCCTCCGCCGCCAACCAGGCGACCAACGCGGCCTCCTCGGCCCAGGCGCTGGCCTCGACCGCCGCACGCGCCGCACGCACCGCCAACAGCGCGGCCAAGTCCGCGGCCGGGCATGCCGAGAAAGCCGCCGACGCCGCGGAAGAGGCCGTCAAGTACGCCGGCCAGGCCATCGACTTCGCGAACAAGTCGACCGCCTACGCCAACGAAGCGGTCAAGGCCGCCAACGACGCGACCCAGGCCATCGCGGACGCCATCGCGGTGGAGAAGAACGCCCGCGCCGCCGAGGCGGCCGCGCTGGCGGCCGACAAGCTGCAAGGCATGAAGGATGCCGCGCAACTCGCCCTCCTGGACAAGAGCGAGCGTGCGGCCGCCCTGAACAAGCGCACCCAGGCGCAGCAGACCGCCCAGGCCACCAAGGACCTGATCGCCAGGGCCGAGCAGGCCCTCGGCAACGACGACCTCACCGTCGCCGCCACCCTCGGCCGTCAGGCAGCCGTCGTGCTGCTGGACTCCCACGGCACCTGGACCCGTCAGGCCGCCCGCTTCGCACTCGCCGGGTCCGACTACGACGTCCACTCCTGGATCGACCTCGACCGGCAGCTCGCCGAGGCCCAGGACGACCGCGAGACCACCCTCTTCATCGCACAGGTCGCCGAGCCGGCCGTGGCGAAGGCGGCGGCCCAGGCCCTCACCGGCGGCACCCCCGCGGTGGGCGACTTCAACACCTCCGGCGTGATCAAGTCGCGCGCCCAGGACAACCGGGTCAACATCCTGAAGATCCTGCACCAGAAGCCCGGCAATGCCGTCACCAAGGCCGCCAACGACGCGCTGAACGCGAACACACCCGAAGCCCTCCAGAAGTTCTTCGACGAGGACCTGCCCAAGGCGGTCGAAGAGGACGACGCCGTCAGGACCATGAAGGTCATCGCCAGCGGCGACGCGTACTCCAAGGCCTACGCGGAGGTCGCCATGTCGGGCCCCGCGTGGATGCGCCGGAATTTCGTGGAAGCCGTCCAGCACCGAGCGGCCCAGCTCGACTTCGACTCCCTCAGCCACGCAGCTGCCATGCAGGCGACCATCGCCGCAGCGGCCAAGCTCGCCCAGGGGGCGCAGAAGGAGGCGGCACTCGCCTCTGAGGTCGCCGCACTGGCCCGGGACGCCGGCGAGAAGGCCCAGGAGTGGGCGCAGAAGGCGCTGGACTCGGCGAAACTGGCCGACGACTTCGCGGCCAAGGCCCGCCAGCACGCGGACTCGGCGGACAAGTCAGCCGCTGATGCCCAGGCCTCGGCGAACAAGGCCAAGGACGCCGCCGCCACCGCCCAGAGCGCCTCCCGCGCGGCCAACCACTCCGCCAACCGCGCCGTCGACGCGGCCCGCAGCGCCCTGACCTCCGCCTACAACGCCCAGGCCTCCGCCGCCAACGCCCACCAGTCCGAGCTCGCCGCCGGCCGCGACGCCAAGACCGCTGCCACCGCCGCCGCCGAAGCACGCCAGATCGCCGCGGACAAGCGGACGGCCGAGGTGCGCGAAGCCGCGCGCGTGGCCGCCGAACAGGCACAGAAGGACCGGGACGCCAACCGCAACCCCTCCGACACGACACACAACGACACGGTCAACCCCAAGGGAAGCCAGTCCGGCAAGGACGAATGGTGGAACGACGCCAAGTGGTGGGCTGACACCGCCGACAAGGTGAGCACGGCCGCAGGACTCCTCGCGGCAGGTTTCGCCGTCTCGTGCGTGTTCTTCCCGGCAGCACCCGTTCTCGGCAGCATCGCCGCAGTCTGCCTCGGCGTCTCCGTACTCGCCGCCGGAGTCAGCGCGATCGCCACCGGCATCGAATACGGCTTCACCAGCGGCGAATTCGCATCGTCCGCCGGCCGCGCAGCACTGGGACTGCTCACCCGCGGCGGCGGACGTGCCGCCGTCACCGTGGCCAAGCCGGTCGTCCGCACCGTGGAAAAGGCCGCCGGGGCCGCATCCAAATTGCTCTACGACCTCGTCTCCTGACAGCCGAACCGTCACTTCCTCCCCCCGCCGTGCTGACCTTCCGCCTCCGGTCTCCGGTCACAGGTTGGGGCTGACGAACCGGCTGGCGAAGGAACGTTTCGGCTGGTCGGGGTACCCGACACGGCGGGCTTGACTCGCCGGCCGGCTCCTGGACGGCGATCTGTGTCCGAACCCGCTCCGGGAGCCGGATCCCTCGGCGCGACGACCCCTTCGACCCGCCTCGCATTGCCCCGAGATACCTCCCCATTGCATTTCTCGCCCTGGGTGACAGAAGGCGATTCAGCACGACCGATCGGACACTCGGCCAGATGTCGCCCGGGTCGACCTCCTACAGAGAGAAGACATGATTTCACCACGCTGGAGACGCATACTTCCCGGTCTCCTCCTCGCTTTCAGCCTCACCGCGACCGGTACCGCCGCCGCCGACGGCCAGGGCGCCGCCGGCAAGGCGCCGACGGCGCAGGCGTCCGCCCGTAAGGCAGGCAGCGCCGACCCGAACGGTCTGACCGGCGTTCACACTCCCAGCAAGACCCAACCCGCCACGGTGACTCCCGGGGAGAACTGCGAGCCCACGCCCGCCGGCTCCCGCGAGCGCAAGGCGGGAGCGGTGAAGGGCTGCGTCACCACGATCGCCACCCCGGCGACCCCGGCCGGGCCGAGGTCCCTCGCCGCCGCGCCGCCGGCGGCAGCCCCCGCTGCCGCCGCCGACTCGGGCAGCTGCGCACTCGCAGCCCCCAGGACGTGGTACCACAACCGCTTTGCCTACTGCGTGCACGGCCTGACCGTGCTGTACACGCTCAAGGACAGCAACGACAAGGTGATCGGCACCGGAACACTGGACGTTTCGAGCAGCGCCGTGCTGCCCGCCAAGGGCACGACGTGGAGCGAGCTCGTCAGGGTGACCATGACCGGTGCGACTCAGGCCGTGACGGCCCTGAGTGTGCGGTTCAGGCCTGCGTGCTCGGCCGGTTGCAAGGTCACCAAGTCTCCCCGGTGGACGAACAAGACCATAGTCAAGGACCAGGTCCTCTCCGGCGACGTGGTCTACGAATCCACCCCGGCTCCCGGCACGAAGGTCGACTTTGCGACGTCGTACGAGTTGTTCGTGACGTCTCCCGGCGCCCAGATCACGGACCCGAGCGCCTCCTGGAGCAACCCCGAGAAGATCCGCTGCGACGACGACGTACGGGATGCGGCCACCACCGGCACGGCCGACCCCGGCTGCGTCGTGCCCAGCATCATGCCGGTCGTCAGGATGAGCGACCAGCCGACCCCGGCGGGCGCGGGGGCCGCGGCGGCCGGCTACCTGTGGGCCCAGAGCAACCTCCCCGACGGCTGGGGACGCGCCAAGCCGCTGACCCGGGCACGGGGCGACATAGCCGGCCGGACGGCCCGGACCTGCGGAACCTTCCAGGCCCGAACGGACCTCGTTTCGACCGACAACTGCGGAGAGTTCCCCTTCGCGGTCACCCGTGAAGGAGGAACCGACGGCGCTCAGTGCGCCGAGATCCTCCCCCGTCACAGCACCCGCGGGGGCTGGGTCGTCGATGTGCTGGACGGCGGCACGAGCAGCCCTTGCGCGCGTGCTCATGTCCCGCTCGCGGACAAGCAGGCTGCTGAGGCCCAGCTCGCCGAAGGCTTCGCGAACCAGCGAGTGGTGGAAGACGACCAGTTCAAGGTCGAGATATCCGGTTCGATCGCCGAGCCGCAGGCCGTCTGCCGTCAGCGCGCTCCCGCCGGATCGGTCACATCCGGCAATGGGTGGATCAAGAACACCACCGAAGCGGTCCCCCACGTCAACATCAAAACCACCCCACCGGGTCCGCCGGGTACTCGGGCGGCCCAGGCGCAGGCGTGCCTCGGTACCGTGCCGCCAAAGGGTAGCGAGGCGGAGGGGGACATCACCGGCTGGGCGGACGCCGACCTGTTCCGCCAAGCCAACTCGACCACAGCCGGGCTCGCCCGGTGTCATCTGATACCCAACGTCCTCGGCGGCAAGGGTGGCAAGAACGACGGCGGACCGGACAATCTCTTCCCCTGCTGGCAGTCGGGGACGAACACCGGAACGCCCAGCATGCGGACCTACGAGGCCGCGGCTCAAAAGGCGGTGAGGGAGGTGAAGGACGGCGGCATCCTCGGGCCGAACGACGCGATCTTCTACCAGGTGACGCCGGACTACCGGAACAGCGACAGCACGATTCCGCAGGGGGTCACGATGAGCGCTAGGGTCGAACGGTCGGACGGAACGTCAGCGCCGCTGTTCCCCGACGTCTACATCACCAACACGCAGAAGAACACCGGGCTGCTGAACCTCGGCAACTAACCCACCTGATTCGCGCCTTCGGGAGCCGGAATGAGCCGTACCACCCCGCCGCGGCCGGTCGACGTCACCGCGGTCTTTCCTCAACTGGCCCCGCTGGCACGTCCGGCGATCCGGCTGCATCCCCGCCCCGGGTCTCCGACACCGCACGACAGCTCCGTCGGCGGGCCGCTGCTGTGGCCCGCCGACGAGCCGTGGCCCCACTGCGAAGAGCCGCACGGGTGGCTGGAGGAGGGCCCGAACGCCATGCTGCCCGTGGCGCAGCTGTACGTGCGCGACATACCCCTGCTGCGACCGCCCGGCCAGGCCGATCTGCTCCAGGTCCTGTGGTGTCCCTTCGAGCACGAGCCGGAGTACAAGCCTCCGACCGCGCTGTTCTGGCGCTCTGCTGCCGAAGTCAGCGACATCCTCGCCGAGCCGCCCGAGCCGATCGAGGAGGAGTACGACGGCTACAGGCCGGAGCCGTGCGTGCTTGCGCCGGAGCAGATCACCGAGTACCCCAACCCCATGGATGTGAGCAAGGAGCTGCAACAGCAGCTGGGGGACTGGAGCAACTGGCAGGCAGCCGGATCCGCTGTGGACAGCTCGTGGGCCCCCTACCCGGATTCGTTCTACGGGAGCGAGCTGTCCGTCGCCCCGGGCTGGAAGGTCGGCGGCTGGCCCCGGTGGGGTCTCACCGATCCCATTGCCCGGTTCTGCACCGGCTGTGGCACCAGGATGGTCCCCCTGCTGACCATCGCCTCGAACGAATGGGACAGCAGCAACACGGGTTGGGTCCCGTACGAGGATCAAGCCCTCGCCTCCCTCGACGACGCCCGTGTGGCGAACCCGCCCAAGGTTCAGGTTTCCCGGGGCAACCGCCTGCAGCTCTACGTCTGCCCGGAATCGCCGGACCATCCTCACACCGACCTGATCCAGTGAGTCAACCTCCGCACTGAGCGGCTCCCGCTGCCGCACGGACGCGCACCTCGGCCCGCCGTCTTCCCCTCGGCGCCGGTCCGGTGCGGCAGCGGGCGGCCGAGGGTGCTCCGCCTCCGCAGTCGGCTACCCCTGGGCAGGCCCTACCAGGGGAGCGGCGGCGCCTGACAGCTCCGCTGGAACGCAAGAACGGCTGGGCGCTTGCGGAGGAGTCCGGCCACGCGGCTCCCCCGCATGCGTCGTGCGCCCGCCGGGGACTACGGGACAGCCCTTAGGCGCGGAATCAGGGGCGGAAGCGCAGGGGGTGGTCCGGCGGGACCTCCACCACGACGATGCGTACGCCGTCGGGGTCGGCGATCCACATCTCGATCAGGCCCCAGGGTTCGCGCTGGGGAGGCCGCAGTACCTCGGCGTCCCGGCCGCGCAGTTCCTCGTACGCCGCCTGTACGTCCGCGACCTGGAGCCACAGCCGCAGGCCCGGCGCCGGCGGCGCCTCCGCTCGCCCCGAGAGTTCGAGGAAGCCTCCGCCGAGGAAGTACACCGTGCCGCGCTCGGGGCCGGTGCCGAACTCGCGGTAGACGGCGAGGCCCAGGGTGTCTCCGTAGAAGGCTCGCGAGCGTTCGGGGTCCGTGGGGCGCAGCAGAACTCTGCTGCCCAGTACGTGCACCATTCTTCAGCCTTTCCTCATGCGCGGTCGTACGCGGCCGTACGCGGTCAGGCACGGTCCTGCCGACGCCGGCGCAGTCGGCCCAGCCGGCCCGTGCGCCGTGTGCGGGTGTGCTGGTCGAGTTCTTCCAGCAGGCGCTGGGACCGCTTGTCCACGCCCAGTTCGTCGAGGACCCGGTCGATCTCGGTGAGCAGCGCGCCCCACAGCTGCCAGTGCGCCGGGTCCTCGCGGGCGGAGGCCTGCAGCAGGTCCGCGAGCCGGTCGCGGTGGGCGCGGGCCACGGCCAGCTCACCGGTCAGGCGGGCCTCCGCCTCTTCCGCGTTGGCGCTGACCTGCGCGGTGATGAGCTGGGCGAAGCTTTCCACGGCGATGGCCGTGTGCCGCAGCACCTGCCGGAGCGCGTCCGCGGCCCCCGGGTCGAAGAGCGGGCCGTCGGGGCGGGCCCTGGCCAGGTCGGTCAGGGTCCGGCAGGCGACCCGGAGGACCACCGCGCAGATCTCCAGGGTGTCCAGGCCGGTGCGCAGCACCAGCCGGAAGAGCAGGCCCTCCTTGACCCGCGGATTGAGCCGGAGACTGTCCTCGGCCTGCCGGAGGGCTGCGTCGACCTGGGCGATGTCGTTGTCGAGGCGGCGTGCCTCGTGCAGCCGGGCCGCGGCCTGTTCGACCCTGCCCGTTGCGGAGGGTTCCTCGCCGAGGTGGTCGAGCAGCCGGCTCATGCGCTGGGCGAGGTCGGTGATCGCGGCGCCCGCCGGGCCGACCCAGAGCGGTGGCGCCAGGAGGAGGTTGACCAGCAGTCCGACCACCGCTCCGATGATCGTCTCCAGCACCCGGTCCCAGGCCGTGTCCGTGACCTGGGTGACGCCGAGGACGAGCATGGCGCTGATCGCGACTTCGGGCACGAACTCGTCCACGCGTACGAGGTGGCCGACGACCAGGGACGCCAGGATCAACAGGCCGAGGCTCCACCAGGTCAGCCCCACCAGCGCGCTGAAGCCGATCGCGATCAGCACTCCGACGACCACGGAGTTCACCCGGCGGATGCTGGTGGTCAGCGTGGAGTACAGGGTGACCTGGACGACGAGCAGGGCGGTCAGTGGCGCGGTCAGGGGATTCGGCTCGCTGCTCAGGCGCAGCGCGACGACGTAGCTGATGACGGCCGCGGCGGTGGACCGCAGGGCCTGGACGGCGACCGGCTCGCGGCGGCGGCGTGCGACACGGGTGGCGAGGCTGGTGATCGTTTCCGGCATGCCGGGCGCCTTCCCGCTGCTGAGCCGGATGACGCATCGCGTGGCCGCCCGGGTCCGATCACTTCAGGATGGGTCGTACGAGCAGGGTGACCGGGCCGTTCGCGGGTAGGCGGAGGGTGTCCGGATTCCCTGTCCATGAGATCTGCGAGGGAGCGGCAGCCATGAGCGGTATGGAGAGCAAGCGTCAGAAGCCCGGAAAGGGTCGTGAGGAGCAGGTGCAGAAGGACCCCGGTCCGGATCCCGTACACCCCGAGGCCAGCAAGCCTGTCGCCGGCAAGACGCCGGAGGAACTGAGGCGGCTGCAGGAGCGAAAGATGACCCGTACGGGCGACGACGACTCGGAGTAACGACCTCCGGCCGTAGGTTCCGGGGCAGGGACCTACGACGAGGCCCTACGGGCCCTCGTCGTAGGTCCCTGCCTCGATCTCCAGGGCGAGCTCCTGGAGGACGGCGAGCGAGGACATGTCGGTCCGCCCGCTGTCGTGCACCATCGCGAGGCTGGTGAACGCCAGGCTGAAACCGGAGACCATCGTGTGCAGGGCGGGGCCGAGGGCCTCCGCGACGAGGGATGCCACCTGCTGGGGGGAGGCGTCGGCCGGCACCCTGATCGACGGCAGCATTTCGTTCAGGAGCAGCGTGGCCACACCGGCGGTCGGCTCCGGGCCGGCGCCTTCCTCCCCGGCCCCGCCGTTCTCCCCGTTCTCTCCCTCGCCGTTCTCTCCGGCTTCGGCAGCCCGGCGGATGTCCTGGGCGTCGGTGAGGATGCCGATCACTCGCTTGAGTACCTCTGCGCGTTCCATCTGCGGAGCGTAGCCCGCGCCCCCACCAGGCCCTGCCCCGGCTCCCCTTCACGGGGCGTCAGCCCGGATCGGGGCGGCGCGGGCGTGTAGCCGCGACGCCGCGGGGCAGGCGCGCGATGACGGAGCACGGATCGACGAAGGGAGCTGTTTCACCCATGTCTGAGAACGTCTGGGATTACCACATCACCGTTGGCCGCCTTGAGGATGTGGACCTGTCCGGCTACAAGGTGGAGGCGACCGACGGCAGCATCGGAAAGGTCGACAAGCACTCCGACGAGGCCGGATCCGCCTATCTGGTCGTGGACACCGGCCCGTGGATCTTCGGCAAGGAGGTCCTCCTCCCGGCGGGCACCGTCACCGCCATCGATGTGGAGGACGAGAGGATCCATGTCGCGCTGACCAGGGAACAGGTCAAGGACGCCCCCGAGTTCGTACGGGACCAGCACCTGCAGGACGTCGACTACCGGCAGTTGCTCGGCGGCTACTACGGCTTCGTCCCGCCCCGCTGGCGGTGATCGGGGGCCGGAGAGACCCCTCGCCGGTCACCGGAGGCGCCGGGCCGTGACAGCGGCCCGGCGAGCGCGCGGCTGAAGCCGTCGCCCCCATGCGCCTGCCCAAAGGCCCTTCCTCTTCTTCGTCGATCGTGGTGCGCATAATTGGTGCGACAGCGCGCGCGAGTGATGCAACCATGGTGCACCTCTCGACCACAGGAAGGGCATTCGCCATGGATCAGCTTCCCCCTCACCCCGACAGCGAGCGGTACTCCGTGACCCTGTGCCCGCCGGCCGTCACCGTCGTCTCCGAGCTGACGGCCGCGAGCGGCGTCAGCAAGTCCGACGTGATCAACCGGGCGGTGCTCCTCCTCGGATTCATCGAGCAGGAGCGCGCCAAGGGCAACGATTTGATGATCCGCGACACCTCCGGCGCCCTGGAGCGCATCCACATCATCTGAACGCCCTGGCACTTCGGGCATGCGGGGCCCGCGCCCCGCACGGACCTCTGCGTTCCAGGGCCTGGAGCACCGGTACGAGCACGGCTCATACTGGGCGCATGGCAAGGGCGAGGGCCACCGTCCAGCGGATCAGACGGCAGGCCGGCGAGGCGGTCTTCCTGCGCGTCGCCGGGCCGGACGGGCGGGAGAACAGGGCGCGGATCCACACGACCCCGGGGCCACGGTGGTTCGCGCCGGACCGGCCGGTGCGGCGGGTGCACGGGGACGCGTCGATGTTCGTCGGCGGGCTGGCCGCCCTGCTGCTGCAATCCCTGCATCCCGTCGCGATGGCCGCCGTGGCGGCGCACTCGGGTTACCGGGGCGACCCCTGGGGGCGCCTGCACCGGACCAGTACCTTCCTGGCGGTCACCACCTTCGGCACGAGCGACGACGCCGAGGCGGCCGTGGCCCGCGTACGGGAGGTGCACGCGCGTATCCGGGGCCGGACGGCCGACGGCGTACCGTACCGGGCCGACGACCCGGAGCTGCTGACCTGGGTGCACATCGCCGAGGCGGACTGCTTCCTGCGGGCCCATCAGCGGTACGGAAGGCGCCCGTTGGACTCCGCGGGCTGCGATGCGTACCTCGCCGACACGGCGCGCGTGGCCCGCGCCCTGGGCGCGGACCGGCCGCCGGAGAGCGGACACGAGCTGGCCCTGCGGATGGCGCGGTACCGGCCCGATCTGCGGCCGACGGCGGCTTCCCGGGACACCGCCCGGTTTCTGCTGACCGATCCGCCGCTGCCGGGGGCCGCCCGGCTTCCGTACGCGCTGCTGGCGGCGGCAGCGGTGGATCTGCTACCGCCCTGGGCGAGGACCGCCGTGGCCGCCGACGCGCCCGCGGCCGCCCGGCTTCCGCCCCTTGCCGCTCGCGCCGGCGGCCACGCCGTGACCCGGGCGATCCGCTGGGCACTGCCCCCTGCTCCCCCACCGCCCCCGCGCTCGCTCCCGCCCGGCCGGGGGTGACCTCTCAGTACTCCTCGTCGGGGTAGCCCCAACGGATCTCCGGCTTGGCCGCGGGCGCGACGTCGGCGACCGTCGACGCGAAGAGTCCCTCGAAGTGCGGTTGCCAGAGGTAGAAGCGGGAGATGCCGAGCGGGAAGTCGGAGTCCCCGGAGACGAAGGACGAGCCGTCGTCGTCCACGGCCACCCCGATGGTGACCTGGTCGGCTATGTCCTCCTCGTCCATCAGTTGTTGCAGGGCGCGGACGATCTGCCAGGCCTGCGGCTCGTCGGCGACCCTGGTGACGGTGAAAGCAAGATCGATGTTCACTGACATGCCGGAAGAATAGGCGGAGCCACTGACATGCGACCTGCCCGTCACGAGCGGGGCCGGGGCGAGCGTGCAGCCCGTACGGGCCGGCCCTCAGGGGCGGGTGGCTGTCACGACGTAGTAGTCCAGGATCTGCTGTTCCCAAGCGGCCAGGAAGTTCCGGGGCCAGGTGCCCGGTGCCCAGAGGCGGGAGAGCCAGCGGTCCCAGCCCGGCCAGACCTGCGGGCCGATCGAGGCGACCCGGACGTCGGCGAAACCGGCTTCCGCGAGGGCCTCCTCGAGCCGCGACACGGGGCGGGCGATGTCCAGGCCGCTGGCGAACGAGTCGAGCAGCCCCGCGAGGCGTTCCGCGGGCTCGAGCGCGCCGCCGACCGTGAAGAAGCTGGTGACCGCCACCAGGCCGCCGGGGCGCAGGACCCTCGCCGCCTCCCGCGCGAACGCGGGCAGGTCCGGGAAGTGCTGGGCCGCCTCCACGCTGTAGAGGCAGTCGAATTCCGCGTCGCCGAGCGGCAGGTCCTCCGCGGCCCCGAGCACGAAGCGCAGCCGGGCGGGCTGCGCTTCGAGGAGCGAGGAGTTGGCTTCACGGGCCCGCTGGAGCTGCTGGGGGTGGATGTCGACCCCCGTGATGACCGAAGGCCCGTACTCCTCCAGCGCGAGGGCGCACCCGAGGCCGAGACCGCAGCCGACCTCGACGGCCCGGCCGCCCCCGGGGGCCGCCGCGTCGAGGACGTGCCGGTAGAGGTCCTGCTCGCTGCGGATCCGGTCGCCCTGCGACAGAGGCCGTTCGAGATCGACCGCCTTCCAGTAGCCGAAGTTGATGAACCCTCCGGCGAACACCGGAACGGCGCTGAGATCGGCCGGCCCGTACGTCTCCCACACCTCGGGCCGCACGACCGGAGCGGACTGCTCCGTGGGGTCACCCGACGACGACACCCCACCACCTCCTCGTGACGGGGGTTTGTACCCCGAAGTCCTCAGTGTGGCCGGTGGACCCCCGGTCGCGACAGAGGACCCGCCCCCGCCCGACCCCGATCGTCGAGGCGGAAGCCCGCAGCCCTTCACACCTCAGCCCGTGCGAATGGTTCGCTGTTTACCGAAATCATGGGGCATCCTGGACGTATGAACGAGACGCATCCCGGGCCGGCGCCCACGTGCGGGCCGGCCCCCGGGGCCCTGCTGGCCGCCTTCGCCGCCGCGCTCGCCGACGAGACGCGGGCCGCGATCTGCATGACGCTGCTGGAAGGGCGCGCCTGGACCGCGGGCGAGCTGGCCCGCATCACCTCGGTGGCGCCCTCCACCATCAGCGGCCACCTCACCCGACTGCTCGAGGCGGGCATCTGCGCGACCGAACGGCAGGGGCGCCACAGTTACGTGCGCATCGCCGACGCCGCGACCGCCCGCCTGCTCGACGCACTCGCCTCGCACGCGATTCCGGACCGGGACGCGGCGCACGCCGTGCCCGTGGTCTCCGCTCCGGACCCGCTGGCCCGCGCCCGGACCTGTTACGACCACTTCGCCGGGCGGTTCGGCATGGCGGTGACCGACGCGATGGAGCGGCGCGGGCTGCTGCGCACGGAGGACGTGTTCGAACTGACCGACGCCGGCCGGGCCTGGTGCGCGGAGGCCGGCATCAGCCTCGCCGGCGAAGGGCGCAGGCGGCTGGCGAGTTCCTGCCTGGACTGGACCGAGCGCCGTCGCCACCTGGGCGGCCTCGCCGCGGCGCGCCTGTGCGCGCGGGCCTCGGACGAGAAGTGGGTGGTGCGTCCGGCGGGCGGCGGGCGGGGACTGGAAGTGACCGATGCCGGGGAGCGGGCCTTCCACGACCTGCTGGGAATCACGCCGGAGGCGTGGAGCTGAGCCCTGGGTTCGAGAAACGCACCGTGGTTAATTCGGTCGACACCGAAATGTTGGCGTCGTAGGCTGGGCTTATGACGTTCCGCTCTCGTCCGATCCCGCCCGGCGTCCTCACGGTCGGGGCCGTCACCTTCACGGTGTTCGCCTGGGCCTCCGCCTTCGTTTCCATCCGCAGCGCGGGGGCCGCGTACTCACCCGGCGCCCTGGCCCTCGGCCGGCTGCTGGCCGCTTCCCTCGTGCTCGCCGTGCTGCTCCTGGTACGCCGGCAGGGCCTGCCACCGCGCGAGGCCTGGCGCGGAATCCTGGTGTCCGGTGTGGTGTGGTTCTGCGGCTACACGATCGCACTGAACTGGGGTGAACGACTGGTCGACGCGGGTACGGCGTCGCTGCTCGTCAATATCGGGCCCATCCTCATGGCGCTCCTCGCGGCCCGCCTCCTCGGCGAGGCGCTGCCCCCGCGCCTCCTGGTGGGCATGGCCGTCTCCTTCGCCGGAGCCGTGGTCGTGGGCCTGTCGATGTCCTCCGGCGAGGGCGGCTCGACCTCGGTGCTGGGGGTCGTCCTCTGCCTGCTCGCCGCCGTGGCCTACGCGACCGGCGTCATCGCCCAGAAGCCCGCACTCTCCTACGGCACCCCCCTCCAGGTCACCGCCTTCGCCTGCCTCACGGGGACCGTGGCCTGCCTCCCCTTCACGGGTCGGCTGCTCGCGGAGATCCCTGGGGCCCCGGTGTCCGCGACCCTGAACATGGTCTACCTGGGCGTGGTGCCGACCGCCCTCGCCTTCACCACGTGGACCTACGCCCTGGCCCGCATGCCCGCCGGCAAGCTGGGTGCGACGACGTACGCCGTCCCGGCCATCGTCGTACTGCTCAGCTGGGGTCTCCTGGGCGAGGTACCCGCATGGCTGACGCTCCTCGGCGGGGCGCTCTGCCTGGCCGGGGTGGCGGTGTCCCGCTACGCACCGCGCTCCCCGCGCACTCCCGCCGAGGACAGTCCCCTCGGCGCCGGTCGGACCTGACCCGGACCTGACCGAACGGCGCCCCTCCCGCACGGTCGTTTCCGCTCCCGCATCACCTCTGCTCACGCCGTCCCTGTACCGGGACCTCGTCGCGGGGGCGCCGACGGAGGCCGACCACGTCCTGACCGACCTCACCGTGCGCGCCCGCGCGCTGGGCGTGGCCACTCCCCTGCTGGACCTCGCGGCCCTGCAGCTGCGGATGCACGAACACCGCCTGGCCACCGGAGGCCGCTGAGGCGCCTCGCCCCCGCGGAGCCGGAGCCGGACCCTCCGTACGGCCTCACCCGGATGCCCGGTCCAGTGGGCATCCGGGCCGCCGGGCCTTTGACTGGGACGGTCCGGTGAGTCGCAGGTCCGGCAGATACCCGTGGAGGCATGGTGACGGCGGTCGCGTGGATGCGTGGTGCGGCAGGTGCGGTGGCGCTGTCGGTGGTGGCGCTCGGCGCCGCGGGCTGCTCGGGCGGCGGCGACGGCGATCCGTCCGGGGCCGTGTCGAGCGCCGCGTCGGCGGTGAAATCGGCCGGCGAAGCGGTCTCGTCGGCCGCGGCCGAGGCCGCGCGGGCCGCCGAGTCCGCGGCTGCCGTCGCGAAGGACAAGCTCGCCGAGGTGAAGGGCGGGGTCGATGCCAAGGGCCAGGTGTCCTTGGGCACGGTGGCGACCGGCACCGACGGGTACACGACGGTCCCCGTGACCGTGCAGAACACCGACGACGCGACCAAGTCCTTCGCGGTGCAGGTGGAGTTCAAGGACGAGGGCGGCAGTCTCGTCGACACCGTGGTCGTGACGGTCACGGACGTCGCCGGGAAGGGCACGGGCCAGGGGACGGCCCGCAGCACCCACAAACTGTCCGGCACGGTGACGGCGCAGACCGGTACGGCCCTGCGTTACTGAGCCCCAGCCGCTACGGGCGACCAGGGCTCACGTCCTGCGGCTGTCCGCAGCCCCGTCGGGGTTCGATCTGACCAGGTGTGCCGGCCCGCGCCGTCGGATCGCGGCGGTCGGCAGGGGTCAGCAGTTGTCTCCCACCGCGTCGATCTTCGAGCCGAAGCGGCCGCTGTAGTTGCTGGCGTAGTCGCCGGTACGGACCGGCCGGCAGTCCTTGCCCTTCGCCCAGTCGATGAACGCCCCGCTCCGGTTGGCCCGGAACGACCCCACGTGGTCCACGAACCGGCTGGGGAGGTCCACGTAGCCGCCACGCCAGACGTAGAGCTCCCCCGTCCCGTCCTGGTACCGCCACAGACAGATGGCGTTACCGGGGCACGTGGGCAGGGCCTGCGCGGGGGTGGTGGAGGTGAGTGAGACCAGCGCCACGGCGCCGGCGACCAACAAGGTGCGTAAGTGACGTGCCCTCATGTGGATCCTCCTCGTTCGTACCGTTTGCCTCCCATCGTCCTCGCCGGGGCGCGGGCAGGGGAGACAACGCCCCGATGTTCGGGGACTCTTCACCACATCCACTCTTTTCGGGACGGGCGCGTCGTCGCCCCGACCGCCACCGGCGCCGTACGTGCGGTATACGTCATGGGGGCTTACCCGATGCCGGTGAAGGAAGTGGTTGCCGTGGAACGAACCACCTGCTGTGTGGTGGGCGCAGGGCCCGCCGGAATGGTGCTGGCCCTGCTGCTGGCCCGGGCCGGGGTGGAGGTGACCGTACTGGAGAAGCACGGCGACTTCCTGCGCGACTTCCGCGGGGACACCGTGCACCCGTCCACCCTGTCGCTGCTGGACGACATCGGCCTGGCCGAGCGCTTCGCCCGGTTGCCACAGCGACGGGTCACCTCGGTACAGCTGCCCATCGGGCCGGACCGCTCCCTCGTCACGGTCGGGAACATCGGCGCACTGCACGGGAAGTACAACTACATCGCGATGGTGCCGCAGTGGGACCTGCTCGACCTGCTCGCCGACGAAGCGCGCCGGGAGCCCTCCTTCCGGCTGCGCATGAACACGGAGGCGACCTCCTTCCTGATCGAGCGCGGCAGGGTCACGGGCGTGCGGTACCGCACCGCGGACGGCGGCACCGGCGAACTCAGGGCCTCGTTGACCGTGGCCTGTGACGGCCGGGGCTCGCTGGCCAGGGCCCTGCCCGAGCTGGGGCTGGAGGACTTCGCGTGCCCCATGGACGCCTGGTGGTTCCGGCTGCCGCGCAGCGAGGAGGACCCCAGCGGGCTCGTGGGGGGCCTCGGGGAACGGTTCTTCACCGCCCTCATCGACCGCGGCGACTACTGGCAGTGCGCGGGGCTCATCCCCAAGGGAACCGATGCCGAGCGCCGCGCCGAGGGGCTCGAGCGCTTCATGGCCCAGTTCACCGAAGCCGTCCCCTGGCTGGCCGACCGGGCGCACGCCGTCACCTCATGGGACGAGGTCAAGCTCCTCGACGTACGGCTCGACCGGTTGCGCCGCTGGCACCGCCCGGGGCTGCTGTGCATCGGCGACGCCGCCCACGCCATGTCTCCGGTCTTCGGCATCGGCATCAACCTCGCCGTGCAGGACGCGGTGGCCGCGGCCCGTCACCTCGTGGGCCCGTTGCGCACGGGCACCGTGGGCCTCCGGGACGTACGCCGTGTACAGCGCCGCCGCCTGCCCACGACCGTGGCGACCCAGGGCCTCCAGCGCCTCGCCCACACCCAGGTCATCGAGCCGCTGCTGGCCGGCCGCGTCGCGTTCGGCGATCCCCGGCGGGCCAAGCGGCTGACCGAGCTCCTCACCGACTCGCGCTGGCTGAACCGGCTGCCGGCGTACTTCCTCGCCTACGGGGCCCTGCGCGAGCGGCCGCCCAGGGAATCGCTCCGCTGACCTGACCTCTGGCCCTGCCCTGCCCTGCCCCGCCTTGCCCCGCCCCGCCCCGCCCTGCTGTACGAAACGGCAGGCATGGCCGGAAAGCGACGGATCGGAAGGTGTGGACATATAGCCTCACTCTCCACAGCAAGGACGATGCGGATCGATGACGCGCTTCGACGACCTGCTTCGACGACGTGCTCCGGGAGGCACCATGAGTGAGCAGCAGCCGGCCCTTCTGCCCTACGCCGATCCGGCCTTCGTCGCGGACCCCTTCCCCCTGTACCGGCAACTGCGCGAGGACGGCCCCGTGCGCCGCGTCGTCATCGCGGGCGGCCTGGACGCCTGGCTCGTCACCCGGTACGAAGACGGGCTCGCGGCGCTGTCCGACTCCCGCCTGAGCAGCGACGTACGCGACGCCTCGGACACCCGGCTCCTGCGGCAACTGCCCGAAACGGAACGCGAGTCGATGCTGAGCAACATGCTCCGCAGCGACCCGCCCGACCACACCCGCCTGCGCCGCCTGGTCTCCAAGGCGTTCACCGCCCGCCGGGTGGCCGGGATGCGGCCGCGCATCCAGGCCCTCACCGACCAGCTGCTGGATGCGGTCGTCCCGGCCGGCCGCGCCGATCTCGTGGCGGACTTCGCGCTGCCGCTCCCGGTCACGGTGATCAGCGAACTGCTCGGGGTTCCGGTCGACGACCGCCACGACTTCCAGCACTGGGCCGACCGGATGATCAGGCGGGGCGCGGAGGCGCCGGATCCCGCCGTCGTGAACGAGGCGTGGCAGCACATGCGCGCGTACGTGACCGGGCTCATCCACGCCAAACGGGCCCACCCCGGCGAGGACCTGCTCAGCGGCCTCATCACCGCCCGTGACGAGGAACAGCAGCTGAGCGAGGACGAGTTGATCGCCATGGTGTTCCTGCTGCTGGTCGCGGGCTACATCACGACGGTCAACCTGATCGGTGGCGGCATCGCCATGCTGCTCGCCCACCCCGACCAGCTCGAGCTGCTGCGTTCCGACTCCGAGCTGCTGCCGGGCGCGATCGAGGAGTTCCTCCGCTACGACGGCCCCGTCAGCCCCGGCATCGCGCGGTTCGCTCGCGAGGACGTCGAGATCGCGGGTGTGACCGTCCCGCGCGGCGCGACCGTACTGATCGGCGCGGCACTCGCCGACCGCGACCCGGCGCGCTTCCCCGACCCCGACCGCCTGGACCTCACCCGGCCGGACAACGCCCACCTCGCCTTCGGCCACGGCATCCACTACTGCCTGGGGGCTCCGCTGGCCCGGCTGGAGGGTCAGATCGCCATCGGTACGGCCCTGCGCCGGCTGCCCGGGCTCGCGCTCGCCGCGCAGCCGGACGACGGGATCCGCTGGCGCCCCGGCGGGCTGCGCGGTCCCGAGAGCCTCCCGGTGACCTTCAGCCCGGGCGGCTGAAGCCGGAGCCGGCCGCCGGGGCGGGTTCAGCCGCCCCCCGCGGAGAAGTGCTGGTAGTCCGGGGGGCTCCAGCGTCCACCCCAGTACCAGCCGGCCTCCCGGAACGCCCTGATCAGGACGCCGTCGGGGGTGATCATTCCGGGGGTGACACGGCTCCGGTCGAGATGGGTGCGTCCGTTCGGGGGACGGCTGGTGCCCTGGACGTCGACGTACGGGTTCTCCACCGGGTTGATGTCGATGGCGTCGCCCCAGGCGTGCCGGGACAGCCGGTCCGGGTCCCCGGTGACCTGCCGGCAGTTGAAGGCGGAGGTGTTGTCGTCGGCCATGGCCGCGATGTCGCTGCCGCCGTACGCGGCCGTCACCCGCATACGGCGGATCGGGAAGCGTGCGGCGAAGGCCTTGCCGAAGACCTGCAGTACGGGGTCCACCACGTCCTCGTGGACCACCAGCTCACCACGGTGCACCTTGCCGTCGAAGCCCCAGTGGTTCATCCGTACGAGCCTCAGCCGCTCCGGCGGGACGGGACACCCGGCATGGTAGGTGGCGCCCAGCTTCTCCCGGGGAACGGCCGTGACCTGCGCGGAGAGCGACTTCGCCGCGGGCTCGGGCCCGACCTGGAAGCGCGACCCGGACTTCGCCGCCGTGCAGGACAGCGCGGTCGCACACAGGGTGCCGGCCAGGGCGACGCAGGCGAGGCGATGGCTCACTACTCCACCGTAGGTTCGCCCGGCCCTCCGGGCATGCCGGAGTCCGCATGCCCGGTCACTGCCGGGTCGCTGCCCGGGGCGGCTTCGGGGTCCGCGGGCGGGCGGGGGCGGGCCCGGGCGGCGAGTACGGCCACGTCGTCCTCCGCGTGGTCGGCGTCGAGGCCCTCCACCACGGCGTCCACCACCGCGGTCACCCCCGCCCCCACCGGCAGCCGCACCCCCGCCAGCCTGGCCAGTGAGACGTCGATGTCCTCGCCGCGCCGTTCCACCAGCCCGTCGGTGAACATGAGCAGGGTCTCCTGCGGGGTGATGGCACGCGTAACGGCTTCGTAGCCGCCGACGCCGGTGCCCAGCGGTGGGCCGACCGGCACGTCGACCAGCGCGGCCGAGCCGTCGGCCCCGAACACCGCGGGCGGCAGGTGGCCGGCGCTGGCGAACATCGCGACACCGCGCGCGGGGTCGACCCGTACGAGCAGGCAGGTCGCCGGCCTGCGGGCCGGGTCGCCGGCTGCCAGGGCGTCGAGCCGGCGCAGCACCCGGTGCGGGGCGAGGTCCGTGGACGCGACGTCCCGCAGGGTGGAGCGGTACGCGTTCATGTCCACGGCCGCGTCGAGCCCGTGGCCCATCACGTCGCCGACCACGAGCAGGGTGCGGCCGTAGTGGAGGCGGATGGTCTCGAACCAGTCGCCTCCCACCAGCGCCCGGGGCCCGGCCGGCAGATAGCGGCCGGCCATCTCCAGATTGGGGTGCGGCCGGCCCGGTTCCGCCACGAGGGCCCGCTGGAGGTGCGAGACCGTGTCCTCCGTGGCGGCCAGCTGCCGCGCGTGCCCCAGGTGCACGGCGGCCAGCCGGGCCGAGAAGTGGATCGTCGCCGCCTCGTGGTCGCTGAAGCCCGCCCGGGCCCGTACGACGGTCAGCACGCCGTGAGCCCGGTCCCGGTCCCGGTCCGGCAGGGGGACCGAGAGGACGTGGACCGGAACGCCGTCGGCGACGGTCGCCCACTCGGAGAGCCGATGTCCACCGTCCGTCGCCCGTACCGAGGGCGACGCTGCGGTCCCCGCGGTCAGCAGCCGGACGGCGCCCGCGGTCGCCACGCGGAGGGAGCCGCCGTCCTCGGCGACGAGGTCCACGGCGACCGCGTCGCACACGTTCCGGAACAGGAAACCGGCCAGCTCCTCGCAGGTGGTCGCCGCGTCGAGGGCCGTACCGATCTGCCCGACGGCGGCCTCGGCCGCCCGGACACGCTTCCACAGCCCGTCCCGCCCACCGCCGGGCCCGTCGGGCTCCCCGTCACGCTGCGGCAACAGACCTCCTCGCCCCGGACTTCCGAAGCAGCCATTCCAGCAGGAGTACAGGTCACGGGCACGCACGCCGCGCCCCGTGGGGTGCCCCGTGGCACGGCTCCGAGGGCAGGGCCACCGGGTCGACCGCTCCGCCCTGCCGGAATCCGGAACCGCCACCACGCCGATATTCGCTTGCGCACCGTCCGTCACCCGCGCCAACGTCGCCTGACACCGCACGAAGGCAGAGAAGATGACCTCGCAGACCCACCCCATCGACCATGAGCTCGTGGAGGCCGCGGCGCACGTCGCCCGCACCCGTTGCCGTGGCGACCACCACACCATGGCGGCTGCGGCCCGCGCCCGAGACGGCAGGATCGTCACCGCGGTGAACGCCCACCACTTCACGGGAGGGCCGTGTGCCGAGCTGGTCCTCATCGGCACGGCCGCCGCCCAGGGCGTCTACGAGCTGGACACGGTGGTGGCCGTGGGCGATCGCGACCGCGGGATCGTCCCTCCGTGCGGACGGTGCCGCCAGGTCCTCCTCGACTACTTTCCCGCCCTCAAGATCATCGTCGGCGCGGGCGATCGCATCCGAACCGTCCTGGTCACCGACCTGCTTCCCGAAAGCTATGTCTGGGCCGACCACCAGCTCGACGACGAGTAGACGGGGGTGCGCGGACCGCCTCGGCCCGGCCACCCCCGGCGGCCTGCCGGGGAGTTGATCGACGGCATTGCCCACTGACCCCACCCCCGTGTGGGTCGGTGCGTCCGGAGGGACCGGTCCACCATGGCGCCGAACTCGGGCCCGCCCGGGCGCCCCTCGCACCGCGTACTGCCCAGACCCCCGTCCGGGGCAGTGCGTTCGGAGGTCCCCGTACGCCGGCCCGTGCGGTCCGTGCGGCCCGTACGGCCTGTTCGGCCTGTTCGGCCGCCGGCCCCGCGGCCAAGGGCGCCGGAGCCGGAGCCGGAGCCGGGACCAATGCGGCCAGCGCGAAATCGTCTCGGCTCAACTCCATGGGTACTCCTCGTCATACGGATCACGGGCAGGTTCCCCGCCGTGGGAAAGCAGGGGCAGGGAGTGGTCATCAGGCCGGGCTCGCAAGCCACGGTTCCATCGCTTCCCCGGCCCCGGCCGTGATCACGTCCTGCGGCTGTCCGGGCGACACGGACACGTCGTGATCACGCCTCGTCGAGCCGGATCGCCAGCAGGCAGGTGTCGTCCTCGTGGTCCTCGGCCGCATAGGCGGCCATGATGCGGTCCAGGGCTTCCCGCGCGTCGAGCCCGGTGCAGGACTGGAGTACCGAGCGGAGGGCCTCGATGCCCTGGGTGATGTCCTCCCCGCGACGCTCCACCATGCCGTCCGTGTAGAGCAGCAGGAGGTCGCCGGGTACCAGGGGGAAGCTGCTGGTCTCGTAGGCGTGGCCGGGCAGCATCCCGAACAGCGGCCCCCCGTGCCCGGTGTCGAGCGCCGCGGCCCGCCCCTCGCGCAGGAGCAGGGGGGCGGGGTGGCCGGCGCATGCCCACCGCAGGTGGTGGTTCCCGTCGATGTGGCCGATGATCCCGGTCGCCGTCTCGGCGCCGGGGTCGGCGCACAGGAGTTCGTTGAGCCAGGTGGTCAGCTGCCCGGCGTCGGCGCCGGGGGTGTGCGCGAGGCCGGCCAGGGCGTGCCGCTGCTGCGCCATCCGGGCGACGGCGCTCAGGCCGTGGCCGCAGGCGTCGCCGATGGCGAGCAGGATCCGTCCGTCGGGGAGCAGGCGGCACTTGTACCAGTCCCCGCCGACGGCGTCCGACTCCGCGGGCAGGTACGCGGACGCCACGGAGAGCCCGAGCTGGGCGAGCTCCGCCGAGTGCGTGGGCAGCAGGGCCTCCCGCAGGGCGGTGGCCACCCGCCGCTCGGCCGCCGCCTCCTCGCGCAGCTGCTCGGTCTGGCGCCTGGTCGCCGCGAGCCGCTGGCGACTGCGGACCTGGGCGGTCAGGTCGCGCGCGATCAGGTGCAGCGCCCAGGGCAGACCGTCCCGGGCGATGACGGGGTGGCCCACCAGGTGGAGGGTGCGGATCTCCCCCAGCACGGTGAAGCGGATCTCGGCCCCGGGCGGTTCCTCCCCGTCGAGCAGCGCGGTCAGCAACCTGGCGAACCGGGGCACGTCGTCCAGGAGCACGTCGTCGCACAGTTCCACCAGCGACAGCGCGCGTCCGGTGTCCGTACGGAAGATCGCGTGCAGGCCCTCGGACCAGGTCGTGGTGCCGGACAGCAGGTCCCAGGTGCCCCAGCCCATGGAGGCGATGTACTGGGCGTCGAGCGAGAGCAGCTCCGTACGGTTGCGGGCGGGGCGCCACGTGGCCAGCACCTTGTCCCCGCAGGACGCCGCGTCGTACAGCAGCTGGGTACGGTGCAGGCCGTCGCTGCGCTGTTCGGTGTAGTCGACGGAGTACGCCCGCAGGGCCCGCCCGCCGTCGAGGACGTCGGCCAGGGCGTCGATCAGCCCGCCGGCGGCCGCCCCGGGCTGGACCTCCAGCAGCCGCCGCCCGATCTGCCGGTCCGGGGCGTCGAGCCACTGGGCGGAGCGCACGTGGTTGCCGGCCCTGACCGTGAAGTCCACCGTCGCCCCGTCCGTGTCCCGTACGGGGACCAGCAGCGCGGCCGACACGGGGATCGCGGGCAGCGTCGCGCAGACGCACCCCCAGGGGTCGTGCTCCTGCACCTCCTCGCCGCACGCGTGTCCCGGCCCCTCGCTCCCGCCGCACGGACAGGACTGCTGCCCGTCGGGCTCCGGCGCTGTCTCCGGCCCGTCGTCCAGGCGAACGCCGGCGCCCTGCCGGGCGGCGGTGCGCAGGGCCGTCACTTCACGGATGATGACCTGCTTGAGCGTGTGGGGGTCCTGCGGGATCAGGGGCGACATCAGTCCTCACCTGCGCGTCGGAGGAACGAAGGGCGCATCGGGCCGAGGCCTGGTTCCGCTCCGCTCTCGGCCTCGATCAGCTCCCGCCGGAACCGCAGGTACAAGATCTCACGGTCCCGGTCGGGCAGCTTCCCGAGCTCGACGACCGTCGGAGTGAATCCTCCATGCGCGGCAGCGGGTCCACCGGCCGTGGCGACGCGAGGCTGGGCCGGGTCGTAGGCGTCGTCCGGACAGCGCGCGGGGCAATTCAGGTCATTGTGCCCGGAACACCCCCGGGTCCGAGGTGGCCTTGGCGCACGCTGGAGTGGATCCGCGTTCCGGTCGGGGCGGGGGCGTCGAGGGACACAGGGGGAATGTGATGGGGGTACGTACGCGGATGCGCGGATCGGCCGTCGTGGCGGGGGCCGCGCTGCTGGCCGTCGTGGCGTCGGGACCGGCGATGGCGGCCGACCCATGGCGGCCGAGGCCGGGGACCCTGTACATCTCCGACCTCCGCCTCGGGGACGGGATCGGCTGGTCCGCGCCCCCGGTGCAGCGGCAGTGGGGCGCCTCGTACGACTGCCTGGCGGACTGGCCGGTGGAGCCGCCCGAGGTGAACGTCTGGCACCGGGAGTTCTCCACCGCGGAGACCGCCTCCGCCGAGCAGAAGGTGGTGGTCTTCGCGACGGAGGCCGAGGCGATCGCGTTCGCGGATGCGGCCCGGCAGAACTACGCCGACTGCCCGCGCCGGCAGAACCAGCGGCCCGGCATCACCGCGACGGCCTACGACCACGGCGTGGTGGACGTCGAGGAGGGCGCCACGCTCCAGGGCATGTACACCTTCGACAGCCGGGCCCAGGAACGACCTGACTTCAACTACCTGTGGGGCGTGGGCCGCGACGGGGACACCGTCACGCTGGTCAGGTGGTCGAGCTACTGGGGTGCCCCGCCCGTGCAGGCGTGGAAGAACGTCCTGCGCACCGCGGTGAACAAGCTGTACTGAGGTACGGGGCGCGGCGGGACGGGGCGGGACGGGGCGGAACCGGCGTCGTGGACGGACGCCTACGGCCGGGCGCCGGTACCGGCCGGTCTGCCGAGGCGGGACGCGATACGGAACCGCATCTCGCCCGCGGCCCGGCGCAGCTCCTCGGGCTGTTCGTCGTTGTCGAGCAGCCCGAGGAGCACCATCATGGCCCGCGCCTCGTCCCCGCTGATCAGCTTCAGGCGCGGCTCCGTCACGCCGTCGAGCAACAAGTCCAGCACGTCCAGCACGTCCAGCACATCGTCCATGCCGTCATCAACACCCGACGGCCCTGCGGGGTCACTCTCGGATGGGGTCGCCGAGCGGGCCGTACTCCGCTTCCAGGTTCCTGGCCCAGTGCGCGGCGAAGTCGGGCCGGGTGCCGTCGGCGTCCGTGAATCCGTACTCCTCGTAGAGCTGCCAGGTGGCCAGTGCCCGGCCGGTCTTCGCGATGACCTCCGGGTCGGCCGCCAGGGCGGCTACCGCCCGCCCCAGATAGGCGGGAGTCTCGGAGTGGGCGAAGTTCGGGTCCTTGGCCGCGCCGTCCCGCCAGTTGGCCTCGGTGACACCGAAGTGCTCCAGCAATGCCTCCGAGCGCAGGAAACCCGGCGTCAGTGCGACGGCCGTGACGCCGTGGGGCTTCAGTTCGGCGGCCTGTGCGACGGCGAGGCGGATCACTGCGGACTTCGCCATGTCGTAGAAGAAGCTGCCGCGGTAGCGGGCGGTGTTGCCGTCGGTGACCTCCACGACCAGGCCGCTCTTGCGGGCGACCATCAGCGGCAGCGCGTACCGGCTGGTGATCACATGGGTCTCCACCGCCTGCCGCATGAGGCGCAGCCCGGTGTCGAGGTCCTGTTCCCACAGGGGGTGTTCCCAGTCGGTGAGCGGATCGCCGCCCCAGACGGAGTTGACGAGGATGTCGAGCCGTCCGTCCTGCTCGGCCGCGATCCGCGCCACGAGGGCCTGGACCTCCTGCGGGCTGCTGTGGTCGGTGCGGACCGGGATGCCCAGGCCTCCGGCGGCGGTGACCTTCTCGGCCGTCTCCTCGATGGTTTCGGGGCGGTCGAGGTCGGAGCGTTCCGCTCCGCTGCTGCGGCCGGTCACGTAGACCGTCGCGCCGGCGGCTCCCAGCTCGACGGCGATCCCCCGCCCACCGCCCCGCGTGCCGCCCGCGACCAGCGCGACCTTTCCGGCCAGCCCTCGCACCTGTGTCGTCATGTCTTCTCCAAGCCTCGCAGCAGGTTCAGGGGGTGGCGGTGACGTGCGGGGCCAGCACGGTGTCGAGTTCGTGCCGGACGCGCTCGACGAGGCTGCCCCGCCGGTCGAGAGCCCAGGTGAGGCCCGCGCCGGAGGTGACGGCCTGCACGGTTGCGGTGAGCGCCTCGACGTCCGTCGCGGCGGCGAGCTCGCCCTCGGAAACGGCGTCCGCCAGCAGCGTCCCGATCGCCCGGCGCTGGGCCCGGTGCACGGCGAGGGCCCGTTCGTGGAGCTCCGGGTCCGCGAGGTCCATGCACAGGAACGCCAGGTGATGGGCGAAGGTTTCCGGGGTGACCATCGGAGCCGTCCATTGGGTGATCAGCGCGGCCAGGGCCCCCAGTGCCGAGTCCTGTTCCTCGCGCACCCGGCCGGGCAGTGCGTCCGCGTCCCGCACGGACTGATCGGCCAGCGCCAGCATCAGGCCGCGCTTGGAGCCGAACCGCTGCACGAGCGTGCCGGGCACCAGACCGACCTGGCGGGCCACTGCCGCCAGGGTCAGCCCGGAAGGACCCACCTGCCCCATCACCTCGGCCGTCGCACGGAGGATCACCGCGTCTTCCACACCTCGGGGGCGTCCGGCCACAGCCACCACTCCTCTTTAATAAATGCTCGTTCATTCATTAAAGCATGCGCCGGATCCCCTCGGTGATCACGTCCGGCTCGGTGAAGGGTAGGTCCCTAACCCGCCGCCCTGGGTGCCGGGCACCGCGGGAGCGCCGGGCGGTCCTTCGTCCGTACGGCCGGCAGCCACGCCTTGGCGCTCGGGTCCGGTCCCGGAAGGCGCACCCGGAACCAGTGCGTGGACTGCATGTCCGACTCGTCGATGACGGCCTCGCCGCGCAGCAGTTGGCAGTCGGCGTCCAGGAGGTCGGCGTGCCAGACCCGGGTCGGTACGACGTTTCCGGCGGTGTACGGCCGCATGGGGTCGACCGCCAGGCCGAGGCTGCACTGCGGGTCCCGGTCCGTACGGTCCTGGCAGGCCCGCTCCGCGTTGAACACCCGGATCCGGAGCGGAGGTTCGTCGACAGTCTCCCGCACGGCGTACGACCAGAGCGTGGAGCCCACCGTCCCGCACGCCGCGAGGGCGAGGAGGACGGCCCGCGTCAGCCGCCCCAGGCGGGCCGGCCGTCTGCGGCGGACCGGCTGCCGCTCACCCGTCTGCTGGGCGGTGATCCGCTCGAGCAGCCGCTCGGCGGTGTGCCCGGCGCGGACGGCGTGCGACGGGGCGAGGCAGTCTGCGGCCAAGGCACGCCAGAACTCCGGGACCCCGTGGGCCATGCGCAGGGGCGCGCGCCCCGCCGCGTACTCCTGCACGGCGGCGCCGCGCGCCACCGGGGTGGCACCGGCGAACAGCGGGGCGCCCGACGCGAAGACCTCGTGGATCACGATGCCGAGGGCCCAGATGTCGGCGCTCGGGCGGATCTCCACGCCCCGCTCCCCCAGCGGCGCCTTCCAGCGCTCGGGCGGGAGGTAGTCCAGGGTGCCCATCGGGGGCGCGTATCCGTGCGTACCGGTGAGCTCGGTGGCGAGCCCGAAGTCCGAGAGCTTGACCGAACCGTCCGCGCCGATGAGGACGTTCTCGGGCTTGAGGTCGGCGTGCACCCAGCCGACGCGGTGGAGGTGGGCCAGTCCCTCGCAGATCCCGGCGATCACCCGGCCGCCCTCGGCCTCGGTCACCCCGGCGTCGAGCAGGTCCCGCAGGCTGCGTTCGGCCCGTTCCATGACCAGGACGATGGCGCCGTCCAGCGCCGGGTGGTCGGGGGCGCTCAGGACGATGCTGTCCAGCAGCCGGATGAGCCGCGGGTGGCCGGCCCGGACTCCGATCTCGACCTCGCGCCGGGCGGCCTCCGCGACGTTCCGGGCCTGGCGCGGGGCGAGTCCGGAGGTCGGCATGATCTTGAGGGCCACCTCCGTGGGCTCCCCCCGGCCGGCGCCTCGAGCCGTACGGCCGTCGGCCGGGCGTCCGGCGTAGACGGTGGCCCAGCCGCCGGCCCCGATCGGCTCGGCGACCACCCAGTCGCCCACCCGGTGGCCCCTCGGCAGCAGCTCGGTGTGGCTGCTGTCCCACGAGGCACCCAGACCCTGCACCCGCGTCACGTCGCCTACCGTCCCCGTGTCCCCGCTTCGGCCCGTGGCGGCAGCAGCGGGAGGTGCTCCTCCCGTACGATGCCGAACCTCAGGGCGATGGCGACGACCGCGTCCCGCTTGCCGTTGCGGCGGTCTGCGGCACCGGCTTCGGGCGCGGCGGCCGCGACACCGATGCGCAACTTCTCGTCGGCCAGGTAGTCGATGTGCGAACTGACCGCGCGGGCCGTCAGCCGGCCGCCGGTGGCGTGCCCCCGCAGGCGTTCGACGACCTGCGGCGTGGTGGGCACGGAGACGGGTGACTGGTCGCGCAGCCAGGGTTCGCAGAGGGCCACGAGCACCAGGAAGTACGTGGCCGTCTCGTCGAGCGAGTACGCCGTGACGGTCTGGCTCGCCCAACTGCCGCCGGCGCCGGGCGGGTCCAGGTAGACGTGGTCGGGGGCGAACACCTGGAAGGAGACCGTGGTGCCGCGGCGCGTGGGCAGCACCACCCGGGAGAACTCGAACGGGATGGGCGCTCCGGCCCGTCGGGGCGACACCCGCAGGTACTCGCCGGCGCCCTCCGGGTTCTCCACGAGATAGCTCTGGGTGGTGCTGTGGTTGGTCAGTTGCCAGTGGTCGTCGGTGACCCGGATCTCCCCGGCCAGCCGGGAGATCGCCTCGTCGGCGAGGCGCAGCTCGACCGGCGTGGTCGAGGATCCGCGCCCGAACCGGGCGACCTCGCCCGGCCCGAGCCGTAACGTCACCGCATCGCCGGCCGGCTCCCCGTCGGCGGCGCCACCGCTCCCCTGCGGCAGATGGACGACTATGCCGCTCACCGCTCCCCCTGTCCGACGTGTTGACAAGACGCCGGACTGGGAACGTTACCGGCTGGAAGCGTGGCTGCACGGTGTGACATCGGCCATTTCCGCGGGCACCCCGGAGCGGCCTCAGTAGCCGGCAGACCCGGGCCGCAGTGGTGCGACCAGGCGTTCCCCGAAGGCGCTCCACGGGCGCCAGCCGCCGCTGGGCCGTTCCTGGACTCGGGTGCGTATCCGGCCATCCGCGGTGACGGCGAAGAGGTGGAGCCGTCCGGTGGCGTCGGCGGCGGCCGTGGGGGTGGCGGCGAGCGGGACGCCGGGCTCGCCGAACTCCTCCGCCGGTGCCCAGGCTCCGCCGGTGTCGAGGTGCCAGCGGTGGCCGAGCCGGGCCCCGCCGGGAGACAGGGCGAAGGCCTCCAGCCTGCCGTCGACGCTGGGTCCGAGTGCCGGGGCCGCGGCCGTCCAACCGAACAGGTGCTGCCAGTCGCCCCATCCGCCGCTGGGCAGGGTCTGCCTGCGCTGGAACGCCGCCAGGCCGGACGGGGCCATCGCGACGACGCTGAGCCGGCCGGTGCCGTCGCGGGCCACCCGGGGAGCCGCGCCGGCCGCCGTACCGAACGTGTTCCAGGCCGCGGCCCAGACCCCGCCCGGCGCCTCCTGCCACCGGTGGTGGATCGCGGCGCCGCCGGGCGCGAGGGCGAACACCTCCAGTCGGCCGTCGGCATTGGCGGCGACGGCCGGGGGCGCGCCGACCGGCCCGCCGAAGGCGCCGTCCCAGGGGTCCCAGGCCAGCGAGCCGGGCGACCACTGCCGTCGCCGCGCGAGGGAGGTGCCACCGGGGGCGGGCGCGAAGACCTCCAGCCTGCCGTCGGCGCCCCGGGCGACGGCGGGGGCGGCGCCGGCCGGACCGCCGAACTCCTCCCAGTCGTGCCAGCCGCCGTCGGGCCGCTGCGCCCGGTGGTGCAGGTTGACGCCGCCCGGGGCGAGGGAGAACACCTCGAGCCTGCCGTTGGTGTTGCGGCCGAGCGTGGGGACCGCCCCGGCCGGACCGCCGAAGGACTCCCACGGCCCCCACGTGTCGGAGTCCGGGTCGAGCTGGACGCGGCGCAGCATCGAACGGTCACCGGCGTCGAGTGCGAACACGGTGAGCCGGCCGTCCACGTCGAGTCCGGCGACCGGGTTGTCCGCGCTCTGCCACGGCGGTGGTGTGTCCCGCCACTGGAGGGGCGCCACGTACAGGCCCTGGCGGAACCAGCCCGCGGTGCTCGCGTGCCAGTCCTGCCCGTCGGAGATCACCTCGACGGCATGGCCGGGCACATGACCCGCGTAGCCGTCGAGCCCGAAGCGGAACGGGTTCCGGGACGCGAACACGTCCGTACCCTCGTAGCCGCCCCGCGGCCCGATGAAGAGGTAGTACCAGCCGTCGCGCTCGGCGACGCACGGTGACTCGGTGACCGACAGGGTCGTTGTGGTGCTCGCGTCGGCGAAGGCGGTCTCCGGCGTGCTCCAGTCGCGCAGGTCGGCGGAGCGCCGCACGGCCACGATGTGCCTGCCCTGCGGGGCGGACAGGTCGGTGTAGTACATGACCCACTCGCCGCCGATCCGCAGCACCATCGGGTCGCGCGCCGCGAACCCGCGGAACAGCGGGCCGGTCGGGACGCGCGTCCAGGTGAACAGGTCGGTGGACGTGGCGAGGTTGACCGCGGCGCCGTTGCGTCCTCCGGCGGCGTAGAACATCCAGAACGTGCCGTCCGCCTCGACCACGTGCGGGGCCCACAGGTGTTCCTCGCCGAAGTAGGACCGGTCCAGGGTCAGGGCGTCGGCGTGCGGGGTCCACGGACCGTACGGATCCGGGGCGGAGGCGTGGGCGAACGAGACCTCGGCGGCGCTGTCCGGGGACTCGCCGGGCGGTGCGCTGTCGCCGACGATGCTGAACAGGTGCCACCGGCCGTGCGCCTTGATCAGTGTGTGGTCGTTGAGGTAGCGGGCGCGGCCGGGGAGGGACGGATCGTGGACGTGGGTGAACGGTCCGGCGCCGATCCACCGGTGGGGCGGGTCGGCGCCGGCCGCCGCTCCGGCGACACCCGGCAGCGCGAGCATGCCCGCCCCGGCCGCCCCGGCCGCCGCGGCGCCCCGCAACAGCTGTCGTCTGCTGATCGGATGCACGGGTGTCTCCAGAGGGTTCTGCGGTCGTCGGGTCAGTTGACGGCGGGGCCGGCGGTGTTGCTGACCCATGCCCAGTCGGACCAGGTGGAGAAGCCGGTCTGCCACTTGTGGAACACACCGGCGCTGCTGGTGCCGAAGACTTCGATGCGGCCGTCGGCGTTGGTGGTGGCGGTGATTTCGGTGCCGCCGCTCCCGAACTCGGCCCATGCGCTGTAGGGGGCGTTGACTCCGGTCTGCCAGGCCTGGACGGCGGTGCTGCCGTTGATGGCGAAGACCTCGACCCGGCCGTCGGGGGTGCGTTCGCTGGTGAGCTGGGAGTCGGCGGGGCCGCCGGCCGGTTCCCAGTCGGACCAGCTGGTGGGGTTCGTCTGGTACTTGTGGAAGACGCCCACCGGGCCGGAGGCGAAGACCTCGATGCGGCCGTCGGCGTTGTGGTCGACCGTGAGGTCGCGGCCACCGCCGCCGAAGGTCTCCCAGGAGGACCAGCCGCCGTTGACGGCCGTCTGGTACTGGTGCTGGAACGTGTCCCCGTTCAGGGCGAAGACCTCGAGCCGCCCGTCCGGCGACTTCTCCAGCTCGATACGACCCTGCGCAGGTCCGCCACCGGTCGGCTCCCAGTCGCCCCAGCCGCTGTTGGGCGCGGTCTGGTACTTGTGGAAGATCCCGGCCGGACCGGAGGCGAAGACCTCGATGCGCCCGTCCGCATTGGTACCGGCGGCGATGTCCCGGCCTCCTCCGCCGAAGGTCTCCCAGTCGGACCAGCCGCCGGAGGGAGCGGTCTGGTAGCGGTGCTGGAAGACGTTTCCGTTGATCGCGAACATCTCCAGCCGGCCGTCCGCGTTCGCAGCGATGGCGAGTTCGGCGTTGCCGGGGCCGCCCGGGTTCTCCCAGCCGGACCAGCCGCGGTTGGCGTCGGTCTGCCAGGCGTGGTGGACTCCGTCGGCTCCGGCCGCGAACACCTCCAGCCGCCCGTCCGCCGACCGCGCCGAGACCACCCGGCCCGACTCCACCGGATGCACGACCGGGGCCGGACCGGGGCCGCCCGGTTGTCCGAGCCGGGCCACAGCGGCGCGCGCCTCGTCCATGTGCCGCCAGTGGTGCCCCCGGTTGTACGTCGACCACGGCTGCCAGTTCGTGCCGCCGGAGGAGATGCGGAACGCCTCGTTCGCGTTGCACTGGGCGTCGTAGGCGCAGCCGTTCGAGACGTCGGGGTGGTAGAAGTCGTTGATCTGCCACAGCCCGCGGTCGGTCGACCCCTCGGCGTCGACGTTTCCCTGCCTGTTGGACGCGCCCGGATTGCAGCTGGACTCGGCGAGCGCGATCGCGACCGCGAACTCCAGGGCCTCGCCCCGCCAGCCCGCGTTGTAGCCGACCTGGGCGCAGAGATCGCTCGGAGCGGCGTACGCGGGCGAGGCTCCGGCGACCAGCCCCGCCGCGACGAGCAGCGAGGCCAGCAGCGGCGCGGCGAGGCGGTGGCCGGCGCGCCGCCGCGGTGGTGTCGTTCCGGCGTGTGAGGAGCGCTGAGTGCTGGACAACCGCTGCCCCTTTCGGGCGTGGTGGGGGGTCAGTTGACGGCGGGGCCGGCGGTGTCGCTGACCCATGCCCAGTCGGACCAGGTGGAGAAGCCGGTCTGCCACTTGTGGAACACACCGGCGCTGCTCGATCCGAAGACTTCGATACGGCCGTCGGCGTTGGTGGCGGCGGTGATCTCGGTCCCGCCCCCGCCGAACTCGGCCCATTCGCTGTAGGGCGCGTTGACTCCGGTCTGCCAGGTCTTCATGGCCACGCTGCCGTTGATGGCGAAGACCTCGACCCGGCCGTCGGCGGTGCGGTCGCTGCTGAGCTGCGCGTCGACGGGCCCGCCGGAGGGTTCCCAGTCAGACCAACCGGTCGCGCTTGACTGGTACTTGTGGAAGACGCCCACCGGGCCGGAGGCGAAGACCTCGATGCGGCCGTCGGCGTTGTGGTCGACCGTGAGGTCGTGGCCGCCGCCGCCGAAGGTCTCCCAGGAGGACCAGCCGCCGTTGACGGCCGTCTGGTACTGGTGCTGGAACGTGTCCCCGTTCAGGGCGAAGACCTCGAGCCGCCCGTCCGGCGACTTCTCCAGCTCGATACGACCCTGCGCCGGACCACCGCCCGTGGGCTCCCACTCGGACCACCCGCTGTTGGGCGCGGTCTGGTACTTGTGGAAGATCCCGGCCGGACCGGAGGCGAAGACCTCGATACGCCCGTCCGCATTCGTGCCGGCGGCGATGTCGCGACCGCCGCCGCCGAAGGATTCCCATCCGGACCAGCCGCCGGACGGCGCGGTCTGGTAGCGGTGCTGGAAGGTGGTGCCGTTGATGGCCAGCAGTTCGAGTCGGCCGTCGGCGTTGGGTGAGAGGGCGAGTTCGGCGTTGCCCGGGCCGCCCAGGTTCTCCCAGGCGGACCAGCCGCCGTTGGCGGCGGTCTGCCAGGCGTGGTGGACTCCGTCGGCTCCGGCCGCGAACACCTCCAGCCGCCCGTCCGCCGACCGCGCCGAGACCACCCGGCCCGACTCCACCGGATGCACGACCGGGGCCGGACCGGGGCCGGGGACCTGGCCCGGAGTGCAGGGCATCTCCACCCCGCGCTCGGCGAGGTAGGGAACGGGGTCGGTGCGGATGCTCGTGTTCGAGTCGGCCCAGACCCGCAGGTGGAGGTGGGGGCCGCTGGACTGGCCCTCGCTGCCCATGAGCGCGATGCGCTGTCCGGCCACGACGTGGTCGCCGACGGCGACGTCCCGCTGCTGCATGTGCCCGTACTCGGTCACCGTCCCGTCCGCGTGCCGGATGCGGATCCACTGACCGTAGCCGGATTCGTAGCCCGAGATGGTGACCTCGCCGTCGCCCACGGCGTGGATCGGGGTGCCGTAGTCGTTCGCGATGTCGATGCCGTTGTGCGCCTGACTGTAGTACTGGGATATGAAGCCGGACGTGGGGCACGAGGCGGCGAAGCCGGCGGTCCGGGCGGCGGCCGTGGACGGGGCCACCAGCGCCGGCAGTACGGCGGTGGCCACGGCCGCCAGGACCAGTGCCGACGCGCGCCGGGATGTTCGGGATATGCCGAGAAGCACGGGACGTTCCTCCCCCTGGGTCGTCGGGTCAGGCCTTGCGGAGCCGCGCGATGATGCCGTTGATGTCGTGGTCCAGCAGGTCGTGCCGGACGAAGTGCCCGCCGGGCACCTCGTGCGACTCGTGCGGGATCCCGGCGCGGTCGAGCAGGAACCGGAACTCCCGCTGCCCTGCGAGCACTTGGGTCTCGTTGGCGGTGTCGAACCAGCTGATCGGATCGGGACTGGTGCCCGCGACCAGGAAGACCCGCTTGTTGCGGTAGCTCTCGATGCGCTGCACCGGGTTGTCGGCGTTCACCCGGGCCTCGTCCCACAGCGGCGCGCCGTAGACCGTACCGCCGCCCAGGTCCAGGGCTGCGGAGCTGAGGTTGGCCCAGTGGGTCACGAGGCCGTTGTCGCGGCGCATGCTGGCCGGGCCGGAGTGGGCGCTGACCGAGGCGAAGTGGCCCCAGTACTTGGCGGCGTACTTCAGCGCGCCGAAGCCGCCCATCGAGAAGCCGCCGACGGCACGGCCGTCGTACTCGGCGAAGGTACGGAAGTTCGCGTCGACCCAGGGGAGCAGCTGGGAGATGTGGAAGTGCTCCCAGTTGCGGGGGCCGACGTTGGAGCTCACGGGGTTGGAGTACCAGCCCGCGTGGCCGCCGTCCGGCATGACGACGATGATCGGCTTGCCCGCGGTCCAGTCGCGGATGCGCTCACGGTCGAAGGTGATGAAGTCCTGGTCGGTACCCCCTCCGTGGAAGAGGTAGAGGACGGGGTAGGTGCGGCCGCTCCCGTGGTAGTCGTCGGGGAGCAGCACGTTCACCGCCGGGTCCCAGCCGATGGCATCGGTGCCGAACCGGTAGTACCACATCCGGTGGTCCTGCTCGTTGCGCTCCTTGATGCGCAGGCCGAAGCCGTCGCCGACCGCCGCGGCCGGGGACGCCGCCGACAGGACGCCGCCGGCGCCCAGGGCCAGTGCGGCCGAGAGTCCGCCGGCGGACTTGAGGATGTTCCTGCGGGTGGGGTGGTTCGCGGCCAACGGGGCCTCCTGGTCGCAAGGGTGCGACGCCGGGCGGCGCTGCGTGCCCGGCGCCGAGCCGTGTGGGCTGGCGGTTGGGAACGTAGCAACGGGCCCGCGACCAGGGGGATCCGGAACATTGCGGGATGACAGGCGGGCGCGGCTCGGGTAGGGCTGGGGGGGCGGGGCGCGTCGGGGGCGGGGGTGGGGTGCCGTGAGGCCCGGGGGTCGTGGGCTACGGAAGGATGGAGTCCACGTATCCGCCGTCCACCCGCAGTGCTCCGCCCGTGGTGGCCGAGGCGAACGGCGAGGCGAGGTAGACCACCATGTGGGCGATCTCCTCCGGTTCGATCAGCCGCTGGAGCAGCGACTGCGGCCGGTGCGCGCGCATGAACGCCCGCTGCGCCTCGTCCCACGGCAGGTCCCGGTCGACCAGTTCGTAGACGAAGTCCTCGACGCCACCGGTGTGGGTCGGTCCGGCAATGACGGAGTTCACGGTCACACCCGTTCCGGCCGCTTCCTTGGCGAAGCCCCGGGACACCGCCAGCAGGGCGGTCTTGGACATCCCGTAGTGGATCATCTCGGCGGGGATGACCACCGCCGAGTCGCTGGCGATGTTCTGGACGCGGCCCCAGGAGCGCTCCACCATGCCGGGGAGGTAGTGCCGTGTCATCCGGACGGCGGTGAGCACGTTCGTCTCGAAGTACCGCCGCCATTCGTCGTCGTCGATCTCCAGCGCCGGTGCCGCCCCGAAGACTCCGAGGTTGTTGACGAGGATGTCGACGTGCGGGACCGCGTCGAAGACGGCTCGCGCCCCCTCCTCCGTGGTGATGTCACCGGCCGCCGCGACGAACTCGCCGCCGCCCGCTCCGAGCCGGGCCAGTGCCTCCTCCACGGACTGCCGGCCGCGGCCGTTGACGGCCACCCGGGCGCCCGCGCCGGCCAGCCCGGCCGCGATGGCCGCGCCGATTCCCTGGGTGGAGCCGGTGACCAGGGCCGTCCTGCCGGAGAGGTCGATGAGCACGCCGATACCTGCCTCGTCTGCCGCCGCGCGGCCTGTCGGGTCCACGGTCCGCGGTTCGCCGTCCGCTCGCCGCCGTCCTGGTCACGGATTCCCATGAAAGCGGCTTCCGCACCTCGAACCCGGGCGGCGCGCTGCCCACTCGCCTACGGGGCACGACCACCGGCCGGCCCTACGGTGGACCGCATGGCCCCTGACGAGACGCCCCCGGCCGGGTCCCCCGGCGGCGCCGCCCCCGCTTCGGCCCACGAGCAGGCCTTCGACCGCGATCCGCGGTTCGCCACCGCACGGCTGAAGGAGCGCCTGTACGCGACCATCGCCATGATCTCGGTGGTGATCGGGCTCGCGGGCGCCGACCACATCAGCGCCCCCGGAGCCGCCGCGACCGTGCTGACCGCCGCGGTGGGCCTGTGGCTGGCGTCGCTGGTCGCGGACCAGCAGGCCCACCGCGTCGTCCACGGGCGCCTGGCAACCGGCCACGAGCTGCGCCGCATGCTGTCCGTGAGCAGCCCCCTGCTGCTGTCCGCCGTCGGACCGCTGGTCCTGATCGGCTCGGCGGCGCTCGGGCTGATGGCGGTCGACACCGCCCTGCTGATCTCGGCCGGGGTGAGTGTCGCCGGGCTGTTCACCTGGGGCTGGTACGGAGGCATCCGGATGGGCGGCGGCACGGGCCTGGCCCTGCTGGCCGGCACCCTGGACGCGGCCATCGGCACCGCGGTCGCCCTGGTCAAGGCCGCCGCCGGGCACTGATCAGCGGGGTGGCCCGCGCCGGCCGTCCTGCACCGCCGCGAGCGCGCGGGGACGCGCGGGAACCGCGGACGCACCGTAGCGTGGAACTGTCAGAGGACCCGCGCGGTGAGGGGCGATGCGCCATGACCTGGGCTTCGTGGACGACGACAGGAGTCTTCGCCGGACGGGGCGGAGTGAGCACCGACGAGGCGGGCGTCCTCAGCGGGGATCTGACCGTGCACACCACCTGGTCGGGCCCGGAGGCCCATGTGGCGGTGCAGTACAGCGGCGGCTCGGACTGGTTCACCGTGAGCGGCAGCCCCGTCCCCTGCGAGTCCGAGGAGTACAGCCGCCTCCTGCACCAGGCCGTCGTGGACGCCGTACGCACCGGTGGGGCCGCGTCCGTACCGCGCAACCTCCCCGCGGACGCCCAGTGGGGCCCGTCCTCGCCGGCGTCCTGACCACCGCGCCGGCTCAGGCGAGCTCGATCGTGACGAATCCGTACGCGACGAAGGCGGCCGCGGCGAGCAGCAGCAGCACGAGGCGGGTGGCCGAGAGCCGCAGCGCGAGGCGGCGGGAGCGATCGCTCCTGGCCCGGGCGAGCAGGGTCGCCGTCACGCCGAGGGACGAGATCAGCACGACGGCGGCCGTGAAGAAGGCGAGAGCCCTGGGCGCCGTAAGCCTGAGGGAGGCACCGTAGTCCTCCGTGAGCTCCGGCAGCAGGAAACCGACGCCGCACAGGCCGAGGGACACCAGAAAGGTGGCCAGAAGATCAAAGGCAAGGGTGATGGCCCATCCGACGGGCAGCCGCCGGACCGGCCGCGGCCTCTGTTGCGCTGCCATGTGTCTCTCCGTGGGACATCGGGGTGTGGAGCGTCGGGATGTCGGGGCGGGATGTCGAGCGGTGGGGCTGCGGCGCGCCGCCACGCTCCGGACACCCCAGCACGTCAACGCACGTGGCCGAAAATGGCCGTTGTGGATCAGAACTTAGCGGAGCCTCCGATTCCAAATCGGCATAGAACAGCCCATGCGGCACGCTGACCTGACCAAGAGTTACCGAAAGGTGAGCAACGCTGCCGTGCAGGTCAGGAGGGCTACGCACACGGCGCTGCCCCGCGGGGAGTCCACGGGGCAGTGCCCTTCACACGGCGGTTTCCGGGCCGGCTCGTCGTTCGCGGTGGCATGCCGCGCTGCGTGCTCAGGAGGTGGCGGCTCCGAACCACATCGGCAGCCGGCCGAGGAGGTCCTGCTGGTCTTCGCCGGCCCAGGCCACGTGGCCGTCCGGCCGCAGCAGGACCGCCGGCACGTCGAGTTCCTCGCTGACGTCGACGACGTGGTCGATCCGGTCGGCCCAGCCCTCCACCGAGAGGCGGCCGGTCTGGTCGAGCAGCAGTCCGCGGCCGCCGTGCATCAATGCGTAGAGGCGGCCGCGCTTCAGGCCGATGTCCCGCATCCGGCGGCCGAGGAGTTCGTGGCCCTCGCCGAAGTCGTAGTGGACCCCGATCGCCGTGATCTTCTCGATCAGGTACCGGTTCACGTCCTCGAACTCCATCAGCTCGGACAGCAGCCGGCGCACCGCCCGGGCCCCCGGCTCGGTGGACATCAGCTCCATCTGCGCGCGGGTGTTGTCCAGCACGTCGGCGCCCACCGGGTGCCGTTCGCCCTCGTAGGTGTCCAGCAGCCCCGCCGGAGCCCAGCCGCCCACCTCGGCGGCCAGTTTCCAGCCGAGGTTGAACGCGTCCTGGATGCCGAGGTTGAGGCCCTGGCCGCCGGTCGGCGGGTGGATGTGCGCCGCGTCGCCCGCCAGCAGCACCCGGCCGGACCGGTAGCGCTCGGCCTGCCGGGTGGCGTCGCCGAACCGCGACAGCCAGCGCGGTGAGTGCACCCCGAAGTCGGTGCCGGCGTACTTCCGCAGTTGCCGTTTGAACTCCTCGAGCGTCGGCGGGACCGCGCGGTCCTCGGCCACCCCCTCTGCGGGCACGACGACGCGGTACACCCCGCCGCCGAAGGGCCCCAAGCCGAACCGCAGCTGGGTCTTGCGCACCTCGGCCACGACGGCGGCAACCGTCTCCGGCTCCGCGGCCACCTCCATCTCGCCCAGCAGCGTCTCGACCCTGGAGGGCTCGCCGGGGAAGCCGATGCCGAGCAGCTTGCGCACCCTGCTGCGGCCGCCGTCGCAGCCGACGAGATGGCGCGCGCGAAGCTGCGTACCGTCGGCCAACCCCACGGTCACCCCGTCCTCGTCCTGGTGCAGCCCGACCAGTTCGCAGCCGCGCCTGATCTCGGCGCCGAGCTCGCTGGCGTGCTCGGCCAGCAAGCGGTCGGTGACGGTCTGCGGGATGCCGAGGACGTACGAATGGGCGGTGTCCATCCGGTCGGGCCACGACGTGCCGAGGCCGGCGTAGAAGCCGCCGACCTCGTACCGCCGCCCGTGGGCGAGGAAGCGCTCCAGCAGACCGCGTTGGGCCATCACTTCGATGCTGCGCACGTGCAGGCCGAGCGCGCGGACGTACGGGGCCGGCTCCGCCTCCTTCTCCAGCACGACCACGCACACCCCGTGCAGCCTCAACTCGGAAGCCAGCATCAGTCCGGTCGGCCCGCCACCGGCAATGATCACGTCAATCATCAGAATCCCCCATCAACACACTCCATGAGACGCCTATGCGGATATGGGCACGCAGGCTTCGCGAATCCCGGATTTCGGCAGGTTCCGGTTTCGATGGGAGATTCTGCGGCACGACCGGGGGCTTGCCGCAAGCCCCCCGGTGCGCTATATGTTGAGAGTGGCAAGGAGTGGTTCACCTCCTTGCCTTTTCTTTTTGCCGTCCTCCGTGAACGAATCAGCCCCGGCGCCGGAGCTGCGGCCGGGGTGCTGGGGCTGGCGCGAACGCAGCGGGGGCGACCGCCCTGTGGTCGCCCCCGCCTGTTCATCGCGGCTCAGAAGTCATGCGCCGTGCCGGGCCCTCAGAACTGGAGCGCCCACGAGTCGATCTTGCCGGTGTCGATGTTCGCGTTGTCGCTCACCCGGAGCTTCCACACTCCGTTGGCGACCTCGGCGGAGGCGTTCACGGTGAAGCTCTTGATGATGTTGTCCGCGCTGCCGCCGGTGCGGTTGTGCAGGGTGTAGAGGGTGCCGTCGGGCGCGACCAGGTCCACCTTGAGGTCGGCGATGTAGGTGTGCTTGATGTCGACCGCGACGGTCAGCGCCGCCGGGGCGTTACCGGCGACCCCGCTGACGGTGACGGGCGACTCGACGGTCGCGTTGTCGTTGATCGCGTAGTCCGCGGCGTTCTCGAAGCGCTTGCCCGGCGGGACCGTGCCGCCGTCGCCGACGTTGAGGAGCAGGTTGGGCGAGCCCGTGCCGGGGCCGGTCACCACGTTCGGGGTCGCGGCGCTCACCAGGCCGTCGCGGACCTGGGCCGGGGTGCTGGCCGGGTTCTGCGACAGGTAGAGCGCCGCTGCGCCGACCACGTGCGGGGTGGCCATCGAAGTGCCGGAGATGGTGTTGGTGGCGGTGTCGCCGGTGCCCCACGAGGAGGTGATGGAGGAGCCGGGAGCGAAGATGTCCAGGACGGCACCGAAGTTGGAGTAGCTCGCCTTGGCGTCGGTGTTGGTGGTGGCGCCCACCGTGATGGCCTCGGCCACGCGCGCCGGGGACTTCGTCGAGGCGTTCGTGGACTCGTTGCCCGCCGCGACGCCGTAGGTGATGCCGGAGGCGATGGAATTGCGCACGGCCGTGTCGAGCGCGGAGTCCGCGCCCCCGCCGAGCGACATGTTGGCCACGGCCGGCTTGACGGCGTTCCTCGTCACCCAGTCGATGCCCGCGACCACCTGGGCGGTCGTACCGGAGCCGTTGTTGTCGAGGACGCGGACGCCGACGACCTTGGCCTTCTTGGCCACGCCGTACGCGCCGCCCGCGACGGTGCCGGCGACGTGCGTGCCGTGACCGTGGCCGTCCTGGGCGGTGTTGTCGTTGTCGATGGCGTCGTAGCCGTAGGAGGCCCGGCTGCCGAAGTCCTGGTGCGTGATGCGGACACCGGTGTCGATGATGTACGCGGTGACGCCCTCGCCGGCCTTGTCCGGGTACGTGTAGCTCTGGTTCAGCGGGAGTGCACGCTGGTCGATGCGGTCCAGGCCCCAGGACGGCGGGTTGGGCTGGGTCGCGTCGACGGTGAAGACACGGTTCTGCACGACGGACTTGACCGCCGGGTCGGCGGCGAGCTTCCTGGCCTGCGCCTCGGAGACCTCGACCGAGTACCCGTTGAGGGCAGCGCTGTAGGTCTTGTCGATCTTCGCGCCGTACCGCTTGGCGACGGCCTTGCCGCTGTCGGCGGTGGAGCGGGCGGCGGAGTCGTTCAGGGTCACGATGTAGCTGCCGGAGACGGTTCCGGCGGCGCCGGCGTTCTCGATGACGCCCTGCGCGCCGCTGTCGGCCGCCGAGGCGGGTAACGCGGCGGCCGCGCCGAGCGCGAGGGCGGCGACGGCGGTCGCGCTGACGGCGGCGAGCCTCCGGCGGGTGTGACGCATCACGGACATGTGGGGGGTCCTCCTCATGGGTGGTGCACTGCGGGGACTAAGCGGAGCCACAAGCCATGCACATGACAATCCGAGCCCAACCGGCTGCCGCTCCTGAAAGGTTGACCCACCCCCCGCTCCCCCACAAGAGGCCCACGGACGCGTAACATCCTTGCCATACCCCGGACATGATTGAGCAAAGACGCCCCGCACATGACGCAGGCACCGTCGGTCGGGCTCGCCTCAAGGCTGGTACGCGCGACGACACCCGGACGGCTCCCCGGTACCGCCCGGTGCGTGGCGGTCCTCGGCACCTCGATTACACGCCGGGCCGGAGCGCGGCGCTGAAACCGTCCGCGGGAGCGCATTCGCCAGGGCGGTACGGGGCCGTGCCGCCGCCGCCTGGGAGGTTCCCGGTGCCCCCGGGCGGAGGGAGGCACTCCGCCCGTCCGCCGACCGAACGGATTCACGCCACGCCGGATGTCTTGGTGGGCCCCCGTGCTTCACGGACCGGCGCGCGGCGGGGCTCGCGGAAGTGGCCCGGCGGCCCGCTCCGGAGGGGGTCGCGGCGGAGGACAGCGGCAACGCCGGGGGCACCCGTGGCGGCGTACTGCGCACGAGCCGGGCCGAGTTGTGAAACTTTCGTGCGCGGGGTCCCCGCTGCCGGACGGGGCGATGGCCCCCTCCCCCGGATGGGGGAGCCGGATGCGGCCGACGGATGACGCGGCCGGCGGGACCGGCCTTGGAGGATGGAGCTCCTGCTGAGGGAAGGGGAGTTCCGGGGTGGAACGATGGGATCGGACCGGGCGGGGCGCGGCCTATGGGGCGGCCTTTGCTCTGTTGCCGTACTTGCTCATCAAGGTTTCGTGGGTGGTCGGCTCGCTCATCGGGGTGCTGCCGATCGGCAGTGGGTTCGGCATGGCGGAGTGGGTGGCGCTCAATACCGTCACGATCGGCATGGCCGCGATCGGTATCGCCTTGGCGCTCGCCCTGGTGCGGCCGTGGGGGATGCGGATACCGGGGGCGCTGGTCGCGTTCTGCGCGTGGGTGGGATCGGGGTTCCTGGTATCGATCCTGCCGTTCGGCGTGGTCGGTGCGCTACTGGAGGGGGACGGCGGCTCGCGGGGCGTCGCCGAGGATCCGGCCATGCCGCTCTGGGAGGGCGTACTGGTCCAGTTCGGCTTCCTGGGGACGGGGCTCGGGCTGGCCCTCGCGGTCCCCGCCTACCTGAGGCGCCGATGGCCGCAGGCGTTCACCGGGCGAATCGGCGACGGCCCGCGCACGGCGCTGCCGTACGCGGCTGCCGTCGGTGCGGGGGTCGGACTGGTCTGGCTCTCCTGGGCGGTCGGCGGCACGGTGGGAATCACGCACCCGGCCGAGCGGACCACCGACTGGTACGCGCTGGGAGCCGTCTCCGGCTTCTGGGCGCTCGCCGGATCCCTCGCCGTCGGGATGGTCGCCCGGGCACGACCTGCCCGGTTGCCCCGGTGGCTGCCGCTGGTCATCGGCTGGGTCGGGTCGGGCTCGCTGTTCGCGTGGAGCGGCTGGAAGCTGCCGCTCACGTTGTACATGGCGTGGGCGGACCCGGTGGGCGCCGTCCCGCCCGAGAACCCCGTCGTCGCGGTCGGGCTGCACCTCTGCGCCGTGGTGGCCGGCGCGACGATGCTGCGGACGCTCATCCGTACGGGTGTCCGTGTCGCCGGACATCGCGATCAGCCCGCTGTCGCCGCTCGACTCGAGGTGTGAGCGCCGCGGGCGGGTGTTGTCCGCGCCCGTACGGGGGCGAGGTCACCGCCTGACCCGGCCGCTGGCGCTGCCGCGCTGCACCCGGCCGGACCGTGGAACGCGTCCCGCGACGGGCCGCCGCCGCACGGTCCGCCCGCGGCTCGGCGCACCGCCTGCGACAAGGTGGTGATCACGCCCTGCGCCGAGGCGCGGCAGACCGCCGAGATCGCGAGCGTGCAGAACCTCTACAACCGGTTGGACCGGGAGCACGAGCCCGTCCTGGAGGCCTGCCAGGCCGCCGCGGGATCGCCTCCCCTGCCCTGGAGGCCCGTGGCCGCGGCAACGCCCGCCCGGGCCGGCGAACTTGATGCCGCCGCCGCTGAACTCGGCGCCACGGCGCCCCCGCTCCTGCTCACCTGGCTGCTCGGCCGGTCCCCGGTCGTGGTACCGATCCCGGCACCGGCTCAGCCGCCCGCCTCAAGAAGAGCGTCGCCGAGGCGGCCCGGACCCTAAGGGCGGTCCGGGCGTTGCGGCGCACTGGCCGAGCCGGAGGAACGGCCGCTGAGTTCGGCGTCCAGGGTCTTCTGGGCGTCGCGCATCGACTCGGCGTACTTCGGCTCGGCCATGCGCTGCCAGGCCTCGTCCGGAGCGACCTCCTCGACCCGGCTGACCACCCACCAGATGTTGCCGAAGGGGTCCCTCACCCGGCCCCCACGGTCCCCCCAGGCGCTGTCGGAGGCTTCGGTGATCACACGGGCTCCGTGAGCGACGGCAGCGGCCATGGCGGCGTCCGCGTCGGGCACGTAGATCCGCAGCAGCGAGGGCATCACCGGCCAGTCGGGCCGTCGGTCGAAGGCCAGCACGACCGTGTCGCCGACGCGGATCTCTCCGTGGCCGATGCTGCCGTCCTCGACCGCCACGCGCGCGATCTCCTCGCCCTCGAACGCCGCGGTGACGAAGTCGAGCAGCGCGCCCGTGTCGTCGGTGACGACCCACGGCGCGACGCTCGTGTAGCCCTCGGGGGTGAAGCGGTTCTTCGGCTCCATCGGCTGCGTCCTCTTCCTGTCGTGTCCTGTGCTGTGCTGTCGCTCCTCGTGACTTCACCACCGTAGACAGGAAAGCGGTCAGATCCCGTCCTAGTTCAGCCCACGGCGGTGCGGTCTGCCCGACCGGGTGTGTCGGTGGTGGCCGGGAGGGCTTCCGTCCGGCACGGTGGGCGCGGTCGGTGGCCGTCGCGTCCGTGCAGCGGCCTCCCAGCAGCGCGCGGGAGAGGTTCGCATGACCGAGGACGGCACTTCCCCGACCAGCCGCCGCGCCCTCTTGCTGGCCGCCGGATCGGTCGGGGTCACAGCGCTGACGGCGGCCTGCTCGGGACCGGCCGGGACCCGGGGGGCGGCTGGGCAGCCGTCCCCCAGGCCGTCCCTCCCGCCGTCGCCCGGCGCCAGCGCCCCGGCCTGTCTCCTCGCCGTGAAGGCGGGAGCCGGCCCGTACTACCTCGACCTCGACCGGGTCCGCTCGGACATCACGGAGGGGCGCAAGGGCGTGCCGTTCCGGCTGGACCTCACCGTCGTACGGGTCTCCGCGGGCTGTCGGCCGGTCGCGGATGCCGCAGTCGACGTCTGGCACGCCGACGCCTCCGGCGCCTACTCCACCGGCGGGGCCTCCTTCCTGCGCGGTACGCAGGTCACGGACGCCGCCGGCCGCAGCACGTTCCGCACGATCGTGCCCGGCTGGTACGCCGGGCTGGCACCGCACATCCACTTCAAGGTGCGTCCCGACCGCCGGACCGAAACCACCTCGCAGTTCTTCTTCCCCGAGGACCTCCTGGTGAAGGTGTACGCGCGCCCGCCGTACGCCGACCGCCGCGCGCCGGAGCACCCCAACGCGCGCGACAGCCACTACCGCGCCTCCGGGGCCGCGATGACACTGCCCCTCGTCCCCGACGGTGCCGGCTACCGCGCCGCGTACACCGTGGGAATCGCCTGACCGCTCGACCGTCGTAGCGCCGGACGTCAGAGCACCGGAGGTCGGCGCTTCAGGGCGCGAGGCCCTCGATGAGTTCGGCTCCGGGGATCTCCGCGAACAGCTTCCCGGGTGCGATGAGCTTGCCGCGGCGGCGTCCGCTGCCGACGAGTACGTACGGCATGTCGGCGACGGCCTCGTCCACCAGGAGCGGCCAGTCGGCCGGCAGTCCCAGCGGGGTGATGCCCCCGTACTCCATGCCCGTGAGTTCCACGGCCGTCTCCATGGGCGCGAACGACACCTTGCGCGCGCCCAGGTGGCGCCGGACGGCGCCGTTGACGTCGATCCGGCCGCCTGAGGGCACGACGCAGGCCGCGAGGGTGACCTCTCCGCCGCGCTTGGCGGCGACCACCACGCAGTTCGCCGACTGGCCGAGCAGCCCCTGCCCGTAGTGCGCGACGAAGGCGCCGGTGTCGGCGATCGCAGGGTCGGTGTCCACGTAGAGGATCTGCCCGGCAGGTACGTCCCCGGCCCAGCCCGCGACCGCTTCGGCCACCGGTGCGGTGAGTTCCGCAAGGCAGTCGGGAGCCGGCACCGCGTTGTCGAAAGGCCCGATGGGAGCGCGCATGTCCGCACGCTAACACGGCCCGCGCACGCCCCCCGGGCGCCGTCCGCAGACCTCCGTCACCGGGTGAGCGCGGTCGCCAGCTCCGGATAGTCGAGGACCAGTCCCCGCTCGTCGAACTCGATGTCGCTCTGGAACTCGCCGGACGAGTAACGGACCCGCGAGGCCCGCGGGCCGCCCACGCCCTGTCCGTCGGGTGCGAGCGGCGTGTACGTCTGCCGGTTCGCGCTGACCGCCAGATCGGGTACCGATACCCAGGCCATGAGGAAGTCGTGCGGGCCGCTGCCCCCGCCACCGGTCCCTCGGTGCAGGTCGTGGCGCAGGACGGGCATGGTGTTCGTGAGCGGGCACAGCCCCAGGTCGCAGTCGAGCGCGCCGTCGAGGTCGGGGCGGTACGCGCCGTCGACCGTCCAGCGGCCCGCGTCGTTGCGCAGGTCCACCGTCCGGGTCCCGCCCGCGGTGTCCACGCTGACGCGCAGGCGGGAGGTCACGTAGTCGTCGCCGGTGTCCAGCGTGTACGTCACCCAGTGGGGCTCGGGCAGCAGGCCGACGGCGCGCCCGCGTGCGGCGAGCCGGCGTCCCGTGAGTTCGGCCCAGGCGGTCGAGTACCCCCCGCTGGGGAGGACTTCCCAGGTCCGGACGAGGCGGTGGGTGATCATGGAGCCAGCCTACGGCGTCATCCCACCGCGTCAGCCGACCTGGATTCCGATGACGCAGGTGTCGTCGTCCGTGTCGGATCGGCTCTCGGCGAGGAGGCGGTCCAGCTGCAGGTCCAGGTCCCCGGCGCAGGAGGCGGCCGCGTGCACGAGGTGACCGAGCGAGTCCTGCACCGAGGAGTCCCGGCGCTCCACCAGGCCGTCCGTGAACATCAGCAGGGTGTCGCCCTGTTCGAGCCGCACCTCCCGTTCGGCGTACGTGACTTCGGGGAGTGCGCCGAGGAGCAGGCCCTCGATGAGCGGGAAGGCTTCGGCCTCGCCGTCGCGGACGAGTACGGGCGGCAGGTGCCCGGCGCGCGCCCATCGCATGACCCTGGTGCTGGGGTCGAAGAGCCCGCAGACCGCGGTGGCCGTCAGGTGCTTGGCGAGGTGGTGGGTGACCGTGTTGAGCCAGGACAGCAGCTGGGCGGGGCCCGCTCCGGTCACGGCGAGGCCGCGCAGGGCGTTGCGGAGGACGACCATGCCGGTGGCGGCCTCGATGCCGTGTCCGGCGACGTCGCCCACGGAGAGCATGATCAGCCCGGAGGGCAGGACCACGGTGTCGTACCAGTCGCCGCCGACGAGCGACTCGGTCTCCGCGGGCCGGTAGCGCACGGCCACGCGCAGGCCGGGTGCCGTGATGGCCGGCGGCGTGGGCGGCATGATGGCGTGCTGGAGCTGCAGGGCGAGGCGGTTGCGTTCGGCTGACTCGGCCTCGGTGTGGGCGAGTTGGTCCCGGGTCGCGGCCAGGGCGACCTCGGTCCAGTGCTGCGCCGAGATGTCCTGGTAGGCGCCGCGGACGGCGTGGAGCCGCTGGTCGGCGTCGAGGACGGGCTCGGCGACGACGCGGATGTGCCGGGTGATGCCGTCGGATCTGCGCAGGCGGAGGTTGACCGATGCCGGACGGCGGTAACGCAGTACGGCGCGCAGGAAGCGGCCCAGGGCTCCGGAGTCGTCGGGGTGGGCGTAGCCGGGCAGTTCCCGCAGCGGTACGGGGGGTGCGGTGGCCGGCAGTCCGTGGAGCGCGTAGAGCTGCGCGTTCCAGGTGATCTCGCCGGTGACGAGGTTCTCCTCGAAGCCCCCGATCCGGCCCAGGCGCTGGGCGTGCTGGAGGAGGTCGGCCAGTCGCGCCGTCTCGTCCTCGACGCGCCAGATCAGCAGGACGGCCGCGCCGTGCCGGCTGACGCTGATGTCCGCGACGGAGGTGAGGGGGATCTGGTCGACGAGCGCGGTCAGGCTCATGCGTTCGGCGCGGAAGGGCTCGCCCGTCGCGTGGACGCGCTCGACGATGTCGAAGAGCCCCCGCTCGCCGGCCGCCATCGGATAGGCCTCGAGCAGCAGCGCGCCGTTGACGTCGCCGCGCTGCCGCCCGGCGGGATCGACGAAGCGGCTGCTGGCGTGGCGGATGCGGAAGTCGGTGAGCCGGCCCTCGGGGTCGAGCACGGGGGTGAGGACCACGGCGGGATCGTGCAGGCCCTCGGACAGGTCGATCAGCTCCGCAACGTCCGGGAGCACCGCTTCGAGGGCGCCGGGGTCGCCCGGGGGTGCGGCGTCCATGGTGCGGGCGCAGAGTTCGGCGAGGGCCTCGACTTGGCGCTCGATCTGCGGGGGTTGCGGCTCCAGCGGCTGGGGCCAGCAGATCTCGAGGACGCCGTGGATCCGCCCGCCGGTCCCGGCGGGTACGGCCATCCGGCCGCCGTCGGGCCATTGCAGGTGGCCGATCGAGGGCAGGCCCTCGCGGTTCAGCCGGGCGAGCGCGACCAGGCGGCGGTCCCGCAGCGCGAGGCGGGCGACGGTGGAGACGCCCGGGGGGACGTGGCGCCAGCGCGCGGCTTCCCCGGGCACGAACCCGGCGTGCCCCGCGAGGGCCAGCGAGCCGTCGGGGGCCGCGCTCCACACGGCGACGGCGACCGCGCCCAGGGGCCCGAGGGCGTTCGTCAGGAGGGACTCGGCGACCGCCTGGGTGTCGTCGGCGGCGGCCAGCACCCCGCTCTCGGCGGTGCGCAGCCGGACCGCGACCGTGGCGGTCGACCCGGCCGGTTCGGGCGTGCCGGTGCGCTCGACGAACTCGGCGGCGACCTCGCTGACGTGGTCGCGGGACGCCTGGTTGACGATGTCGGCGGCGAGTTCGATCGGGGACATCCCGGTCTCGCGCGACAACTCGTCGAGCTGCCGTGCCGCCGCGGCGGGGGTGCAGCTGAGCTGTCCGATCAGGATGCCCTTGGCCAGCTCGACCAGGGCCCTGCCGTCCGCGGCGGCGTGCGCCTGACGTACCTCACGGCGCAGCCGTTCGACGGTGGCGACCAGGCGCCCCAGCGGCGTGGGGACCTGGTGCGGAATGGCGCTGCGGCACGACTCCTCGCCCACCGCTCCCGGCGACCGCGCATCGTCGTGCTGCTGTGTGTCGGGGGTGCTCACCGTGCTGCCGGCTCCTCGCTGGGACGGTCGGGGCCCTGGGAGACGGGCCGTGAGGGACACGCTCGGACGGTCGGCGCGGACGGTGCGGGCCGTGCCGGCGCGGTGGCGGTCATCCGGTGATCCAGTGCCGGACGCGGGCGATGAGGTCGTCGGCGTCGACCGGCTTGGTCACGTAGTCGCTGGCCCCGGCGGCGAGGGACTTCTCCCGGTCGCCGGGCATCGCCTTGGCGGTGACCGCGATGATGGGCAGCCCCGAGTAGGCCGGCATCCGGCGGATCTCGGCGGTCGCCGCGTAGCCGTCCAGCTCCGGCATCATCACGTCCATCAGGATCAGGTCGACGCCCTCGTTGCGGGTGAGCGTGTCGATGCCCTTGCGCCCGTCCTCGGCGTGCAGGACGCGAATACCGTGCAGTTCCAGTACGCCGCTGAGGGCGTACAGGTTGCGCGCGTCGTCGTCGACGACCAGGACGGTCCGTCCCGCCAGGTCGTCGTCGAGCACGTGGGCGGTCTGGCGGCGCTCGGTGTTTCCCTGGACGAGGGGCAGTACGTCCCCCGGCTGGTCGGCGGACAGGTGCAGCACGATGCGTTCGCGCAGCTCGTCCAGGCTCGACAGCAGTTCCAGTCGGCGCGACGCGGCCCGTTCCCGCAGCACCTTCTCCTGCCCGGTCTTCAGGCGCGGGTTGTTGTGCGCGAGGACCGGGAGGGAGGAGAGCGCGGGGTCCCCGTCGAGCGCGTCGAGGAAGCGCAGGGCCTCGCCGCCGGGCATGTCCAGCTCGAGGACGACGCAGTGGAAGGAGTCCGACGCCAGGGCGGCGGCGGCTGCCCGCGAGCTGGTGGCGTTGACCACCTGGATGCCCTCGCGGTGGTCCCCGGACGGCTGGTGGCCGGGGGCGAAGTCCCGGTCGGCGCTCTCGGCGACGAGGGAGAGCAGGCCGTTGGGGCGTTCCTCGATCACCAGGAGCCGGCGGGGCTGGCGCTGCGGCGGCACGAGGGCGGCGGCCGCCGTGCCGGCGCCGCCCACCGGTACCAGGTGGCCGGCGCCGGCCGCGTTCCGGGCCTCCGCGGCGGTGTCGTCGAGCGATTCCTCCTCGAAGTCCGCCCGGCTGACGGGCAGGTAGAGGGTGAAGGTACTGCCCTGTCCCGGCGTGCTCTCCGCGGTGACGGCGCCACCGAGGAGCTGGGCGATCTCGCGGCTGATGGAGAGGCCGAGCCCGGTGCCGCCGTACTTGCGGCTGGTGGTGCCGTCGGCCTGCTGGAAGGCGCCGAACACGGACTCCAGCTGCTGCTCGGGGATTCCGATGCCCGTGTCCCGTACCCGGAAGGCCACCATGGGCGGGCGGCCGGAGAGTCCGGCGGGGACCTCGGGGGCCGTGGCCGGTTCGATCCGCAGCTCGACGCCGCCGCGTTCGGTGAACTTGACCGCGTTGGAGAGCAGGTTGCGCAGGATCTGCCGCAGCCGCGCGTCGTCGGTGAGCAGGTCGGCCGGGGCGTCGGGGGCGGTGGTGACGGTGAAGTCGAGGCTCTTCTGCGTGGTCAGCGGGCGGAAGGTGGCCTCGACGTACTCCAGCAGCTGGGGCAGGTGGACCCGCTCGGGGTTGATGTCCATCTTCCCCGCCTCGACCTTCGAGAGGTCGAGGATGTCGTTGATCAGCTGCAGCAGGTCGGAGCCGGCCGAGTGGATGATGCCCGCGTACTCGACCTGCTTCGGGGAGAGGTTGCGGGTCGGGTTCTGGGCGAGGAGCTGCGCGAGGATGAGGAGGCTGTTGAGGGGCGTGCGCAGCTCGTGGCTCATGTTGGCCAGGAACTCGGACTTGTAGGTGGAGGCGCGCGACAACTGCCGGGCGCGGTCCTCCAGTTCCTGGCGGGCCTGCTCGATCTCCAGGTTCTTGGCCTCGATGTCGCTGTTCTGGCTGGCGAGGAGGGCCGCCTTCTCCTCCAGCTCCGCGTTGGAGCGCTGCAGTTCCACCTGCTGGACCTGGAGTTCCTCCGAACGCGCCTGGAGCTCGCCGGTCAGCCGCTGGGACTCCTCGAGGAGTTCGTCGGTGCGGGCGTTGGCGACGATGGTGTTGACGTTGACGCCGATGGTCTCCATCAACTGGCCGAGGAAGTCCCGGTGTACGGGGGTGAAGGCGGAGAAGGAGGCCAGCTCGATGACGCCGAGGACCTGGTCCTCCACGACGATCGGCAGGATGATCAGGCTGCCCGGGGTGGTGTGGCCGAGGCCCGAGGAAATGACGTAGTCGCCGGGGACCTGGTCGGTGACGATGATCCGGTGACTGCGTGCGGCCTGCCCGACCAGGGACTCACCGAGGGCGAAGCCCACGCCCAGGGCGGCGCCCGCGGGGCGGCCGTAGGAGCCGACCAGGGTGAGCACGGTGCCGTGGGGGCCGTCCTCGGCGAGGTAGAAGGCGCCGTACTGGGCGGCGACCAGCGGGGTCAGTTCGTCCATGACGAGCTCGGCGACGACGGAGAGGTCGCGGTGGCCCTGCATCAGGCCCGAGATGCGGGCCAGGTTGGACTTGAGCCAGTCCTGCTCCTGGTTGGCCCGGGTGCTCTCGCGCAGCGAGCCGACCATGGAGTTGATGTTGTCCTTGAGTTCGGCCACCTCGCCCGAGGCGTCGACGGTGATCGAGCGGGTCAGGTCGCCCTCGGCGACGGCGCTGGCGACCTCGGCGATGGCCCGGACCTGGCGGGTCAGGTTGCCGGCCAGCTCGTTGACGTTCTCGGTCAGGCGCTTCCAGGTCCCGGAGACGCCCTCGACCTCGGCCTGGCCGCCGAGCCGGCCCTCGCTGCCGACCTCCCGGGCGACGCGGGTGACCTCGGCGGCGAAGGCGGAGAGCTGGTCGACCATCGTGTTGATGGTGGTCTTCAGCTCCAGGATCTCCCCCCGGGCGTCCACGTCGATCTTCTTGGACAGGTCGCCGTTGGCGACGGCCGTCGTGACGAGGGCGATGTTGCGGACCTGGCCGGTGAGGTTGTTCGCCATCGAGTTGACGTTGTCGGTGAGGTCCTTCCAGGTGCCCGCGACGTTGGGGACCTGGGCCTGGCCGCCGAGGCGGCCCTCGGTGCCGACCTCGCGGGCCACCCGCGTCACCTCGTCGGCGAACGCGGACAGCGTGTCGACCATCGTGTTGATGACCCCGGCCAGGGCGGCGACCTCGCCCTTCGCCTCCACCATGATCTTCTGCGAGAGGTCGCCGCGGGCGACGGCGGTGGCCACCTGGGCGATGGACCGCACCTGACCCGTCAGGTTGGACGCCATGACGTTGACGTTGTCGGTGAGGTCCTTCCAGGTGCCGGAGACTCCCCGGACGGTGGCCTGGCCGCCCAGATTGCCCTCGGTGCCGACCTCACGGGCCACCCGCGTCACCTCGTCGGCGAACGCGGAGAGCTGGTCGACCATCGTGTTGATGGTCTCCTTCAGCTCCAGGATCTCCCCTCGCGCGTCCACCCGGATCTTCTGCGTCAGATCGCCCTGGGCCACCGCGGTGGTGACCTCCGCGATCGAACGGACCTGGGCGGTCAGGTTGTCGGCCATGACGTTGACCGACTCCGTCAGGTCCTTCCAGGTGCCGGAGACGCCCTTGACGTCCGCCTGGCCGCCGAGCCTGCCCTCGGTGCCGACCTCCCGGGCGACCCGGGTGACCTCCCCGGCGAAGGCGGAGAGCTGGTCGACCATCGTATTGATGGTCTCCTTCAGCTCCAGGATCTCCCCGCGCGCGGTCACGGTGATCTTCTGCGACAGGTCGCCCTTGGCCACGGCCGTCGCGACCTGGGCGATGGAGCGCACCTGGTCCGTGAGATTTCCGGCCATGAAATTGACCGAATCCGTGAGGTCCAGCCAGGCACCGCCGACGCCCGGTACGTGCGCCTGACCGCCGAGCGTTCCCTCGGTGCCCACCTCACGGGCCACCCGCGTCACCTCGGACGTGAACAGGGACAGCTGGTCGGCCATGCCGTTGAACACGGTGGCGATCTCGCCGAGCAGACCGTCCGCCGTATCGGGCAGCCGGGTGCGGAAATCCCCGTCCCGAACGGCCGTCAGTCCGGCCAGCAGCTGGCGCAGTTCCGATTCGCCGATCCTGTCCTCGCCAGGAAGTGCCGGTGACACGCCCAGTGCCTCCGTACGCGTCCGCTCAGCCATCCGCCAACCTCACTCTAGACAACGACCGTGCCGGCGCACGGGACAGGACGTGACACGGGAGCGCACCGGATCCCCCCGGCCGGTGCCGGGGGATCCGTCTTCGCCAAACACAACCAGTCGATGAAGGTTATCGCCGACCGGAAGGGCCTCGGCCCTTTCCGGGCGATCTTCCTCCGGCCAGGGACCCCTGGCGAACATCCGATTACCTGACCCCCGTCACTCTGGAGCAGCCCGCGCACCCACCGCTACGGAAGCCGCGGATGCTTGCGCGGTCGGTGGGTAGACGAACCGGTGACGAACGACACAACCCGACGAAATGGGGTGAGGGCATTGGCGGTCAAGGCAGTGGGATGGGCACGCTCGTTTCCGGTTTCGAGGGGGGTCCGGGCAGCACGGCAGTGGACCGCCTCGCACCTGGCCTCGCTGCCCTGGGACAACTCGGCCGCGGACACCGTGCATTCCGTGCTCCTCAGCGTCTCCGAGCTCGTGACGAACGCCCACCTGCACGCGGCGGGCACCGCCCACCTCGTGCTGACGTGGGACGGCAGTTGCCTGCACGTGAGCGTCGCCGACTCCGACCCCCATCTACCCAGGCCGCGGGAGGCCGATGCCGCCGGCGACACCGGTGCCACGTCCGGCCGGGGGCTGGGCATCGTCACCGTGCTCGCCGACTCCTGGGACGTCCACGCGTGCCACGGCGGCAAGGCGATCACGGCGTGCTTCCGTCCGCCCGGCGCGCCCGACCCCCACACCGGCTTCCACACCGGGCCCGACGGCGACACCGGTCCACCGGCCGACCCGGCCGGTGCCCGCCCGTCATGACGCCCCGACCGCATCCTCGACGTCCGGGTGCAGGGAGAGGACCGTATCGGCGCCCGTCAGGGCGAAGAGGCGGCGGAGCTGCTCACCCGGGGCGGCGATCCGCAGCGTGGTGAGGTGGTGCAGCCGCAGCAGCAGGTTCAGGAACGACGAGTCGCCGAAGGTGATGGAGCCGGCGTCCAGCACCACCAGCCGGTGCCGATCCGCGGCAGAGGTGAGCGCCGTCTCGAGCGGGGCCAACGTGTCCTGGTCGAGCTCCCCGTGCGCCGCCACCACCCAGCCGGCTCCGGCGGGATAACTCTCCCCGACGACGCCTTCGTGGTACGCGTCCGCTGCTCCGGTCATGTCCGCCTCCCCGGATCGTCACCTGTACGGCCTCCGCTAGGGAGTATGCCTGTTCGCCGACCGGACCAGGGCTCCGAGGTCGCGGCACGCGCACGCCGGCGCCCGGCTCCACCTGCCCGGCGGTGGCCGTACGAAAAAGATTTCCGCTCGGGGCGAATAGGGCGGCGAAGTGTGGGCACAAGCGCTCGAGCAGCCGTCAGTCAATCGGGAGGGAACGGCCACATGACTCGCTCGGCCACCGCCGTAGGCCTCGTTGGTGCAACAGATGCGCAGAGCACGCCCGCTGCGCCCGACACCGCGGGAGCCCCACTCCAGGACCTGTCACTGCCCGAGGTGAAGAACGCCCGGGAGATGGCGCCCGCCGACGCACGCGAGTTGTCGAAGCTCTTCTTCGAGCGGCTCCGCGCGGTGGAAGAGGGCACGCGCGAGTACCAGTACGCCCGCAACACCCTGATCGAGATGAACCTCTCCCTCGTGCAGTTCGCGGCGCGGCGCTTCCGTGCCCGCGTGCTGGGCGGGGGCCTGGACATGGACGACGTCATCCAGGTGGGGACCATCGGCCTCATCAAGGCCATCGACCGCTACGACCCCGAGCGCGGGGTCGAGTTCTCCACCCTCGCCGTCCCGTACGTCATCGGTGAGATCAAGCGCTACTTCCGTGACACCACCTGGGCCGTGCACGTCCCGCGCCGTCTGCAGGAGCTGCGCACCGAGCTCGCCAAGGCCCAGGAGGCCCTGACCGACGTCCTGGGCCGGGCCCCGACGGTCAAGGAGGTGGCCCAGCACCTCGAACTGACCGAGGAACAGGTCATCGACGGGCTGGTCGCCGCGAACGGATACACGAGCGGCTCGCTGGACACCGCCGGCTCGGAGGGCGACGAGCCCTCGACGACGAGCCGTGCGCCGCGTCCGCTGGCGGACCGGCTCGGTGACGTCGACCCCGCCATGGAACTCTTCGAGGACTTCCACACCCTCGCTCCCCTGCTGGAGCAGCTGGGCGAACGCGACCGGGTGATCCTGCGGATGCGCTTCGGCGAGGAGAAGACCCAGGCCGAGATCGGCGCGGAACTGGGCATCTCGCAGATGCAGGTCTCGCGCCTCCTGTCGCGGACCCTGGCCCGGCTGCGCGCCGGAATGGTCTCGGCGTAGGCAGCGGGCATGACCTCTCCCCACCGGCACGACGGCTCCGTCCCGCCCGTCGACGGGCAGCCCCTGTACGACGACGTGGTGTGGGCGGACGCGGTCGTGCGGTGCGCGGACGACAATGCGGATACGGGCGCGGGCGGCGGTGCGGGTGCGGCGGGGACGCTGACCGCCCGGCCGCTGCCCGACCGTCCCGGCGCCCTCCTGAGCGGCAACTGCGATCTCGACACCCGGGCGATCCTGTGCGCGGCGCTCAACGTCGTCACCAGGATCCCCGGCGCGATCGTCCATCTCGATCTTTCCGCCGTGGCCTTCCTCGACCCGGCCGCCGTCGCGGCCCTGGTGGAGGCGAACGCCACCGTCACCGGTCAGGGGCGTCGCCTGCTGCTCCACCACCCGCCATACTCGCTCCGCAAGGTAGTGGAGATGTTCCCGGACGAATGTGCCGCGCTGGAGGTCGCAGCATGATCAACCTTCCTGCGTGCAACACCCCCGGGGCCTTCGTCCACCCGGCGCTCTTCTACCAGGGTCAGGCGGAGTACCTGGCAGGAGTGGGAGGGTTCGTACGCACCGCCCTGGAGGCCGACGAACCGGTGCTGGTGGCCGTGCCGGGCCCGCGACTGGACGCCCTGCGCGAGAGCCTGGACGCGACCGCGGCCGCGGTCACCTGGACGGACATGACACAGTTGGGCCGTAATCCGGGCCGCATCCTGGCCGCCCTGCACGATTTCGCCGACCGGCACGTGGGCCGGCCCGCCCGTATCGTGGGCGAGCCGATCTGGGCCGGCCGCTCGCAGGCCGAGGTGACGGAGGCCACACGGCACGAGGCCCTCATCAACACCGCCTTCGCGGGGCGGCAGGCCACCATCCTGTGCCCGTACGACGTCCTCGGCCTGTCGGCCGCGGTGGTGTCCGATGCCCGCCGCACCCACCCCACGGTGGTCGAAGAGGGCAAGGACCTGCCCAGCCCGGAGCACGTCGACGCCTCGTCGGTCTGCACCGACTGCGATCTCCCGCTGCCCGAGCCCGACGGTGGTGCGTCCTGGTTCCCGTACACCCACGGGGAGCTGGGCGAGGTGCGCTCGTACGTCGAGGCCTGGGCCCGCGGATCGGCTCTGAACGCGGCGCGGCGGGGCGATCTCGTCCTCGCGGTCAGCGAGGCCGCCGCCAACTCCCTCGCCCACGGGGGCGGGAGGGGCAGGCTGCGGCTGTGGAGCACGGGGGCCGGGGCCGTGGCCGAGATCCGCGACGACGGCCGTCTGGCCGACCCGCTGGCGGGCCGCCGCCGTCCCGCCCTGGCATCGGCCAACGGCGGGCGCGGCCTGTGGATGATCCATCAGCTGTGCGACCTGGTCGAGATACGTGCCTCGGACAGCGGCCTCACTCTGAGACTGCACACGGCCACGTCCTGAGGGACGGCAGTCCCCTAGACTGTCACGGGCATGCTCAGGTGTCATCGGCCCCGCGGGGCCTGGTTCGTTCCCGCGAACAAAGACCAGCGTCAAATGGTGGGGGTGAGAGACCACAGTGGAAACGATCGGGCCGGATACCGGCGACCGACGTCCTTCCGGGCTGTCCGTCGCAGGGCAGCGCCGTCGGCTGGCCCTGTCGGGCGTGCGCGGCCACGTGGCCAAGGGCCGTGACTTCGCGCGTGAGGCCTTGCGCGACTGGGGCTGGGACGGCAGCGAGACCTCCGAGGACGTCCTGCTCCTCGTGTCCGAACTGCTGACCAACGCGTCGCTGCACGCGGGTGGTTGCGTCGAACTCGCACTCTCGGCCGGAGAGGTCCTGCGGATCGAGGTCTTCGACGGCACGACGGTGCTGCCCCGCCGCAACCCGTCCCCGCAGCGCGGGGTCCCTGGAGGCCACGGCCTCTATATCGTGGAGCGCCTCTCCGATCGCTGGGGCACCCGCACCCATGAGAACGGCAAGGCCGTCTGGGCCGAGATCGACGCGTCACGGCTGGCCTCGGGCAGGTCCACGGGCCGGTGACGTCGCGGCTCCCGCCCGTGCCCGGTCCCCGTACGGGAGCTTGATTCCGGGAGACGGGGGCAGGCGGACGGTATGACATCCCATGCGCTCACTTCCCTGGCCCTGACCGCGGCGCCCGGCCCCGCCTGGGTCCACCTGATCGTCATCGCCTTCGCCCTCCTGGTCCTCTTCAACGCTCTGGCCCGGCACCGCTAGGGGGTGTCTCGTCGATCCGGTCTGATCGACAAGACACCCCCCTCGGCCGTCTCGCGCTGGAGCCGCGTCCGCGGGGTATCCGCGGGACATGGAAACCTCTTCGGATCGGCCGGGCGGCACGCGTCGCCCGTGGTGGGGTCGGATCGCCGCCGGCCTGGCGGTGGTCGTGGTGCTGATCGTGCTCGTGGAGCGCTTCAGCCTGGTTCCGGGATTCGGCGGCCTCTTCGGCGGGGAGACACGCGACCGTTCCGGCCCCGCGCTCCTCAAGTCGCTGCAGGACATGCACCGTTACGAAGCCGCCGTCGGCAACTTCCAGGTCGTCGTGGACCTGGAGAAGGACGCGGCGTTCCTCCCCGACGCGATCCGGGGAACCCGCACCCTGTACGTCGGCGCCGGCTCGGTCAGCGGCTACGTGGACATGGGCGGACTGGGCGAGCGGAACGTCACGGTGAACGGTGACCGCACCGAGGCCACGATCCGGCTCCCCCGGCCGGTGCTCGGGGCGGCGGCCCTGGATCCGGCCCGCTCGTACGCGGTGTCGAAGCAGCGCGGCCTGCTGGACCGGCTCGGCGATCTGTTCTCCGACAACCCGGCCGGTGAGCAGGCCGTGCAGAAGCTCGCCGCGCAGCACATCGACCAGGCGGCCCGCGACAGCGGACTCACAGAGCGCGCCGAGAAGAACACGACGGCGATGCTGGAGGGGCTCCTGCACTCCCTCGGCTTCCGGACGGTGAACGTCGCATACGCGTGAGAGCCACGGCACCGCAATCTCTTCCAGTTCCTCTGTTTGAGCCTTCGATTCGTGGCCATACGCGTCAATGTCGGCGGATCGCTGTTTCGAGCGGGGCAGCGATCCGCCGAGATCGGCGGCCGCACGCCGGTGTCCCGTTTCCCCGGGCGCCGCGTGCGGTCGCCCTTCTGCGTCCCGGGGAAGACCGGCCGGTCAGGCGGGGTGTCCGGGGTCGATCTCCTTGACATCGCGGTAGCGCAGCAGAGTGGGCGCGGTCCGGACCGGTGGGCCGACCTCGGTGGGCGCCAGGAGGAAGCCCACGTGGTCGCCTCCGTCGATCCGGCTCTCGATGCGGCCGACGAACCACGCGGCGGCGCCGGTCAGCACGGGGCTGCCGTCGGCGCTGGGCCGCCAGTCGACCTGTGCCAGTTTGTCCACCTCGTCGCCGGTCTCGCCGCCGAACAGCTCCGCCAGCGACCGCTGGCCCCGGTCGAGCACGTGCACCGCCAGGTGCGAGGCACCGCGCGCCACGCGGAACGTGTGGTTCTGCACCGACAGCCACACCATGAAGCGCGGCGGCCGGATCGAGCACTGCGAGGCGAAGCCCACGAGGCAGCCGGACCGCTCACCCTCGGCCGCCACCGTGACCACGTAGACGGGCCCGTTCAGGGCTTCGGCGAACGGGTCCAGTTCCGTATCCGCCACGACCGCTCCCTCCATCGGCTCACTTCGCGCACGCGCCGCTCGCGCACACGGGGCACCTACCCGTGTCATCGGCACCGAAGCCGGGCGGCATGAGGCCGCCGGTGCCTCGGCCGGGCGCATGGGGGGCCCGGGGAGGGGTAGTCGCGGGCTGAAGAGTCCTGCAGGCGGCGAGGGGTATCGCCGGGTGCGGGGCCGCCGACGACACGGAAGGGGTACGCATGTCGCACGTCGAGGAGTACGTCGAGGTCAACGTTCCCGTACGCACGGCGTACAACCAGTGGACGCAGTTCGAGGAGTTCCCCGCCTTCATGGAGGGGGTGGAACGCATCGACCAGCGCACTGAGACGCTCACCCACTGGGTGACGAACGTGAACGGCGTGCAGCGTGAGTTCGACGCGCAGATCACCGAGCAGCTCCCGGACCAGCGGGTCGCGTGGATGACCGTGGACGGCGAGGCGCGCCAGGCCGGGCTGGTGACCTTCCAGCCGATCGACGCGAGCACCACCAAGGTCGTCCTGCACATGAACTGGGTGCCCGATGGGCTGGCCGAGGCCGCCGCCGACAAGCTCGGCTTCGTCAAGCGGCAGGTCGCCGGCGATCTGAAGCGGTTCAAGCTGTTCATCGAGTCCCGCGGAGTGGCGACCGGTGCCTGGCGGGGCGAGGTCTGACCGTGATGAGAAACGGGCGCGCGAACCAGGGGGTCCGGGCCGCATCCCGCGGTGGCAAGGCGCGGGAGGTCACGGCGCGCTGCGGGCTGCTGGCACGTGGGGTGTTGTACGTACTGGTCGGGATCATGGCCCTGCGCGTGGCCTTCGGCGAGTCCGAGGGCAAGGAGGCCGACCGCCAGGGCGCCCTCCAGGAGCTCTCGGAGAGTTCCCTCGGCGGCGTTCTGATCTGGGCCGTCGGCATCGGACTCGTGTGCATGATGCTGTGGCGCCTGTCGGAGGCGGTGTTCGGCGCGGCGGGCCCGGACGGCGGCAAGCCGGTGAAGCGGCTGGCCTCGGCGGGCCGGACCGTCTTCTACGCCGTGATCGCCTTCTCCGTGCTCTCGTTCGCGGCGGGCGGTGGCGGGCAGTCCGGCGACCAGCAGTCGCGTGACGTGACGGCGAAGGCGCTGGATCTGCCCGCCGGCCAGTGGCTGGTGGGTGCGGCCGGGCTGGGGATCGCCGTCGCGGGCGTGGTCATCGCGGTGCAGGCGGCGCGGCGCAGCTTCCGCAAGCACCTCAATATGAGCGGGGTCCCCGAGTGGGGGCGCAAGGCCGTCGTCTTCCTCGGGGTGGCCGGCGGCTTGGCCCGGGGCGCCGTCTTCACGGCGGTCGGCGGCTTCGTCGTGTACGCCGCGGTGCGGTACGACCCCGCGCAGGCGAAGGGCATCGACGACACCCTGAGGTCTTTCACCCAGACGCCGGCGGGGCCGTGGCTGCTGGTCGCGGTCGCCATCGGGCTGATGCTTTTCGGGGTGTTCTCCTGGGCGATGGCCCGGTGGCGCGAGGTCTGATCCCCGTCCGGGTGGGTGGCTTAGGCCGTCTGTTTCGGACCATGCCCGGCATGGTCCGAAACAGACGGCCTAAGTGCTGTCCCGCGCCGGATTCTGCCGCGACCCGCAGCCGCGTGCTGATCGGCTCCTCGTTCCTCGGCCGTGCCGTCAGGGGTCAGTGCCGTGGCGGCCTGGGCGAGGCGGGCGGTCAAGTGCACGAGGTGGTCGATGCCCGCCTCCCCCTCCACGGCGCGAGACGCCACGTACAGGCGGTGGTCACCGGCCGGCGGCGCCGTGAACACGGGCCGGGTCTCGCCTCACGGCAACTGGGACACGAGGGCCATCACGCCCCGGCTTCCTCACGAGTGGCAGCCGGGGCGTGCAAGAGGGTTGCGGGGACGGCCCTCAGGCCGTCCAGCGGTGCCACCAGTGCCTGCGGCGGGGGTGTACGGCCCGGCCCAGCCGCAGGCCGATCAGCAGGTACCCGAGGAGTGCTCCGGCCGTGTTGAGGATGACGTCGTCGATGTCGAACACGCGGCCCGTGACCAGGGCTCCCTGAGTGAGCTCCACCAGCGTCATCAGGACGACCGTCACCGCGGCCACCCGCAACAGTCCTCGGGCCGGAGGCAGCAGGACGGGCAGGAGCACACCGAACGGCACCCCCAGCAGCAGGTTTCCGCCCAGCTGGCGCACCGCCTCGATCGTCGAGGTCCCGTCCAGGTAGGCGCTGATCGAATGGCCCGGGCGGACATTGCTGTGCACGAGGGCCGCCGAGGCGGCGGACGGCTCCAGCGTCAGCCGCGCCAGGACCACACTGAACAGGACGGTCCCGGCGAAGGCGAACACCATGGCCAGCGCCCGGACCGCGGGGTGTGCCGGACGGTGTTGCCGCCCGGTGGCCGCCGTGGCCCCTTCCTCCGACACCTCGTCGCGCCGCCGCGCGTGGCTCCATGTCATGCGGGCGCGTCTACCCTGCCGACGGCCCGGCACGCGTTCCGGGGGCTCCAACGGCGCATGCCCACGGGCTCTTTCGGGCACGCGCGCAGCGTGACCGACATCCCCCGCACCGTCCCCCACCCAGGCAGTCCACCCGCCGCCGCCCTCGCGGCGCGCGTCCGCGGCGCGCTGCGGCGTACGGCCGTCCACGTCTGGACCGAGAACCTCACCGACCAGGCGGCCGCCCTCACCTACTACGCCGTACTGGCGCTGCTGCCCGCGCTCGTTATCGCGGTCTCCCTCGTGGGGCTGCTGGGCGAAGCGACGCGGGACCGGTTGATCGCCGAGATCGCCTCCTACGCGCCGCCGCAGTCGGCGCAGGTACTCAGCGACGCGCTCGGTGGTCTCTCGGCGGAACGGTCGTCGATCTGGGCCCTGCTGATCAGCGGGGTACTGAGCGCCGTGTGGTCGGCGTGCAGCTACCTGGCCGTGTTCCGCCGGGCCCTGCACACGATGCACCGGGTACCCGATACGCGGCCTCCGCTGCGTGCGGCGCACACGCTGGTCATCAACGCCCTGCTGTTGGTCCTGCTCTTCGTCGGTGCCGTGGGACTGGTCGTGTCCGAGCCGCTGGCCCGATGGGTCGCGCGGGCAGCGGGTGCGGGCAGCCCGGACGCCATGGCGCTGCTGCGCTGGCCGGTGCAGCTGGCGGTCGTCACCCTTCTGGTGCTGATCCTCTTCCGCACGGGGCCAGCCCAGAGCCGGGGCACCCGCCGGGGGCTTCCCGGCGGCGTACTGGCTGCCGTGCTGTGGCTGGCCGCGTCGGGGCTCTTCGCCATGTACACGAAGCTGGATACGTACGGCCGGCTCTACGGCTCGCTGGCCAGCGTCGTGGTCTTCCTCGTCTGGCTCTGGTTCGCCAACCTGGCCCTGCTGACCGGCGCCCAGTTCAACGCCGAGCGGGCACGGGAGCCGGACGGGGACCCCTTCCGCCCGGTGCCGTGCCCGGCGAGGGGCGGTCAGCAGTGAGGACGGGAGCGGGGAGTTTCGCGCACGTGCTCGTACGGGTACCCCTGGCGGCAACCGCCACAGCGGACAGAGGGAGGCGTCATGACGCAGGATGACCGGGCGGGGCGCAGAGAGACCGCGGAGGAGCGCGCGGACCGCCAGTGGCAGGAGCTCATCCAGGAGATCCGGGTCGCGCAGACGGGTGTGCAGATCCTCTTCGGCTTCCTGCTGACCGTCGCCTTCACCCCGCACTTCCAGGGTCTGCCCCCGACGGACAAGGTGATCTACATCGTCACCGTGGTCCTGGGCGCGCTGGCGACGGGGGCACTGATCGGGCCCGTCTCCTTCCACCGCATCGTCTCGGGCCGCCGGATCAAACCCGAGGCGGTCGCGTGGGCCTCGCGCCTGACCTTCACCGGGCTGATCCTGCTCCTGGCGACCTGCACGTCCGCTCTGTTCCTCGTGCTGCGCGTGGCCACGCACAACGCGATCGTGCCGTGGCTGGTCGCGGGAGTGCTGGCCTGGTACCTCCTGTGCTGGTTCGTCCTCCCCCTCTGGGCCCGGGTCCGCTACACCGCGGTGGACTGAGCGGGCGTCCCGCTCAGTCTTCAGGAAGCGGGCGCGGCCGTCGTGATGGCCGCGCAGCCGAGGACGACGGCGCCCAGATCGCCCCGGGCGCTCAGCAACTCGCGTTGGACGCGGGCTCCGTTGCCGCGTTCCAGGAGAGCGGCGACGTCCGCATTCACCCGTTCCTGGTCGCCGTGGTCGACGAGCGCCTCGCGGACGTGCTCGTAGAGGGCCAGTACGGCGTCGGCGGGAGAGGTCTCCCGCATCGTGCGGGGGTGCAGCAGCGGCCCGTCCAGCCCCGAGCGTCCGGCGCGCCAGGCCGCGAGCCGCAACAGGCCGGTACTGACCCTGGCCGGCGGCTCACCGGCCCGCCAGGCGCGGGCGGCGGTCTCGACGAGTCCGCGGACGAGGGCGGCCAGCAGCACCGGCGTACCCGCCTCCAGGCACACGTCCGCGACCCGGATCTCCACCGTCGGGTAGGTGGCCGACAGGCGGGCGTCGAAGTAGATCATCGCCTTGTCGTGCAGCACGCCCGTGTCCACCATGGCGCGGACCTGCTCGTGGTAGCGGTCGGCGGACCCGAAGACGTCCACCGGCCCGGCCGAGGGCAGCCGGTTCCAGACCCTGCTTCGGTAGCTTCCGTACCCGCTGTCCGCGCCCTGCCAGAAGGGGGAGTTCGCGCTCATCGCGGTCAGCACGGGGAGCCACGGGCGGATCCTGTCCAGGACGGCCACGCCCTCCTCGTCCGACTCGACCGAGACGTGGACGTGGCAACCACTGGTCAGCTGCTCCTGCGCGGTCAGGCCGAACTGCTCGGCGACCCACTCGTACCGCTTCCCCGGACTCAGCGAGGGGCGTACGGGCAGGGGTGACGTGCCGAGCGCCGCCACGAGGGCGCCGGCCGAGGCGGCGTGCCGGGCCGCCTCCGCGCGCCAGCGGACGATCTCCTCGAGGAGCTCGCCCATTTCCGTCACCGGTTTGGTGGCGAATTCCAGCTGCTCCCTCTGGAGCTCCTTCTCGAAGGCGTGCTCCTGCGCTCCCCCGTCCTCGGACCGCTGCCCGGCGCAGCGGTCCGCCTCGGCCAGGACCGCGCCGGACACGGCCAGCGGCTCACCGCTGGAGGCGTCCACCAGCAAGAGTTCTTCCTCCACGCCCACACTTCGCATTCCGCCGCCCATCGCTCCTGTGAATCCGTCCGTGGTCACGGACGATACGGCCGTTCACCGCTGAGGTCCCGCACCCACTTCGGGGTGCGGGACCTCAGCGGTGAACGCTGTGCGCGTCAGCGCTTGAACACATCCTTGACCTTTTCCTTGGCCTGACGGACGTCACCCTTGGCCTGTTCGGCCTTGGCCCGGCTCTTTTCCTTGTCCGACACAGCTGATCACTCTCTGGTGAATTCGAGCGGAAATGGGAACCGTGCACGCCCTACCGGCTACCAGTAATGGCGTCGGCCGCCGACCGCATGCCCGACCGAGCCCAGGATCCACAGCACTGCGCCGACCACGAGCAGAATGATGCCGATGGTCCACAGGATGGAGATCCCTGTCAGAAATCCGACGAGCAGGAGAATAAGCCCGACAAGAATCATGATGCCCTCGTTCCCACTTCGGAATTCGGCGAACCAGTTGGGTCCGCCGTGTCGTCTCAGGTGGCGTCTACCCTCGGATTCCTTCTTTATCGGTTGCACACCCCCTGATTTTCCCGCCTCAGGCGCGATGGCTGGTGTAGTAGGCACCGACTTCCTGCCGGTAGCCGAGGTCCGCCAGGTGCGTGTCCCGGTGGAAGTCGGGAGCGCCCCGGATCTGCTCCTTGGTGGCGCTCACGTAGACCGTCTCCTCCTCCAGGTCGATCCGGGACACGAGGCCCGCCGGGAGGATGACTTCCCGGCCGAAGATCCACACACCGGTGTCGACCACCAGGTACGCGTCACCGACCTCGAAGGAGTGTTTGTCGACTTTCCCGATGTCGCCGTCGCTCGCCTCGACCTTGTACCCGGTGAGGTCGGCCCATGCCAGGTGGCCCGCGGTCGGCCGGTAGCTCCACAGATGCTCAGTCACGCGAGACAACTCCTTCCGGGCAGCCCGCTCAGGTGTTGAGCAGGCGGTTGAAGAACGAGCGGTAGTGCTGCAGGGCCAGCCGCAGGTCCGGTCGCCACCTGCTCGCCCCGGTCCCACTGGCCCTCCAGCCCTTGCTTGTGCTCGGAGAACGTGCCGGTCACGGTCTGCATGATCTCGGCGACCAGGGTGTCCGCCGACCTCACCGCGGCTTGCGGGTCGTCGACGAAGCGGCCCTGGATCTCGTTCCACGCCCCGCGGTACCCCTGCGCCTCTGCGGCTCCGAGAAGCGGCCCGGTCTCGCCGTCGGCCGGACTCTCCGCCGCTGCGCCCCGCGGGTCGGCCTGGATCTCCTCGTCCCGGTCGCCTCAACCGGGTACTCCGGTGCCTCGCGTCCGGCGCCCGTGCCCGGATGCGCGAGGTCCTCCGTGGTCAGACCGAGGTCGGTGACGGCCCGCGCCTGCCTGCCGTGGGTCTGCATGTCACCCGCTCCTCTGGTCGACGAGCAGTTCCTCGAAGAGGGCGCGGTAGTGGACCATCGCCCCGCGGAGCTCTTCCGTCGTCGCCTGCCCGTTTCCGCTGCGTTCCTTGACGGCGTGCGCGGCGCGGTAGTGCTCCAGCGTGCGTCCGTGCTCGACCGACAGGTCGCGCACCGCGCCGCTGTACCCCTCGGTCGGGTAGCCGCGCTCGCTCATCAGCCTGGACACCAGCTCGTCGGCCTCGGAGACCGAGCCTTCGGGCCGGTCCACGAAGTGCTCCTGGACCCCGCTCCACTCCTGCGCGTACTGGCGCCGCCGTTCGGCGGGGAGCTCCTTGATGTCGAGCTCGTCGTGCCGTTCCTCGCGGGCCCGCAGGTCGCGCTCGGCGGCCAGCTTGCCGCCCTCCTCCTCGACCGCGCGCTCGTACTCCGGTCCGAACCGGCTGCGCAGGTGTCGCCGGCGCGCCAGCATCGCCACCACCGCAACGATCACGATCACCACGACCACAGCGCCGAGGATGACGGCTATCAGGGTGCTTGTCGACATGTGTGGCCTCCGTCCTGGGGCCCGTCCCTCTGTGTGGACGCGGCTGCCCACGCCACCCCCGGTCAAACACCCCGGGGGTGGTGTGCACGGCGCCGGGCGCTCCCTCAGTCCTCCGGCAGGGGCGACCGCAACGCGCTGCGTCCGTGGTCCCAGGCCTCCAGGAGGTGGGTCGCCAGGCGGTCCTCCAGCAGGACGGTCGCGGCGCACCCGAAGGCGATGTCCGCCTCGAGGTCCGGTTCGACGGCCAGCAGGCCCCCGATGACCTCGTGGCGGACGACCTGCTCGTGGACGGCGTCGGCCTCCACGTGCTCGGTGTAGAAGTGCTCCGCGGCGGGTCCCGCCCCACAGCGCCGCATGGCCGCGGCCAGGCGCCTGGACCCGGGTGACGAGGTGACCTCGACGCATGCGAAATGGCCTACGAGCGCGCCGCGCAACGCCCGGTGGAGGCCGAAGAGGGACATCAGGTTCACGGTCGAGAGCAGCGGAGCCGGTGCCGCGTCCAGGTACCGGCCGTACGCGGGATCCAGCCCGAGATCGGTCATCAGGTCCGCGAAGAGCTGCGCGTGAATGCGGTCGGGGCGGCCGGCACCGAACTCGTCGTACTCGATGGCGACCATGGCGGCCTTGGCCCGTCCGGTGAGGCGCGGGATGACCCAGGCGTGCGGGTCGGCCTCCTTGAGGTGGTAGAGGGAGCGCAGGGCCGCGTACTCACGCAACTGCCACAGCTCTCCGTCGGTCTCGAGACGGCGGCTGACGCTGCCGGAGAGGTCGGCGGGCTGGACGAGCAGCGGGGCGAACGCCTCCTCGACCGTTCGGGGGCCGTCGGACAGCTCGGTGCGCAGGGCGTGGAGGAAGCGGGTCTCCAGGGCGTGGCGCAACCGCAGCAGGTCCGGATCCCATTCGCGTTCGTCATCCACGCCGTCGAAGCCGCGGTAGTGCAGCTCGTAGAGGAGGTAGAGCGCGAGTTGGAGGTCCTCCCCCCAGGGATCGGCCTTCAGCACGGTCCCGGTGGCGTACGACGGCGGGCGGCCGGACCGCAGGGACTCGGCCACGGCCCGGGACAGCTCGCCCCGTCCCCCGGCCAGGCGGGGGCCTGCGGCGACCGCCGTCGTGCTCGGGCTCGGAGGGGTCATCGTGGGCTCCTGTCCCCGGGCGCCGGTGCTGTTCGCTCGCGGCGGCGGTGGCTGGTGTCGCACCAGGGGTACGTACGGCTGCGGCGGCAGGTGCACACCGCGACCATGAAACGGTCCGAACGGGCGACCGTACCGTCGGTCAGGACGATCTCGACCGGGCCCTCGACGAGGACCGGGCCCTGCGGGTCGACGGACACCCGGCGGGCGGGCGCGGGCGCCGGAGCCGCGGGCGCGCCCGGGCGGGGGGTGCCGTTCTCGTTCTCAGAGGCGCTGGGCACGGATCACCACCAGCTCTTCCCACTCCTCGGACTCGGCCGCCAGGCCCTGCCGCTGCAGCCAGGCCCGTCGCGAACGCAGGACCGGGCCCCACGGGACGGTGGCCGTCGCCGTCACCCGTGCCGCACACCCCGCTCCGGCCAGCCGGTCCATGGTCTCCTCGGCCCCGCACATGCCCGAGTGCACCATGAGCAGCGTGCCGCCGGGGCGCAGCAGGGCCGGGGCGCTCGCGCAGATCCGGTCGATGATCGCGCGGCCGTCGGGGCCGGCGTCCCAGGCCCGCTCCGGCCCGCGGGACGGGAGCCCGTCCCCCGGGGCGGGCACGTAGGGCGGATTCGCCAGGACCAGATCGAAGCGGTGACCGGCGGCGCGTGCCATGAAGTCACCGTGCAGGACGCGCAGGGGCAGGCGTCGGCGCAGGGAGTTCAGCCGCGCCGTGGCCACGGCGGGCCAGGAAACGTCGACCGCCGTGACCCGCGCTCCCCGGCCGGCGGCGTGCAGGGCGAGCGCACCGGTGCCCGTGCCGATCTCGAGCGCGTCCGTACGGGGCCCGATGTCCTCCTGGGCCAGGGCCTCGGCGAGGAGAATGGTGTCGGCCTGTGGCTGATAAACCCCCGGCAGCGCGATCAGGTCACCGGGCAGGGTCCCCCCAGTCAGAGCCGTACTGGACACCGCATACCTCCGGGATCGAGTGGAGCCCGCGGATTCGGGCTGCCTCAGTGGACGAGTGGGACGACCCTGTGCGGGTGCCCAGCGGAATGCACCTCATCCGGACTTTCTTCGATCTTCGGAGGATCAGACGGTAGTGCGTTGCGCGGAGTGAGTGGTTCCACCACCCAGCGTCCAGCCGCACAACGCCGCCCAGGTCAGAGCGGCCGAAGCCGCCTTGGCCCGCTCGGGCCCGCGGGCCAGGAAGGAGCCGAAGAGCAGCGCGTCACCCGTGTCGACCGCGACCCGGCAGAGGACGGCCGTACGCAGCCCCGCGCCCCCGGGGACCGTCACCATCGCGGCGCCGATGACCGCGTCGCGTACTCCCAGGGCCCGGATCAGCAGGGCGGAGGAGCCGTGATCCGGCAGGCCGCAGGGGCGGGCCAGCACGCGGGGCCTGCGGGCGACGGCCACTCCGTACGCGAACGTGGCCACACCCATGGCCCGTGCCATCGCAGTGCGCATTGCGATCACTCCCTTCGACGGCCCGCGCCCGTCGAAACGGGCCCGTGGATCCACGACGCGCCTACCCCCCGCGCCGACTGCCGAATCGACCACTCGCCTGGCACACCCCCACGGCCCGGCGCCGCCGCCAGGACTACGGTGGAGGGGTCCCGTCCCGCGTGAACGGCAGATGAGGCTGACAGCTGTGTCGACTTCGAGCCACGAGATCTTCGGTTCCCCGTGCTGGGTCAGCCTCATGGCGCGGGATCTCGAATCCACACAGCGGTTCTACGCCGGCGTACTGGGCTGGGACTTCCGCCCCACCCACCTCGGGGGCGGCATCATGGTCGCCTTCCGCGACGGGGCGCCCGTCGCGGGCATCGGTTCGCTCTCGGGGAGTCTCGGCGGCGCCCCGGTGGTGTGGACGCCGTACTTCGCCGTCGAGGACGCCGACGTGACCGCCGCACGGATCGTCGAACGGGGCGCCACCATGGCGGTCGGCCCCGTGGCCTTCGGCTCCGGCCGCATCGCCCTGGCGTCGGACCCCGCCGGGGCCGTCTTCGGCTTCTGGCAGGGCGAGGTCGTTCCCGACTGGTCGGTCGGCCGTGGCAGCGCACCCGCCTGGCTGGAACTGCGGACCCGGGACGCGTTCGCCGCCGCCATCTTCTACGGGGAGGTCCTCGACTGGGCCGGGGAGCGTCCCGGCTGCTGCGTGGTCTCGTACGAGCACGCCCACGTCGTCCTGCGCCACGGGCACGATACGGTGGCCCGCATCAGCGGCGGCGCGCTCGAAGCTGCGCCGGATCCCGAGGTGCGGCCCCGATGGCACGTCCACTTCCGCGTGCCCGACCTGGAGAGCGTGGTCGAGGCCGCGACCCGGCTGGGCGGCAGGGTCGCCTCACCCGTGCAGACGACCAGCGTGAGCCGGTGGATGGTTCTCGCCGATCCGGAGGGCGCGCTCTTCACCGTGGTGGCGCCTCAGGACGGCTCGGCCTGACCGAGCTCCGGTCGATGGATTCACCGCCGCGCGAGTCCTATCGTAGGAGCAACATCAGGAGCGGCCATGCGCGTCATGCACTGCGGTCGCGACATGAACTGCGGTCGCGGCGACTCGTCTGAGCGTGCCCCGGCGAAATGACCGGGTCGGACGGACCTGGTCGGCTGTCACCCGTCGGACGGATGCGCAGCGCGATACGCCGTGCGCGGGCCGGACGGCGCTGGGCACGGGTCCGGGACGCGGACCTGTGGCAACGCTCCTTGGGCTTCTCGGCACTCGGGTTCCTGACGCTGGTCCCGCTGCTGATCGTCGTCTCCGCCGCGAACACCGCCACCGGTCAGGGGTTCGCGCAGTGGCTGGGGGACGGGCTCGGCGTGTCGCCGCCCGCCCGGGCGGAGATCGACCGGCTCTTCGCCCTGCCCGGCGAAGCGTGGCGGACCACGACGGCATTCGGCCTCGCCGTACTCGCCGTGTTCGGCCTGTCCTTCGCAGTGATGCTGCAGAGCGGCTACGAGAAGATCTGGGACCTGCCCCCGGCCCGCTGGTGGGCCAAGTGGCGGCACGTGCTGTGGCTCGCCGTGCTGGTCGGCGTCCTGTACCTGTCGGCCATCACACCGCCGTGGCGGGAGTCTCCGGCCCGCGGGTTCGTCACCGTGGCGATCGGCACCGTGTTCTTCTGGTGGTCCCAGCGGCTGCTGCTGGGCGGCCGGATCGCGTGGACCGCTCTCCTTCCCGGCGCGGTGGCCACCATGATCGCGCTGTTCGGGCTCCGGGTCTTCTCCCGGCTCGTCTTCTCCCCGCTGATCGCCTCCAGCGCCGTCAGCTACGGCCCCTTCGGAACCGTCCTCGTCATCCAGACCTGGCTCGTCGGCATCGGCGTCGTCGTCTTCGGCGGCGCACTCGCCGGCCGGCTGCTCCACGACGAGCTGCCGCGCCCCCGGGCCTCCTCGGTGGACCGCGGCGGCCGAGTCCGTCGTGATCGCAGTCGGGGCCCGGACTGAGGGGCGAAGCCTTCGGGGGTCCCGCGACGTCTGGACCGATCCACATCAACGTCACCGGCCATGGTGGCGGCCAGCCTGGTCATCCTCACGGATCCGGCCTCACGGCCTGGCGTTTGGTCCATGATCATGGAGCGGGAGTCCGATCTCTCGCCCCCGCCCTTCGACCGACCAGGAGCCCGCATGTCCATCGGGCTCGACTTCCCGGAGTTTCCCTACGCGGAACCCCCCGGCGGCATCACCTGCTGGCAGAAGCCCTGGAACGGCGTCCTCGTCGTGGTGGACCAGATACCTTTCAAGACCGGCGACGAGGTCACTTTCCACATAACGGTCTGCAGCGACGCCACCGGGCAGACCCCGGCTGCGGAGATCCAGGGTGTCGCAAGCATCACCGCTGACACCACCTCGGCCGGCTACACAATCCCCTGGGACGGCGTCCTGGACTCCGTCACCGAGGGTTCGATCACCGCCTTCTACACCCACACTCCCGCCGACAGCAGCGCGCCGGCGACCTCGCAGGAAGCCATCGTCCGGTACTCCCGCCAGCAGCCCGGCGGCGGCATCTGCGGTCCGGACAACTGAGCCCTGCGGGGCAGGTCCTCGCGCCAACTGCTGTGCTGCGAGGCGAGGGCGGCGATCCGGGTGAGGTGCTGGCCGAAGAGGAGCAGGATCGCTCCGGCAGCCCGGACTTCGAGAGGGAGGTTCTTGTCGTTCAGGCACTGGTGTAGGAGCTCCCAGTGCGAGTCCTCGTCGAGCCCGGCTGGGTCGGTCTTGGGCCGGTGCGGGACGTGGAGTTCACGACTGTGCCCTCGGCGTGCTGCCCAGACAGCGAAGTCGCGAATCTCGTAGCGGGTGCCGGGGTTGGCGGCCAGCCACCCGTCCATCTCGCGCTGGGTGACCTCGGCGAGCGCCATGCCGTGGGCGTTCATGGTGGTGAGGAAGGCGACGGCAAGGTTGATGCGGGTGTAGGCCAGCGGACACGGTGCTTGAAGCCGCCCGGCCTTCGGTGGGCCCGGCGGGCCCGGGGCAGGAGGGACCAGCGGACGTAGGCGCGCAGGAGCAGGGCATGTTCGGGGTGGCGGGCCCCAGTGCGGGTGAGGTGGCGTTCGATGTGCGCGGTGAGTTCGTCGCGCTCGGGCAGGGCCTGGTAGATGACGAGGGTGGTGCGGAGGTAGTCGATGGTCTGGGTTCCGCCCCGGCCGGAGGCATGGGCCATGGTGTCCAGGACTTCTGGGTCAACGGCCGGCCGACAGCCACGAGGTCGGCCAGCAGGTGGTCGGAGTGCGAGTTCCGCAGCCGGTTCAACGCAGTCCTTGGCTGCTCGCACTCAGCCAGGGCAGTCCGCATCTGGCGGTATTGACCTCCGGCTTCGGCCGGAGCCGCGTCGAAGACGGCGGCGAGATGGTCCTGAAGCGTGCACCGGTCGCACAGGCCTCGGACCATGTAGGAGAGCGGGCTGGTGCAGCGGGGGCAGGCGTAGAGGTCAGGGTGGCCGGAGCAGGGTCCGCAGATCCGGCGCCGTCTTCGCGTCCTACGAGGACGCGCTGCCGGTCGCAGGCAGGGCATTGGCCCGGGTGGGGAGGGGGCTGTCCGGTAGCAGAGCTTGCATACCGGTCCCAGTGGCCAGCGGGCGCAGACCGGGGCGTTCACGGAACACAGCGCGCAAGGCACTGTCGCCTTGGGGCGGCAGGAGCTGCATGGGTCGATGTGGCTGGGCTTGCCGCAGGCTGAGCACGACCGGAAGGCCGCCGTCTGGGCGCGCAGGCAGCGTGCACGGGTCTGGCGGGTGGGGCGGGGCCGGGTCTCGCCGCATACGGTGCAAGGCCCGACGTTGGCGTGGACGGCGAGGGCGCCCTCGCAGCCGAGGCAGACCCTGCCGCCGGGCACCGCTCGCCGCAGCAGGCGTACCCGGCCGCAGCGCAGGCAGGCCGGAGCCCGTACCCCGGCGATATCCAGGTCGGCGAGCTGAGTGATCAGGGCCTGGACTGAGCGGAGTGCGTCGGACGCACCGCTGACCAGCGCCTCGGGGTGCTGAACGAGGTGGGCGCGGGTCCGGCCGCGGGCGGACGGGGTCGTGCCCGCGACGATTCGGGCCGCCTCCGGGGCGGGCAGTCTTGGTAGGAACGCGGTCATCCGGTCGGCGAGTTCCTCCCACGCCGCCGGGACCGGGCGGCCGCTCACAGGCCCTCCGGGCGCCGTGCGCCGTACCCGGACGCTGCGCGAGGGCGGAGCAACCGCTCGGTCCACGGCTTCGCCGGAGGCCACTGGTTTCGCCGTCGGCCGGTGGACTGGCTCTACCTCGATCAGGTCAGCCGGGGAAGAGTCGAAGATCCCGCACAAGGCGGCGAGCATCTCCATCGACAGCCTTTGCGGGGGCTGCGTGACCAGCCGGAACACCTGCTCCCGCGACAAGTGCACTCCGTACTCGGCCAGCTGTGGCACCAGGTCTGTGGTCCGGAACATGTCGTGCTCGGCCATCAGCCGGCGGAGGTTCCACACGAACCCCATCTTCTTCATCACCGTGATCCCCACTCCCTGCGGTCCGCGGGCCGCTCAGTCCGTCTGACCCGGCGTCCACAGCAACGAGCCACAAGGGGCGTAGTCATCACGGAAGCGCGGTCACAGCCCTGAAAGCGGCCAGGCGCGCTCTTCGCCCCAGTCCGTTGGATCTGGAAATGGGGCATGCGAGCAAGGGCAAACAGCGCCGCCCGGTTCGGTAAGGACGGCCGTGCAGGCCCTCAGCGGGGGCCGACGAAGTGGTACGGGCGATGCCGGGCCGGGTACCCGCGCGTCTGTGGCTCCTGCCGGGCCCGATCGGGGATCGTGGTGGCATGAAGGAGCAGCGGTTCGACATGTGGGCGGCCGGGGACGCCTACGAGCGGTACATGGGCCGGTGGAGCCGTCTGGTCGCGGATGAGTTCGTGGCGTGGCTCGACTGCGCGGACAGCCTGCGGTGGCTGGATGTGGGCTGCGGTACGGCGGCGTTGACCGCGGCGGTGGCTGCCCGATGCCGGCCCCGGACGGTGGTGGGGTTAGACCGGTCCGCAGGGTTCGTAAGCACGGCGCGTGCCGCCGCTCCCGCGCCGGCGTGCTTCGTCGTGGCCGACGGGCTGGCGCTGCCAGTACGCGACGCGGGGTGCGACGTGGCTGTCAGCGGACTGGTGCTCAACTTCTTTCCCGCACCGGGTGCGGCGGTGGCCGAAGCATCCCGCGTCGTGGGGCCGGGCGGGCTGGTCGCCGCGTACGTGTGGGATTACGCCGAGGGCATGGCGTTCCTACGCCACTTCTGGCAGGCCGCGATTGCGGTGGACCCTGCGGCCGCCGCCCTGGACGAGGGGCGCCGGTTCCCGATGTGCCGCCCAGAGCCGCTCCGGGCTCTGTGGACGGAGGCGGGGCTCATGGACGTGACCGTCGCCCCGATCGAGGTGGCCACCGTCTTCTCCGGCTTCGCTGATCTGTGGGAGCCGTTCACGGCCGGGCAGGGCCCCGCCCCCGGCTACGTCGCCGACCTCACCCCGCCCCCCCGAGACCGGTTGCGTGACACGCTCCGCGATACCGTGCCGACGCGGCCGGACGGGTCGATCGCGCTCACCGCCCGCGCCTGGGCGGTCCAGGGCCGAAAGCCGGTTCGCGACCGTACCTGACAGCGCCGACCCACCTCCTGGAACGGGCTCCAACTCGGGCGGCTCCGGGGCGCCGAACCATCAACCTGCGCGCGCCCCGCTGGGCGCCAGGGTGAGCAAGTCTGAGGAAACCCGGAGCACGGGCTGGGGATTTTCAAGGCTGTGGTCCACACTTCGTGACGATCATTGACCCGTCGCCCGTCCCTGCCCTGCGTCGGCCCGCTACGAACACGCCGATACGCTCCCGTCGTGTTCGAATACCACGGCTGGATCACGATCCGCGAGAGCGCCACAGACGACGATGACCCAATCCGGCTCACCGAGATCGTCGAGAGTCTCCGGCGCTACATCGACGAGATCGCCAGCCCCTACCTTCTCGACCGCGCTTCTGCTTCGGCGCGATCGCAGGCCTTTCGCGTTGCTGGGCGGCCCAGGTGAGGTACCTCCCGATCTCGAGTCCCTGGAGGAACTTGGCCATCGCGCAGACGTGCTGCACTACCTCGAACGCCGACGCAAAAGCGATCGCCTGGCCCTGACCGGTTCTCTGGTTTCGCTTTTCAGGGAAGGTTCACAAGAACGACCCCGGCAGCACCACAGGTCTGGTGGATTCGCTCTCCGTGTGTTTCGAACGCTGCTGAATCGCCTTCCAGGGCGGCCTTGAAATGCTCCATGAAGGTGAGTGCGAGCGCTGGTTCCCCGCCGCGGACGGCCAGCTGACTGGCCTCGTCCAGGCGGGTGTGCACCTCGGGGGCCGTGAGCGCGTCCAGAGAGCCCAGCAACTCGTCGTAGTGCTGACAGGCCGAACGGACCTCTTCGAGCCCACCCGGCGGCGGGCCGAAGCTCCGGTCGGTCTTGTCCGTGGTGCACGCGAACACCGTCACGCTTCCGGCTAGGAGCAGCGCCGCCAGGCCGACCCGGCGTGCGGTGAGCCTGCCCTCCGTCGCCGCCTCGGCCACGGGCCGAGGCGGCGACTCCGGTCGGCCACGGCGACGTACGGCCCAGGCAACGCCCCCCACTGTGATGGCGAGCAGCGAGCAGGCCGTACCCCCGACGAGGATCCGCAACAGGGTGTTGCGTACGAGAGGCACCGAGATCCCGCTGCACGCGGCGGGGCGCAGAGCGAGCGCGTCGACACAGCCGGCGGCCAGGACACCGCCGAAGAGCACGGCCGTCACCAGACACCCGGTCAGGAAGGCTGCCATGAGCCCATGAAGGACGGCCATGCGCCCGTGCCGCGGCCGGAGCAAGGCTACCGTGGAGACCGCGACGAGGCCCTGAAGGAACATGGCGGCGACGAGGTTCCCGTGGGTGAAGGCGAGCAGGAAGCCGTCCATCGTACGGGTCCTCTCGGAGATGCCGGAATGGATCAGGAGGCGGGCGACGAGAGTGCCACCGAGGAAGGCCGCGGTGGCGGCCAGGCAGGTCATGACGACCACGAAGGGCCAGGTGCTCCGGCCCTCCGCCGCAGTCTCCGCCGTGCTCCTCCCCGCCGTCGCCGACCGCGGTGGGGGCTGCAGGCGCGCGGCCAGCGGCAGCGCCCACACCACGACGAGCGCCAGGACCAGCGGGGTCCATTCCGCGAAGCGCAGGATCAGCGGATGCTGAACGGCCGACCAAAGCCAGTACGGCCCCGCCGGCGCCACCTGCGCCACAGCGCGGTGGTCGGCGCGGACCCCCTCCTCGATGGTGCCGAGCCAGTCCGCCGTGTCGGTGAGGACCATCCACGAGGCGATCACGACCGACAGGATCAGCGAGGCGGCGGCCCAGCCCACCGCCCACAGCCTGCGCCGTGGAGCGGCTGGAGCCCCCCAGGCGGCCGAGGACCGAGCAGCCCACCGTACGAAGAGGACGAGCATGACGGCCAGGGACAGCGCCCAGAGGGCGGCTGTCATGCCTTCGGACGAAGGCGGCCAGGGCGAGACCGCCCCCACCCCCCTGTCCACGGCGAGGAGCCTGCCGAGCACGAGACCCGCCGCCAGGCCGAGTGCGGGGAACACCGTGTCCCGGATGGTGCGTCCGGACCGGGGCGTACGCCACGCTTCGAGGCCGATGACGGCCGCGATGGCCGGCGAGACCACGAGCGCCGCCGCCCATCGGCTGTTCAGCGGATCGGCCTCGTGGGCCGTGAGCCACCATAGGATCAGGAACCCGCTGCCGGCACTCATGGCGGCCACTCCGGCCGCGCAGCACTCCCAGAACCCGATCCGGAACAGCCGCTCCGGACGGTGCACCATACGGATCCGCTGATCGGTGGTGGGATGGTTGCCGCGCAACGCCTTCCACCACGGGCGGCCATCGTCCGCCGCCGCCTCGAGCGCGGTCACCAAGTCCTCACGGACAACCCACGATGCCGCGCGTGCGTCCGCACCGTACTCCCGCACCCGCAGCACGGCCTGGGAGGTCAGGAAGACGAGGCCCAGCAGGACAGCGGCCCGCAACCCGACGCCGAGCGCGTCCTGGGGTGGGGAGCCGATCAGGCCGACGGCCAGGGGGAGCACGCCGAGGGGGAGAAAGGCCCAGGTCAACGACCGGGTGATGCACTCGATGTCGGTATCCCGGTTCCGCAGGTGTGCCAGCTCGTGCAGCAACACGGCGCGGAACCGCGCGGGGTCCGCCCGGAACAGGGTGACGAACCCCGCGTCGAGGACCACGGCGTACCAGCCCGCGCGCCCGAAAGCGTGGGCCGTGACCTCACCCCTGGACAGCCGTAGCAGGAATCGGGGCGGCCGGTGCAGGCCCGCCTCGGTCACCAGCTCGTGCAGGCGTCCCACCAGGGCCGCCTGTTCCGCGTCCGCTTCCGGGGCGAAAGCGGTCAGGTCGTGCCTGCGTACGTGCACCTTCGGGTCCGCCCAGTACAACAGCCCGGCGAGGGCCAGGAGGAGAGCGATCCCGGCCAGCACCCAGGGAGCCTTCGTCCGCTCGTACTCCGCGGTACAGGTAAGGAAGGAGTCCAGGAAAGCACCGCTCCCCCCGGTCCGGCCAGCTGCCGCGGAGCACTGCTCATAGACCTCCTGCGCCCGGTCTGCGCCGGGTGCGAGGGCGAGGTACACGGTGTTGTAGACGAAGACGGACGCGCCCAACAACGCGGTGATAAGCAGGAGGAACCGGAACGTCGTCCCGGCGGGAAGCCCGGACGGTTCCGGTGGAGTCGCCGGTGCGGGAACCGTCGGCGTGGCAGGCGTCGGCATCGCGAACCCCCGAAGGGTGGTGGGCGGACTCGGCTATGTGGTGAGGCTGCCGATCACCGCGTCGGCCAGCAGTCGGGCCCCGTCCTCGTCGATGCCGTATCGCAGGGCCTGTTCGTACACCTTCTGGCGGATGGCCTCCCTCACCGCAGGGGGCAGCGCCTCAGCCGACTCGGCGGGGCGGGCGGTCCCGTCCACCGCATCGGTCTCCGGACCAGCCGCGGAGTCGATGCCCGCCCCAGCTGCCGGGGTAACGCTCGCCTCGGCGGAGTTCTCTCCCCCGGTCGGCTCCTCCCCCTCCGCCGGGTCCGGTCGCCGCCGCATGCGTCGCACCAGGGCACGTACCGAACCCGCGCTCCGCTCCGTCGCCGTCAGCGCCAGGTGTGCGCCCACGGTGACCAGGGCGGTCTCGACCATCGCCAGCACGATGGGAGTCGCTATGGCGATCAGCTCACCGCCGCCGAAACCGAACCGCTCATCCTTCGGTGCCGCGGCCGCCCGCTTGCGCGCCGCCTTGAGCGCCTTGCGGGGATCCCGCAAGTAGGCCGTGCTCTCGGCGTGGAAGAGGACGAGCTCGTGGGGAGCGACATGCTCCACTACCTCGCGGGCGAGCTCCCTGAGGAGTTCTTCCTCCAGCACGTACGGCTTTGCCTGCGATCGGCTCACGACCCACCCCCGGGTTGCACGGCTCGCGCCGGACGGCTCCCCTTCCGGCCGACCAACCCTACGCAGCACCCAGGTGGCGTACCAGGGTCGTACAGGGCGCGTGAGGTGCATTCCACGGCTCCCGTGCCCCGCGCGCGCCCCCGGCAGCCGTCAGAAGGCAGGGCTCCAGGGCGGGAGGAGAGCAGCCGATCGGAACAGGATCCCCCACGGGTGGCGGACGACCTCCCAGGAGGCGACCGCGAGGGTGGCCGGCGGCGCCTACCAGTTCCACCACGGGGAATCCCAGAAGTAGCCGGCCGTCTCCTCGGTAGGGAAGTGACCGGGTCAGCCGAAGGGGACGTAGCTCTCTCCGTTGAGGAACAGGTGCCCCTGGGGGCCGATCTCCCAAAGGTACGTCTGTGATCCCGCCTGGGTGTGGGTGGTGAGCTGGTTCCCGGCGACCGTGAAGCGGCCTACAAGGGTCCTGCCCCAGATGTCCATCCTGCACGTGCCGTCCGGGTAGAAGCTGTACACCGAGGACTTGAAGCCATCGGAGCTGCCTCCGCTCCAACTTCCGATCAGTTCGGCCGGAATACCGGTGACTCCGCCCCGGTCGTCGGAGACGCCGCCGCCCGACACTCCACCACCGTCGTTGCCACCCGTATCCCCACCTCCACCCTCACCCCCGCCGCAGGCGCCGAGGGTGAGCAGTGCGCAGAGCAGGACCCCGGACACTGCCGCCGTGCGTCGGGTCTTCCTCATGGAACCTCCAAGCGCTGCGGTAAGCGTTCAGCCCACCGTCGATCCAGCTGCATCCGAGCGCAAGGAGACGACAGAAAGTAGCGCATAGCGACCGGATCTGACCGCCTGGGTCATGCCCCTGCCCGTAAGCACGAGCCGACCGGCCACCAACGAGGCGTGCTTCTATACCTTTGCGCTTCCACCACCCGCCGAACCCGTGAAGCGCCGGCGGTCCGGCGGGGAAAAAGCTGGAACGTGAGCATTCCGGGTTCGCTCAGTGGGCCGGACGCCAAGTCGGCATGGGGGCGGCCCGGTGGTACTGCCCCCGGAATCCCGGGCACCGGGCCTCACCCACGCACGCCGTAGCGCGGGCTGCCGCTGACCTTAGCCGGGGCGGCCCGTCTGCACCCCTCCAGACCTCCTGCGACCCATCTGACGTCTCCGTCGAGACGCCCCTGTACGCCTCTCTGCGGGACGGACAAGCGATCAGCGGCCGGGGGGAGGCTTGGAAGGTGGCATGCGTCGCCGGACGAGGCGCCTAAGACTTGTCCCGTAACGCGAGGATGATGTCCCCCGCAGTAGCGTGACAGCGCTGGCGGCTAGGGATCGGGCGATCATCACATGCACCGGGCACGCCGCCCCTCTTCCTCCGTTCCGCGGTCGGGGCGGCGCGTGACAAGCCGAGACCATCTGCAGCAGCCTCCAGCTCCCCGCTGTAACGAGCCAGGGCAGGGGTGGCACGCGCCCCGTGAAGAGACCGCAGCCCAGCAGCATGTTCTACGGGCCGCCACATAGTGGGACCAGCTTTCGCTGACGAGCCGTGCCCAGCGGTTGGCAGAGTGGGGCTGGCTACCGAACAGGTCTGCCGTTCCCGCGCCTTGGCCAGGCCCGTCGTCATCGGGCACAACGTCCACGGCGCCGTCAGGGCGTGCTCGGAGAACAGGTTCTCCGGTTCTCCAGCAGTGCGCGCCGCTCCGCGTACGGGAACGTCAAAAGCACCTGACCGTCCTGCGGCAAGACGTCGAAGGCGACGAAGTAGGCCGGCCACCAGGCGACGAGGCCGGCGGCGCCGCGAGCGCGGGTGGCGGCCCGGCGCTGCAACGCCTCGAACGACAACCGCCCCGCTTCAGCGTCCCAGACGACCAGTTCGCCATCGAGGACCAGGCCGTGCGGCGACTGCGCCTCGGCAGCCGCCACCAGGGCCGGCCATCGGTCCTGGACCAGCACCCCGCGGCGGGTCTGCACCAGCACCATGCCGCCCGGGATCCACGCTCACGGCCTGGTGGCCAACCAGGCGGTCACGGCCGCGGTGGCGGTGAGTCCGACATTGAGTGTGATCCGGCGGTCTTCGCCGGTCACTCGACTCGCAGTCCGTGCGCACGGCCGACACAGTGCCAGCGACCAGAGGGTTCGACGCGAACCCTGCACCGTCCCACCGGATGATTGCCACATCCCAGCCCGCTGGGATGATCACCCCATGCTGCGAACCGTTGAAATCACTGCCGAACTGACAGGGTTGGACGAAAGCAAGGAGTTTCACAACCTCCACTGGCAACCGAAGCTCGAACTGAGCCTGGACTGCTTCATCTGTAAGCGCACAGGGCGCACCACCTCCTTTGAGTACGGCCGAGAACATGCAGTCTGCTCGGGAGACCAGGAGCACCCTCAGCACCCAGCCGCGGCACGCGTCGCAGGCTTCGACGTCACCCACGAAGAGGAGCGACTGATACTCCGGGCGGTAGTCGACTACTGGTGGGCACCGTTCCACGACGCCAAGCGGGACACACCATCAACCGCGATCACACGCTGGGTCCGTCTGCAAGCCGCGTACCTCTGCCCCCAGTCCCGGCAGGCCGGAACGTTCTGTACCCAGAGCAACCTTGTCTACCCGGTAAGCCAAACCTGCACATGCGGGCAACCACTCGCCACGAGCTCCCACACTCCCAGCATTCGACAACTGACCTGACCTTCAGAGTTCCCGAGATCCCAAACGCGGTCTCAAAGAGCGTTTTGTCCCGGCGAGAGTGTTTGGTTGGCGTATGGGTGACTGGCTGGGTTGAGACCACTGAGGCTGCTGTCGTCATCCGTGACGTGAGAGACGGGTGACGACATGAGCGGGACCGTTTCGGCCCTTTCGCTCCTGTCTGATCCCAAGGCGCCCCTACTCACCCCTGTTTGCGCCCTGTGGCGGAGTGGCGAACGCCGGTACTACGGAAACATGCCTCGACGCCGACGGTATCCGAGTGACCTGTCCGATGCCCGATGGAAACTGCTCGAGCCCATTCTGTCGGCATGGAGGGCCGAGCGGAGAGGGAAGGGCCTGGACATCGGGCGGCCGCCCGAACATGACCTGCGCCGAATCATGGACGCGGTCCTCTACGTCGACCGGACGGGGATTCCGTGGAGGTATCTGCCGCACGACTTCGCACCGTGGGAAACCGTGTATGGGTACTTCGCGGCCTGGCAGAAAGACGGATTGTTCGACCAGCTCAACGGACTGCTCCGTCGGTTGGTTCGGGAAGCCGCAGGCCGGGATGCCGAGCCGGAGGACGTTCCTGCCGGTCTGTGGTCCCGTGTTCGACCGTCAGTTGGCTGCGAGGACCTCCACGCCGAGCGCCTTGAGTTGCCCGATGACCGTGTCGTGGGGATCGACATCGGTGATCAGTCCGCTGACTTTCTCCCAGGGCAGGACACGGAACCGCGAAGCCGTACCGATCTTCTCGGAGGAGGCGAGGATGTAGGTGTCCGCGGCCCGCGCGGACAGGGCGCGCTTCATCGCGGCCTCCTCGGCGTCTGCGGTCGTCAGTCCCGCTTCGGGGTGCACGCCTGTGACGCCGAGCAGGCAGAGGTCGGCGGAGATGTTCTGCGCGGCCTCGACCGCGGCGGCACCGCAGGCGACCGCCGAATGCTTGAAGATGCGGCCCCCGAGCAGGAAGAGCTCCGCCTGCGGATGGTCGAGCAGGGCCACGGCGATCGTCGGACTGTGGGTGATCACAGTGCAGGCGAGGTCTTGCGGGAGCGCACGGGCTACGGCGAGGGCGGTGGTGCCACCGTCGAGAATCAGCGCACTGCCAGGCCGTACCAGTCCGGCGGCCACCGCCGCGACCTTCAGCTTCCCGTCGGGTGCCACCGTCTGCCGAGCACCGTAGTCCGCCACCGCTGGAGATGCGGGCAGCGCGCCACCGTAGACCCGTTGGCACAGCCCCTCGGCGGCGAGATCGCGCAGGTCGCGCCGCACGCTGTCCTCAGAGATCCTCAGATCGGCGGCGACGTCCTTGGCGACGATCTTTCCCTCGTGAGCGAGCAGACCGAGCAGGTGGTCACGCCGTTCAGCAGCCAGCATCCGTATTCTCTCCTGTTCTTGCACGTTTCTGCATGTATCGTAGCGCCCCATGACCGACAAGCCCATGCTCATCCTGATCTCAGGTCCCTACCGCTCCGGCACCGACGAAGACCCGCAGGCCATGGCCGCCAACCTGGCCCGCCTCGAAGCCGCCGCCTGGCCGGTCTTCGCCACCGGTCACCTCCCCGTCATCGGGGAATGGATCGCCCTGCCCGTCCTGCGCTCCGCCGGCGCGGGCCCCACCGACCCCTTCGCCGACCAGGTGCTCTACCCGACCGCCGAGCGCCTGCTCGACCACTGCGACGCCGTGCTCCGCCTTCCTGGCGACTCCACCGGAGCCGACCAGGACGTTGCCACCGCCCATCGCCGCGGCCTGCCCGTCTACCACGAAGTGGCCGAGATCCCGCGCCGCGTCCCGCAGGAGACGGCGTGACACGCCGCCCGGGCATTGACAGCCCCGACCACCGCGGACGGACCGGTCTCGACCGGGCCGGACGCGGCCTGGACCGCAACCCCGACGTCCGCGTGCGCCAGGTCGAGCTCACCTCCCAGGGCTGGCACGTCCTGCGCCGCACCACCTTCGACTACCGGCGCCGCGACGGAAGATGGGAAACCCAGCAACGTGAGACCTACGACCGCGGCAACGGCGCTGTCGTCCTGCCCTACGACACCGCACGCGCCTGCGTCCTGCTCACCCGCCAGTTCCGATACCCGGCCTACGTCAACGACCACCCCGACGGCATGCTCATCGAGGCCGCGGCAGGACTGCTCGACGCGGACGACCCGCTCACCGCGGTCCGCCGCGAGAGCACCGAAGAACTCGGCGTCACCCTCGGCCCGCTCACCCACATCCTCGACGCCTATATGAGCCCCGGCTCCGTCACCGAACGCCTCCACTTCTTCGCCGCCCCCTACACCCCAGCCGACCGGACCGGCGCCGGCGGCGGACTCGAGGAAGACGGCGAGGACATCGAGGTCCTCGAACTTCCCTTCACGGAGGCCCTGGCCATGGCCGGCGATGGACGCATCACCGACGGCAAGACCATCCTGCTCCTGCAATGGGCGGCCCTCAACGGGCCCTTCGCCCAGCAGCAGAACCCGTAAAGCAGCTCCCCCAGGCACGCCCAGAACTGCATGTAGACGTTCGTGCAATTCGGCTCTGTCGGGGATCTTGTGATGTCCCAGGGTCATGGGCCCAGGAGTACGCGTTGGCGTAGGAGTAGGAGGTCGAGGTTGGCTCGGCCGTAGGCCATGCACTTGATGAGCTTGACGCGGGTGACGTGGCCTTCGACCTGGCCGGAGCTCCATGGTGTGGAGAGTCCGGCGGTGACGGCGTCGAACGGGTGCTGGAGAAGATCCGTGTGCCCCGCATAGGGCCGGGTCGGCCGCGCGTCTGCCCCGACCGCGTGCGGGCTGACAAGGCGTACGCCTGTCGGAAGAACCGCGCCTACCTGCTCCGCCGGGGAATCCGCTGCACCATTCCGGACAAGGCCGACCAGGTCCGCAACCGCAAGAAGCGCGGGTCCAGCGGTGGCCGGCCGTGGACGTTCGACCCAAAGGACTACAAGGCCCGGCACGCGGTCGAGTGCGGCATCAATCGCCTCAAGAGGCATCGAGCCGTGGCCACCAGGTACGACTGTGAGGATGTGGGAGTGCCGCCTTGGGCGGCGGTCTGGCCCGAGGTACGACTGGCCGTGGTGCCCTGAGTTTGATCTGCCGACCGCTGTCTGGGGTGGCACAGGCTGCCGCCGGGCAGGGGACGTGTCCCAATAGGGGCCTTCGCGAGAGGCACCGTCACAGTCTTGACCGCCCCCGGCCCGGCGACGCCCACCGGTTCCCGAGGCGATCAGGAGACAGGCGACCTTGACCTTGCATCACGCAGTCCACCGCCCCATGTCACGTCCCGGCGGACGCCGAGGACGTCCTGCTCGGAGTGGACACTCACAAGGACGTCCACGCCGCAGCCGTCGTCACCGTGCTCGGCGCCGCCCTGGAAGGCCGAAGCTTCCTCGCGAACGCCGATGGCTACCGGCAACTCCTCGACTGGGCACGGTCATTCGGCGTGCTGCGGCGGGCCGGCGTCGAGTGCACCGGCTCATACGGAGCCGCCCTGACCCCTCACCTGCGTGCCGAGGGCATCGAGGTGACCGAGGTCAACCAACCCGACAAAGCCGCCCGACGCCGCCACGGCAAGACCGACGCTATCGACGCCGAGGCCGCAGCCCGCGCCGTGCTGACCGGACGAGCCACCGCCGCGGCGAAGACCGGCGACGGTCCAGTCGAGATGCTCCGGCTCTTCAAGCTGGCGAAGGGCTCCGCGATCAAGTCCAGGACCCAGGCGATCAACCGGCTCAAGAGCGTCCTGATCTCAGCCGACTCCGCCCTCCGCGAGTCGCTGGCCGAGCTGAGCAACCCCCACCTGTTCAAACGGTGCGCCGACCTCGACCCCCAGCACGCGAGCGGGCCGGCCGGGGCCGCGCGTCACACCTTGAGGCTGCTGGCCCGCCGCATCCGGCACCTGACCGAGGAGATCGACGACCTCAACAAGCAGATAGCCAAGGCCGTCGAAGACAGCACCCCCGGCCTGCTGGAAGTCCGCGGCGTTGGCCCGGACAGCGCCGCTGCCCTGCTCATCGCGGCCGGCGACAACCCGGAGCGACTCGCCAGCGAGGCCTCCTTCGCGGCCTTATGCGGCACCAGCCCGGTCGAGGCGTCCTCCGGAAGGACACAGCGCCGCCGACTGAACCGCGGGGGCGACCGCCAGGCGAACGCCGCCCTCTACCGCATCGTCCTCAGCCGCCTGCGCTGGGACGACCGCACCCGCAACTACCTCCAACGACGTCTGACCGAGGGCAAGACACGCCGCGAGACCATCCGCTGCCTCAAACGCTACGTCGCACGAGAGATCTACCGACTGATCGTCCCGGCAAACCCTCCGACTGACCAGACCGGAGCCGCGGGATCCCTCGGTTGACATCCATAGGGGCATCAAACTCGCGGTCCGCTACGAGGCAACCTTCCTCGTTGCCGCCATCAACGAGTGGTTGTGACGTACTGGTCTGACGACAACTCGAACACCCGGACTCGCCGACCGCCGGTGGGATTGACGGTCTCACGGACCGGATGCATTCCCAGTTTGGTCATGACCCGTTCGGAGGCGTCGTTGCGCACTTGAGTGATGCTGACGATCCGCTCCAGCCCTCGCTCCTCGAACCCGAACCGTACAGCGGCCGCAGCGGCCTCGGTGGCCAAGCCCTGCCCCCAGTGGGAACGTCCCAGCCGCCAGCCGATCTCCACCGCCGGCAGTACCTCCGGCAAGAAGTTGGGCACCGAAAGGCCGGTGAACCCGGCAAGCTCGCCAGTGGACCGGATCTCCACAGCGAACAGGCCGAAGCCCTGTGACTCCCACTCGCTCTCCCATGCCCGGATCCCATCGCGGGTCTGCTGTTCGTCACGGACGCTGCCGTCACGGATCCACCGCATGACCTCGGGGTCCGCATTGATGGCAGCCATGGGCGCAACGTCTTCCTCGCGCCAGCGACGCAGGATCAAACGGGAAGTCTCAAGCGTGACCATCCGATCATTCTGGATCACAAGGTGGGCTCTCCGCCATCCTCACCAGGCACTTTCGATACACGCCCAAGCTAAAAGAGCCCGGCGCGCATGTGCTGAGGAAGGTTTTCGAGGATCTCGCGCAACCACGGACTACGGACGGCCGGCAGCCGGACCAGGGTGTGCTGAAAGGCACCCGGATCGGCTCGGAACAGGTACCGGGGGCGCGGTGCGGGCGGATCGTCGCGGAGGACGCCGTCGGGCATGCCGCCCGACGCGGGAAGCGGCAGGTGCGGCTTGGGGAAGGCCAGCCACAACCACACCCCGAACGGCAGCGGCACCGGATAGGCCGAAGTGGCCGGGCCGGCCCACATCTGTCCGGTCTGCGGATGGGTCGGCACGAGGACGATGTCCGCGTCGGCGGCGGGCTGTCCTGGTCCGGCCAGAACGGCGCGCCGTGTCGGCGGACCCGCGGGGAGCACGGCGTCGAGGGCGCGTTGGAATACTTCCTTGCTCAGACCGTCCGGGACGGTCACCGGCCGGCCCTGCGAGGCAGCCAGCAGGTGGGCGAGTGCCCGGCCGACCGCGGCCTCCCACTGTGGGCTCCACGACCAGAAGGGGTTCGGCCCCAGCCGCGACCTCCATGTGGCGATCGGCTCGAACGGAGGCGTGGACTTTCCTTCCTTCAACAGCTCTGCCCAGGTCAGTGGCACGGAGTCGGCGCCGTCGACGATCAGGCGGCGGACGGCGTTGGGCGCGAGCCATACCGCCTGCCAGAGCGAGCAGTCGTCGATCCGGCTCGCCACGGGCAGGTCGCACGCCTCGCATGCCATGTTGGGGCCGTCTGTGCCGTCGAGGCCGCAACAGTAGCCGCCGGCCCTCTCCGGGATCAGCACGGTGCCGCGGGCGTCGCCGGGTGCGATGACGATCGAGCCGGGGGCGGCGTCGGAGAGGGCGAAGACCGGCGCGTAGATGCCGCGGGCCACCGCCTCGTCCGGATGGATCTCCTCCCATCTCCGCCACGGCGGCCCCCAGGGCTCTGGGTCCTCAGCGAAGGTGGCTGACTCCATGAGCACGGGGAGCTGAAGCCCGTTCCCGTACTTCTGATGAGCGTGTGCCGGCAGGGCAACTTGGGACAGCGGGTTGGTCAGCTCGGCGCCGCATCCCCCACACACGAAAACGAACAAATGCCCTCCGCTAGAGAATCAGGGAGCATCGTCGCAGCTCCGTGACAGACCGGCCAACCTGTTTTGAATCCGCTGCGGGGCCGAAGCACAACCCGCGACGTCAGGCATCGTTCGAATCCACGACCATCGCCGCGGACAGTAGGAAGGCTCCGGCCGGGGGCTCGGTCTAGCATGCGGTCCGGCGTGTGGAGACGTTTGGCGGGGCCACTCTCTCATCACCAGCCGTGCTCCGAGTGGACCTCCAGCGCCCCACCGACTGGATCAAGGCCCTGCTGGGCGACATCGCGCAGGCCGACCCCGGCTTCCTCGCCGCGGCGCCCGCCGCCGCCGGGCAGGGCGTCCGCTTCACCGTCCAGCCCTTCGCCCAGCCCTGACACCGTGTGCGCCCGAACCGCGCCCTCCTAACCGCGGCCTCCGTCGCCCTCAAGGGCCGGCCACTGGACGCTGAACGCCGACCGCTGCCGCATCCACGTCACGCCCTCGCCCTCGCCCGCCGCTCCATGCGCTCCGTCGGCACCGCCTACCCGAGCGACCCGCGAATGTGCCCAGGTAGCGGGCCCGCCCTGAGCCCGATGCCGCAGCTAAAGCCCGTGGCGGTGTGGCATCGGGTCCTGCATCATCCCTGTGTGATTGTGATGCAACCCGTTCTGGAGATCTTCGCTACCGACGACTTCGCGCTCTGGCCGGTTGGCGAGCACGAGTCGTACGGCTACCTCGTGCTGGACGGGGAGCTGACTTCGGCGGAGGTCGGCACGGCGGTTATGCGGATCGCCGACTGCAACGACTTCGAGCCGGAGGAGGAGCACGGGCCGTGCCCGACCGACCCGCTCGGCGCGTTCCTGCACGGGCTGCTCACCATGACCGACCTGTTCGCCGCCGGCGGCTTCCGGGTGACCGACATCCGCACCGGCACCGTCTTCGTCGAGCCGGGCTGCTGCAACGGCCTGGAAACCTGGCGGGACTGGCTGGAGGTGCTCGACGGCACCGGCTGCTCCTACTTCGGCCACGACCCGTCCTCAGCGGCCGAACGTGTCGGCGACAACGTCCGGCTGACTCTCGACGCCCACGCGAAGGACGGCAGCCCGGTGATCGAGCTGCCAGTGGACCAGGTACGCGCGCTCGTCACCGGTGCCCAGCAGGACTTGCGGGACTTCCTCAACCTCGCCGGACCCTGGGCCGGGCAACACCTGCCGACACATGCCGCCGCCGTCACCGCCGCCCTGGCCCGGGCACTGGACCTGGGGCCCACACCATGACCAGCTTCCTGACCCACCGAGCGCGCGTGGACGACGTCCGGCTCCCCCTCCATCAGCGGCACAGCGCGCTGCGCACCTGCCTCACCCTCTTTGCGCCCTACGGCCTGCGGGCGACGTACCACCACCTCACGCTCAGCGCCGCGATCCCCCGGCGGCTGGAGGCGGATCCGGACGCGCTGGTGCGGGCGGTGGAGGAACTGCACGAGGCGCGGCTCCTGTGGCTCGTGCGGGCGGAGGATTACGCCGCGCAGCGTCGGGCTGAGAAGCGGGCCGGGCGGCGGGCTGTACCGAACCCTCGGCCGTGGTGGCTGCGGAGCAGGTGGGAGGGATCAGAGCGCGCCTGGTACGACGCCCCGTTCCGCCACCCGTCGCTGCGACTGTCCGAGTACGTCCGGCGGCAGAACGCGCTTCTCGACGGCGCTGAGCTGCCCGGCTGCCCGGCCTGCGGGAACGAGGGACCGCTGGAGCAGAACTCGACCGGACACGGCTGGGTCGAGCTGTGCGGCCGATGTGCATGGGCGCCAGCGCTGTGTCCGTGCGAGCGGCGGCACCGGATCGTGCCGGAGACCCCGTACGGCTGGAACGAGATCTGGCAAAGGGCGCACATGAGCGATGACGGCATGCCGAACCCACACTGGCCTGTGGGCTACTGAACTTGATCACGCGATGTCGGGTGATCGCCTGACAGGCGAGGGACGGGTCCGATAGATCTGTACGCGTGAACGACTCCACGCCCGAGGACGGCAAGCCCACCCCCTTCACCGAGAACGCGAAGAACCTGTGGAAGAAGCACCAGGGAAAGATCATCGCCGTCTGCGCCGCCGGCTTGATTGTCGCTGCCGTGGTCGTCAAGAAGGCCACGGAACAGAACGCGGCCGAGGACGGCCAGGACAGCGGGGACGTGGAGGACACCGAGTCGGTCTCCGACTCTGAGCGACGGAGGCCCCCCGTCAGGCATGGGGTAAGCGCCCACACGAGGACTCTTCGCGACGGGCGCGTCATCCCCATCCCGCGTCACGAGCGGGGCAGCAGCTCGGACGACGAAGACGAGAACGAGGACCCTGGCGAAGCCGCAGCCTGAGCTTGTTCTTTATCTACCAAGATCTTCCAGGCTTGCCGATGATCTTGAGGGTCTCGGGGGTTACCTGCCTCCGGGTCGGGGACGGTGGTGCGGTGGCTGCGTCGACGGTGCCGGCCCGCGACGCCGGCCTCTCGCATCATCCGGGCAATCCGGCGTCGACCGCGGGTATGGCCCTCACGCAGCAGGGCTGCGTGAATCCGTGGGGCGCCGTAGGTACCGCGTGACTGCGTGTGGACTTCGTTGATCAGCGTGGTCAGTTCCTGATCACGCCGGGCTCGCGGTCCTGGCTTCGGGGTTCGGCGGGTGTAGTAGGCGGACCGGGAGACCTTCATCAGTTTGATCCGGCTGTCGTGCCTGATCAACTCCCACCCGTACTGGGCGGAGCGCGGCTGGAGGACGGCGGGGCGCATCGAGCTGTTCCGCGCGGCAGAAGGCCGCGACGGGGGCCGCGCCCCGACCCGTGTCCCGAAGCCGGACGCAGGCGTTGAACGGTACGACGTGGACCCCCGGCCCATCTTCCGGGGCGGCCCGCGTGAGACGGCCCTGCTCCACCGCCCGGAGGCAGGGTCGTCTCCACTCCCCCGGCAGCTCACCATCCGAGCGCCTTCGTGGTCACCCCGCAGCTGCAGCCGGACCCCCACCGAACCGGGGTACGTCGTCGACGGTCGCGTCCAGGCGCAAGCGCACGTACCGCATCGGGTGCCGATAGACGCCACCTCGGTCGACGGAAGTGTCGGCGCTGATCTCCGCGACGAGGTCGGGCCGGACCAGGGTGGTATCGAGGAGGTCGCGCGTGCCCCAGGCCGAGGAGAACTTCGCACCGGTCCATAGATGGCCGGAGCCCGCCGGGGTGAGGTGCTCCGCGAGCGCGTGGGCCGCGTCAGGGCGCAGGGGGACAGTGCGGCCGACCAAGCGGAGGCGGCCGGTCGATTCGTGGCGGCCGAGAACGAGGAGCTGAGGGCGTGCGAGGGTCCCGGTGATCGCGCCGATGATCGCCTCGGTGGTGTTCCTGCGTCTGATCTTGATTCTCCCGGCCGATAGCGCTGGCCCATGTTCTTCACGAGGATTCCTTGTGCACAGAAGGTCACTGACCATACACCTACGGGCATGATCGTGAATGCGTGGCGGGTCCGGGCGACGATGGATGAGGTTGAGCTTCCGCGGGACGGCGTGCGGTTCGATGCACGGCTGCTGACGGACGGTCGAGCCGAGTGGCTGCGCGAGATCGGGCTGGATCCGGGCACGCCGTTTCTGCTGTCGCCCGCGTTCGAGTACGACATCGTCCTGAACCGCTTCTTCCAGTCGCCCGGGATGCGGATGCACGCGGTGAACACCCAGTTCGGCTATGCCCGGGATCTGGCCGCTTTCCTGACGTTCCTGTGGGTGTCGCGCGGCGGCAAGGGCTGGCGGGATGCGACGGACGCCGATCACCTGGCCTACCTGGTCTGGCGGCGCCGCGACGGCGACGGGCCGCGGGTCGCCGGATCGACGTGGAATCGCGAAGTAGCGGCCGCCGATGCCTTCTACCGCTGGGCGGTGCGCTGCGGTCACGTTCCCAGCAGTCCGATCCCGCAGGTGGCCCGGCGCGACGGCGTCGGATCTTGGCTGGCTCACAAGACGGCGGACGAGCAGCGGCCGGCCACGTACGCGCGGGATACCAGCGGTACGCGAGTGAAGTGGCTTCCGCCGATGGTCTATCGGGTGTGGCGGGATGTGGGGGTGCGTGGCTTCGATGCTGCTGGCTTGCCCCGGTCGGGGTTCCGCGGTCGCTGGGCGGCGCGCAACTCGGCGTTCTGCGACGTGATGGTCCGCACTGGGCTGAGGCTGGCTGAACAGTCCGCGCTGACCGTCTTCGAGGTGCCGTGGCGATCGCCGCTGCTGGGCGGCCACGCAAGGTTCTGGCTGCCGGCCGCGGTGGCGAAGGGCGGCTCGGCGCGCTGGACGTACGTGCCCGACGGCGCGCTGGCGGACCTGGATGACTACCAGCGGTGGGACCGGGCAGAGGTTGTCGCGGAGGCGCAGGCGGCCGGCCGGTATGCCCGGTGGCGGCGCCCGTGGGTCGTGGAGGACCCGCAGAAGCCGTGGGCCCGCCGTGTCGGTTCGCAGTTCCGTGTCGCCGTGGAGCACCTGGCGCTGCGCGAACGGCGCCTGCTGCTGGTGAACGGGCCGGGCGGCTTGGAACCGGCCATGCTGTGGCTCGGCGAGAGCGGGCAGCCGCTGTCGATGTCCTCGTGGAAGGAGATGTTCTCCGCGGCGAACCGGCGCTGCCGAGCGGCGGGCGTGAAGGTGACCTGCCACGCCCACATGCTGCGCCACACCTTCGCCGTGGTGACGCTGGAGCAGTTGCAGCGCGGGCACCTGGCAACACTGGCCGAGCAGCACCCGCGACAGAGGGAGCACTACACGCGGATCTTCGGCGACCCGCTGGATTGGGTGCGCCGCCGCTTGGGGCACCGGTCGGTAGTGACCACGATGATCTACCTGCACACCCTGGCGGAGCTGGAGATGGAGACCAGGGTGGCGCTGGTGCCCGACGGCTGGGATCTGCCGGCGGACATCGTGGACGATACGGTGGTGGCCTCGTGAGAGGGCGCGGCACGACACGTCCTGGGGTGCGGGCTGTCCTGCCGCCCGGGAACTACGAGGTCCGTTCCGCGATCGGTCTTTCGCCAGAGGGCAGCGTATGCGTGGAGTTCGAGGGTGAGGACGGCCGACGGCGCACCTTTGACTTCGCCGACTGCGAGCTGCCGGGCTGGCACCGGGACCTGGCCGTCGCGGTGGCCGCTCGGATCGGCCCGGGCGGCGGGCTGCGCACCGGCTCGTCCACCCTGGCGATGTGGGTGCCACTGCGTCGATTCCTGCGTACCCTCGCGGCGCTGCCCAACCCGCCGCAGCGCCCGGCTGACCTGCGGGTAGAGCACGTGCGGCACTTCGCCGACACGTTCGGCGCAACGATGCAGCCGGTGTACGCGCTGCGGTGTATCGAGCAGGTCGGGGTTCTGCTGCGGCTGCTGCCACCCGGACGACAGGTCTCATCGGAGGTTCTCGACGTCCTGCTGGTGCGCGTCCCGGCTGCACCAAAGCACGTGCCGGGCTACTCGGAGGGTGAGCTGCGGCGCCTGGTGGTCGCCGCCCGCGCGGACGTGGCCGGAGTGCGGGAGCGGATCGCGGAGGGGCGACGTCTGCTCGCGGACCCCGACGGCGGGCCGGAGACGGACCTGTTGCGCACTGTCGCGGCCGGAGGCCGATCCTCAAGCCTGCGGGAAACCTTGAGGGCTGCCCGGATGCTGTTCCCCATGCGTCGGGACCTGCCGGGGATGCTGGTGCTCCTGGCGGCTGTCACGGGCCGCAACATCGAGACGATCAAAGAGCTTCCAGCCGAGCATCGCATCGTGGACGGCAAGGCGGTCGAGGTGCGGCTGACCAAGCGCCGCCGCGGGGCCGGGCGCTGGTACGAGACGGTCCTGTGGGAGATCGGCGAGGCGGGGCAAGAGCTGCGCAACCCAGGCGGGCTCTACCTGCTGCTGCACGACCTGATGGCGCCCAGCCGCGCCCTGGCCGAGGACCCGCGCTGGTTCTGGTCGTACTGTCGGAGCCGCCACGACGACGCGCACGGCAGCCCGTTTCGCGGCGCGATGACCGCGGGCATCGAGATGACCGCCTGGGTCGACCGGCACGGCTTGGTCAATGACGAGGGCGAGCGGTTCGGGGTGAGCTTCAACCGATTGCGTACCAGTGTGGAGGCGCGGCGGACCCGGCAGATGGGCGGTCACCTGCCCTCGGCCGCGCGGACCAACACCGTCCCGGTGCTGTTCCGTAACTACCTGCGTGATGACCCGGCGACGGTGGAGTGGGCACACGAGGTGATGGCGCAGGCCCTCACGGACGCCGAGGAGGCGGCCCTGGATGCCCATCGCCGTCTCATCGAACGCGCCGGCAGCCCCCAGATCGCCGAAACAGCCGACGGCGCGTCCGAGGGCGCGTGGTCAGCCTGTGAGGACGTAGAGCGGCATCCTGCCACGGGCCGCAGTTGCAGGGCCTCCTTCCTGGACTGCTTCCACTGCGGGAACTGCGTCATCACGCCCGAGCACCTGCCCAGGCTCCTGGCCCTGCTGGACGCGATGGAGCAGCGGCGGCAGCGGATGGGCGAGGATGCCTGGTGGGGACGGTACGGGCCCGCGTTCGCGGCGATCCGCCACGACGTGCTGGCCCGCTTCACCCCCGAGCAGCTCCGCCAGGCCCGCCTCGCACCCGTTCCCAATGCCCTCCTCGACCTGGTGGAAGACCCATGGCAGCAGCCCTGACCCACGCCGTACGCACACCAGCGCCAAGGAGCGGTGACCAGTTTGTTCTGGCCGGCAGGCCCCTCGCCGAGGGGCACGTGCTGGAGGACACCGCTCGATTCTCGGACGGCGTCTGGCCGCTTGCCCCCGTGCTGCTTCAGCGGCAGCAGGCCCGCACCCGCCTGGACTTCACGCGCGTCGCGCCCGGCTTCGTCCCTGTTCTAAAGGAACTGTTCGCGGCGATGCTCTCGGGACAGCTGCCGCCGAACGAGCCCCGTCCGAAGGTCATGTCGGTGCGGCGGCACTTCACCGAACTGGTCCGCTTCACCGGCTGGGTCGCAGCACGGCCCGGGCGGCCGGCGCTGGCCGACCTTCGAGTCGACGACGTCGCCGCCTACGCCCTGCACCTGCGTACCGTGCTGCCCGCCGAGTCCAGTCGCGAAGTCGCCCAGAGTTCCGTTCGGTTCCTCTACCGGTACCGCACCGTCTTGACCTGCGACCGGCTGACCACCGACCCTCTGGCGTGCGAGCACTGGGGCAACAGCACCCGCCGCGGCCGCGCGGAAAACACCACCCACCGGATCCCCGAGCAGGTCATGGGGCCTCTGCTGGCATGGTGCCTACGCATCGTCGACGACCTCGCCCCCGACATCCTCAATGCCCTGGACGCGCACCGCGCTCATCACGCCGCCAGCCTGGCACAGGGACGTGTGCCCATTCCCCGTCCCTCCGGGATCTGGCCTCACCGAGCCCAATCCCCTGGATCAGCTACCAGCCGTCCGGTGGTCGGCAGGCAGGGCCGCCTGGAGACATTCGCTCTGGCCCGGCTTCTGCAGGGCGCCTGCTACATCCTGATCGCCCACCTGTCCGGGATGCGCGACAGCGAGATCAAGCACCTGCGTCCCGGCAGCACCCGGACCCTACTCGACGGCTCCGGCCGCCCCTACCGCTGGACGATCACCAGCCTCGCCTTCAAGGGCGAGCACGACCCGAGCGGCACCCCCGCCACCTGGATCATCGGCGCCCCAGCCGCGCGAGCCGTCACCGTCCTGGAACGGCTCCAGCCGCCAGGCACCGACCTGCTCTTCCGCTGTCTGACCCACCGACACCGCCTCAAGCCCGGAGCGATGACGCTGCGGTCCAGCAACGAACTGATCAACCACGTCATCACCTGGATCAACGCCTACTGCCACCGTCACGGCATCAACGACACCATCCCCGACGTCAACGGCGCCCCCTGGAACCTGACCACCCGCCAGTTCCGACGCACCCTGGCCTGGTACATCGCCCGCCGCCCCGGCGGAGTGATCGCCGGAGCCGTCCAGTACCGCCACCTGGGTATCCAGATGTTCGAGGGATACGCAGGGACAAGCGACTCCGGCTTCCGCGCCGAAGTCGAAGCCGAACAGGCGATTAAGCGCGGCGAGCACCTCCTGGCCCTCGCCACCGACCATCAGCACGACCTGTCGGGCCCCGCCGCCGCCGAGGCCACCACCCGCCTCGCCGACTTCCACCAGCGAACCGGATTTGCGGGCTCCGTCATCACTGATGACCGCCGCCTGCACCGAGTCCTCGCACGTCACGACCCCGAGGTCTACCCCGGCAACTACGTCACCTGCGTCTTTAACCCCGACAAAGCCCTGTGCCGCCCCCGCACCGCCTCCCACGACGAACGTCCGCGCCCGGCCCCACTCGACTGCCAGCCGCTGGAATGCCGCAACGTCGCCCTCACCCCCGGCAACGCCACCGCCTTGGCCGCCGAGGAAGACCGCCTCCACAAACAGCTCGGCGCCCGCCCAACCCTGCCGCCCGCCCTTCACGCCTCCCTGACCCGCCGCCGGGATGCGATCCGCCGCTTCCTGACCACGACCGGAGCCGCCACATGAGCGCTCACCGTCGGCCGCTTCCCGGCCTCGCCGATGTCCACGCCGCGATCGACCATCTCACCGTCGAAACCGGCAGGTCCCCCAGCGTGCTGGCCCTCGCCACCCGCCTCGGCCTCGCCAACACCACCTTCCGCCGCAACTTCCCCGGCATCTGCACCGAACTGTCCGGCACCCCGGGCACCGCAGGCGGCACGGGGGGCGCAGATGCCTACAGCAAGGTCAAAGCCGACAATGCGCGGCTCCGGCGCGACAACCGCGACCTCGCCGAACAGCTCGAGCTTGCCATCGCCGCCATCCAACGCCTCACCATCGACAACGACTGCCTGCGTACCGCACTCCAGGACGCCCGTGCGGTCACCCCGCTGCCCCGCCGCACCCGATGACCGACTCCGTCGCCACCAATCAGGTTCGCCAGTGAGCTGTCACCCCAGACGAGTGCAGCTGCGGCGCGCCTGCGGGGACCTGGTGCGGCCCTATATCGGGTGTAGGCGGCCGAACATCCAGAGATGATGTGGAGCAGGAGACCGACTGACGCGACGGAGGATCAACATGGAGCGGTTGGAGCTGATCGTCGTGCAGCTCGAAGAGGCCAAGGGGATGATCGAGAAGGGGCGTGTGCCCAACCTGCGGTTGGCGTACCTACTCATCGACAGCGTGACGGAGCTGATCCTCCACCGAACCGTTCAGACGGAACTTCAGTACCAGGGCGTGCTCAAGAAGCTGCTGTTGGCTCACCAGCAGAACGCGGCCTACGGAATGCCGGTCGACGCGGAAGAGGTCGCGTCCATCGAGGCGCAGATCGTATCCAAGTCCGAGATGAAGAACATCGACCGCAACTTCGACGCCAAGGTCGGTCTTCTGGTCCGCCGCAACTTGCTCGACAAAGCGCTCGGCCCCGTCCTGGAAAAGCTGCACAAGTACCGCAACGAGATGTACCACCGCGACAAGTTGAGGCCCGAGATCATCAGGCCAGCCACCCTGATCTACTTCGACTCCGCATGCACGGTGCTGGAGGCGTACCGCCACCAGATGCTCATCGCCTACCCGTCCGACCCCGGTTCGGAGATCTGTCGCTTCACCGAAGGCAGGCGGCCGGGCCTCTTCGATGCGAAAGACCTCCCGAAGAAGATCGCTGCACAGCTACGCCGAGAGGTGGGGCTCGATCTCCCGCAGGTGAGGAGTGCCCTCACCGCCTACCTCGATGCTCGGCTTGATCAAATGGTCGACGGCCTGGAGTTCATCGAGGACAACCTCGTTGGCCCGCCCCTCGTCCGCGGGGACGCCTTGCGGCTCGTGCAGGCGGACCTTGCCGCGAACCCGACGCTCGAACAGGTGCGTGGGCGGAGGTATCAGTACTCCAAGGCGGACCTGGAGCAGTGGCGAACCCGGATAGACGCTCTGGAATCCATCGACGACAAGCACGCACTGGTCAGCGAGTACGCCGCCATCGAGGACTCCTTCGAATCTCTGGAGGAGAAGATCAGGGATGCCGTGTTCCAGGTCGATTACGAGGTCCAGTCCCAAATCGACATCGCTCGCGGCAAGTAGGGGCTCGGCAAATCGCAGCACAGCACCGATCGCGGGCGATACGGTCGCTGACATGAGCTGGTCATTGAGTCGCTTCGCGCCGCCGCACCCGGAGCTTCTGGACGCCTTGTTCCTGGCCGTCGGCCGGGCCCTCCACCTGGCGAACGCGTACGAGAGCAAATGCCAGTACGTCCTGCGCATCGGCAACATGGTCACCGCAAGCGAAGCGGACCCCGTCCTCACTCTGGACGAGCTGATCGCCGCAACCCCGACAGACAAGATGCTCGGCGGCACCCTGCACAGCCTGGCCAACCACCCCATGGGCGTGACCATGGACATGGACACCCTGCACAAGGCCAGAGAAGCCCGGAACTTCATCGCCCACGAGGGCGCCTCGATCGGCTACATCTGGTCTGCCCGCCTGGAGCCGATCCTTCAGCACGCCGTCAAACTACGCGCCGCCGTCGCCAACCTGGCGGCAGGAGACAACCTGATCTCGCAGTGGTGCCACGGCCTGGAGGAACCCCACACGTCGCAGCCGACTGACTGGATCGCCGCGTACCCGGACCTCGTAGACAGGTGGGTGTTCGCAGACCTGCTCGCGCTGCTCCCGGAGCCGGCGCAAGAGCAGACGGATTCGCCCGACGCGCCTGCGGACTGAGCAGCCGCACCTCGGCGTGACGCCGACACGGACCCGCCACCTGGGTGTTGTGCCAGCGGCCCGCAGGCACGACGCGGGCCTACCCCCGGCGCCACAGGCAGGCCTGTCCCAGCCCTGGAACCGCCCGCCTGCACGGCCGTGCCCCCCGGCTCGGCGCGTTGCCCGCGAGGTGGCAGCCGACGGCCTCCGTGTCGACTCAGTCGACTGAATCCTCCCCGACACACGATCCGCAGTTGGAGGCGTGATCAAATTTCGGCCAGTGTGCCGCTATGGCTCCACTCCCTGTTGAGTTCGAACCGCTAGTCACCGACTGGATCACTGCCGCAGCCACGGCTTTTGCCGCTCTCGGCACGATCGCCACCTTCGTGACAGGGTTAATCCTTCTCAAGAAGGAAGCGTCCCGGGACAGCGAGCGCTTGGACGCTGAGCGGCGTAAACAGGCCCGGAGGGTGCATGGCTATGCGGCCTGGCAGGAGGAAGCCCGAGGGCCGCAGGGTTGGGTCCGCGCAGGCTATGCGTACGTGATCGCCAACAACAGTGACGAGCCGATCTATCGGATCCGCCTACCCCGCGAGTTCGTCAACACCACCACCAGGTACCGCATGCTCGAAGCCGGTACGCGCCAGATCCAGCCCATGACTGAAGAAGAGGTCAACGGTCTCGACCTCGCAGATAACTGGCGAGCCGCGAACCCTGAGGTGGAACTACCGCCCATCGGTGCCAACGTCTTCCCCATTGCCTTCGCCTTCGTGGACGCGGGCAACGTTCGCTGGGAGAGAGGGAACGACGGAAGTCTGCGGGAGGGGCCGGTGCGTCTGATGCCCAACCCATGAGCATCAGCACCTTAAGCCGCGACATCACCAGTCGCAAGGCCGGTCCCAGACCACCATCTGGCGGCCAGCGGCGATAGCGTCGCGTGCTGCCTGGCAAGCGCGGGTCTGGTCGGTAAGCATCGCCGGCGATGTCCGGCTGACCGGGATTCTCGTCCTCGGTGGCCATGCCGTAACTGTTGAGAACCGAACGCGGGTGTTGCTACAGCATTCGGCGTAACCTTCGCGGGGCTCTGGGACAAAGGCGGTCGCGACGGTAGAGCTTCGGCCCGGCAGCATAGTGGTCAACCGGTCAGCAACGAACCCTGGCTACAAGATCCCCTCAACGCCGGAGACATCCGTCCAGTCCTCCAGCCACTCCCGGGCCTCGGCCGGGTCGGTGGTCATGGGGCACAGGGTCCACGGAGCGGCCAGTGCGCGAGAGGCGAACAGAACCTCCAGGCGACGGCGACGCCCGGCATAGGGCAGGGCCAACAGCTCGATGCCGTCGATCTGCAGGGCGTCGAAGGCGGAAGCGCGCGGGTTCGCGGATTCTCGGACTCGAATGCGTACGAACCGGTGCGTCGACTGGTTCATTGTGCTGGTCTATGCCGCGGTTCGTAGTGGGGCGCCTGAAGACGTCGGGAGCCCGTCGAGCGGTCCTGCGCAGACAGTGCGTGCCCTGAGCCGGTGTGACGTCGTTGTCGCCGAAGGCACATCTCGGCCGAGACCGGGGCCAGAACCTCCGGGAGCTTGCTCGCGGCGGGATGTCTACTGACATACCAATGGAGCGACACGTGAATGAGCAGACGAGCAGTGCCGGTTGGCCGGCCAGCGTGTTGGTGACGGGTGCGACCAGTGGGATCGGGCTGGCCACTGCTCTGCTCCTTGCCCGTCAGGGCCGACGGGTGATCGGGACTGCCCGCTCGCAGGACAAGGCCGACGCTCTGGTTCGCGCCGCCCGCGACCAGGGGCTGGTGTTGGACACGGTGGTCATGGACCTCATTGACCCGGTCTCCTGCCGGGAGGCTGCCAGGAGAGTGGCTGAGCTCACCGATGGTGGCCCCGATGCGTTGGTGGCCAACGCCGGGATCCCGCTGACGGGTGCGATCACCGATGTGTCGGAGGACCGGATCCGTGAGGTGATGGAGGTCAACGTCGTGGGCACCCTGCGTATGTGCAGCCTGGTGTTGCCTGCGATGCGTGAGCGGGGCAGGGGGCGGATCGTGACCGTCTCCTCCGCCGCGGCTCGGATTCCGGCACCGATGAACGGCTGGTACTCCGCGAGCAAGCACGCGCTCAGCGCGGCGACGCACAGCTTGCGAATGGAGGCCCGCCGCTACGGCGTGCAGGTGGTCCTCGTCGAGCCCGGCACGGTCGCGACCCCGTTCTGGGACCGGGCCAAGGAGGATCTGTCCGGCTTGACCACTGGCGACGCCGACGCCGGCGTCCATGACCGGGTCGCGAGCCTCTTCTCCCGCATCCAGCGGTCGGCCGGCGGACCGCAGCCGGTGGCCCGCACCATCGCAAGGGCTCTCCGTGTCCAGCGGCCGCGTCGCAGGTACACCGTCGGCGTCGACGCGTACCTGGGCACCGCCCTGCAGTGTGCGGCGCCTCTTTGGCTCAGCGATCACGTCAAGAGCCGCCTGTTCGCCCTCCACGCCCCGGCTGGCACCGCACCGGCACCCGCCCGGACCAGGCAGACGAGCGGCAGCTGAGTGCTTCACAGGCGCAACACAGAACCTGACGACCCCGCTGCGGCCCGTCTGCTGCGAAGGGGCTTGAGCCGACGAACGCACTCGACTCGAAGCCACGTTCAGGACGGGCGCTGCTCTGCGCCGTCCGCGTGACGCCACGTGGCCAAGATCGTTGCACCTGATGGCGCGTACGCCGCCGCCGTGGTCGCTACGGGCGGCGCGGGGCCGGGGTCCTCACGGGTCACAAGAACAGGAGAGCGTCTTGACCTTCGAAGAGTTCGTGGTGTCCGGCTATGGCGGATACAAGTCCGAGGGTCGCACGCTGTGGCACGGCGACCCTGCGGCGGAAACGGTCGTGCTGATCGGCGGGGCCCTCCAGCGCAAGACGGCATGGGGCCGTTTCGAGGCGGCTCTGGCCCAAACGTTTCACATGTTCACGGTGGATCTGCCCGGGTGGGGTGACGCGGACACGCTGCCCGCCTCCTTCGGGCTGGACTTCCTCGCAGGCGCCCTGCATGACCTGCTGGAGGCGGCCGGGCACCGGCGGGTGCATGTGCTCGGCGCTTCGTACGGTTCGGGCATCGCCCACCGCTATGCCCAGACCTGTCCCCAGGCGGTACGCAGCCTGGTGCTTGCTGGGCCACTCCTGTGGGTCCCCGACGCGGTCCGGGAGGATCTGCGCCGCACCGTGGATCTGTTGGCAGAAGAGCGAATGGAGGCGTTCGCCGAATTGAGCGCCGACATCATCCTGCGCTCCACGCCGGGCGAGCGAGTGACCCGCCAGTCGGCGGTGCGCCGCATCCTGCGTTCCATGTTCCGTGACATCGGTGAAGCGGACCGGGACAAGTACCGGAACAACACTCTGAGGTTGCTGGAACAGGCGCCGTCGTCGCAGCCGCCGATCACCGTGCCCGTCATGGTGGCCACCGGTGAGCACGACCTCTTCACTCCGCCCGACCTGTGCCGCGAAGTTGCTTCAGCTTGCCTGGACGCCCGCGTCGTGCTGGTCCACGGAGCCGACCACGCGATGCATCTGGAGCTCCCAGACCTGGCCGGCGACCTGCTGACGCGCTTCGCGACCGGGCAGTCCCTCGATGGCCTCGCCTACTGCCACCCGGTGGAATATTCGGCCGCGCCATCGCTCAGTGCCGCGATGAGCGCGGCGGACGGCCGGCGATGACCCGATTCACCGAAACCCGTTCCCGCCCCAGGTAAGCCGGCGCCCACCTCCCCCGGCTCACCCACCCGCTCCGTACCCAGCGCCGGTCCGTACGAGATCCTTCCCGCCGACGGCGTGTGAACTGACCGTGGCCACCGCCCCGGCCCCCGACATCCCAATTGCGGGGCATCCCGCACAGCGGGCTGCCCCGTGCCCGTTCCTCCAGTTCCGAGGCCACCATGACCGCAGCCCGTCCCACCGTCCTCCTCACCGGCTCGACCGGCGTGATCGGGGCGAACCTTCTCCCGGCACTCGCCGTCCGCCACGACGTCACCGCGTTCGTCCACCGCCGCTTGCCCGAAGGCGCCACCAAGTGCGTGCAGGCCGACCTGACCGCCGACGGCCTGGGCCTGAGCAACAGCCAGCGACGCGAACTGACCGCCGGCATCGACGTCATCGTGCACTGCGGCGGTCTCACCGACTTCGCCCCCCGCGACCGCACCGCCTTCGACCACGTCAACGCCGAGGGCACCCGCAGGATCCTGGAGCTCGCTGAGGACGCCCGCGTGCCCGTAGTCCTGCTCTCCTCCGCCTCGGCCGCCTTCGACATCCCCGGGGACGACCTCGCCGCCCGCTCCATGCGCGCGTACGGCCAGTCCAAGCGCCGAGGCGAGGAACTGGCCGCCCAGTGCAGCCAGCCTGTCGCGATCGTGCGCACCGCGCTCCTGTTCGCCGCCCGAAACGCGCTCGCCGCACCGCGACACCAGTTCCCGCACGCCTTGTTCACCGCCATGCTGCAAGCGCGACCCGGTTCGCTGCCTGTCCACCCCGACCACTGGACCGACATCCTCCCGATGGAGACCCTCGTCGACTACGTCACCGCACTGACCGAAGCCCAGATCCGCGGTGACAGCACGGCTCCCGGCCTCCACTGGGTCACCGCGGGCCCCGCCCGCCTGACCGCAGCCGACTTGGAACACGCATGCATCGACTTCCTCAACGAGGCAGGCCGCCCGGCCACCGGACCCCTGCTGGCCGATCCCTCCATCCCGCAACCTCGTGCACGCGGCATGGCCCGCGTAGCCCAAATCGGCTTCCTGCCACCCGGCCAGCCGGACATGCCCTCCCACCTGACCCGGCTGCTCCCCACTCAGGTGACCCGCTCCGAGGTACTCGAAGCCCTCGCGCACAACGTCCGACGCTGCGCGCCGTGGACGTCATGACCCCTACTCCTCGGCGGCCCCGTCATGCTCGGCAGGTCCGATAAATTCACGCCACCCCGACCGCGTCTCCCCAGGGCGGCGAGAGCGATGTCAGATGCGGGGGTGGTTCCGGCAGGGTCCAGGTCGAGGACATGGTCTACGTACGGTTTCCACCGTGAGCAGGCTGCGGAAGGAATGGTCCTGCCAGCGGATGCGTGGCAGAGCCTTGTCCGGGTGAGCGGCCTGCACGTACTCCGCCGCGACGCCTGGATGGAGATCGAAGAAACGTACGAAGTGGACCGGGTAGGCGGTAGAACGCGAAGTACGCGTCGACCTTGTCGATCAAGGAGCGGGTTTCAGATCCCCCCATGAACCAGTCCGTGATCATTTGTCAGACACTGCCTAGGGGAGGGTGCAGCATGAGCGAGCAGACCCAGACGAGCGGGCGCCCGGGCGGGCAACAGCTTCGTCAGCTGGCCAGGATCACGGAAGCGACTGTCCGCCAGCCCGCGTCGGTCCGGGCGCCGAGGTAGAGCACGCGGACGCGCTGGAACTCCCGCCCCTGGCTGTCCTGGCGTGCCCAGGTAACTTCGATCTCTGCGGCCCGCTCGTTGAGGGCGCGCACCACCGGGTCGAGGGCCTTGCTGCCTCCGTAGTCGGCGTCGCACAGTCCGCGCAGTTCGTGTGCGAGTCCCTGGGAGAGCGCCTCGGCGGAGGTGAGCACGGTGTGGGCCGTCCCGGTGGTCATGCTGATCGGCACGGAGAAGTAGTCGAGGAGCGGCGCGGGGTCGATGCTCCCCTTCGCCGCCAGTCCGATGAACGTCTCAACGTATCCGTCGAACCATGCCTGCGCTTCGTTCGCGACGGCGGCCAGATCGGTGTGCGTCATGATTTCGTGACCTCTCTTACAGAGATTTCAGGTGTGGGTTCCTTGAAGAGGAGTGCGCTTTGCCGTCGTGTCACCGGTCGGCTGCGAGTGCAGGCCACAGCCGGTTGGTGAGCGTGTAGTGGCCCAGGTGCTTGGTGGCGAACCGCGCCTCCCAGCCGAGTCCCAGGCGGGTCTCGGGCAGGGCCATCACGCCGGCGTTGTTTGATGAGGAAGTCGATGCCGCGGACCGTTGCCAGGCCCTCGTCCGCGAATGTGTGCACGCCGGCCTGGTCGCCCAGGTCGAGGCGGCGTACCTCGACCGGGTCCAATGCGTCGAAGACTTCCACGGCCGCCTCCGGGCGGCGGACGGCGACGACGACAGTCGCGCCGGCGCCCCGCAGGGCGCGCACGGTCTCCAGCCCCAGTCCGGAGCTGCCACCGGTCGCGACGGCGAGCCTTGCGGTGAGGTCGAGGCCGGCCAGGACCTCGGCCGCGGTGCTGTGCGCCCCGAAGCCGGAGCCGATGGGCTGGCTGTGCTCTCATGATCGCCATTTCCTTGCGCGTGGGGCGTATATGGAAACGCCACAAACGGGGAGTTCCCCGGTTAGCCACAACCGTAACCGGGGAACTCCCCGGTTGTCCAGATAGACTGCCCCCATGACGAAGGAACAGCCTTGACCTCCAAGCCGAGCGTGTTGCGCGCCGATGCCCGCCGCAACCGGGAGCGCATCCTCGAAGCTGCCGTTCGCGCCTTCTCCGAGAAGGGCCCGGACGTTGCGATCGACGCGATCGCCAAGGCCGCAGGCGTCGGCTCGGCCACGCTCTACCGCCACTTCCCCACGCGCGAGGCGCTCATCGAGGCGGCCTACCGCAACGAGCTGGCCCGTGTCTGCGACAGCGCCGCGACGCGGCTCGCCGACCATGCCCCGGACCGGGCGCTCCGCCTGTGGATGGACGACTTCATCGACTACCTGGCTGCCAAGCAGGGCATGGCGGACGCGCTGCGGGCCGCAGCCGCATCCGGTGCGGACCCCTTCGCCGAGACCCTCGACAAGCTCACCACCGCGGTCGGCACCCTGCTGCACGCCGGCGCCGACGCCGGCCTCCTGCGCCCGGACCTGGACCCCGTCGATGTCGGCTTCAGCCTGGCCGGCATCGGGCTGATCACCAGCGCTCCCGCCCAACGCGAACGGGCCGGCCGCCTCCTCGACCTGCTCCTCGACGGCCTCCGGTACGGAGCGGACGGGCCAGCGTCCGGCTCGTGATCACAGCAGCGGGACCGACTCCCGGTCCGCTGGCAGCGCCCAGAACGTCCGGCGCTCTGCGCAGCTCGGCCCACGAGCGTCGTCGAGCCCCGGGTCCGCCAGGAGTTCAGGGGTCTGGGGGAAGACGACGGAGTGGGCGATGCGGCTGAGCAGGTCGGCGTGGTGTGTCCAGCCGTCCTTGGTCCAGGTCGCGGTGGCGTGCAGGCGCGGGCGCGGTACGGCGTCGGGAAGGTTCTCGGCGCCGCTGATTCCCGCGTTGGGACCCGGGAGGCGGCGCGGTCCTCGGAAGTGGCCTCGTGACGCGCAGCCAGTGGTCGGTGCCGAAGCAGGGCGCTGATGGTGCGGGCGTTCCATCCCCAGGCGTACGGTCCGTCGGTCTCGGTCTCGGTCTCGGTGGCGAGGCGGCGGCGGGCTTCGGCCTGCGCGGCTTCCATGCGGTCGCGGGTGGCGTCATCGGGGAGCGAGTACGTCGAGCACCTTCCTCAGCTCCGTGTCGGTGAGCGGGTCGTCGAGCGCCGCGACGGCCGTGTCCCAGCGTTCGCTGGTGCTGGCGGAGACGAGTAGGCAGGCCGCGGCGGGGCCTGCTTCCGGGGCGGAGGAACTCGACCGGTTCGGGTGTCACCGGGTCGAGGAGTCCGCCGCCGTGCAGGGGCGCGGAAGCAAAGGTGAGCATCTCACGGGCCGTGCTTGTCGGGTCAGTTCTGCGAGATCGCCTCGAAGCAGGTCGCCGACCTACTTTTCGGGCAGGGCGCGGGCTACGTCGGCAAGGGCGACGATGCCGCCCAGCGTGTGCACGTCGATGACCGGGAGCCGGCGGACCTGATTCGCGCCCATCGTGCGCAGGAGCTCCGCGGCATCGGCGACAACGAGAGTCACGGGCGTCAGGTGCCGCTGCCTCAAAGATCGCCCGGACACGTCCCTAGGGGACGGCGGGACCGGCCCCTGGCCTGCCGAGTTTCCGGAGGAAGCGTGTCCATCGTGATGCACCCGGGCCGTCTTCGGGTGGGGCTGGCAGCATGAACCGGACTACCGGGTGCGGGCACCAGGTGAGGTCGCGGACGCAGTCGCCCGGGACGCCCAGGACCTCGACGAGCGCCGCGAGGGAGGCCTCGTCGTCGGTGTGCCGGCGGTCGAGCCACACGGTAACGCCCGTGTCCTCCACGTCAGTGAACTGGCTCAGCGCGTAAAAGCGCCCGCCCAGTCGGAACGAGGCGACGTCCACAGCGCCCCGGTCCTCCCAGCTCTGCTCCACCTGCAGCACCAGCCTGTCCGCGTACGCCTTCATAGGCGGTGGGAGCACACCGATCGGCCGGTGGGAGAGGGCAATCGAATCCCACATCCCGTACTGCACCGCGGGATTCGATTGCCCTGGTATCCGGGCGCGGGCCCCCAGTCAGGTTCCGGAGCGGGCACAGCGACCGGCTCCCATCTCTTCGGCTGCCGGTGTCCGGCCGACCCGTCCCCTGCAGATACGCGCTCAGCAGTGCGCGGCGGAATCCGGTTTGCGAGCTGCAGCCGCCCCCACCAATACGCCTCTACATGTGTAGAGTTCGGGCACCATCCTCTACACATGTAGAGGACGGCCTCGATCGACTTCAAGGAGCCACGGTGAGCGCGACCGTCACACCCGTCCTCGAGCGCAAGCCCGAGCCCAAGCCCCTGCGACCCTTCAGAGTCGGGGCCGGCGGCTTCCTCCTGCTGGGCACTGGCCACCTCGCCCTTGCGGCCGCGACGGCGCTGGGCGACCCCACCCCCCAGCAGCAAGCCTCCTCGGCAGCCATGCGGGAGTCGAGCATGACCCTGCTCGGTCTGGAACGCAGCACCCTCGACCTCGTCCAGGGCATGAGCCTCGTCATGGCCCTGTTCGTCATCGCGTGCGGGCTCCTCGCCCTCACCGCCGTCCGGCACGCCCCGGAATTGATCGAACGGCGCACCGCCTTCGGATGGATCCCCTTCGTCGCCTCACTGGTGGGCCTGGCGATATCCGTCCTGCTCCTGCCCATGCCGCCGATCGTCGTCCTCGCCGTCACCAGCTGCGCCTTCGCCGTGTCCCTGCGCCGGGCGACGCCCTGATCCGGTCACGGCGGGGGCGTGCGGCGCACGCCCCCGCCGGTCGGCCCGGCCACCCCGCCGCACCGGCCGGGCAACCGGGTGCACCACCTCGTCCCGTACGGGGCCGGTGGCGGGGAAGTTCAGGGCTGTTTGGCATATTACGCAGCAATGTGCGTGCCGGGCTGAAAGGGGCGCGACGGCCCTGCCAAGATCGGGGAGTGCCCCAAGGAAACCCGCGCCCACCCGAACCCGCTGAATTGCGAGATCTGCTGGCCACCCTCCATGAGATGCATCGCGACGATCCATGTTTCGCTCTGTGGCCTGACCATCAAGATGCCATTGGCATTCTGGATTACACCCGCCGGTTCCACTGCGCGCTGCCTCCGGCGAACGGCGGGTGGCACCACCGCGGCGACCAGGCCGGAATCCGACTCGCCATTGTGCGGCGCCTTCGCGCGGTGCTGGACAGGGAGGAGCTCGCAGCCATCGAAGACGCCCGGGCAGACGGCATGCAGTGGGGTGCCATCTCCCTACTGCTCGGGATGCGGCATCCTGGAAGCGCGATGAACCGCCGCGAACGCCTCAAGGTTGGGACGGCGCGCCCGGATGGACGCCGGACACCAGAGGCGAGAAGACGGATCTCCGACAACAGGTGACACCCTGCGGGGTGCTCGTAGGGGCGATCGGTGGCCTGAGGGCCCGTCAAGCCACGCGCATGATCCCGTGCCTGCGGGAATGGTCCGGACGTGACGGACCCGAGGGTCCCGGCCACGCTGCCGCCCCCGCTCGGGTCGAGAATCCCCAGTAGCTGCGCCGTGAACTCTTGGCGCGCAGCGTCGGCGGCCTGCTGCTTTGGCGGTGATCTGCCGGCCTCGGCGCGCGCGGCGGCGAGGTCGGATTCGAGACGGGCAATCGTCGCGGCCGGGTCCTGCTCGCCCGGGGCCGGCGCGGCCGGGGTGGCCGTCGGCGCGGTGGTCGGGTCCTGCCCGGGTGCCGCGTTCGGGTCGCCCGGCTGGGCGGCGGGGCTGCCCTCGATCCCGCTGCCGCCCGTCTGCATCAGCTCGTCAGACCCGACGAGCACAAAATAAGATAATCAAGCGCTATTTGGGCGTCAGCTTAAAGATAGGGAGTTATCGCCATGTCACGGATGTAACGCACCTATGGCTTCTGGCACCTTGTTACGCGAAGTGCGGAGCCGACGGAATGGGGACACCGGAATGATGCGCGACCGTCGGACCGCCGGCTGGGGTCTCCGTGGTGGGGTGAAATGCGTCGCAGGTATGACCGTGGGCGCGATCGCCCTTCTTTCCGGATGCGATGTACTCAAGCCCTACACGCCCCCACGGCCTCCCTCCAAGGAGGCCCTCACTTTCTACGTGAGTCCGGACGGCGACGACGAAAACGACGGGCTGTCCGAGGCGACTGCCTGGCGCACACTCGGCAAGGCCGACCAAGTGCCGTTCCGGCCGGGGGACCGTCTCCGGCTCCAGGGCGGCGCGCGCTTCCCCGGTGGGCTGACCATCGGCCCGGGTGATGCGGGCAGCGCGGCGAAACCTGTGGTGATCGATTCGTACGGCACTGGTCGGGCCACCATCGCGCCCCGGGGTGCAGCGGGAATCGCCGTGTACAACACCGCCGGCGTGGAGATCCGGAATCTCGCACTCGTCGGCGATGCCAAGGCTCAGGGCAGTGCGGACGGGATCAGCTTCTTCTCCGATCGCCCGGGCGCGAAGCATATGAACCACGTGCGGATCAACGGCGTCGATGTGTCCCGGTTCCAGAACGGCATTCGCCTCGGATCCGGCCCCAAGTCGTCGGGGTTCAGCGACATCCAGATCAGCGACTCGGCAGTGCACCACAACCAGGATGCCGGGCTGGTCACCTACGGGCCGCACTTCAAGGCCAAGGATCCTAGCTACGCGCACGAGAAGCTCACGATCACGCGAGTCAAGGCGTACAGCAATCCCGGAGACCCGACGGCGGACGACCGCAACACCGGCAGCGGCATCGTTCTCGGCAGCGTCCGGGACTCGACCGTGCAGCAGTCCGTCTCGTACGACAACGGGGCGGAATCCTCGGCCCTGGCCCAGGAAGGGCCCGAGGGAATCTGGACCTACGACTCGACCCGCGTGATCATCCAGAACAACAAGGCCTATCGCAACCGCACCGGGTCCCGCGTCGACGGTGGGGGTTTCGGTCTGGACAACAACGTGTCGTCCTCGGTGCTCCAGTACAACCTGTCCTACAACAACGACGGCGCGGGCTTCCTCGTGTATTCAGGTGCCCCGACCAACGCGCACAAGGGCAACATCGTGCGGTTCAACTACAGCTGGGACGACGCCAGAAAGCTGTCCTGGTACGGCGGCATCGTGGCCTTCGGCGACCTCCTGCGGGATCTGGACATCTACCACAACACCGTGATCCTGCGGTCGAGCGGCATCGACCGGCCTCCGGCCCTGCGACTCCGGAACGGAATGAGCGGAGTCGGCGTCCGCAACAACATCTTCGTCACCAACGGGGCTCCCGTGGTGGATTCGGACACCAACTACACGCAAGGCCTCGTTCGTCTGCAGGGCAACGACTACTTCAGCACGGGCGACTGGAAGGTGCAGTGGGGTAAGGCCCGGTACTCCGACCTGGATGCCTGGCGGAATCGGGCTGGACAGGAACTGCTCGGCACCGTCCCGACGGGCAGCAGCGCCGACCCGTGTCTCGCGGGCGCGGTGGCCCCGGTCACCGATTCGGCCGGGGCCACCCCTCTCGTCTCGCAATGCGTCGACCAACTGGACGGCGCCGTCACGCTGCAGTCGGTCGGCGTCAACCCGGGTCAGGTCGACTACTTCGGGGCACGACTGAGCACGGCGCCCTCCGCAGGTGCCGCACAGCCAACTGCCGAGGACTGAGCAAAGGTGCCGCCGCGCTGGGGTGCAGGGACGGTGGCGGGGGCGGGCCTGCCCAGGGTCCGGACGGTCCAGCCTGCGGAGCGCCACAGACCCGCGTCGAGGTTGTTGCGAGCATCTACCAGACGCGGTGCGCACACCACGCGTGCCAGCTTCACCGGGTCGACTTCCCGGTACTGGCTCCACTCGGTCAGGTGCAGCACGACATCCGCCTTTTGGCACGCGGTCAGCACGTCTGCCTCGTATCGCAGCTCGGGGTGGGCCAAGTGGGCGTTGTAGATCCCCTCGGGGTCGTGGACCCGTACCTCACCGCCCTCGCGGTGGATCGCCGCCGCCACGGCAAGGGCCGGCGAATCGCGGACGTCATCGCTGTTCGGCTTGAAGGTGGCGCCCAGGACCGCGATGCGGTGTCCGCAGAACGCACCGCCTACCAGGTCACGGGCGATGGCAACGGTCCGGAGCCGCTGGCGCAGGTTGATGTCGTCGACCTGGCGCAGGAAGCTCACCGCCTCCTCCACACCGAGTTCCCGGGCCCGTGCGGTGAACGCCCGGATGTCCTTGGGCAGGCAGCCGCCGCCGAAGCCGAGGCCGGCGTTGAGGAAACGGCGTCCGATGCGGGTGTCGTGTCCGAGTGCGTCAGCGAGGGTGCTCACATCGGCACCGGCCGCGTCGCAGACTTCCGCCATTGCGTTGATGAACGAGATCTTGGTCGCGAGGAAGGAGTTGGCCGCGACCTTGACCAGCTCGGCGGTGGCGGGGTCGGTGCTGATGTACGGAATGCCGGCGGCCAGCATGGGGGCATAGACCTCGCGAAGGGTCCGATCCGCGTGCGGTGAGGTGACGCCCGCCACGAGCCGGTCGGGCCGCAGTGTGTCCTCGACCGCGAACCCCTCACGCAGGAACTCAGGGTTCCAGGCGACCTCCACGTCCGCACCTGCGGGGACGAGGCCCCTCAGCCGGCTCGCGATGCGGGGTGTGGTGCCCACCGGGACGGTGGACTTGCCCACGATCAGGCAGGGACTGGTCAGGTGGGGGGCCAGTCCGTCGATGACGGCGTCGACGTGGCGCAGGTCGGCGGCATCCGAGCCGGCCTGCTGCGGGGTGCCCACGCAGACGAAATGCACCTCGCCGAAGGCGGCCGCCTCCCTGAGGGAGGTGGAGAACCGCAGGCGCCCGGAGTCGATGGCGCGGGTCAGTACGTCGTCGAGGCCGGGCTCGAAGAAGGGGGGTCTGCCCTCGGTGAGGGCTCTGATCTTTTCGGCATCGACGTCGACGCCGAGGACCTCGTGTCCGATGTCCGCCATGCACGCGGCGTGCACGGCTCCGAGGTATCCCGTACCGATGACGGTCAAGCGCATGTGATTCTCCTGTCTGGCGAAACTGTGAGGGGTCGGTGGGACGGCCACAGGCAGGCTCGGACGCGTCAGCCCGTGTAGCCCGAGGGGTTGAGTTCCTGGAAGCGCCATGCGTCGCGGCACATCGCGGCGAGATCCCGGGTCGCGGCCCAGTTCCAGGCCTCCGCCACCGCGGTGGGATCGGCGACCAGCTCGGTCACGTCTCCCGGGCGGCGCCCGGTCACCTCGTACGGGATAGGCATGCCGGAGGCCCGCTCGAAGGCGGCGACGAGGTCGAGGACGGAGGACCCCACCCCGGTACCGAGGTTGAAGACGCGCATTCCGTTCCCGTCGCCGAGGTGCTCCAATGCGCGCCGGTGTCCCTCGGCCACGTCCATGACGTGGATGTAGTCACGGATGCCGGTCCCGTCGGGGGTGGGGTAGTCGTCGCCGAAGACGCTGAGCCGCTCGCGGCGGCCTACGGCGACCTGTGCCAGGTACGGCATGATGTTGTTGGGCACGCCCCGGGGGTCTTCACCCAGCAGGCCGGACGGATGCGCGCCGACCGGGTTGAAGTACCGCAGGGCCAGCACGCTGAGTTCGGGCAGGCGGCGGCAGGTGTCGGCCAGTACTTGCTCGCAGAGCCACTTCGTCGAGGCGTACGGGTTGGTCGGGGCCGCCGGATCCCCTTCTGCAAGAGGCACCTTTGTGGCGTCCCCGTAGATCGAGCAGGACGAGGAGAACACCAGCCGGTGCACTCCGTGCGCGTGCATGGCCGACAGCAGGGCGGTCGTGCCGCCGACGTTGATGTCGTAGTAGGCGATCGGGATCTCCACCGACTCGCCCACCGCCTTCTTCGCGGCGAAGTGGATCACCGCGTCGATCGGGTTCGAGGCGAATACGGCGTCCAGCGCGCGCCGGTCCCGCAGGTCGGCCCGGTAGACGGCGGCGATCGGGCGTCCGGCGATCTTCGCGATGCGCTCCAGGGACTCCGGTGAGCTGTTCGAGTGGTCGTCCACGACGACCACCTCGTAGCCGTTCTCGAGCAGCTCGACACAGGTATGGCTGCCGATGAAGCCGGCACCGCCGGTGACCAGGACCGTCGTGGGCATGGGGGGATCCCTTCTCCGTGATCGTCTGGGGGGGAAGTGGGGTGGCGGGCCGGTGCGCCGGTGTCACCAGCCGAAGATGCCTGCCGCGTAGACGGGGAACAGGCCGACGGCCAGGGCGAGCGGCAGCAGCGTGAGGGTTCCGGCGAGCAGGGGCAGCCGGGCCGTCACCACGGCCTTGTGCTTGGGCACTCCCGCGGCCCGGGCCATCTCCGCGATGTGCAGCCCGGCGATGGTGAGGGTGACCATCGCGTACGAGAGCGAGCCGAGGATGCACAGGAAGACGTATCCCGCGGCGGGGCCGGTGAGCTCGCCGGTCACGGCCGCGCAGGAGAGGGTGGTCGTGATGATCAGGTAGGGCGCCACGAGCCGCAGCGGCAGGGGCTCGAGCCCGTCCGTCGACTTGGGGGTCACTTTGAAGACCACCGGCCGGGGGCGCAGCTTCTGTACCAGGGCGGCGCCCACACCCCAGGCGACGAAGGGCCAGCGGGCGAGCCCGAAGAGCCAGCTCTCCCAGCTCAGGACCGGGGCCTTCGCCGGACGGAGCAGGCCGCGCCGGCGCACGAGCACGGTCAGAAGCATCAGCCATACGGACATCGCCCAGAAGTGGCCGAGGAACGAGAAGTAGTTCACGTTGATCCACGGCAGACCGGTGACGGCCGCCACCGGAGGCAGGGCCAGACCCATCGTCGTGGTCGCGGCGAGCAAGGGGTAGTACGACAGGGCGAACGCGAATCTCAGGCGCAGCCAGCCGCGCATGCGGCCCAGGTGGCGCGGCAGCATCCCGAAGAGCATCACCGCGAGACTGCGGGACCACTGGAACTCCTGGGTCGCCATGGCGGCGAAAGTGACGGGGCCGTCGCCGCGGGCGTGGGCGTCGATGGCGAACGACCCCTGCCAGCCGGCCGAGTTCATGAGGAACGTGGTCGAGAAGTCCTCGGCGAGTTCGGGCCCGATGCCGCCGATGTCCCGCACCGCCTCGGTGCGCACGGCGTAGTGGGAGCCGATGCACAAGGGCGCGAGGCCTGCCGAGTGGCCCAGCTGGACCGCCCCGTGGAAGACGGCCTCACGGTGCAGTCGGCCGCGGGCGGACCAGGAGACTTCGGCGTTGGCGTCGCACACGCTCGGGGCGGCGACGTAGCCGATCGCGGGATCGGAGAACGGACGCACCATCTCGGTCAGGTACGTGCGGCTCGGCACGTGGTCGCAGTCCAGCTGGGCGACGACGTCGTAGTCCCGGTAGCCCCAGTGGTCGTAGAAGAAGGCGAGGTTGCCCTCCTTGCAGCGGGTGCGGCGCGGCCATGTGAGCCGGTGGTAGTCCGGGCGGTCCCGGCGGCAGGAGACCCGCACTCCGTTCGCCTCGCACCAGTCCAGGACGTCACCGGAAGGGTCCTCGTCGCACAGCCATACGTCGTAGGCGTGGGGGTAGTCCTGGTGGAGCATTGCCTCAAGGGTGGTGCGGGCGATGTCCCAGTGCTCGGACGGAGCACGGGTGACGACGAACGCCGCACGCACCAGCGGGACTTCGATCTGCGAGTCGAAGCGGCGCAGGCGGACGACAGCGACCAGGAAGTGCACGGGCAGCAGCGCCAGGTACAACAGCAGCGCGCTGTTGACGGCCAGGCCCACCCAGCCGATCCGGTGCTCGGGACGCAGCCACCAGACCCAGAACCAGACGAGGCAGGCCACCCACCCCAGGGTGAGGGCCGCCACCTTGATCCTGTCGGCCTTGCCGAACTGGCGGACGAAGCTCGTGGGGCGGGTCGCCAGCGCACGGCGCGGATGGGCGAACACGGGCCCGTCGGGAGGAATCTCGGCGACGCGCCCCCGGGAGAGTTCGCGGATCTGATCCTTGAGTGTGGCCTGCTCTCCGGACGGGCTGGGGATGCGCCCGTCGGTCGCGGCAGCCTCGCGTACGAGCCCTGGCTCGGTCGGGGTCATGTGAGCGCGCTCCAGCATGATCTCGGTGTGGCGACGCGAGAGCCTCACAGCCGCCTTGGCGGGAAGGGCCGGGGGGGGGGGGGGGGGGGGGGGGGGGGGGGGGGCCCCCCCCCCCCCCCCCCCGGAGGGGGAGGGTCCGGACCGTTCAGGCCTGCGCGGGGACGGACTCCGCCGCGACGGACACGGCACCGGCGTACTTCCTCGGGGGCGGCATCCCGTCCTCCTGGCCCCCGCGGATCGCGGCGGCCCCGGCCGAGAGGTCGGCGGGTCGGGAGGCGAACCAGTCGCTCGTCCTGCGCAACCCCTCCTCGATTTCCACCTCGGGCGACCAGCCGAGTGCTTCCCGCGCCCGGGAGATGACCGGGCGCCTGCGGGTCGGGTCATCGACGGGCAGCGGGTGGTACTGGACCTCCGACGACGAGCCGGTGAGTTCCAGCACCATCTCAGCGAGCTCGGTAACGGTTCGCTCGACCGGATTCCCCAGGTTGAAGGGTCCGGTCTCGGAGGAGTCGAGCAGGGCGACGAGACCGCGGACCAGATCGTCGACGTAGCAGAAACTGCGGGTCTGCTTTCCGTCGCCGTAAATGGTCAGGGGCTCGCCGGTGAGGGCCTGGGTGATGAAGCTGGAAACCACCCGTCCGTCGTGCGGGCGCATGCGGGGACCGTAGGTGTTGAAGATCCGCGCGATACCGACGTTCAGACCGTGGGTGCGGCGGTACGCGACCGAGATCGCCTCGGCAAAACGTTTCGCCTCGTCGTACACACTGCGGGGTCCGACGGAGTTGACGTTGCCCCAGTACTCCTCGTCCTGCGGGTGGATCAGAGGATCGCCGTAGACCTCACTCGTCGACGCGAGGATGAACCGGGCACGGTGGCGCAGTGCGAGACGGAGCGCGTTCTCCGTCCCCCTACTTCCGACAGCGAGCGTCTCCAGCGGCTGCCGCAGGTAATCGGGTGGCGACGCGGGGCTCGCCAGGTGAGCAACAGCGTCCACGCGGCCCGGGACCTCCGCGGTGGCACTGACATCTGCACGGATGAATTCAAATGCTGGATCGGGGAGCAAGTGTGCAATATTCCTGGGGTCGCCCGTCGAGAAATTATCCAGGCACACTACGGCATCCCCGCGCCTCAGCAAGGCCTCACAGAGATGCGACCCAAGAAATCCACCGCCGCCGGTGACGGCAACGCGCATACGGTTCTCCAGGAATCGAGAGCGGAAGCCTCATGTCGCGTTCCTGGTGCAGTCGACCCACGTGCACGGCGGCCGGAAGCGAAAGGGCTCGGGGAAACTCGGGCATAGAATATGGACATAGGTAAGGCATTTTTTGAACAACGCAAATCCGCGCTACGCCGATTGGCTGCCGGTCCAACGCGCCACCCGCCGTCGACCCAGGGCGCCCTTGCCCTCGCGCCACGATCAGCGCACATTTCCGCCTCACTCTCCCGTGTGAGCCTTCGCCGCGCGCGTCAACGGCCGACGATCGCCTTGGCCCGGGCCGTCTTCTTACCGTCGCCCCCTCCTTCGCCCGCACCGTCGCCGCGGCAGTCACCGCCTCGAAGGTCGTGTGGTCGTCAGCCATGGCGGCGCGGTCTTCCGGGTCGACTCCCGCCTCGTCGAAGACATGGCGCAGGACGTCCGCGGGCAGCCACGGTAGCGGCGGCCGTGACCGGGCAGGCCGCCACCACGGCCATCGACACCGCCTGCCGCCTGTTGCGGCTTCCGTCGATCAGGAACGAGTTCTCCGACATCGCTGGCAGGGCGATGAAGGACCAGATGACCTACTGCGGCTTCATCGCCGAGCTGCTGATGGCCACCCTCATGGCCTGATCAATCGCGTTCAGAGCGCGAACGTAACCGAGCACAAGGTCTCGCGCAGCCCCAACCCGCTCCGTACGGCGTGGTCCCCCCTGAGCCTGTGACTGATTCCCAATCATGTTTGTCAAGGGCGTCGGGTACGTGGTGGAGGCCGGGAAGTGATCCCGGCGCTCGCCGCGGCGGCGGGTGAGATCCTGAACGGATGAACGAGACATCCGCTGCTCTGGCGACCGCTCGGTGGCCGCTGACCGCGGCTGGGGAGACTGATTGGCTGCGGGAGCTGGCCGACGATGACGGGCTCACCGGCTTCATGCCGCCGGCACTGCCCGACGCCGCCTGGGTGCTCCACTCCATGTACGAACACGAACTCGGGCCCACCGACATGTCCTATGTCGCGTATCAACGAGCCGTGCTGAATGGAGGCGGGCCCGAGATCATCCCGGGCCTCGATCCCGCGGACGTGTTCGGGGGGACGCCGGGTGAGCCCCGCGGCCCCAGTTGGCGCCGGCTGCGCTGGGCGGAGCTCTCGCGGCGGACCGGTGATCCCGTGGCGCCCGAGGGGCGGCTGCCCTGCTACCGCTCCTTCCCTTCGCTCCGGGAGCCGAGCGGCTGGCCTGTCGGCATCGCCGGGCCGTCCGAGGGCAGCCTGGACCGGACCGACTGGAACCGCCTGGTCGAGATCCTCACCGAGCACAGCCCGCAGGGTGCTGAGACCCGCTGCCTGGCCTACTACAACCCGCTGTTGCAGAGGGCCGAGGACTTCGACAACCTGCACGTCCGGGCAGGCACGCTCGCGGATGCCAAGGCGTTGTACGACCACCCGGAGGAGGACGGTTGGACCCCGTCCAACCTCTGGTCCCAGGACCGGTCCTGGGTCCTCTGCACGGACTACGACCTCTGGGCCACCAAAGTTGCGGGCCCTGCCCCGCTCGTCGAGGCCCTCCTGAACGACACGGAAATCGAGGCCCTCCGACTGCCCTGGGCCCTCTGATCCCGACCGCCCAGCCTGGGAACGACCAGGTGCGGCCAAGAGGCCACATGAAGCGCACAGTCACCAGGGCGCTATGCCGAGGTGAGATCGGGTTGGGGCGGCTCGGTGGTGAAGGTGCGGTGGTCGCGGATGAGAGCCCATAGGACGTCGAGACGGCGGCGGGCCAAAGCGAGGATCGCCTGCTTGTGGCTCTTGCCCTCGCTTCTTTTCCGGTCGTAGAACGTCTTCGACGTGGGGCAGAAACGGGCGGCGATCTGGGCGGAGAGGTAGAACACACGCAGGAGCCGGCGATGGTAGCGGTGTGGCCGGCGCATGTTGCCGCTGATCCGACCGGAGTCCCGTGGGACCGGTGCGAGGCCGGCACGCCGGCGAGGCGTCCCGCGGTGCCGAAGGCGTCCATGTCCCCGCCGGTGCAGGCGATGAACTCCGCCCCCAGCAACGGGCCCATGCCGGGCATGCTGAGAACCACTTCCGCGTGACGGTGCTCTCGGAATCGGGCCGCGATCCGTGCGTCGATGTCAGCGATCTCTTCGTGCAGAGCGAGGACCGTCCGGGCCAGGGTGTTCACCACGGTGGCCGCTGTGCTCTCCCCGGCCACGGCGGTGTGCTGGGCCTGAGCCGCGGTGACGGCCGCATCGGCCATGACCTGGGCGCCACGGACTTTGCGGTTCTTCAGCCAGGTCGCGAGCCGGGCCGCTCCGATCCGGCGCAGGCCAGCCGGCGTTTGGTAACCGGTCATCAGCACGAGGGCACCCTTGGAGGCGGCGTAGTCGAAGGTCCGTTCCAGGGCGGGGAAGTACTCCAGGAGTTGTGCCCGCATCCGGTTGATGGCGCGGGTGCGGTCGGCGGCGAGGTCGTAGCGGCGGGCGGTGAGGATCTTCAGATCCACCGCGATCTTGTCCCATTCCTGCAAGGGCTGCAGGTCCCGGCGCATCCGTGCCTGGTCGGCGATGACGTAGGCGTCGTTCGCGTCGGTCTTGCCGTCGCCTCGGTAACCGCGGGAGGCGTGGTGGACGGTTCGGCCAGGGATATAGAGGAGCCGCTGGCCGTGGTTGGCCAGGAGAGCGATCAGTAGAGCGCCGCCGCCGGCGTTCAGGTCGACGGCCCAGGTCACCGGGCTGTCCGCCGCGAGCACGAGGACGTCACCTATCAGTTCCAGGAGCTCGGGCTCGTTGTTGGGAACCCGGCGTGAGAGCACCTTCGTCCCGTCCGTGTCGATCACCGTGCAGTGATGCGCGACCTTGCCGGCATCCGTCCCCGCCCAGAGCTCGGGCACCCGAGCCTCCCTCGTCGTCCGGTTGACTGGTCCCTGCAGACGACCACGCCGACGTGTCCTTACGAAGCGATCTCTGTTCGCTTATCCCAATGAGTGGCCGTGTCGTCGCGGGGCACTGGGCGGCCAATCAGTCAAAGCCACACGTACGGCATGAGCACTTTCAGCCACACCCAAGCCCCTGGGTCTCCCGATCGTACGAAGGACCGGAATCAACCCGCCAACACGGTAAGGAAGGCATTGTTCCACGGGGCCGCCAGCGTCTCCGCAGGACGGCATTCTGAAACGATCAGTGAATCTAGTTGCACGAGGCCCGTGCTCGGCAGCGATACTCCGGGACATGAGCAGAATCGCTGAGGTTATCGTGCTGGCCCAGAACGCGGACGAGGTGATGGAACCTCTGACGCGGCCCGACCCCACCCGTACCTGGCGGGCGTGCTTCGCCGAGATGTACCCGAATCGCTGGGGTTTCGGCTGGGGCGCGGAGTTCGAGCGTATGGGCGGCAGGTCTGGGTTGCTCAAGCACCTGGAGTCCTTGCCGTGGCCTCGGCCGGAGACGGTACAGGTACTGATCCACGACGAGGAGGACGACTGCTTCGGCCTCTGGATGATCCACGACGGCAGGCTGGTGGAAATACCCCTTCCACGTACCCGCCGGGCCTGGTGGTCCGGACCTCCCGAGGAGGGCCACGCTCCCGACCCTGGCATCCTCAGCCGGACGGACTGCAGGCCCGTCGATTGGCCGGAGGAGATCGAAGACGGTGACCGGCCCCGGCCGCCGGCCTGGTGAGGTGAGCAAGTACGAAGCCGGATGACCAAGGCCGTTCTAGCAAGCCGGTCCTTCTCCGCCTCGTCGACAGCGAGGCCCCGGCGGAGCTTGGTCGCTGTCCGCTCGGCGCCATACAGCACAGGGCGTCCGCGGACGGGAGCCACTCCGCCCGATCCTGATCAGCCTTCTGCCTGTTCGAACGGGCCGTCACCCCAACCAGGGAGGCCGCCTGGCCCTGGTCGTTCGCGTACGCCTCCCGCCGCGCCGCCGTCCAGGAGGAAGCGCCAGCTGGCGGGGAGCGTCATTCGCAATGTGTGGCATTCCTGCCTGATCCCGGCGGTTGAGGGGTTCGAGCCGGTGGTCTATCGGTGCGGCCGGGCCGGCAACGGTGCGCGTTGCCGCGGGCGGCAACGGGCATCAGGAGTGGGAAGGGGCCTCATCCCGCCTCAGGTAACCGCCCGGAGAGCAACCGTCGTCCGGGTCCTGCGTGGGGCACATGCTGGGGTCCTCTGCATCGCCGTAGAGGTAGACCCACACCGTGCACGTCGGATCCTCGGTGAAGGACAGCTCAAGGTCATTGCCACGTGTGGCGGTCTCGTCGGGATGGGTGACGTCGCCTTTGGGGCCGACGTAGAAGGCCCAGCGGCCATTGGACAGTGTCTCGGGATTGGCGCAACCCAGCGCCTCAACCTTGTCGAAACCCGTTCCGGAGAAGGTGTGTTCCTTCGAGAAGGTCAGGGACGTCCCGGCAGAGCTGGTCCATGTCCCTACCAGTTCCTCCTGCGGAATCTCCGCAGAGTAGCTCGCTGCGGCATACCCACAGGACGCAGTGAGCACCACCCCGGTCACCGCGAGAACGATCGCCTGCCATCCGCGCATGTTCACAGACCTCTCCCAGAGGTTGGATGTCCGGCCCTGCGACCGCACGCCCCTATTTGAACATGCTCAAAACTTGCGGCCTCCCTCGGGCCCCCACAACCGACACCTCACAGAGGGGACCATCGGTCAGCCCTCGCCTTCGTCGTAGACCTCATCGCTGCGAGGTAGTCCCTGACAGGTATGGGAATGCGGCGCGGCCCCAGCCACCGGGCCGCGGCCGGCTCGTAGACGAACGTGGTGGTCGGGCAGTCCCTCGGCGAGGCCGAGCAGGGCCTGGCGCTCGGTCTCGTCGGCGGCCACTTCACCCCACCCTCCAGGAGGCGAGCCAAGGCTGGTCACTTGCCGGAGCGGCCGAGAGGGGTGCGGGCGCTCAGAACCTGCCGAGGGCGACGAAGACACAGCCGATCAGGAGGAGCATGTTCGCGCCGAAGACCTGCTGGTACTCCCTGAGGCTCCAGTGCGCGACGGCAGCACCGATCATGACCGCGCCGAGGCCGACGGCAGCCAACGGGGTGAGGACTGGGGCCATGCCGGTCAGTTGGGGAGCGATGAGCCCGAGGGCCGCCACGATCTCCAGTGCCGCGACCACACGGATCACCGGCAGGGGGAAGGGCGCGACGCCGGTCTGGCCCGTGGCGATCATCTTCTCCTTCGTCTGCGTCGACTTCAGAAATCCCGATCCCATGAAGACGGCGGCCAGCAGCCCCTGCGCGATCCACAATGCGATGTTCATCGAGCCACTCCGATTTATCTGTATTTTGGTCGATCGGCTGTTCTGGCACCGTTCAGGAAGCGGGCTGCTGGAGGAGCCCCTCGGCGAGGTCCACGAAGGCAGCCACCAAGCGGTCCTCATCGAGGCCGCTGGGATGGGTGCCGAACACATCCCGCAGCAGCCAGAAGTGCGAGACGGCCCCCACGAGCACCACGGCGAGCGCATCCCAGTCCCGTTCCCCCGGGCCGGCCTGCACCCTCAGCCACTGCGCCACCGCGGCGTGGATGCGGCGTATCTCGCCCTCGCGGACCTCTTCCAGCAGTGCCGGAAAGGCCGCCAGGTCACGCACCACGATCCGGTTGAGGTCGCGCTCCTCGCCCAGACGCCGCAGGCCGGCACGAGCCAGTGTCGCCAGACGCTCGTGCAGCGGCAGCGCGGCAACGGCCTGCATGTCACCGAGGAGTGCGAGCAGCCCGGCGTTCTCAGCGACCGTCGATCGCACGCCCTCGGCCAGCAGTTCCTCCTTCGAGCGGAAATGCCGGTAGAGGGCTCCGGACCCCGGCGAGAGCCCGGCGGCCCGTTCGATCTCGGCGATGGTCGTCTTGGCGTAGCCCTGCTCGCCGAAGAGCCGCATGGCCTCCTCCACTACACGTGCCCGGCTGTCCACGCCCCACCTCCTGCAAGTAAGTACTTACTTACGATCATAGCGAGGGCTCCAGCGCATGCAAAGGCCGGGGTCGGCGACATTTTCGTAGCGGGAGATCATCGCGCTGCGGGCGCCATGCAGGGGCGACCGCCGTTCCAGATGGCCCGGCCCCGAGCGCCCGCGCGATCGCCGAGCAGGCCCTGGGATCGCGCTTCAGCCGGCGCCCCGCCGTCTACCGCATCGAGGACCCGTTCGCAGCACGCCGCGCGCTGAGAGCGTGGCTGGACGGCCCTCGTCCTGCGGCGCTCCGGCGCCCTGCAGCGGGCGGCCGACGAGTCGGACGACGACGAGTTCCGGCCCGCGCCCGGCGAGACCCCGGCCGGGCTGCTGGCCGACTACGAGCTGGCGACCGGGGAGACCGACGAGGCCGTCGCCGGCATCGCCGACCTCGGCCAGGGCGTTCCCGTCCCCCGGGGTGAGCCGTGGTTCCCCGCCGACGTCGAGGAGTGGTCGGTGCGGTGGGTGCTGCTGCACCTGATCGAGGAGACCGCACGCCACGGCGGCCACGCCGACATCATCCGAGAGAGCCTGGACGGCGCCACCCTCTACCCGCTGATGGCCGCCGCCGAGCCGTGGCCCGACCCGTGGTTCGAGCCCTGGGAGCCCGCCGCGCCCGCCGGCTGAGGGCTACGGGCCGTCAGAAGTCCTGCCCCATCGGCCGAATGTGGTCGAGGCGCTCTTGCGGACCGGTCCTACGCTGGAGGCATGGCCACCGATCCCTTGCTGAGACAAGGCCCCGACTCGACGGATCTGGTCCTTCGCGCCGGCCCGGCCGGGCCGGCGTGGAACGCGCTGACCTCGGCGGGGCCGGCGCTGTTCACTCCGCTCGCCCTGGGCGTGCCGACCCTGCTCGTCGCCTTCTGGATGGCGCTGGCCGGGGCGCGGGCTTCGACCGTGTTCGTGGTGGTGGGGGTGATCGCCGGGCTGGAGTACCTGATCGGCTGGCCGGCGCTGGCCCTTTCCCGGGCCCGGGACATCCTGCGGGTGGAGTTCGCGCCGGCCGGGGTGCCCGCGTCCCTGCGGCTGGTCCGGGCCGCCGGGCCTGACGACTGGCTGCCCGTCGAGACCCTGCGCGAGGTGCGGCTGACGCACAAGGTGGTGGAGCCGTACCAGGGGGACTACAAGCCGGCCGTCTCCACGCTCGCGCTGGAACTCGTCCTGCGGGGCGTCCGGGAGCGGCTCGACCCGCTCCCGTTCGGCGGCGACCCGCAGCGGCTCGCCGACGCGCTGGAGGCCCTGCTCGGCCCGGCTGGGGTCGTGGTGAAGCTGCGCACCGAGCGCAGCACGCGCGATCGGCCGCAGACCAACTCCTGGACCTCCGGCGGTTCGGCCTCGGCCGGCTCGGGTGGCGGCTGACCCCGGGCTACCCGTGGCGCTCCCCGGCCGGGGAGCGCCCGTCGATGCAGCCGGCGGCAGGCGGTTCGGGGCAGCCTGCCGCTACTTGGGCGCGTTGAGCCGCCGGGTCGGCTCGGCCGCAGCCGGGTCCTCCGGCCACCGTTGGCGGGGGTAGCGGCCGCGGAGCTCGGCCCGCAGGGCGCGGTAGCCCTCGCGCCAGAACGACGCGAGGCCGCCGGTGACGGCGGCCGGGTGCCCAGCCGGGGAGAGCAGGTGGACGGTCAGCGGGGCCCACCCGTCCACCAGCGCGGGGGCGGCAGACCAGCCGAACAACTCCTGCAGTTTCACCACGAGTACGGGCCGCTCGCCGCTGTAGTCGACCCCGTCGGCGGCGGACCCGCGAGTGTGCGACATCCCGTGAGTTCCCCTGATCCCTGCCGAGCCCTTGCCCCCGTGGCCAGGGCGTTCGGCCTCCTTGGAGTGATCGTCGATCGGGTGACGGAACTTCAGTATTCTCGAAGATCTCTCACTTCGTCCGAGCGATCTTCAATCAGAATGAAGGCAAGGTGTCGGCCGCATCCAGGGCCGTGGGGGTGCCGTGCCAGCCTCGTCAAGTACCGTGGTGGCCGCTTAAACCGATATATATCGAGAGGTCGACGCCATGCCCGCCGCGAGGTTCTTCTTCGACGCAGGATCAGGCGTAGTCCTTTGGGCGGCCACGCCCGAGGACAAGGAGGTGTGGGGGTACCCCGTCGAGCTGGACCGACTACCGATCAGCCACGACCTCCGCGACGTCCTGCGTGGGCTGATAGCTCGCTACGATACGTCGCTGAACTGGGATTACCCCCCAGACCCGGGGCCGTGGCGTGAAGCGGAGTGTCGCAACTTCAACGAGGCGGTAGGCCAAGCGCTCGGCCGTCTTCGCACCGAACTCGGCCCGGGATGGCAGATTTACGACGAGTTCGAGGCACTCCGCGAAGACCCGGACCTCGACCGCTACCTGGCCGACCCAACCGGATTCGTTCGCACCTAACCTCGCAGAACGTATGTGCGACATCCCTTGAGTTGCCCTGAGCTCTGCTGAGTCCTTTCCCCTGTGGCCAGGGGGTTCCTCCTCCTTTGGGTGCTCTGTTGCCCGGTGACGTAACTTCGGGATTCTTGAAGCGTTCTCACCATGTCCGACCGATCCACGGTCGGGCCGAAGGCGAGGGGGCTCGGGGTTGGCGGCGCTGGCAGTTGTACGGGATCTGCGCGAGCACTGGGCGCCCGCGTTGGTGGAGGAACTGGAGCAGTTCGAGACCGACGCGCTGTCCGGATTCGTTCTCGCTCGGGCCTCGGCAGGGTTGGCGGACGGCACCATTCGCGGGGACGTCGGACACCTGGACCAGATCAGGACCTGGTTCGGTCGACCGCTGTGGGACATGGAGCCGGCCGATGCTGACGCGTACTTCGGGAAGGTGCTGCGGGGTTCGCCGAGTGGCACCCGGCTGGGACGGTCACAGGCACTGACCACGTACTTCATGTTCCTGGAGCTGCGGCACAAGGTCGAGCTCCATCGGATGACGGGCCGGGTTGTCGAGTGCCCGATCGACGAGATGAACAAGCCGCGTGGGGCGAGGGACGCACAGCTGCGGATCCCGCCCAGCGAGCCGGAGGTCGGGACACTGTTCACCGGCTGGGGCGGCGAACTGGCGACCTGCCGCAAGTTCGCCCCTACCGCCAGGAACTACACCGCCTCGAAGCTGCTGTCCCAGGTCGGCCTGCGGGTGAGCGAGGCATGCGGGCTCGACCTGGACGACATCAAGTGGGAGCTGGGCCGATTCGGCAAACTCCACGTCCGCCACGGCAAGGGCACCCGCGGCTCGGGCCCGCGCGAGCGGATGGTGCCGCTGATCAACGGCGCCGACCGGACGCTTCGGTGGTTCATCGAGGACGTCTGGGGCCAGTTCGACGATGACCACACCCGCCCTGGTGCCCCGCTGTTTCCCTCCGAGCGGAAGAACACCGACGGCTCCTCGCGCCGGGTCGGCGACGACGCACTGCGCGACGGCCTGAAGAAGGCGGCCAAGGCTCATCTGCCGGGGTGGGGCGAGAAGCTGACGCCGCACGTCCTTCGGCATTACTGCGCGTCTCAACTCTACGGAAATGGAATGGACTTGATCGCGATTCAGGAGGTCTTGGGGCACTCCTGGATCGCCACGACGATGCGTTATATCCACGTTCAGCAGACCCGGGTCGAGGACGCCTGGGTTGCCGGGATGGAACGGGCCGCGAAGCGGCTGGAAGGACTGGTCCGATGAGGTGGAACCTGCGGCTGACCGCCGCGAACAAGGGCATCTGGAAGGCGTCCGAGCTTCAGCGGAACCTCGCGGAGCACGGTCTGGTGATCTCGGCCGGGAAGATGTCCGGACTGTGGTCCGGCCAGCCGGTCTCGCTCAAGCTGGAGGACCTGGATGTCATCTGCGTTGTCCTCGGCTGCGAGATCGGCGACCTGCTTATCCCCGAGCCGGGCAAAGTCAACCGCCCTGGTCAGGAAGAGACAGGTCGAGTCGCGGTCGGCTCCGGCACCATTGCCCCGGCAGTGGTGCCCAAGCGCCGCGATGGCCGGTCGCTGCCTCCGGCATGAGCCGGTACCCGAAGGGCTATCGCAAGCCCACCGACTCCTGCGACAACTGCCTGGCCTGGGGCGAGTTCAGCGGACGCCTCTGCCAGACCTGCTACATGTTCGGCCGCAATCACGAGGCGGCCGCCTGCGTCGGCTGCCGACGAGTCCAGCCGCTGAAGTGGGAGTACTGCCGTCTGTGCTGGTGCCAGGCCCGACTCAACGCCAAGATGGCCACCGGCATGCCGACCGTCAATGGCGAGGTGATGGCCCCATGGCTCAAGGGCGTCCGCCATCACCAGCTCTTCTTCGTGGGACTGCACTACCGCAGAGGATCGGCTCTCACGGCTCTGCACCGCGTCAGGGTGCGAGAAGCATCCCGCAGACCGCCACCGGTGTCGCGCTCACGACCGAGCAGCGATTGGAAGCAACTGCCGCTGTTCGAGCAGGTTTCGCGTGACTACTGCCGCCTCGACCCGGCCGCCGCTGACCTGACCAACCCCTGGCTGGCCTGGGCAAAGTACCTCGCCCAGCGACTTGCCGAGGCGCGGGGCTGGGGGCGAGGCATCCGCTTCGCCGTCAACCGCGGCCTGGCCATCGTGCTCACCGGATACACCGAGGGCGACGTCATTCGCCATAGCGAGATCTTCACCCCGCTCCGTGCCCTGGGCCTGCGGGTCGGCCACACCATCACGGTCCTGGAGGAGATGGGTATCTTCCTGGATGACGAGGAGCCCTTCTTCGAGTGCTGGCTCGCCGAGCGCTTGGAGGGGCTCGCCCCGGGGATCGCTGCGGAAGCCGAGCGCTGGACCCGGGTTCTGCGCGACGGAGGCCCCCGCAGCCGCCCCCGGCAGCAAGCGACGGTCCGCCTCTACCTCAACTGGGTCCTCCCAGCACTCCTGGAATGGTCGAACCGCTACGACCACCTGCGGGAAGTGGCCCGCGAGGACGTCCTGGCCCATCTCAAGAACCTGCACGGCCGTCATCGCCACGACCGGCTCGTCGGACTGCGATCTCTGTTCAGCTGGGCCCAGCGGTCGGGCGTGATCTTCCGCAACCCGACCAGCCGCATCAAGGTCGGCCAGAACAACTACGCCGTGCTCCAGCCTCTGCTGCCGGCTCAGGTTGATCGTTCTGTCGCCGTCGCCACCACGCCGGCCGCCCGGCTCGTCCTCGCTCTCGCGGCGGTGCACGCAGCCCGGGTCGCCCAGATCGCCACCATCATGCTCGACGACGCCGACGTCGGGAACCGCCGCCTGACTATCGCCGGACGAGCCCGGCCACTCGACGATCTCACCCTGAAACTGCTGTTGGAGTGGCTGGAACACCGGCGCGAGCGTTGGCCGAACACGGCCAATCTCCACCTGCTGATCAACAACCAGACAGCCACGGGCACCGGTCGCGCCAGCAACCGCTGGGTCCGCGGGCCCCTGCGCGGTCAGGAGGCGACTCTGGAGAGGCTCCGCGTCGACCGACAGCTCGAAGAGGCCATGGTCCAAGGCCCTGATGCCCTTCACCTCGCCGAGCTGTTCGGGCTTCACGAGAAGACGGCCGTGCGCTACGCGGACTCCGCGCGGGCACTGCTGGAGAATTAAGGCAACATACCCCCGGGTTCGCGTTGAAGGACTTTCAGTTTCCGCGAACTCGCGGGGCTCCCCGGCCATGGGGACCAACGGGACAGTCAGTATCGGTGAGAACGATCATGATCGGTGGTGGCGGTCCGTCAATGCCCTCGCTCGGGTCGTGAGGCTCCGATCTTTTTCATCGACGAGCAGACCGCGATTCGTTACGCGGCCTCCGCACGGCAACTCATGGAACAGTCAGCCGAAGCCGATACCGTGGCTTCACCACGTACCCACGGGTCCACCCCCTCGCAGTACGGCGACGAACCCCCGGGTTCCCACTGGAGACCCTTCAGTTTCCTTGCACCCACGGGCATCTCGGCCCTGTCCTCCCGAAGCTGCCACGAAGTGACAAGTAGCTCTCTGTAGCAAATCCGGGGTGGGCTTGTCCGGGTTTTCGATCTTTCCGGATTCTTGAGGAGCTGCTCGGCGACGTTGGTCCGGTCACGAAGACCGGAGGGAGTGCGGAGTGCGGCAGGAGTGGGAGCGGGAGGACTTGATCGAGGTCTGGACGCTGTTTGGAGGAGGACCAGGAGCAGCTTCGGAACAAGTCGGGGGCGGCGAACCGGCTGGGTTTCGCACTGTTGCTGAAGTTCTTCGGCTTCCGAAAAACTGCCGAGGAACACGGAACGGACCGGGGCGCCCCATACGTTGAGCAAGGCGGGGCCACGCCGTGCGCACCCGACGAGCATCGAAGGGATGGGGGGACGCGTGCCGCAACAGAGCCGCTCCGCGCGCCTGGCCGCGTCCGCGCTGGCCCTCGTCGTCACCGTCCTCGCGCTGTTCGTCCCGGTGGCCGGGGCGCAGGGCATGCCCATGCCCGCCGACAAGCCGCTCGCCCACCACACGGTGGCGGGGCACGCCGGACAAGGGGCAGGACCGGACGACGTCCCGGCGCGGCATGTCGCGGTCACGCACCGACCTGACGCCCACATCCCGGGCCCGCAGCCTGCGGGCCCCCCGCGTACGGCCGTCGACACGGCCCCGCACCGCGCTCTGGGCGGGCCCGACACGGGCCCCGCCACCGCACTCGCGCCGCCGCGCAGGCCGGCCGGGTCCGCCGCCCCGCGCGGCCCGCCCCACCGATGAGCACACAGACCGTCATCGACGCCTGACCCTTCTGACCCGGCGCACACCGCGCGGGGCCGGTCACGCGTCCCTCCGTCCTGCCCTCATCGTGGAGTACGCATGTCTCGCGCACCCTTGTCCCGCCCACCCTTGTGGAGGGCGATCGTCGCGCTGGCAGCCGTCGCGCTGTCCCTCTACATCGCCCTCACCCAATCCGCCCGCCTCGGCCTCGATCTGCGCGGCGGCACCCAGATCGTCCTGGAGACCCGGGACTCACCCACCGTCAAGGCCGACGCCGCATCCACCGACCGCGCTCTGGAGGTCCTCAGGCAGCGCGTCGACGCCCTCGGCGTCTCCGAACCCGGCATCGCCCGCTCCGGCGAGAATCGGATCATCGTCGAACTGCCCGGAGTGCAGGACCCACGCAAGGCCGCCGAGGTCATCGGCCGCACCGCACAGCTCACGGTCCACCCGGTGACGGGGGCGACGGCGGACAAGGGCTCCGCGAAGCCCGAGGCCGACGGATCACGCACCCTGCCCGACCCGGACCAGCCGGGCAACCACCTGAAGCTGGGCCCCACCGCCCTCACCGGCGAGGGGGTCGAGGACGCCGAGGCGGTCCTGGACCAGCAGTCGCTCAGCGGCTGGATGGTCTCCCTCGACTTCCGCAAGGGCGCGGGCGACACCTGGGCGGAGATCACCTCGGACGCGGCCTGCGCGCCTCAGGGCGCTCCGGAACGCCGCGTCGTCATCACCCTCGACAACGAGATCATCTCGGCGCCCGGCGTCACCGCGGACGTGGTGTGCGGGACCGGTATCACCGGCGGCTCCACGCAGATCAGCGGCGGCTTCGGCCGGGCCGAGGCGCGCGAGCTGGCGGCGCTCGTGAAGGGCGGCGCGCTGCCGGTGCCCCTCGACGTCGTGGAGCAGCGCACGGTCGGCCCGACGCTCGGCGCCGACGCAATCGAGGCGAGCACCAAGGCCGCGCTCATCGGCGTCGCCCTGACCGCACTGTTCATCACCGTCGTCTACCGGCTCCTTGGCGCGCTCGCCGCCTTGGCCCTCGCGCTGTACGGCCTCATCTCGTACGCCGCTCTGGTGGCGCTCGGCGCGACGCTCACGCTGCCGGGGCTCGCCGGATTCGTCCTGGCGATCGGCATGGCGGTGGACGCGAACGTCCTGGTCTTCGAACGGGCCAGGGAGGAGTACCTGGGCGTCCGTTCCAAGGACCTTGCGAAGCCGGTGAAGACCGGCTTCGCGAAGGCGTGGAGCGCGGTGATCGACTCGAACGTGACGACGCTGCTCGCCGCGGGATTGCTGTTCTTCTTCGCCACGGGCCCGGTCAAGGGCTTCGGGGTCACCCTGTGCATCGGCGTCCTGGCATCGATGCTCACGGCGCTCGTGATCACCCGCGCGCTCGCGGACCTCGCCGTCGCCCGCAGCTTCGTACGCAAGCGCCCCGGTCTGACGGGCATCGCCTCGACGGGCCGGGTCCGCACATGGCTGTCCCGCCGCAACCCGAACCTGGTCCGCCACCGTCGCCGCTGGCTCGGCGCGAGCGCACTCCTGGTGGCGGTGGCCGTCGCAGGAATCCTCATCCGCGGCCTGGACTTCGGCGTGGAGTTCACCGGCGGCCGCCTCGTCGAGTACAGCACCAGCAGGTCCGTCGACGCGGACACGGCCCGGAACGCCGTGTCCGACGCGGGGTTCCCGCGCGCGGTGGTGCAGGAGTCCGGCTACGGCGACATCACCGTACGCACGGAGAAGCTCACCGACGACGAACAGCAGCGCGTCAGGGCGGCCTTGGAGAAGCCCGGCGGAACCGTCACGGTAGAGCGTGACGAACAGATCGGCCCGAGCCTCGGCAGCGAACTGCGCCACAAGGCCCTCCTGGCCCTGGGCATCGCGGTGGCCGCCCAGCTGATCTACCTCAGCGTGCGGTTCCGCTGGACCCTGGCGGCAGCGGCAGTCTCTGCGATGGTCCACGACGTCCTCCTCGTGGTGGGCCTGTTCGCCTGGATGGGCAGGCCGGTGGACAGCGTCTTCCTGGCGGCGCTGCTCACGGTGATCGGCTACTCCGTGAACGACACGGTGGTCGTCTTCGACCGCGTCCGCGAAGCGCGCCGCCGAGACCCCCGAGGCAACCTGGAGAAAACGGCCAACCACGCGGTGGTCCAGACACTCCCGCGCACGGTGAACACGGGCATGGGAGCCCTGTTCATCCTGACCGCACTGGCGGTACTGGGCGGCGACTCGCTGGCGGACTTCTCCGTGGCACTGATCGCGGGCGTCCTGGTCGGCATCGCCTCGACCATCTTCACCGCGGTCCCGATCGCGATCGCCCTGGAACACCGCAACCCGCCACCACCACCGGCACGGGGCCGCCGCGCCGCGAAGGAAGTCCCTGACGAGTACAGCCCGTCGGAGGCGCGGAGGAAGAAGGAGAGGGGGACGGGGGCGGTCGTCTGAGTCCGCGAGGACGGTCCTGAGGCCGAGGGCAGCCTCCATCACACGCCGACCGGGCCTCCACGGAGCTCCGGCAACCGCGAGCGCGATCACGATCACGATCACGATCACGAAAGCCTTCGACGGCCGAAAACGCCGCCCGCCGGTCCCCGCGGAGGGCTGCCGTGTGAGCCTTGCCGAAGACGGCGTTCAGCAGGCCCAGGGACGGCCGGTCGCTGATGCCCATGGCCTGGTCGGCGAAGACGTCCGCGACGGGCAGTGCGGCGCCCTCGTGGCCGAGGGCGATCGCGGCGCGGCCGCGGACCCAGACGCGGGTGGTGGTGTCGCCGGAGGCGTCGGCGGCTTTCGCGGCCATCCGGTACCAGTGCACCGCCTTCGCCCCGTCCGAGCCCGGGAACGTCTTCGCGTAGAGGGTCATGGCCGGCGGGCGGCGGCCGCACCTGGCCGCGCTGCCCCCCGCCCAAGGCGGGCTTCGTCTGCCGCTCCCCGATCTGCGGCCCGACGCGACCGCGGCCGCGGTGCACCTGCTGCGGCAGGCCGCCGACGAGGCGGACACCGACGACGGCAGGGGGATGGCGGAGCCCTGGTCGGTGAACGCGTTGCGCCCCGCCGTCCTCAATGACATGGCCCGCCACCGCAACACCCCCGCCCGTGTGCCCCAGAAGTGGCAGACCACCCAGCGCGCCCGCGGCCTGCTCCATGTGATCAGCACTGCCGGCGGTCGACAGCCGCGCCCTGGCGCACAAGGCCAGGATGTCGCTGAACACCACCGTGCGACTGCTGGACTGGCTCCTTGAGCAGCGGCTCGTCGAGACCGTCGGCGGCGCCTACTTCACCGGCCCCGTCCTCGACCTCGTCACCAAGGCGGATCCCCACCGGCGGATGCTCAACCTCGCCCTCGAACAACTTCGCGACGACCTCGGCGCGGCCGTCTACATCAGCACCTACACCCACGGCGAGGTTGAGGTCAACGGCTGCGCACACAGCGCCTCCGCCCCACCCGTCCACGAGTGGGCCCCCTTCACCGAAACCGCCCATGCCAGCGCCGTCGGCAAGAGCCTCCTCGCGCAACTCGACTTCGACTCCCGCATGGACCACCTCACCCGCTACCCCTCCGTGCAACTGACCGAACGCACCATCACCAGCCGCCGCGCTCTGCTCGACGTCCCCGACGAGCCACTCCCCCACGCCGCCCAGTTCGACCTCCTCGAACACTCCGAGAAGGAAGTCTGCGTCGCGTTCTCCCTCGGGTTACCCGGCCGGGCCTCCAGCATCGCCGTGTCTCTGCCCGCCCACGACCACACCCGACTGATCACCGCCGCCCACGGCCTCAGCCAACGCGCCACCGGCCTCCTCCTCGCCCACCTCCTCACCGACGACAACCAAGACGCCCACACCAACCACAGACAAGAACAACAAGGCCGCGCCCTACCCTGACCAGCAACACTCTCCTCGCAACACGCCAAGCACACGCGGAGCCGCCCCCACCCGGGGCGGCCCCGCCGAGCGACACCACCCGCCCCGGACACCGGTACTGGCCGGGGGCGTAGCGGGGGCGGGCGCCCGGTTCACCGGCGCAGTCCTCTCGCACCTGCACCCTGCCGCACCATGCGACAGACACAGCGGCGCCCCGGACCCGAGCAGGTCCGGGGCGCCGCTCACGCAGGGTTCGCACGGTGGTGCGGGGCCTGCGGCTGGTCGGGGTTGGCGGCGGCGTCCCCAGGTCTCGGTGTCGACGGTGCGGCCGCGGTCGTCGCGCAGGGTGGCGGTGTCGCCGTGGTTGTCCCGGACGTAGTCGCGGCGGTTCTGGAAGAGGTCGGTGCGGGTGTCGCGGCCGTTGCCGGTAGGGATGCGGATGGTGGCGCGGCCATTGATGCGGACGTTGTCGAAGCGGTAGCGGTTGCCGTCGTCATCGCGCAGGGTCCAGCCGCGGAGGTTGATGGCGTCGGCAACAAGGGCTCTATCCGATCCCACACCGCGTCCGTCAACTCACCTCGACCTGCCACAAGATCAATTATCAGACAGGCCTTAGGCTGCGACGATGGAACGCTTAACCGACGTGCCCGAGAGTTTCGACCAGCCGGCAGACCTGGCCCAGGCGAATGACTACGACAGCTTCGCCGAGGCGTACTCGGCGGAGAACGAGAACAGCCTGGTGAACGCGTACTACGAGCGGCCCGCAATGTTGGCCCTCGCTGGCGACGTGGCTGGCCGTCAGATCTTGGACGCCGGTTGCGGCTCGGGCCCTCTGACCGCTGCATTACGCGATCGCGGTGCAGTCGTCAGCGGCATCGACGCCAGCGCGGAGATGGTGGCGTTAGCCAGGCGGCGCCTCGGTGACTACGCGGACCTCCACGTGGTCGACCTGAGGGACCGCCTGCCGTTCGACGACGGTGCGTTCGACGATGTGGTCGCGTCGCTGGTGCTGCACTACCTGGAGGACTGGGGGCCGACGCTGGCCGAGTTGCGGCGAGTGTTGAAGCCTGGCGGCCGGCTGATCGCGTCGGTGGATCACCCTTTCGTGGCCTACACGATCCAGGATCCTCGGCCCGACTATTTTGCGACCACCAGCTATGCCTTCGACTGGACGTTCGGCGGGCAGTCCGTCCCCATGAGATTCTGGCGCAGGTCATTACAGGCGATGACCGATGCCTTCACCACCGCCGGCTTCCGCCTTTCCGTCATCAGCGAGCCGCAGCCCGACCCGGCCGCCCGTGAACTGTTCCCCGACGACTTCCATAACCTTTCGACCAAAACCTGCTTCCTGTTCTTCGTCGTCGAGGTACCACCGTCGGCTACCGGCTCGGATGAGATGCTGACGGGCCGTTCAGGTCCATGCGGGGATGCATGAGTCGGAAGGTGGGGCTGGCGTTGGGGCGCTGACTGTGAGTCCCGCTGGGCTTCGCGGGAGGCGGGCTGGCCGCTCCGGCGGGAGGTACGGCGGGTGATTCGCCTGGTCATCAGCGTAATCGCGCCGCCACGACCTGGCATGACACGCCGTCGAGCAGAACACCGCGTCCGGCCGCGCGGCCGGCCTTCCCGAACTCATCGCTGCGCCGGCCATGAGCGGCCCCGACCACGCGAATGGCAGGTGTTCCCCGGAGCATGCGTGCTGCTTCCCGTGCAGGACGCACGGGAAACCCCGGCCGGGTCGGCGATGGCCAGGCCGTACCGTAGACGTGTGATCAAGATGCCGTCACGGGTCGAACTGCGCCCGCTCACCCTCTCCGACCAGGACGAGTTCTGCACACTCGTGCGGGCCAGCTCCGAGCTGCACCAGCCGTGGATGCAACTACCCAAGACCGCGCAGGAGTTCCGGGTCTGGATGCGCCGCTTCGACGACGGCACCAACCGGGGATTTCTGGTCCGTGTCCGGGAGACCGGCGCGGCCGCCGGCATGGTCAACATCAACTCGATCATCCGGGGCCGCTACCAGGGCGCGTCCATCGGCTATGCGGCCTTCGCCCCGTCCGCAGGGCACGGGTACATGACCGAAGGGCTCGCCGCCACCCTGCAGCACGCCTTCACCGACCTGCGGCTGCACCGGCTGGAGGCCAACATACAGCCGGCGAACAAGGCATCCCTGGCCCTGGTCCAGCGGCTGGGCTTCCGCTTCGAAGGGGTTTCGCCCGCCTACCTCTACATCGACGGGGACTGGCGGGACCACGAGCGCTGGGCCGTCACCGCACCGACTCCCTGGGCACCCGACCCGTCCCTTCCCCAGGTCTGAGTCACATCGGGTAGTGACAGCCGCCCACCCGTCCCCGGGCGGTGTCCCATGGCCTGCTCGTCACCGTGCTCGAAGTCCTGACCAGGGCGGGGTGCGCGGCACGGTCAGGTGAATCGGCATCCGCAATCGGCATCCGCCGCGCCGCCGTTGAGACTCGACGAGCCCGGCCGAGGGCTGCGTACCGCCGCGGACCGCCGCGCACGATCAGCGACGGCGTGGACCGCTGCCCACGCGCGCCAACGGCCTGCCGTGTCGGACCCCAACTGGGCTTGTCCTATTATTCGTTCGATTCCCGCCACCCCTGTCACCACAGGACACGTCGGCGGGAGGCGATTCACGATGAGAGGGCAACGAGAACTTGCGATTGACAGGCAAACACCGGAAATCCATCGCGGCCGTGGCGGTCGCGGCGGCGATCGTGGGAGGTCTCCAGCTGACTTCGAGCGCCTTCGGCACCGAGGACGCCGGGAACACCCCGCTGGCGACCGGAAGTTCCGAACCGTCGCCGACGGCTCCGACCGGCGAGGCGCCCGACGCGCACGGGGAGGACTCCGCCGCGTACGGCAGTGACAACACGGCCTTCAAGGACGGCGTCATGTCGCTCGGCGCACCGGCGCCCAAGGCCCCGGCGAAGTCGGCGGCGGCCGCCGCCGCTGCCGACCCCGCACCGCCCCAGGGCGAGGGGTGGAAACTGAGCGGGGCGACCAAGTGGCTGCAGACCGGCTACACGATCAAGTTCTACGACCAGAAGTCCGCGGACTGGCTGGCTCCCTACGCCCAGGCCACCGCCGCCGACCTGCGGCGCATCACGAACCTGCCGGTGACCGTCGACACGAAGCCGGTCGGCTGGGACTACGCCAGACCCAAGGGCGAAGTGGTCGTCGGAGTCCTGCACCGGCCCTGCGTCCCGCCGGCCGAAGGCGGCAGCATGGGCAACAAGGGCTGGAAGGTGGTCCGTGACGGGTCGGGCAGCGCGAACCTCAGCTGTGGTTTCACCAGTTCCTCTGTCCCCGCGACCGTGACCAGCGGACACGCCTACATCGACAGCGAGTTCTTCACCTCGGCGGGCAAGCCGACGGCCGCCATGGGCGAGACGTACATGCGCAACCACGTCAGCCACGAAATCGGGCACACGCTGGGCCTGAGCCACGCCAACCGCAGCATGAACAAGAGTGACTGCGTCAAGGGAACCGACTCCGGCCAGTTCCCGGTCATGTGCACGCCCACGTACGCCTACCAGGACAAGCGCGCGGGCAACTACGTCCAGCAGTTCGACGTCCAGGGCCTTCGCCTCCTCGCCGCCGGCGCCGGGGCGGCACTGTCCCCGCAGGGCAAGGTGAGCGGGCTCGGCGCCAAGTGCCTTGACGTGAAGGGCGGAAAGGCGGTCAACGGCACGCAGATCCAGCTCTACACGTGCAACGGCTCCGTGGCCCAGTCGTGGATCCTGGGCAAGGACGGCACGTTCCGCGCCTTCGGCAAGTGCCTGGACAACGCGCGCAATGCCAATGCCAATGGCAACAAGATCAGCCTGTACGACTGCAACGGTTCTGCGGCGCAGCGTTGGTCCGTCAACGCGAAGGGGCAGATCGTCCACGTGGCCTCGGGCAAGGTCCTCGACGTCACAGGTGGCGCGACCGCCAATGGCACGGTCGTTCAGCTCTACACGGCGAACACGAACAAGCGTCAGGTCTGGGTCACACCCAAGTAATCGGGTCGACCGGGTGGTGAACCGAGGCGCCCCCATCCACTGTTAGGGTGACGTGCGCTCGTCAAGTCGGGCGTTGACGTACTGATATTTCAACGGGGTTTACGTGAAGCTTCGCCATGTCCGCGCGGTCGCCGTCTTCGGGATCGCAATCTTCGCACTTACCGGAGCCCGAGGTTCCCACGGCGGCAGCTGTGGCGGCAGCAGCCACGGCTCGGGCTCCAGCGGTTCCAGCAGCTCCAGCGGGGGCAGCACCACCGGTGGCAGCAACGACAGCGACAGCACGAGCGGCGGCACCACCACCAGCAGCTCGGGGGGATCCACGACCACCGGCGGATCCAGCAGCAACAAGGCCGAGCGCGACATCAAGATCGTCGCGTGCAAGCTGGACGACGCTGGCAAGAACCTCGTCGCCAAGCTCACCGTCACCAACAGCGGCTCGGTCGACTACACCTACAACATCACCATGAAGTTCCGCGGGGACACCACCTCGGCCGCGAGCCCGGCCCAGGCCAGGGTCACCGCTCTCACGGTCAAGGCGGGTGCGTCGCAGCAGGCCGAGGCCACCACGACGTACACCGGGAAGGGCGACGGCAGCGAGTACAAGGAATGCGTCGTCGCGAGCGCGTCGAAGAGCGTCCTCTGAGCCGTTCCCGAGTTCCGGGTTCCTGAGCTCTGAGTCGTGAGTTCTGAGTCGTGAGTTCTGATTCTGCGGGGCCCCCGCTCCTCTCCGAGGAGCGGGGGCCCCGTCGTTTGGATCACCGACCGGCCCGGGCCCGTCGGCGTCCGCCAGGCGAGCCGACTGGGGCGCCGACGGGAGTGAGCCTCGGGCCGGCGCCGGTGGGCGGGCGCGCCGTGGCACCGCGCCGCCGGTGGAGCAGCGCGTCGAGGGACAGGAGCGGGGCGCCGGCGAGGATCAGCGGGGTCCAGGCCAGCAGATAGATCAGGTCCGCGCCGAAGTAGTACGGAGTGGTCGACCAGCTCATCGTCAGCCACAAGCTGAGCGAGATCAGCGCGCCGCCGACGGCCGCGATCCGGGTCAGCAGCCCGGCCAGGGCGCCCAGCCCGACGGCCAGCTCACCGACGGCTATCGCGACGGCGAAGCCGACCGGGCTGGTCAGGGAGAAGTCGACCAGGCCGGGAACGGCCGCGGCGTCCCGTACCGCCTCCATCTGCTGCCCGATCGAGCCGTCGCCGGTGGCCGACAGGAACGCCGGATCGGTCAGCTTGTCCAGCCCGGCGTAGACGAAGGTGACGCCGAGGAAGAGGCGCAGCGGCAGGAGTGCGTACTCGGAGGCTCTCGCGCGGAGGCCGGCGGAAGGCGTGTTCATGCTCCCCACACGCGAGAACCCGCGAGCCGGTTCGACCTTCGGAGCCGACTTTTCGGCGTCGGCCGGTGCCGGATGAGTGGAGTGGTGCTAGCTTCATTGGCATCATGTTGCTGAGGCTGAACACCGCGGACCACCGCCCCCTGCACGAGCAGGTGGCCGGGGCCATCAGGCGCGCGATCGCCGAGGGCGAGTGCGGGCCGGGCGACCGGCTGCCGTCGGCGCGGGAGTTGTCGCAGGCACTGGGCGTCAACGCCAACACCGTTCTACGGGGACTGCGCGCGCTGCGTGACGAAGGGTTGCTGGAGTTCCGGCGCGGCCGCGGGGTCACGGTGGCCGGTGGGGCCGACGGCCGGTCGGCGCTGCTCGAGCGGGTGCGGGAGCTTGTGGCCGACGGGGCGCGCCTGGGATACGGCAAAGCGGATCTCATGGAGATGATCAAGGAGGCGCAGTGAGCGAGGGTAAGGACCGTGGTGGCTTAGCCGGGCTGAAGAGCGGGCCCGCGTGGGGGACGGCCGCCTGGGCAGCCGGAATCCTCGCCCTGCTGGTGGCGCTGCCGCTTGCGGCACACAGGGGGTTCGAAGGCGTGCTGGCGACGCACTGGAACGCCTGGGGAGAGCCCGACGGGGCGCTTCCGCTCTGGGCGGTGATGCTGGTGCCGACCGCGATCTGGATCGTGCTCGTCGCCGGCGCCGTGTTCTGGCGGGCGGCGCGCCGGTGGCGCGCGGCCGTGCTGCTGTCGTGCGGGGTGCTGCTGGCCGGGGAGCAGGTCTCGATCGTCCGGGCCAACCTCTCCCACGCGGACTGGCGCGACGCGGACTCGGTCCTCGCCGGGGCCGTGGTGACCGTCGTGGCGGCGGGCGCGGCCGGGCTCGTGGGGATGCTGGTGCGCCGTCGGCCCGGCTCCCCCGCCTTGCCGGGGGACGGCGGCCCTCGGGCGGAGGTTCCCCCCGGTGAGCGCCATGTCTGGCTGTCGCGTACCGCGAATCCGTGGCTCTACCTGCTGTCGGCCGCCACCGGCGTGGTCGCGCTCGCCGCGCTCCTCGTCGGCATGGGCATGGGTGCCGGCGACCCGGCGGCGCCGCTGTGGCTGCTGATCGCGCCGTTCACGGTCGCCTCGCTGGCGGTGCTGGCCTGCTCCTCCGTACGTGTACGGGTCGCCGAGCGCGGGATGGACGTGGCGTTCGGGCCCCTCGGGTGGCCGGTGCGGCACTGGCAGGCGGCGGACATCGAATGGGCGCGGGCCGAGAACCGCACGCCGGCACAGGTCGGCGGCTGGGGCTACCGGCTCAGCGGCCTGGGCACGACGGTGATGCTGCGGAGCGGCGAATGCCTGGTGATCCGGGCCAAGGGCAAGGACTTCGCGGTCAGCGTGGACGACGCGGAGCGGGCCGCCGCCCTGCTGAACTCCCTGACCGGCGCGCGCGCCTCGGCCCCCTAGGGGGTGTCTTGTCGATCGGGCCGGATCAGGGAGCGGTGCCTGGTGCGTGCGGTCGCAAGGCCGAGGAGGGAGCCGACCCGGAGCGTCGGCGACCGACGAGAACGCGGCGAGCGCGCGTGCCGGGTGACGCGAGCCCGACCTGATCGACAAGACCCCCCTAAGGGCTGTCCCGTAATCCCGGGTGGATCAGCGCGCGGCGTCAGATGCGGTGCATCGCAAGGCGGAGGCACGTCCTCATACTGTGCGTATCCGGGCGTTCCGACAACGCAGCGACGTGCCGTAGCTGTCGTCGTGCGCCCGCCGGGGATTACGGGACAGCCCTTAGGCTGCCCTCCGTGAACGTCATCCGCTCCGGCGTTGGGCTCGGCCTAGCCGCCGACGGCCGCGGCGGTATGGTCGAGGATCGCGGTGACGATGGTCGACCAGTCGGCCCGCTCGACCCCGTGACCGGCATCCTCCAGAACCAACAGCCTTCCCTCGGAGAGCTGTTCGGCAAGGGCCTCACCGTGCCGGAGCGGGAACATCGGATCGGCGGTCCCGTGGATCACCAGCGTGGGAACGGCGATCGGGGACAGCGGCTCCGGCGAGAGCTCGCCGTCCGGAAGCAAGTCGTGGTTGCGGGCCGCGGCGAAATCGTTCGCGCGCTCGACGTCGCGACGGACAAGGCTGCGGGCGGCGCTCTCGTCGAACGGGCGCCGGCCCCCTGCGAGCACACGCGCGTAGTCGACCTGGTGGTCGATCACCGAGTCGGCAGCCGACCAATCGACCTGCACGGTCGAGACGAACCGTGCGAACTCCTCGGTCGGCGGCGGCAGCTCACGGTCCCCGGGCCCCGGGACGGCGCGGGAGGTGCTGATGAGGACGAGTGAGAGGACCCGCCCGGGGTGGGCGAGCGCGAGCAGCTGCGCGAGTGCCCCTCCGGCCGAGACACCCACGACGTGCGCGGCCGGGATCTGACGGGCGTCGAGCACCCGGGCCGCGTCACCGACCAGGTCCGCTCCGGTGTACCCGGGGCGGCCCGGCTCGTAGGTGACCGAACGGCCGGTGTCGCGGTGGTCGTAGCGGATCACGTAGCGCCCGCCCGCGGCGAGCATCCGGCAGAAACCCTCCTCCCACCACAGCATGGAGGCCCCCATGCCCATGACGAGCAGGACGGGCGGGGCCGACGGGTCACCGAAGGACTCGGTGCACAGTCTGATGCCGTCCACATCGACCACGCGCTCGGTCATTGTTCCTCCTGCATTCCGTCCCGAGGACGCCCCGGCGGCACGCACGGGCTGACCCGCGCGGGACGGATCAGCCGGCCGCCGCGGACAGCAGTACGTCCACGAGTCTGTCCGCAGCGTCCGGCCTCCCGTACCCACGGGCCCGCTCCGCCATCGCCGCCCTCCCGGCGGCGTCGGTCAGGAGCGGGCCGACGGCCTCCGCGAGGGTCCGCCCGGTGACCTCTCCGAGCAGGGCCACCGCAGCGCCCGCATCCGCCAAGTGCCGCGCGTTGTGCGCCTGCTCGTTCCCGGCGGAGGTGGCAAGGGGGACGAACACCGCGGGCTTGCCCAGCGCGGTCAGCTCCGCCAGAGTCCCCGCCCCGGACCGGGACACCACCACATCCGCGAGCGCCAGCACGTCCGGCAACTCCGGCCCGACGAAGCCGGTCAGGTGGTACCGGCCCGCGAGGACGGGGTCGAGGCCCGCAGCAGCCGATCGGAGGTCATCGACATGGGCCGGGCCGCACTGATGGATCACGTTCGCGTGGCTCAGCAGCCACGGAAGCACCTCCCGCACAACGCCGTTGATCTGCTGGGCGCCCTGCGCCCCGCCCGTGACGTAAACGGTCGGAAGACGCCGGTCGAACGCCGTCAGGTTCAGCGCCTGCACCGCTTTGTCGGGGTGCCCGGTCAGGACCTCGGGCCTGACCGGATTGCCGGTGACGATCGCCCGGCCGCGAACCTCGGCCGGCAGCAGCGGCAGCGAGGACTCGGAGGACACCGCGATCCGTGTCGCCGAGCCGGCCAGCTTCCGGTTCGCCAGCCCCAGCCGGACCGTCTGCTCGTGCAGTACCAGAGGGCGTCGGCACAACCGGGCGGCCAGCCCGGCGGGGACCGCCACGTACCCGCCCGTCGCCAGGACCACGTCCGGCCGGAACTCGGCCACGATCGCACGGGCCTGGACCACTCCGAGCGGCACCCGTGACATGTCCTTCACGTTCGCCGCCGAGAGCATCTTCAGGGGGTTCGCCGATCTGCGGATCTTCCCCGTGGCGACCGTCCTGAACGCGATGCCCTCGGCCGGAGCGACGCGCGCCTCCAGACCGTCCGCGGTTCCGATCCACAGCACGTCGAGCGAGGTGCCCTCGGCCGCGAGCCGGGGACGCAGCGTGCGGATCGCTGTCAGGGCGGGATAGGTGTGACCGCCCGTCCCGCCGCCTGTCACGAGCAGCCGGAAGGAACGGGGGCGCGATGAAGTGTCCACCCCGCAACCCTACTGGCCTGCCCGTCTGCGGCCGCCGATCATCATACGGATCTCCGCGGTGTCGGCCACGGGCTCTGCGGTTTCGCCACCGAGGTGGGGACGGCCTCGGCCGGTGAAGTGCCCGTGCGGCGGTCATTCACCCGGACAGCCCAAGGAGCGCGGGGTCCTTGAGACGCCTACGCTGAAACGGCAACCCCGCCGACACGCCCCGAGTCCCGCGGTCACGGGCGGTGCGTCCGGCCCAGTGCACCGAAAGGCGGTTACGACATGGCCACCAGGTCTGACGCTCCTGTTCTCGACACCCTCGCCGCAATGACCATCGACTCCATCGAGCACTGCGGCATGGACGAGAAGACACTCATCACCACGCGCATCGCCGCCCTCGTCGCGATGGACGCACCGGCCATCTCCTACCTGGCCCACATCAGCCCCGCCGTGAAGGCCGACTTCACCGTGGAACAGCTCCAGGACGTTCTCGTCGCGATCGCCCCCGTCGTGGGCACGGCACGCGTCATGTCGGCCGCCGGCCACATCGCCCAGGCATTCGGCGTCGCCATAGCCATGGCCGAAAGCGAAGCCGAAGCCATGGCGAACGCCGAAGCGGAGAGCCGCCACAAGTCCTGATCCCCCGACTTCGCGGGCCGGGCGGACGGTTCCGGTGAACGCGCCCGCCCGTCCGGCCGAGCCCCGTCCGCGACGCCGTCTCCCGGGATCGGGGCGGCGCCCCTGTACGGAGCCGGTCCGGGTCAGTGGAACAGCATGGACGCGTCCCCGGCCGGGGTGGTGACCGATCCCGGACACAGGAAGCTGCCCGAGGTCTTGGTGGCGGTGAAGTCCCGGTTGACGTACTTCCCGCTCGTCGCATTGCGGTCCCACACGATGTTCGTCGCCTTGTAGCGGCACGAGATGAAGCTCATCTTGCCGGTGATGTCGATCAGATCGGTCCGCGCGGTGCCTGCGGCGTCGTCGAAGGTGAACGCGGGGTTGTTGTTGAGCGTGGCGGATATGCCGCCGCCGCAAGCCAGGTTGCCGCCCGGCGCGTTGATCGTGCTGCGGTCGACCGTGAGGGCGTTCGGGGGAAGGGCGCTGGTGCTCGCGTTGGTCCAGCTGCAGCTGTTGCCGGCGACCACCATCACGCCGTCGACCTTCTGGTCGGCGGCCGGGGCGCCGGGGCCGTGCGCGAGGGCGGTACCGGTACCGGTGAACGCCGCTGCGACGACCAGCGCCGCGATCCCGGCGAAGCGTGAGATGCGGGTGGTGGGGGTGGTGCGGGTGGTGCGGACGGTACGCCTGATGTGCCTCATGATTCGCTCCTCCATGCCACGTACTGGTGGGGGTGGGCGAGGCGCTGGGCCTCACAGAGTGTGCGGAGTGCGTGCCGGGAGAGTCCCACAGCCGCCCTGAAGTGTCAGGAGCATGTCAGGGCGTTGCCCGGAATTGGCCGAAAATGCCGAGGCGCAGCCGAGCCGGGCGCGGGAACGTTCCGGTCGAAGTCCCGGATCGTCCAGGCCGTTTCGTGCGCGATTCCGGCTGTTCGACCGATGCCTGCCGGGCCGCCCGGGACGTCCGTCCTCTGGCCTGATGACACCGGTACCCCGATCGTGGAGGTCTACGATGATCAAGATCGCGGACCTGGCCCCGCTGCCCGGGGCGAGACCGAGGGCACCGAGCCGAGGGCGACGAAGGGAAGTACCCATGCGGCCGAACGGGACGGACGGGAGCACCTGCGCGTGCTGACGGCCACCTGCCTGCTGGGCGCAGACGGGATCACGGACCGGGCCACCCGCGGCCACGACCCGGACCGGTTCGTGCAGATCGGCTCTCTGAGCAAGGCGATGACCGGAACGATCCTGACCCAGCTGGCGGTCCAGGGGATGACTGTAGGTTCCGAATAGAGATGTCGTTGTCCAAGTGATTTGTCATCAACTTGTCGTCCGACTCGCCCAGCTGAGTCTCTACTGCGGCCCGGCCCGTGACCATATGACCGGGTCTGGGGGCCAGATGCGGATCGAGGCGACAGCCCACGATGCGCTGGCAGATGAGCTGGCGTTACCCCGCTCTAGGGGCGGCGGGCCAGCAAGTGGGCATCGAGGAAGCCCCGCTCGGAGGCCGGGTCGTGGATCAGCCGGGCGACCGTGATGAGCCCAGCCCCGGCCAGCAATTCGGCGAACCGATCCACCGGCCAGCTATACGCAGGCGTCACCTTGTGGTCGAAGCGGACCGGCTCCGGTCCGTCGGTCGCGAAGAATGAGACCAAGAGCAGGCCCCCAGGCGCCAGGACACGTACCTGCTCGGCAAGCAGCGCGGGCAGTTCCCCAGGCGGGGTATGGATCATTGAGTAGTGGGCCAGCACGCCGCCGAGCGCGCCGTCCTCGACCGGCAGGGCCTCCATCCGCGCCTCGTCGAACCGCAGCGCCGGATGGGCCCGCCGGGCGTGGTCGACCATAGCCGGGGAGAGGTCGAGTCCGAAGGCGTCCAGCCCCAAGTCGTGCAGCATGGCCGTCAGATGTCCGGGTCCACACCCGACGTCGGCCGCCCGCGGGATTCCCGTCCCGCGCACCAGCTCGGCAAAGGTGCCGATCATGTTCCGCGCGAATGGCTGCGTCTCCAGCCGATTGGCAAACATCGACGCATACAGCTCGACGACTCCGTCGTAGGCCGCCCTGGTTTGTTCCTGGTGCTCCACCATGGGAAGGAAGCTAACATCCCGCACCTTCGCAGCTTCTCCGGCCCCGTGCCGCCCCCGCCTCGGCGCCAACGTCACGCTGGTAGTCCGCGGTCCAGCCTTTCGTTTGGTTTGTCCGCCTTTCGGCTCGGGATCGCGCTGGTGGTGGCCAGTGTCCTGGTGTCGAAGACATCGGACACGAAGGGGCGACCATGGGGACTGGTGCGGGCGGCGAGGACGCGAGAGATAGCCGGACAGTCCGGGTCACGTATCGGCGGGGCAACGGACGGCTGGTCGAGGCCCCGTTCGACCGGATTCCGGTGGACGAGGTCGCCAGAGGACTGCCCGTACGCGAGTTCCGTTGGTACCGGGGCCGGAAGCACTATTCGGGCTGGTACCACGCCTCGACGACGGGCCGGATGGTGGCCTACGAGAGCCGGTTGGAGCTCGCACGCATCCTGATCGCCGACTTCGCCAGGGACGTCACGGAGATCGCGGCCCAGCCCTTCCAACTGGTCGGCTGGGACGGTACGCGCATCCGTCGCCACGTTCCCGATCTGTTCCTCGTCCATGCCGACGGTCTGGTGACCGTCGTGGACGTCAAAGCTCCCTCTCGCATGAAGGATTCCAAGGTGATCGCACAGTTCGACTGGACACGCCAGGTGTGTGCGCGTCGCGGCTGGGTCTATGAGACCTGGTCGGGGGCCGAGCCTGCCGTCGTGGAGAACGTGCGCTTCCTGGCCGGCTACCGGCGCCGCGACCTGGTGGAGACCTCGCTCATTGCGCGCGTGCTGGACGCCGCGGTGGACCAGCCGACGATCGGCGGCATCGAGGCCGCGCTGGCCGGAAAGCCGTGCGAGATCGTCCGTCCGGTCGTCCTGCACCTGGTCTGGTCCGGCCAGCTCGTCACCAACCTGCGTGCACCGCTCAACCTTGCGAGCCGAATCCGGGTGGTGGCATGAGCACCTACGCGATGACCTTGTTCCCGGGGGCCCGACTCTTCTTCGGCGGTGACGTCGTCGAGGTCGTGGTCATCGAGGGTCTGCGGACGACGGTCCGCAGCGAACGGACAGGCGAGTACAGCTCCGTTCCGCTCGGGCGGTTGGCAGCCGGAGCCCGGTCGATCGGAGGTCCCGCGCCGGCCGCCGCGGAGGGGGTTGGCATTCTGCTGGCGGGCTTGTCGGCCGACCAGCGTCAGCGTCTGGAGGAACGGGCGGGGCACGTCCGCGAGGTGCTCAACGGCTACCGCTCCGGGCACCCCGGCAGTGCTCTGCCGGCCGAACCCAGGCCCGCCTACGATCCCGATCTTCCGCTGAAGGACCGGACTGCGGCAAAGGCCGCTGAGCTGGGTGTCTCGGCTCGCACGCTTCAGCGGTGGCTGACCGCCTACCGGGAGAGCGGTGAGGTCGGCCTCGTCGATGCCCGCTCGGGAAGGGCCTCAAGCGTCGATCCCCGTTGGGAGGAGGCAGTGCGTCGGGTGATGGCGGAGTCGGTGACCGCTTCGACCCCGACGCGGTCGGCTCTGCTGCTGCGGGCCGAGGAACGGCTGAACGGCGAGTACGGCAGGGGGACTGTTCCTGTCCCGTCCCGGAGCACGGCCTACGCCCGGCTCGCGTGGCTAGCCAAGGGCACGAACGCGGTCTCCGGCAGCGCCAAGGCCCGCCGCTCGATCGCGGAGAGGCCGCAGGGCACCTACGGGCGGCTGCGGGCCACCCGGCCCGGTGAGTACGTCGTGCTCGACACCCAGGACCTGGACATCTTCGCCATGGAACCGGTGACCTGCCGCTGGGTTCCGATCCAGCTGACCGTCGCCCAGGACCTGTTCTCTCGCTGCATCGTCGGCCTGCGGGTAACGGCCTGCTCGACGAAGTCGGTGGACGTCGCCGGCGTGCTGTTCGAGGCGGTATGCCCTCCGCTGGAGGACACGGTCCGGCCCGCGCTAGCTCCTTACCACGGGCTGTGGGACGAGGTGGTGTTCACCGAGGACGGGCTCGTGCCGGGCGGCGGGTTGTGTCCGCCGGAGACGCTGGTCATCGATCACGGGCGGGCGTTCATGTCCGCGCACGTGATCGGGGTCTGCACGCGGCTGGGGATGTCGATTCAGCCGGCCCAGCCGAAGAAGCCCACGGACAAGCCGACTGTCGAACGCTTCTTCCGCACCTTGCGGGAGGGGCTGATTCAGCACCTTCCCGCCTACAAGGGGCCCGACGTCCACAGCCGCGGACAGGCCGTCGAGGACGCCGCGTTCTTCTTCATCCACGAGGTGGAGGAGGTCATCCGTGAGTGGATCGCGGAGGTCTTTACCGACCGTGAGTTGTGCCGCCAGTGATGTCCGTCTGGGCCTGTGACATGGACGTCATGGGCTCGTTTACCGACCGGGACCGGGACGTCTGTCATGTCTCGGAGTCGGTACGGAGGACGAGTGGTACGGCACGTGGTGATCGGGGACTTGAGGGTCCAGCAGATCGAGCGGAAGGACGGACGGCGATCGTGGACGATCGTGTGGCCCGAGGGCACGGAACACACCGAGGCGGACCGGTTCCTGCGCGTCCATGACGGCTCGGGGACGCAGAGGACGTACGCGTATCTGCTGGTGGATCACCTGCGGTGGCTGGAGCGTGAGTGCCTGGCCTTCGACACGGTCCAGTTGCGGGACCTGGAACGGTACATGGGCATCGTCGGCGCCGAGGTCCGCATGCCGCTCGGCGAACCGTGGCGGGTCGGCAAGCGTCCCTATGGCCGGTCCGCGCTGTCGGCCGCGGCATCCTGCCTGAAGGGCTTCTACCTTCACCAAGCCTCGCTCGGTGTCGGCGTTGAGCTCGGCGGGAAGCTGGACGGTACCCGACTTCCGTCGCGGGTGGATCGTCGTCGCTCGTTCCTCGGTCACGTGAAGTCGGCGATGCCGGCGAACCCGCTCAGTCCGAAGGGCCCGCACCGTCGGCACCCGAAGATGCTCCCCGACGGCGCCCGGGAGAGTCTGCTGGAGGTCGTGAACGCCGCCCGGGACCGGCTGGTGGTGGCCTGGCTCGCCGACGGCGGGCTCCGCATCGGCGAGCTCTGCGGGCTGCACCTGGTCGACCTGCACCTGCGGGAGAACGCGGCCTGCGGCGAGTGCCGCAGCCCTCACCTGCACGTCTGCTACCGCCCGAGCAACTCGAACCGGGCCGAGGCCAAGACCAAGCACCCCTGGCGGGTTGAGGACGGCACGGTGACCGGCGGGCTGATCAAGAGGGTCAGCCCGGCGATGGTGCACGCTTACTTCGAGTACATGACCACCGAGTACCCGCGCGGCGCCGGGCACGGCATGCTCCTGGTCCAGCTGCACGGCGCCGATGCCGGGCAGCCCTGGGCGCCGGTCGGGGCCCGCCGGATGCTCGGACGGGCCGGGAAACGTGCTGGTCTGGGGCTGGTGAAACCCCATGCCTTCCGGCACACGTTCACCTCCGCGGTTCTCGACGCCGCCGACGGCAACCTGCTGATCGCCCGGGATGCCGGCGGCTGGGCCTCGGCCGCCACGGTCGACGAGGTCTACGGGCACGTCGACGTCCACGACCCCACCTTCGACGCCGCCCTGCGCACGGTCTGGGGTGAGGCCCGGTGACCATCACGTCGCTGCTGCCGCGGCAGGACCCCCGCACGGGCCGGGACCGCCTGGAGGTCCTCACCGCGCTGATCAACGCGCCGTCCTTCGACCCGCTGTTCCGCCCGGACCTCGTCACGATCCCGCCCGATCACCCCGTCTATCGCTGGAACTGCCTGGTCGCGGACTGCGAACGGACCACGATGGGCCACGGCGACCTGTGCTCGGCCCACGAGATGCTCTGGCGTCGGCAGCGTGATGCCGGGAGGTCGCGAGCCGACTTCCTGCGCACTGCGCCACCCGCCGGCCCTGGCCAGGAGGTGGAAGAGCGCCCCTGCCGAATCTGCCCCGACCGGCCCGCCCGCCACCTGACCCTGGACCTCTGCCACCACCATCAGTTCCGCTGGTATCACCACCGTGACCGCCATGGCGCCGACGCCGACTTCGACGGCTGGCTCGCCGACCAGCAAGCGGCCCCCGGCTACGGAATCTGCCTGGTCCAGGTCTGCCCCGACCTGGCGGACTCGCCGCTGGGGCTGTGCTTCCGCCACGACCGGAGCTACCGCAATCAGCACCGCCCCGGAGGGGCGGTGCTGCCCAGTCAGTGGGGCAACCGCTATGAACGCACCGGCCGGCCCACCCCGGTCGAGTACACGGACGAGCCGGCCTTCCGCCGGTGGTGCACGACGGCCGCAGCCGTGCTGCGGCCCGCGCAGGTCAACCTCCGGGGCCTGCACCCGCTGTTGCGAGCCGAGATCCAGTGGGGCATGTTCTGGCACACCCAACGACCCCACGGCCGCTGGGAGTTGGCACCGCTGCAGCGGCTGGCGAACTACGCACGCGCGCACGGCCTGCGCTCCTTGACCGACGTGGGCTGGGACGACGCGGACCAGCGCAAGGCGGTCACCCGCGAGGGCGTCTACACCGCCCAGGCCATCGCGGGCGCCCTGCACCCTCTCTACGTGACGCCGGAGGAGACCCGCGAACTCGGCTACATCCTCACCGAGCACTTCGGCCGCAAGCTCACCGGCCGCGCGATCCGCATCGACCTCACCGGCGTCTCCCAGCGATGGCTGCGCGACCTGATCTGGGACCACCTGGTCGCGATCTTGCGTTCTCCCAGCTGCCCCCGCAGCGGAGGCACCTTCGACGACATGCGCCGAGCCGGGCTGGAGCTGAGCGCCTTCTTCGAACTCCACGCTCCCGCGCGAGGCCACGACCCACGGGCGTTGACGGCCGAGCACATGCACCAGTTCGTCGCCGACCAGCGGCAACGCGAACGGGACGGCCTCGTCTCGCTCGCGGCCAGGGGCGTCCACGGCAAGCCGTCGATCGTGACCGCCAACACCCGGCAGCGCGTCTTCCACCGCACCCGGCGGCTCCTGCGCGGGGCTCTGGAATCGGGCGAGGCCGGACGCCTCGGCCTGGACCGGGCCTTCATCGCCGCCATTCCCGCCCCGGGGCGGATGATCAGCCGCGCTCGGCCGCCGTTCGCCGACGAGGTCGCCCGCGCGCTCGCCGAGGAGAGCAACCTGGTCAGGCTCGCGGAGACCTACGACCCCTTCGACCGCGGCCTGCGGGACGCCTGGGAGACGATCATCGTCACCGGCCGCCGCTGCGGCGAGGTTCTCAAACTCCGCCTGGACTGCCTCGGCCGCTACGGCGGCCTCCCCATGCTCTGGCATGACCAGACCAAGGTCGGCAACTACGACCAGGCCCTGCGGATCCCCGAACGGGTCCACCAGCTCCTGCAGGATCGCCAGCGCAAGACCCTCGCCCTGTTCGAGACCCGGAACAACCGGCCGCCCACCACCGAGGAACGGGCCCAGATGGCGCTGTTCCCGACCAACCAGCGCAACCGCAACGGACGCACGCCGCTGTCCTACAAGTGGTTCCACAAGGGCTTCAAGCTCTGGATCGACGAGCTCGACATCGGCCGGTGGGTCCCCCATCAGGCCCGGCACAGTCTGGCCACCAGCCTGCTGCGGGCCGGCGCGAGCCTGACTCACGTCCGCCGCTACCTCGGCCACGTCTCCGAGCGGATGGCCGAGCACTACATCCACCTGACCCAGTCCGACCTCGAGGACGTCCTCCAGCACGTCTGGGTCACCGGCCCCGGCACCACCAGCCCCGGAGAACTCCTCACCGAGCCAACGGCCCCGCTCACCCGTGAGCAGGCTCAGGCTCTCGCGATCGACCTGTCCCGCCGCAGCACCCCCGCGGAGGGCGGGTTCTGCACCTTCCAGCCAGTCGTCGACGGCGGCGCCTGCCCCTGGAACCTCGACTGCCACAACTGCGACAAGTTCGTCCTCTCCGGCGCCGACCTCCTCTACTGGCGGCGCAAGCGCGAACAGTGGCGGCTGCTGGCCGAAGGCGCCCCCGACGACGCCACCGCCGATTACCTCCACCGCTACTTCGAGCCCACCGCCCGCGCCATCGACGGCCTGGAGAAGGCTCTCGCCGGCCTCGGCCTCCTCGACGACGCCCTCGCCCTGGACCTGCGCAAACCCCAGGACTACTTCCACCGCGTGTGGTCCACCGCCTTCCGCGCCGCCGATCTCGCCGACGCGGGCGCCAAGGACGAAGGCGAGTGCAGCGATACGTGCACAACCGACGACGACTCCGAACGGGCCATCGCATGAACGCCGCCACCGTCCCCGAACCCCGCACCGCCGCTGCCCTGGCGGCCCGCCGGCGGAAGACCGAGACCGCACTCCAACGGGTCCACGAGACGATCGGTCAGCTTCGGCGAGAGAAGGCCCAGGTCAGCGTCGCGGCGGTCGCCCGCCGAGCGGACGTCTCCCGCACCTTCCTCTACGACAATCCCGAAGCCCGAGCCGCCGTCGCCACCGCCTTGACCGAGGCTGGCGAAGGCCGATCCCAGACCCTCGCCGACCAGGACAGTGAACGCGAGGCAACCTGGCGCGAACGCGCACTGAACGCCGAGAAAGCCCTCAAGGCCGCCCACGGCGAGATCCTCGTCCAGCGCACCCGCATCGGCGAACTCCTCGGCCAGATCCGCGACTTGAAGGCCGAGTGGACCGAGGAGGCCATCCAGCGGATCACCACCGAGAACACCACCCTCAAGCAGCGGGTCCGCCAGCTCACGGCCGACAACCGCACTCTCGACGAGCGGCTCAAGGCAGCCCGCTCCAACCTTCGCTTCCAGGACCGACGCGTCGCCGACCTCGAAGCCCAGATCGCCGACTCAACGGTGCGCTGAATCACCTCGGCCGAGTTCGGACACGGTCGCACCGGCCAAGGCCGGTGCGACCGCGTCGCCGAGGCGGATGCTGAGCTGGGAACCCAGTTCCTGGAAGCCCAGCGCAAGCGCCACACGCTTTGACGGATGCGGCCGTGCTCTCCATTGCGGAAGCAGCCCAGCGTCAAGTGCATGCGCCACCGCCGCAGACGCCACGACCCGCGCCAGCCCTCGGCCTCGATGACCCGGCGCAACGAGCACACTCAGGTGAGCCGCCGACTGCGGCCAAGCTTGATAGCCGGCCGCGGCAACCACGTCGTCACTCTCGCGGAGGACGAAGGCGGGAGAGGTGATGTCCTCCAAGCCGCTTTCGCCGGCGTCCTCTTCACCAGCACGGGCCAGGAGTGCGGCCACCTCGTCAGCGCCGCACACCGCCTCCTCGACGGCGGCGCCGCCTTGCGCAGGCAGGAAGTCGGCGCGGTCGAGATAGAAGAGGGACGCAGGACCAAGTACGTCGAGGACGGGCAACACCTCACGCAAGCGGTCCTTGTCGACGAGCTCCTCAGCGGACAGCTTGCTTGAAGCGCCCGCCATCAGCTGGGCGACCTGCACGCTCGGCACGGTGACGATGCTGGCTCCGCCGAGGACTACGATCCCTGTCCACAACGGCGGACACAACTGCGAGCTGGGAGAGACCACAACGTTCGCCCCGTCCGAGGAGGAGAACTCCACTGGCTTCACGGCCAGGTGTGTCCATAGCTCCCGGGCCCGGTCAAGCAAGAGATCGCTAGTCATGGCCGTATCGTGTCGGTCCCCACACCCCTGGACGACTGATTTACAAGGGCAGAGGCCCCAGGCGCCCTCGCGCTGCGACGCCTCGCGCACCACGCTTCCGCTCGCAGCTCGACGACCACGCGAACGAGCGACAACAACGCCCCCAACTCGCCGTCGCGGACATGTAGTCTATGAATCGTCGCAGTTCAGAGCAGGTTCACGAGCTCCTGCGGTCGGTAAAGTGGGCTACCACCGTCGTGAGCACGACGGACTGGTCATCCCGCAGTGGCCGAAGCTGTCGCTGTCCCCGCTGGAGATGCTGCGCATCGGTCTGGCCCGCGCCGGGCGGCTTCGCATGCCGGCCTCGCCGGACCTGGCCTTTCAGTTCCTCGCGGTCAAGCCGCGCACGATCCAGCACTACGGGGTCGAGGTCGATGGCCTGCGTTATAACGGGCCCGTGCTGGACGGCTACCGCAACGCGCCCAGCCCCTACACCGGTCTGGGACGGCAGTGGCCGATCCACGTCAACCCTGACGACGTGCGGTTCGTCTACTTCCAGGACCCGGCCGACGACTCCTGGCATCCGCTGCTCTGGGAACACGCTCCCGCGCTGACGATGGCCTTCAGCGGGGAGGCCGCCGCCTATGCCCGCCGTCTGGCCGCACGCGAGGGCCGGCACATCGACGCCTCACAGGCTCTTTCGGATCTGCTGGCCCGCTGGGACCAGGGCATGGTCACCGACCGGCGCGAACGCCGCATGGCGGTGCGGCTGTCGGCGGAACGCGGCGCTCTGTCCCTGCCGGTGCTGCCCGAGCAGTCCGGCCCCCTGACGCCTCCGGAGCTGAGGCTGGTGCCCGAGCTGCCGGCCGGAGACAGCGACGAGGAGGACGAGCTGTTCGACGCCCCCGAGGGCGACGACTTCTACGCCGACGCCTTCGAGGTGATCGAGTGAGGCAGCCCAACCTGTTCAGCCTCTCCCGCAAAGAGGGCTGGCGCCGCTTCGCCGACGCCGCGCCGCGGCTGCGGCCCGAGACACTGACCCGGGCCCAACTGACCGCGCTGGGCGAGGCGGCAGCCGAGGACTACAACGACTCGCGGCACGACTGGCACGCGAACTTCGGCATCGTGCAGACGCCGCAGCTCGCGGGCATCCACGACGAACTCGAACAGATCGTCGCGAGCAACCGGCAGGACGGCGACCGCATCCGCTCCGCCGCCGTCATCGACGCGCTGCCGGGACTGGGCAAGACCACCATCGCCAACCTGTTCGGCCGCGACTTCGACCGCCAGCAGATGCGCCGCCTGTCCACGGTCACTGAGGCCGGGCACGAACGCATTCCCGTCTTCCGTGTCGGGCTGACCTCCAACACCACCCTGCGAACCCTGAACCGGATGATCTGCGAGTACTACGGCCACCCTGCCACCGACCGGGCGAACGCCGCCGCCCTGGCCAGTCACGCTCTGGACTGCGTCCTGTCCTGCGAGACCCAGCTCGACATCATCGACGACATCCACTTCATCGACCTGGATCGCCGCGACGGCCTGGCGGTGTCGAACCATCTCAAGTGGCTCGCCAACGAGCTGCCGGTCACCTTCATCTATGTCGGTGTCGGCCTGGCCGAGCGGCGGTTCTTCGCTGACGGCCTGACCGGCAAGAACGTGGCCCTGGCCCAGACCGCCCGCCGTTGGACCCGTCTGGGTGTCGAACCGTTCCGTCTCGACACCGAGCAGGGCCGACGCCACTGGCGGAGCCTGATCAAGTCCACCGAACGGCGACTCGTCCTCGCCGAGCACCGGCCCGGGATGCTGCTGCACAACGCCGACTACCTTTTCGAACGCACCAGCGGGCACATCGGGTCGTACTTCACGCTGCTCATGCGCGGCTGCTACCGCGCGATCCGCACCGGTACGGAAGCCGTCACCCGCGAGGTCCTCGACGGCGTTCGACTCGATGAGGCATCCGAGCAGGCCCGCAAGCAGCTGGCCGCCACCGTGGCCCACGCGAAGACCACCTCCGCACTCGGTGACGCCTCGTGACCGAAACACGTGTGCTGCCCCTGCGGATGCCGATCCTGGACGGCGAGAGCCTGGACAGCTGGCTGGAGGCGATGGGCCGCCGCAACGGCCTGACGTTCTCCACGTTCCTGCGCGTCCTTGGCCTGTCCCGGCACTACCTGACCCGCCTGCTGGTCAGCGACCTGCCCGTCTCCATGCTGCGCGAGCTGGAGGTCCGCGCCGGTCTTCCGGTCGGCCGTCTCGATCACGCGGTGATCGACAGCGACTTCCCCTTCAGCCCCAGGCGGCAGCGACGATGCCGGTTCTGTCCCCAGTGCCTCGCCGAGCGGGAAGGACGCTGGCTGCTGAAGTGGTGGCTGCCCTGGACATTCGCCTGCACCGCCCACGAGGCCCTGCTGCACGACACCTGTCCCGGCTGCGGCGAAGGAGTACGCGTCAGGCTGCCTGGCCACACCCTCCGGTTCCCGGCAGGAACCTGCACCCGCGGATCCCGGCTCGCGTCGGTCTGCGGCACCGACCTGACCAGCGCCAAGCTCCTTGCACTGGACTCCGATCACCCGTTGCTCGCCGCCCAGCTCCGCGTCGACGTCCTGCTCGCCGGCCCGTCCAGGGCCCACACGGTGCTGGCCGATCTGAATCAGTGCACGTCATGGCTGATGCACACGATCGACGACAACGACATCCAGACGATGGGGCCGGTGATCCGAGACCGGTGGCACCGCAGGCCGCTGGCCACGCGGACACCCGCCGACCGGGCCAAGCCGCTCGGCGCCGCCGTGAGCGGCGTCATCGCTCACGCGGCTCTGCCGTTCCTCGACACATCCGACGAAACCTTCGCCGCCGGCACTCTCCACGTCCTGCGAGCCCGGCACGACACCCCGAACAAGGTGATCCCCCGAGGCATGACCACCGAACAGTGGTCCCAGCTCTCACCTGGCACACAGCGCCGGTTCCTGCACGCCGGCGACCAGATCATGGGCGCCCTGGACCGCGTCCGTTTCTCCTCCTCCACCCCACGCGCCCACGTCCCCCGGCCCGGTGATCACAGCGCGAGTGCACGCATCCGGCACGTTCCGCAGCTGCTCTGGCCCGGTTGGACAGTGCGGCTCATGCCCCAAGAGGGAATGCAGGATAACCTCTTCCGCGGCATCGCCGCCGCACTGCTCCTGCTGCCCGGAGAACCGGCCCTGCGGGCACGCGGCATCACCGATCGGCTGGGACCGCACCTACCGAACGCCATGACCGTCACCTTGCAGCGAGCCCTCAAGTCCGGCCACCCGGACGTGCTCACCGCGCTCTGCAACCTCGCCCACCACCTCGACGACCACGGCAGCCCCATCGACTACGAGCGCCGGCGGCGCCTCGTCCCCGCGGCCCCGATCAGCCCCGACCAGTGGCGCGAGCTCTGCTTCCGCACCGGCACCCAGCCCGGTGAACAGCTCAACAACAAGACCACCCAGGCCCCCCGCTACCTCAATGCCCAGCGCTACCTCAACCAGCTCCTGACCGGAGCCGACCTGACCGATCCCGGTACTTCGCCTTCCCTCCCTCCCTGACCCTCGACCAGCGAGACGCTCTGCATCAGCACGCGATCGGCGTCCTGCACGACCTGAACATCGACGAGCCCCTGACCTGGGAGCCGCCGCAAGAATGCGCCGATGGACTCGACCTCCCGGCCGTCGCCTCGACGACATCGACCTGGAAGAAGTACGCCGCATCGTCATCACCGACCAGCGGGCGCCCCGAGAAGCGGCCGGGCAACTGGATACCACCCTCACCCATATCCGGTTCGCACTCGAACAGGTCCCCCGCGAACCCCGCGAGTGGGGCAGGTCATCCAGTGTCGGCTCCTGGCGCCTCCACCAGCAGGCCAAGGACGTCCTCACCACGGACTTCCTGCAACGCGAGTACGTCGACGGCGACAAGACCCTGACCCGCATCGCACAAGAAACCGGAATCCCCCGCCACATCGCCGTCGTCCAAGCCCGCGCCCTCGGCTTCACCGTCCGCCGCACCCGCAAGCCCTTCCCCATCGACGAGACCTGGCTGCGCGAGCAATACCTCACCCACAAGCGCTCGACCCTCGACATCGCCGAAGAACTCGGCACCGAAGACGAGACGGTCCGCCGACGCCTCAAGCACCTGAACATTCCCCTCCGGCCCCCAGGAGTGCACAGCCGCACCATCATGACCGCCAAGATCGACACCAGCCTCCCCCGCGATGTCCGGTCCGCCGTCGAAGGCACCCTCCACGGCTGGCTCCGCCTCCACCGCTTCCAGATCGCCATGCGCTTCCCGTCCCTCGACAGCGCCGCCCACCACCTGAAGACCGAACCCAACGCGCTGGTCACACAGTTCAAGCGACTGGAACGCGACATCGGCACACACCTCTTCGCCAGGGCAGCCTTCGGCCGCCCTCAACAGCCCACCCCACGGGGCCGACAACTACTTCGGCACCTCGAAACCGACCGCCTCAAGGCCCTGATGACCGCCTCATTCCCGCACGACCACACCCCCGCCCCACCCGACGACCACGTCCTGGAAGCCGCTCATACCAAGTTCCAGACCCGCCGCAACCCCGGCCCGCCCACCCCCTTCGACGACATCGCCGTCGAACGCATCCGCGTCACCAAGCCAACGCTCGCCCTCCTGCACGATCTGCTCGCCCGACCGCAACAGGAGTTCTACGGAGCCGAGGTCATCGCACGCACCGGACTCGACCCAGGCACCGTCTATCCCAAGCTCAAGCGGCTCGAACGAGCAGGCTGGCTCACCAGTCGGCTCGAAGACGACGCCACCTGGATGAACAGAGCCACCCCAGGCCGCGGACCCGGCAAGCGCCGCACCTTCTACACCCTCACAGCCGAGGGCCACCGCGCCGCCCGGCACGAAACCCAACACCGCACCGCGGTCTGAAGAAACCGACAGATCGGCCGGACAAAGCCCCGACAAGAAGCCCGGACAGCACCCCAAAACACCAGGTCACGTCGCCACCAGCCGACAAATCAAGTCGGAACCTACAATGACCGGCCTCGACGCACCGCTCGATGACTGCCTCCCCGAGGTGCCTCCCGGCACCGGAATAACCCTGCGACACCTCGCCGAGCACACCTCGGGGCTGCCACGCCTTCCCCCTGGCGACACCGGTACCACCGCCGATCCGTACATCGGCTTCACCGAGGACTCGCTCAGCGAGCTGCTGTCCGGCCTGGACCGGCTGGCGACCGGACAGCCCGGCGTCTCGGAGTACTCCAACCTCGGCTACGCGATTCTCGGGCGGGCACTGACCGAAGCGTCCGGGCGCACCTACCAGCAGCTGGTCGACGAGCACGTCCTGGCCCCGTTGGGCCTGGCGGCGGGCGACATCACGGCGAACCCACCCCACGACCGGCGGCTGGTGGCCAGCACCCTCCTCGGCCGTCCCCGACCCACCTGGACCCTGACCGGGCCGATCCTGTCCGCCGGTGGCCTGTGGTCCACCCCGCGGATCCTGGCCGCCGCCGTGGTCGGCCTGCTGGTCGAACGCAGGCTGGGACCGCCGGCGCCCACCTGGCAACGGGCCCAGTCGGTGCTGTGGCACAACGGCGCCACGCACGGAGCGTCCGCCATCGCCGTGGCACACGACGACGGCCGCTGGCTCGTGCTCCACCGCTTGAGCAGCAACGCCCGGCGCACCGACCGCATGGCGATCAAAGCGCTCCGGTCCTCGGGCCCGATCACGGGGTCCTGACACGCTCCGGCGGGAGACCCCGGAGACCTCGCCGTCCCTCTCCCCCGACGCGTCGACGGCATGGGAGCGATGCGGTCAGTGACCGGTGCGTTCGATCAAGTCTGCCTGGTCCGACGGTGGCTGGGCGCGGCCGTCGGCGAACGCCGCGGCGAAGGCGTCCTCACCCAGGGCCGCGCGGAGGCGGGCGGTCGCCCTGTCCACGTCGTGCCGTTCGGCCGCCGGCAGCGGGGTGCCGACGGACTCCCGGAGGGCTGCGGCCGTACCGAGGAGGGCCGCAGCCGCGGCGGGGTGGTCCCCGGTCACGGATCCGGCGCCGGCCAGCCCCTCGAAGGCCAGGGCCAGGGCCCGCGGGTCCCCCGACCGGCGGGCCGCCGCGAGGCCGTCCCGGTGCCGGGTCTGCGCCAGCGGAGCGTCGCCGCGCAGCTCGGCGACGTACCCCAGCTGCGCCTGGATCAGCGCGACGCCGATGTCCACCCCCAGCCTGCGGTTCCAGTCGAGCCACGGCAGCAGCCATGCCTCGGCGGCGTCCAGGGCGCCGTCCCGGCGGGCTCCGAGTGCCAGGCCGATCTCGGCGAACTGCTGGGCCGGCCGGTGCGACTGCTCGTCGGCCAGCCGCCGGGCCCGCTCGTGGAGCTCCGCGGCCCGTGCGGTGTCCCCCGACAGCAGGGCGATACGGCCCTGCCGTGCCAGCCGGAAGGAGACCTGCGTCCAGAGCTCCAGTTCCTGCGCGCTCCGCGCACCGTCCTCGTGCAGCCGGGCGGCCGCCGGGTAGTCCCCGCCGATCTCGGCGAGGATGCCCAGCTGTTCCGTGGCCTGCAACCGGCCCCACTGGTCGCCGAGTTCCGCGAACAGCCGGGATCCGGCGTCGGCGTTGCGGCGCAGTTGCACGAGGTCTCCTCGGTACAGGGCCCGGGTGGCGAGGCTGCTGAGCGCGGCCGCCTCTCCCCACCGGTCGCCGAGGCCCCGGAACACCGCCGGGAACCCGTCGAGGACATCGTCGTCGGCGGCGTCACTGCGCCCACCCGCGAAACCGAGGCGGGCGAACTCCAGCAGCCATCTCCCCCGCGGGTCGGCGCCGTCGAAGTCGCCGCCGAGGAGGCTGTCGTCCCCGGCGAACACCGCGAAGGCGGCCAGCCGGACCCGCGCTCCGGCGACGTCCGACGCGGCCCGTCCACCGCCCCCGGCCCTGGACCCGGCCACGGTCACGGCCCCCGCCGCGCACGCCAGGGCGGACTCCAACGCCGCCCGGGCATCGCCGATCCTGCCCCGCAGGCACCAGTACCAGGACGACGCGTTGACCAGCCGCAGCGCGACACCGGCCGCTCCCGCCGCCACCGCATGGTCCAGCGCGGCACGCACGTTGAGGCCTTCGGTGTCCAGACGGCGCAGCCATACGCGCTGCTCGGGCCCGTGCAGATGGGCCGTGGCCCGCTCCGCGAGGTCGGTGAAGTGCTCGGCGTGCCTCCGCCGCGCGGGTGCCGCCTCGCCCGCCTCGCCGAGCCGTTCCAGCCCGTACGCGGACACCGATTCCAGCATCCGGTAGCGCGGCGGTCCGGCGGCGTCCCCGCCACCACCGTACGGCGCGACGAGCAGCGAGCAGTCGACCAGCCGCGTGACGAGGTCCAGGACGTCCTCGGCGGCCGTGTCCCCCGCGGCACACACCGACTCGGCCGACTCCAGGGTGAACCCGCCGGAGAACACGGCCAGTCGGCGCAGCACCGCCCGTTCGGCCGGGGCCAGCAGCTCCCAGCTCCAGTCGATCATCGCCCGCAGGGTCCGCTGCCGTGCGGGCGCGTCCCGCCGGACCTGGTTGAGCAGCCGGAACCGGTCGTGCAGCCGCTCCGCCAGCGCGTGCACGCCGAGCGTCCTGACCCGGGTGGCGGCCAGTTCGAGGGCGAGCGGGAGCCCGTCGAGGCGGCGGCACACCAGGGCCACGGCCTCGGCGTTGTCGGGGCCCAGGGCGAACCCGGGGGCGCCGGCGGCGGCGCGGGCGGCGAAGAGTTCCATCGCCTCGGCCCCGGCGAGCGGGGCGACGGCTTCCAGTACCTCGCCGGAGAGGGCCAGCGGCTCCTGGCTGGTGGCGAGGACGCGCAGCCCGGGAGCCTGCCGCAGGAGCTGCTCGACCAGCGGCGCCACGGACTCGACGACGTGCTCGCAGTTGTCGAGTACGAGGAGCAGCCGGCGCGCGGTGAGGGCCGCGGCCAGCCGGTCGCGGGCGATGTCCTCGCCTCCGGAACCGGTACCGGAGGCGGGTCCCTGAACGGGGCCGGCGCCGCTGTCCGCGTCCTCGCGGACCCCGAGGGCGGCCGCGACGAACCCGGCCACGGCGCCCTGCGCGCCCGCGAGTTCGACGAAGCGGACGCCGTCGGGGCACAGGCCCGGCTCGGCGTCGGCAAGGCGGGCCGCGGCGGCGAGCGCGAGGCGGGTCTTGCCGACACCGCCGGGCCCGGTGAGCGTCACCAGACGACCGGCCCCGACCGCCGCGCAGACCCGGGCGACGGCTTCCTCCCGCCCGACGAGCGAACTGACGGGGGTGGGGAGGTTCGCCGCCGGCCCGGACCGCTCCCCCGCGGCGCCGGGCACCGGCCGGGGCCCGGCGGCAGGGGCCTGGGCCGGGGCCGGGGCCGGGGCATCCGGAGCCGTGGCCCCCGCGGCCGGGGCAGCCGCCGTGAGCTGCGGATCCTGCCGCAGGATCGCCTCGTACAGTGCCCCGAGTTCGGCCCCCGGGTCGATGCCCAGCTCCTCCGCGAAGAGTTCCGCCACCTCCCTGTAGGCCGCGAGCGCCTCACCCTGCCGCCCCGCCCCGTACAGCGCCCGCATCTGAGCGGCCCGCAGCCGCTGCCGCAGCGGGTGCTCCGCGATCAGGGCGGCCAACTCATCTGCCAGCACTCCGTGTTCGCCCATCTCCAGCCGGGCCTCCGCGAGGTCCTCCTGCGCCGTGATCCGCTGCTCCGCCAGCCGGACGACCTCGGTCCGCACGAAGTCGGCGTCCGGGAAGTCGGCGTAGGCGGGCCCGCGCCACAGCCCGAGCGCCTCCGACAGCAGCGTGGCGCGCGCCCCCGGGCCGGTCTCCTTGCGGGCGAGCGCGGTCAGTTCGGCGAACCGGCCCGCGTCCACCGCGTCGTCGTCCACCCGCAGGGCGTAGCCCGCCGGGCCGAAGCCGACCAGGGCCCGGCCCCCTTCCTCGGCCCCGGCCAGGATGCGCCGTAGCTGGGAGACCTTCGTCTGCAGGGTGTTCCCCGGGTTGCCCGGCAGGTCCTCGCCCCACAGCTCGTCGATCAGCCGGTCCACGGGCACGGGCCGCCCGTACCGCACGAGCAGCGCGCCCAGCAGCGCCCGGACCTTCGCCTCGGGTACGGGGACGGGGGTCCCGTCGTCGGTTCGCACGGTCAGTGGGCCCAGCACCTCGAAACGCATGCCGCAACGTTACTTCCCCCACGTCAACAGGCCCTGCACGGGCCGTTGGTCACCCCAGCGGTGCCGCGGGTCACCCGCACCTGCCCCCGTGCCCGATCCCGTGCGTGACCCCGTGCGTGATCCGTGCGCGGCCCGTGCGCGGCCCCTTGCAAGGTGTTCCTGTGACCGCGACCGAGCGGTCCGCACCGAAAGGAACACGTCATGACCGTCTCCCGTGAAATCCGCCTCGCCTCCCGCCCCGTCGGCGCCCCGAAGCCCGAGAACTTCCAGCTGGTCACCACCGACCTCCCCGAGCCCGGCGAGGGCCAGATCCTGGTCCGCAACACCTGGATGTCGGTGGACCCGTACATGCGGGGCCGGATGGACGACGCCCCCTCCTACATCCCGCCCTTCGCCCTGGACGCCGCCCTCGAAGGCAGCGCGGTCGGCGAGGTGGTCGCCTCCCGCTCCGCGTCCGTGCCGGCCGGGGCGACCGTCTCGCACTTCCTCGGCTGGCGGGAGTACGCGGTCCTGGACGCCGGCGCCGCCACCGTCGTCGACACCTCGATCGCCTCGCCGACCGACTACCTCGGCGCTCTGGGCACCACCGGCCTGACCGCGTACGCCGCGCTCACCCGGACCGCGCCGGTCGAGGAGGGTGACGTCGTCTTCGTCTCCGCCGCGGCCGGGGCGGTGGGCAGCATCGCCGGCCAGCTGGCCCGGCAGTTGGGCGCGTCCCGGGTCATCGGCTCGGCCGGCGGCCCCCACAAGACCAAGAAGCTGCTGGACGTGTTCGGCTACGACGCGGCCGTCGACTACCGCCAGGGCGATCTGCCCGGTCAGCTCGCCGAGGCCGCCCCCGAGGGCATCGACGTCTACCTCGACGCCGTCGGCGGCGACCACCTCCAGGCGGCCATCGGCGCGATCCGCCCCGGCGGGCGGATCGCCATGGTCGGTGCGATCAGCGGCTACAACGCCACGGAGCCGGCGCCCGGGCCCGACAACCTCTTCCGGGCCGCGGCCCGCGAGGTGACCCTGCGGGGAATGCTCGTCTCCAGCCACTTCGACCTGTTCCCGGAGTGGATCGGCAAGGCGGCCGGCTGGCTGGCCGACGGGACCCTGCGTACGGAGGAGACCGTCGCCGACGGGATCGAGCGGGCGGCCGACGCCTTCCTCGGGGTGCTGAGCGGTGCCAACACCGGCAAGATGCTGGTCCGTCTGGGCGCGGGCCGATGAGCGCGGCCGCCCCGGGCGGGCGGGCGCTGGTCGTCCTGGCCCACCCGCGGACCGATTCCCTGACCGCGCAGCTCGCCGGGCGGGCGCGGTCCCGCCTGGCGGCGGACGGGTTCGCCGTGGACGTACTCGACCTGCACGCCGAGGGGTTCGACCCCCGGATGGGCCCCGAGGACGAACCGGACTGGGCGGACGCCGGCAAGGAGTACTCGGCCGAGGTCCGCGCCCACATGGCCCGCGTCGCGGCGGCGGACGTGATCGTGGTGGTGTTCCCGCTCTGGTGGTTCGGTTTGCCGGCGATCCTCAAGGGCTGGATCGACCGGGTGTGGAACTACGGCTTCGCCTACGGCGGCCGGAGCCGCGGCACGCTGACGGGGAAGCGGATGCTCTGGATCCCCCTCGTGAGCTACTCGGAGGCCGAGTTCACCCGCGCGGGCTGGGACCGGACGGTGGAGCACACCCTCCGGGTGGGGATCTCGGAGTTCTGTGGCATTAAGGACACGGCGGTCCGGTTCGTGTACGACTCCCTGCGGGTCGGCGAGGCGGCGCTGGACACCGTGGACGAGGAGGTGGGCAGTCAGAGGCGATGAGGAACGTCGAGGGGAAGGGCGCCCTCGGTACGCAGCAGCAGGAGGGCGATGTCGTCGGTGCGGGGCGCGTCGCGGTGGGCGTGCTCGATGAGTTCGTCCGCCAGATCAGCGAGCGGGAGGTGCTCGGGGGCGTCGTGGATACAGGCCGCGACCGCATCGATGGCCTCCTCGATGTCCCGGCCGGGGGCTTCGACGAGGCCATCGGTGTAGAGGGCGAGGAGGTCGCCGGGACAGAAGGGGATCTCGACGGCCGTGTACGAGGCCCCGGGGTCGATGCCCAGGAGGAGCCCGGCCGGCAGGTCCAGCATCTCGGTCGTCCCGCCGGCGTGGCGCAGCACGGGCGGCGGGTGGCCTGCGGAGGCGAGGCGGGCGGTGTGACCGGCGAGGTCGATGTGGATGTACAGGCAGCTGGTGAAGAGCCCCGGTTCGAGGTCGGTCACGAGCCGGTTGGTGCGGGCGAGGACCTCTTCCGGGGGTGCGCCGGCGCCCGCGTGGACGGCGGTGCGGACCTGGCCCATGAGGGCGGCGGCGTTCACGTTGTGGCCCTGGACGTCGCCGATGGCGGCCGCGACGGTGGTGTCGTCGATGCGGATGAGGTCGTAGAAGTCGCCACCGATGTCGAGGCCGTACGCGGCGGGCAGGTAGCGGGCGGCCACCTCGAGGCGGGGGACGCGCGGCAGGGTGTGCGGCAGGAGCCCGGTCTGCAGGCTGCGGGCCAGCTGGTGGGCGGCGTCGTAGAGGCGGGCCCGGTCCAGGGCCTGCGCGATCAGCCCGGCGATCGAGGTCAGGACGGCGCGTTCGCCGGGGGCGAAGGTACGGGGGTGTGCGTAGCCGAGGACGAGGCAGCCGGTGGGGCGCTTGGAGGCGATCAGGGGCAGGAACGCCCAGGCCGCCATGCCGTCCTCGATCGCCGCGTCGGGGTGGGCGGCCAGGAGTTCGCCCACGTCGCCGAAGAACAGGGGTGCGGCGCTGCGCAGGATGTGGGTGAGGGCGGTGTCGGCCGAGGTGGAGGTGCCGTCGAGCTCTGCCACGTGCTGGGCGGAGTATCCGCGGTGGCCGACGATCCGCACCCGCCCGTCCTGCTCGGCGAGGAGGGCCATGGCGTGCGCGCCGAGCGAGGGGACCAGCTGGTCCGCGGCCTTCTCGACGACGTCCTGCGCGTGGGCGGCCTCGGTGAGGGTGGCGGCGAGCAGCATGAGCGGGTAGAGCGCGGTGGCCCGGCTGGGCGCGGTCTGCTCGGGGGTTTCCCGTCGGGCGGGGGCCGGCGGGGTGGGTTCGTCACTCCCCGTGGTGATCCGGACGCTGATACCGGTGTTGTCCGGGTAGAGATCGAAGCGCAGGGGCTCTCCGGCGGGGCGGGCGGCGGTGAAGGTGCGCGGCATCCGGCTCATCGCGGCGGCCCGGTAGTGGTTCTCGATGGTGGGGGTGTCCATCCAGGGAAGGGCCTCCCAGGGCAGGGTTCCGAGCAGAGCGGCGACCGGCGCGCCGAGCAGGTCGGCGGCCTCCTGGGTGATGAAGGTGATGGTGCCGTTCAGGTCGAGTGCGCAGTTCCCTCCGGGGAGGCGCCGGACGAAGGCCACGGTGGCCGCCGCCTCTGCGGGGCCCGGCGTGGGGGGTGGCAGGGGTCGCAGGATGACCGGATGCGGGGCCGGAAGCAGCGGCAGGCCTTCGCCGGCGGCGCGCAGCAGGATGCTCCCCAGGCGGTGGCGGGCCGATTCCAGGGCTCGGTGCTCCCGCTCGTGGAGGTCTGGCCCGTGCGAGCCCGGCCACAGGAACACCAGCCCGGCCCCCGTCGGCCCGGCGGGCCCGTGGGTGGTGTCCGCGGTGAGCGGGGCGGCCGCGAGGGCGAAGTCGTACGGGAGGACGAGGCCGAGGCGCGGGTAGCGGCGGGCCGTGTCCTCCTGGCCGCCGAGCCAGACCAGCCGGTCGTCGCGGACCGCGTCGGCCACCGGGATGGGGTCGTCCAGGCCGACCCGGGACCAGGGTGCCGCGAACTCGCGCGAGAGCCCGGAGGCCAGTGTCAGGTGCAGGACGCGGCGGGCGGGGTCGGGGTCGGGCAGGTAGAGCATGCCGATGGACGCTCCCGCGTCGGCGCAGGCCTCGACCAGTGCCTCTCTCAGCGCACGCCGGTCGGCCTGCTGACCGCGCCCCGGAACGTTTCGCACGTAACCATGGTCCCCCCATCGCCTCCGTCCCGTCGGCACCCGCCGCTCTCCCGGCGAGCCCGCACGGCCCCGCCCGGGCCGGTGTGAGCCCGTGTGAGCCGACGACGGCGTCGGGTCGCGGGCCTCGTCCCAGGTCAGGGGGCTCCGAGATCGGGGTGGGCCTGGAGCAGCGCGGGCGGGGCGGCCTGGCGCCAGGAGTCGACGACGATCGCACGGAGCTCGTCGACGTCGTCGAGGGCCGCCAGCCGCGCCCGTACCCAGGCGAAGGAGGCCTCGTGGTCCGCGACCCAGAACTTCCCGGGCTCGGCGCGGACCAGCTCGTCGCGCTCCTCCTTCGGGCAGCGGACGGCCAGCGAGGTCTCGTCGTCGGGCAGGGTCAGGAACATCTTCCCGGCGACCCGGAAGGTGGGCATGGCCCAGGCCTCCTTCTCGGTCGTCTCCGGGAGGGCGAGGGCGATTTCACGGGCTTCGTCGGACGTGCACACACCCAGACCGTACGACAGGCCACTGACATCGGGCCCCGGCACGAACGCGGGGGCCGGCAGGGGCCGGTCGGGCGTAGGCTTCGATCAGCACAGGCGCAGAGGGGGCGGGTCACATGACGGCTGGGACGGCACAGAGGTGGGACTCGACCCTCGATTCGGTCGTGGTGTACGCGCAAGGCGCCGTCTGCCGCCGTCTGGTACGGGGCAGCATGCCGCCGGACGGTCGGGTGCGCGTAGCGGGACTGCCCCGCTCGCTAGACCCGGGCTCGCTGCGGGCCGGTGTGGTGGGCGCGCCCGGAGTGCGCGTCACCGAGGCCCGGGTGGAGGTCGAGGCCGAGCCGCTGGACGCCGGTGCTCCCGACACGTTGCGGCGCGAGGTCGAGCGGCTGGGCGACGAGTACGCGGCGGCGCAGGCCCGCCGCAACCGGCACCTGGGCCTGATCGAGGAGGTCAGGGCCCTGCACCCGGTACCGCCGGCCCCCAACCCCGAGGATCCGCACCGCCGTACCCCGGTCGACGCGTGGCTGGAGCTCGCCGACTTCGTCGACGGACGGCTGACGGGGCTGCACACCCGCCTCGCCGAGCTGGAGGACGCGCTGCGCCGCGTGGAGCACGAGTTCGGCATGGCCACGGACCGGCTCGCCCGGGCCTCCACCGACGCACCGTCAGCGCACCTGGAGACGACGGTCTCCGTTCTCCTGACCCTCGACACCACCGGTGACGCGGAGGGTGACGTGGGCGGTGACGCCCGGGAGGTCGAGCTGGAGCTGGAGTACGGGGTTCCGGGCGCCGTCTGGGTTCCGGCCTACCGTCTCACCCACCGTCAGGGGGACGGCGACGGCCGTCTGGTGCTGCGCGCCTCGGTCGCCCAGCGCACCGGTGAGGACTGGACCGGTGTGCGCATCGCCCTGGCCACTGCCGACCTGCGGCGCCGCACCGATCTGCCGAGGCTCCGTTCGGTCCGGATCGGGCGCCGTCAGCCCGCCCCCGCGCCGTCGGGCTGGCGCGAGCCTCCGGCGGGTCTGGCCGATCTGTTCGCCGGGTACGAGGCGGCCGGCCCGCGCCGCCCCGCCCCGACCGCCGTACCCCCGGCCCTCAGGGCCGGCTCCGCGTCCGGTCCCGTACCGCCGCCGCCACCGCCGCCCCCCGCCCCGGCGGCCGCGCCGCAGGGCTACGGCGCTCCCCCGGTACCGGGCGGCGCGTACGGTGCCTCCCCGGACGCCTTCGGCGGCGCGATGCCCGCCCTCGCACAGCCGGCCTCCGCGCGGCCGGCCTCCAGGCAGCGGGGCGGCGGTACGGGCTTCGCCGGGGCCCCCGCCCCCCTGGCTCCCGCGGCCCCCGGCCGGGCCGCTCCGCCGGCTCCTGCGGCACCTCCGGCACCGGAGCCGGCGCCCGGGCCGCCCCAGCCGAGCGGCGCCGAGCTCGACTACGCCTCCCTGGTGTTGTGCGGCCCCGACGAGCAGGGCGGGCGCAGGGGCCGGCTGTTCCCCGACTCCCCCTTCGACCCGGTGGCGGCCGAACACCGCCGCCGCGCCGAAGCGGTGAACCGGCTGCCGCTGCCCGGGCACGCCGTGCGGCCCCGTGAGTCGGCCGGTTCCTTCGACCACCGCTTCGACGCCGCCGCCCGCGCCGACATCCCTTCGGACGGCACCTGGCACACCGTCACCGTCGGGGAGATCCCGGTCGGTCTGCGCACCGAGTACGTCTGCGTGCCCTCCGTGGAGCAGACCGTGTACGCGACGCTGGTGCTCTCCAACGCCACGGACCAGGCCCTGCTGGCCGGCCCGGTGGAGGTCACGGTCGACGACGACTTCCTGTTGACCGCCGCCCTGCCCACGCTCGCCCCGGGCGGTGTCCGCCGGGTGGGCCTCGGGACCGCCGAGGGCATCCGGGTCACCCGCCGTACGACCCTGCGCGAATCGACGTCGGGTCTGCGCAACAACACCACCGTGCTCGACCACCACGTCCACGTGGAACTGGCCAACCGGCTCGCCGCACCCGTCACCGTCGAGGTCCACGAGCGCGTGCCCGTCACCTCCGAACCGGACGTGCGCATCGAGGAACGCGACGGCTGGACGACCCCCGAGGACGGCGCCGGGCCGGAGCACCACACCCCGGGCACCCGCGTCTGGCGGGTGGACCTGCCGGCCGGCGGGACCACCGCCCTCGACGGCGGCTACGAGATCCGCATCCCGGCCGGCAAGGCCCTGGTCGGCGGCAACCGCAGGAGCTGACACCCCTCATGTCCACGGCCCCGAAGCCGATCGCCCTTCCCGTCACCGCCGTCACCTGCCTGGAGGACCGCGCCCACATCGAGCGCACCGCCGTACTGGACCTGGAGGCGGGGGTCCAGCGCCTGCGGCTCGGTCCGGTCAGCGCGCTGGCCGTCGACCGTACCCTCCACGCCGAGCTGACCGCCGATCACCCGGCCACCGTGCTCGACGTACGGATCGTCCGCAGCTGGGAGCCGCGCGGACCGGTGCCGGCCGCCGAGGACGACTCCGTCCTGCGCCACCGCGTGCACGTCCTCGAAGAGGAGCAGCTCGCCGTGGGTCGGCGACGCGATCGGCTGCACGCCCGCCTCGGCGTGCTCGGCCGACTCTCCGCCGATCTCCTGCGGGAGGTCGGCGAGGGCGCCGGTTCCGGGGAGAACGACGGTCCCCGCTGGGCCCGCGAGATGGACCGGGTGGACGGCGAGCGGGACGCGTACGGTGAGGAACTGCGCACCGTCGACGCCCGCCTGACCGCCCTCGCCGTCGAGCTCGGGGAGATCCGGCGGGCCATGGACCTCGCCGAGACGGAGCCCGCCGAGCTGGTCGGCCATGTCGAGCTGACCGTGGAGACGGCAGCCGCCGGGCCCGTCCGGTTGCGCCTGAGCCACCTCGTCCCGTGCGCGCTGTGGCGGCCCGCCTACCGGGCCGTGCTCGACGGGGAGTCCCTGACGCTGGAGACCGACGCGATGGTCTGGCAGCGGACGGGCGAGGACTGGTCCGGCGTCCGGCTGACCCTGTCGACGGCGCGGTCGGCGCTGGCCACCGATCCGCCGCGGCTGGGCGAGGACCGCCTCACGCTGGGCGACCGTACGGCGGCGGAGCGCCGCACGGTCGACGTCGAGCTGCGCGAGGAGGAGATCGGGGACCTCGGACCGGCGGCCCCGGTCGTGGGCCTGCCCGGGGTGGACGACGGCGGTGAGGCGCGGGTGCTGCACTCTCCCGTACCGGTGTCCGTACGCGCGGACGGCCGCGCCCACCGGGTGCCCCTGTCCGCCTTCACCACGGCGGCGGACAGCGAGTACGCCTGCTCACCCGAGTTGTCGCCGCTGGTCACCCGGGTGGTCTCCTTCGACAACCGGTCCGGTCATGCGCTGCTCGCCGGTCCCGTCGACCTGGTCCGCGGCAGCGGATTCAGTGGCCGCGGCACGCTGGAGTTCGCCGCCCCGGGCGCCCCGGTCGAGCTCGCCTTCGGCAGCTGCGACGACCACAGGGTGGTCCGGTACACCGAGGAGTCGCGCGACTCGGCCGGATTCACCCAGCGGACCGTGGTCACCCGCACGGTGCGGCTGCACCTGTCGCGCTTCTCGGCGCCCGGGGACGAGGGCGAACGGGTGGTCGTCCTCCGGGAGCGGATCCCCGTCTCCGAGGTCGCGGCGGTGGAGGTACGCCTGCGCAAGGAGGCCTGCTCTCCGGCGCCGGACGCGGTCGATGCCGAAGGCATCGCCCGCTGGGCCGTCGCGCTCCCCCCGGGCGGCCGCCGGACGGTCACGCTGGTCTACGAACTGTCGGCGAGCGCCAAGGTCACCGGGCTGTGAGCGAGACGGTGACCACGGCCTCCGGCCGAAGGCTTCGCCTGGAGTGGGTCAGGATGACACGATGCGGTCGACGGCAGCCTCGATGAGCTGTTCGCGCTCGGCCTCCGAGAACACTCCTGGCAGGGTGAGCTGTTCGACGATCAGCCAGTTGAACGCCAGGTAGAGCAGCCGGACGGCGGTCGCGTCGCCCGGGAGGCCGGATTCCTCGTGGTGGGCCACGTTGGCGTCGACGTCGGCGCGGACGCGTGCGGTCAGCACCGCGCGCAGTTCGGGGCGCCGGGTGGCTTCGAGGCGCAGTTCCAGGAGCGCCAGGTAGCCGGTGCGGAAGGTGCTGATCCGGGCGATCGTCTCGCGCATCAGCGTCGCGTAGGCCGCCCGGTCCTGCGCGGCCGTCCGGTGCCGCGCGATGGTCGCCTCGTCGGGCTGGAGGCGTTCGTAGACCCGGGCTCCGGCCTGGGTCAGCAAGTCGTCGCGGTTGGCGAAGTAGTTGGAGGCCGTGCCGGCGGGGACGGCGGCTTCGGTGTCCACCGCCCGGAAGGTCAGACCTCGCGCGCCCTGCTCGGCCAGTACCTCGATCGCGGCATCGACGAGCGAGGCCCTCCGCTCGGCGTTCCTGCGGACCATTGACACCACTCCATCCGTAGTACTACGTTGCGACCAGCTCGCGCAGAGTACTACAGATGGAGTTGCCAGATGCGAAGGCTCGTGTACTACATCGCCGTCACCATCGACGGCTACATCGCCGGCCCCGGCGGAGAGTTCGACTTCTTCCCGCTCGGCGACGAGCAGCAGGCCGCCGCCTACTCCGAATGGGCCAATACCCGCTACCCGGAGACCGTCCCCACGGTCATGCGCGCCGCCCACGGCCTGACGGACGCGCCCAACCGGCGCTTCGACACCGTCCTGATGGGCCTCGGCACCTACGGCCCGGTCCTGCGGGCGGGAATCGCCAGCCCCTACGCCCACCTGCGCCAGTACGTCGTTTCGAGCACGCTCGCCCCCGACACCGATCCGGCGGTCACCGTGGTCGGCGGGGACCCGCTCGCCTTCGTGCGCGAGCTCAAGCGGGAGGAGGGCCAGGACGTGTGGCTCTGCGGCGGCGGCACTCTCGCCGGCGCACTGCTGCCCGAGATCGACGAACTGATCATCAAGAGCTACCCCGTGGTCGCGGGGGCCGGGATCCCGGTGTTCAACGGGGCGTTCGCTCCCGCCCACTTCGTGATGACCGACCGCACCTCCTTCGACAACGGCGCCACGATCACGTGGTTCACCCGGCGCTGAGGGCCTCCACCTCGGCCTCGAAGAGCAGGGCCGGGTCCAGGCCCATACCGGTGAAGTGGCCCGCCAGTTCCAGGGACAGCACCCCGTGCAGGCGGCTCCAGAAGGCCAGGGCCAGCCGCAGGGCCGGCGGCGGGGCGTCCGGGTGGCTCCCGGCCCACTCGCGGTGATCGGCCAGGTGGCCCTCGACGGCAGCGGACTTCGCGCCCCGGGCGGGAGCCGGCCCGGTGGCGGCGCACGCGTCGAGCAGGACGGACATCAACTCCGAGGTGATTCCGGTGACATCCTGCGGCGCGTGATATCCGGGCACCGGGGTCCCGTAGAGGAGGAAGTACCGGTGCGGGTCCTCCAGGGCCCAGCGCCGCAGCACCTGCGCCAGCCCGGCGAGGCCGGGCCGGTCCGCTCCCCCGCCGCCGGCGGCGGCGGCGGCGGCGGCCAGGAAGGCATCGGCGAGACTGCGGTAGGCGTCGCGGATGAGTTCGGTGATCAGCTCGTCGCGGTTGGCGAAGTACCGGTACAACGCCGGTCCGCTCATCCCCATCTGCTTGGCGATCGCGTTCAGGGAGAGCGCGGAGGCGCCGGAGCCGGCGATCTGCTGCCAGGCCTTCTCCTTGACCTCTTCGCGCACCTGCTGCCGGTACCGCTCGCGCGGGGTCTGCGTCGCTCCGGTCACGCCCGTCACCTCTCGCTCTCGCCCTGCACGCCCCATCGCCGCATGGCTTCTTCATCGCGAGTTAGAAGGTATCACCATCGGCACAGCCACTTTCGATCGCACGAACCGCTTCTTGACATTCGCGAGATAGCCATTCACTCTGGTTACAGGTTCTAACGAACACAAGAAATAGTAACCATCCGGAGGTCGTCATGACGAACACCGTCGAGCGGGTCGAGATCGTTCTTCCGGGCAAGGTCGAGCCCGAAGGCCTGCAACTGCACCGCGGTCCGGTCCCGGCGCCGACGGCCGGCCAGGTGGTCGTCGCCATGGAAGCGACGGGCGTGTCCTTCGCCGAGCAGCAGATGCGGCGCGGCCGGTACTACGACCAGCCGCCCTTCCCCTTCGTCCCCGGATACGACCTGGTCGGCACGGTGCTGGCCGTGGGCGAGGGCGCCGACGCCGCCCTGCTCGGCAAGCGCGTGGCCGCCCTGACGAAGACCGGAGGCTGGGCGAGCCACATCGCGCTCGCCGCCGCCGACGTGGTGGAGGTACCCGAAGGCGTCCGCCCGGCGGACGCGGAGACCGCGGTCGTCAACGGCATCACCGCCTGGCAGATGCTCCACCGCAAGGCCCGGGTGCGCGCCGGCCAGACCGTAGTGGTCCACGGCGCCAACGGCGGAGTCGGCTCGATCCTGGTCCAGCTGGCCCTGGCCGCGGGCGCCCACGTGATCGGCACCGCCTCCACGCGCCACCACGACGCGCTGCGCGCGCTCGGGGTGACCCCCATCGACTACCGCTCCGGCAATGTCCCCGCCCGGGTACGGGCCCTCGCCCCCGGAGGCGTGGACGCGGTCTTCGACCACGTCGGCGGCGACGGCATCGTCGGTTCCTGGCGGCTCCTGGCCCCCGGCGGCACGCTCGTCTCGTACGGCAGCGCCGCCACCCGCGACGACGAGGGCTCCGGCGCGCGGCCGGTGCTCAAGCTGCTGGGCCGGGTGTGGGTGTGGAACGCGCTGCCCAACCGCCGCCGCGCGTACTTCTTCAACGTGTGGGCCGGTCGCGCGTACGCCAAGAACCGCTTCCGGGCGCGCCTGCGGTCCGACCTCACCCAGGTGTTCACCGCCCTGCAGCGCGGTGAGATCACCGCCAAGGTCGCGGCCGAGATCCCGCTGGCCCGCGCCGCCGAGGCGATGCGCCTGGCCGAGTCCGGCACGGTCGCCGGAAAGGTCGTCCTCGTCCCGTGACCCGGCAGCCGGGCCCGTCAGGAGAACGGGGGCCGGTCCGGTTGGCACGTCGTGCCGGGCGGCGGAAGCGTGCCGTCGATGAAGTGCTGCCGATGCCCCGGGGATCCCAGCTGACGATGTCGAACCGTTCGCGCAGGTCCTTCGGGAAGGAGTCGTAGTTCTGCGGCACCTGCACCGTACCGGGGCCGCCGGGGCCACCGGGGCCACCGGGATTGACGAACAGGGTGCCGACCCGCTTCCCGGGGTCGGCCGCCTTCCGCCGGACGACGGCCAGATCGATGGTGCGGCCGGCCGGGTCGGCGTGGTCCAGCGGCACTTCGGCGGTGGCGCAGTCGTACGGGCTGCCGGGTGTGCAGGGACTCCAGTCCAGCCGGGGCACGGCCACCGAGGGTGACGGCTGCGCGTGGGCGGCGGCCGGTTCCGGCGCGGTGAGCGCCGACGAGCAGATCGCCGCCGCGGCGAGGACGGCCGCACGGCGGCGGCCGGATCTCGGCCCGGGACCGGGCATGTTCCGCCCTCCTCCTTCGCGGTACACCCCTCTGGCTCAACGAAACCGCGATCCGGCCCAGCGCGCGACCGCGCACGCCGCGGCCGCGCGTACCGGCCATGCGCGTCGGCAGGGGAGCGGATCGGCGGGTGACGCGCTATCCTCCGCGCCATGATTGACATGGACATGCAGCGCACCACCGTAGGGCCGCCCCTAAGCGGCCGGCGCTCGTGGGTGTGCCTCCTCCTGCTGGCCCTCCTGCTGGGCACCGCGACCACAGCGGCCGCCTCACCCCCGCCGACGGCCCCCGCCACGGCCTCGCGCGTGTCCGAAGCCGCCGCGGCCGCCCGCTGGGGCGACCGGCGGCTCGACGAGGCCACCTTCCTGACCACCCACAACGCCTTCACCAACTACGAGGACTCCCGCTGGAGTTCGGTGAACCAGTCGGAGTCCGTGCGCGCCCAGCTCGACAACGGCGTCCGCGGCCTGAGCCTCGACACGCACTGGTACGAACGCAGCACCTGGCTGTGCATCATCAGCTTCGGCAGCGACTGCTACCCCAGCGACGTGTACCTGTGCCACGGTGACTGCAAGACCTTCGCCGGAGCCACGTACGCCCTGCCGCGGCAGACCTTCCACGGCACCATGCAGACCGTGGTGGACTTCCTCGCCGCCCATCCAGAGGAGGTCGTGACCGTCTTCCTCGAGGACTACGTCGGCGCCGATCAGCTGCAGGCGTCCCTGGGCCGGGTCAACGGCTTGCAGAACTTGCTGTTCCGGCCCGACGACTGGGGCGTACGGCAGCACGGCTGGCCGAAGGTGGCCGACCTCGTCACCTCGGGCAAGCGGCTGCTGATCTTCTCCGATCGGTCCGACCGGGAACACCTCGGCGTCATGTACGACAAGTCCTGGACCGTGAGCAACTTCTGGAGCCTCGGCGACCTGGGCAACGACCTCACGTGCGTCAGCCGCTGGGCCGACGTGCCGCTGGACCGTCAGGAGCCGGGCTTCCGGCGCCTGTTCACGATGAGCCACCACCGCAACGTGCCCACGGTCCTCACGGCGGCCCTGGACAACGGCACCAAGCTGAGGAACCGCATCGCCGAGCAGTGCCGGCCCGCAGCCGGGGGCCGTGACCCGAACTTCGTCTCCGTCGACTTCCACCGCCTGTCGGACGGGAGCGGCCACACACCGGCCTCGATCGTCGCAGAGCTCAACGCGCGCCCCTGAGGTACGCCTTGCCGCGCACGCCGCCCGGCCGGTCAGCCGGCCGCGCGTCGTGCGCCCAGCGCCCGTCGCTCGTCCTCGTTCAGCCCGCCCCACACTCCGTAGGGCTCCTGCACGCGCAGCGCGTGGCTCAGGCATTGCGCCCGCACCGGGCACAGCGCGCAGACCTCCTTGGCCTCCTGCTCCCGCGCGGAGCGGTCCTCACCCCGCTCCCCCGCCGGGTGGAAGAACCGGTCCGTCCCCAGTTCCCGGCACGCCGCCTCCTCCTGCCACAGCCAGTGGTGCTCCGCACGGCCGGGCAGGCGCGCCACCTTGGTCATGTTGCGACTCCTCTCTTCCACGTTCCGCACGTCCTGCTTCGTCCCTCACGCGTCTGACCCGGGTGCGCGTTTCGAAACGCCGTCCGCCCAGGTCGGCGCCTCGGCTGCGGTGGACGTGGAGACGCGTGGCAGCGCGTAGGGGTGCTTCTCGGCCAGCCAGGCGACCAGCTGCTCGCGCACCGTGCAACGGGCGGTCCACAGGTCGTCCGCGTCCTTCGCGGTGACGATCGCCCGTACGACGATGGTGGTGGCGGTCGTGTCGGTGACCGCCAGGTCCCAGCCGCGGCCGTCCCACGCCTCGCAGCCGTCCAGGACCTCCTTGAGCTTTTCGCGCATCAGCGCGACGGGGGCCGTGTGGTCGCAGTGGAGGAAGACCGTGCCCGTCATCTGGATCCCGCCGCGCGACCAGTTCTCGAAGGGCCGCCCGGTGAAGTAGGACACGGGCATGGTGAGCCGGCGCTCGTCCCAGGTGCGCACGGCCAGGAAGGTGAGCGTGACCTCCTCGACCACACCCCACTCGCCGTCCACGACGACCGTGTCGCCGATGCGCACCATGTCGCCGAACGCGATCTGGAATCCGGCGAAGAGGTTGCCGAGGGTGGACTGGGCGGCCACACCGGCGACGATGCCGATGATGCCGGCCGAGGCCAGGAGCGAGGTGCCGACGGCGCGGAGGGAGGGGAAGGTCAGCAGCATCGCCGCGACGGCCACCACGACGGCCACGGCCGTGACGATCCTCATGATGAGCGTCACCTGGGTGCGGACCCGGCGGACGCGGGAGGGATCACGGGTGCCGAGCGCGTAGCGGGCGTACGAGGACTCGACCACGGCGGAGGTGACGAGGACGACGCACCACGCGCTCGCCCCGATCAGCACGAGCGTGAGGGTCCGGCCCACGGCCGCCGCGTGCTCGTGCAGCGGCTGCCACTCGATCTGCCGGTACGTCCCGCGCAGCACCGCGGTGAACAGCAGGACGCGGACGGAGGTGCGGCAGCGGCGCAGCATGTCCCACAGGGGTGTCTCGGTATGGCGGGCATGCGCGCGCCGCAGGAACAGGTCGGTGAGCCGGCCCACGACGAACGTGAGCACGATCGAGCCGCCGATGACGGCCACCAGTCGAAGCAGGGTGTCCATGACTCCTCTGAGGTGGTCTCGGAAACGGGTCCGGGCAAGGGGGTGGGGAGGGAGCGTCCCTTTCGCCAGGGTGGGTAGAAGCGCACCACGACATAGCGGGACATGAGTGACGAGAACGAGGTGAGAGCGCAGTGCAGACCATCGGATCGGAGATCAGCGAGCCCGCATCGGACGCGCGGGAGCCGGCCTTCCGCCAGTGCCGTCGGCTCGCCCTGCGTGGGGCCCACCGGCAAGTGGCGCGGGGGCGCGCGTTCGCCCGTGAGGCGTTGAAGGACTGGGGGTGGGACGGCCGGGACACCGCCGAGGACGCGCTGCTGGTCGTGTCCGAGCTCGTCACCAACGCCAGCCTGCACGCCGGCGGCTGCCACGAGCTCCTGCTCCGCGCCGGGGACGTGCTCCGGGTCGAGGTGTACGACGGCCTCGGCGACCTCCGGCGGATGGTGCCCGTGGCGCGTCCGGGCGGTCCGGGCGTTCCGGGCGGGTTCGGCCTGCACCTCGTCCGCAGGATCGCCGACCGATGGGGCGCCGAGGCCACCTCGCACGGCAAGGTCGTCTGGGCCGACATCGACGCCGAGCGGCTGCGGGCGGACCGGCCCGGGCGGGCCTGAGGCCGCTCGGCCGGGACGACCGACCGGGACGCAAGGCCCCCGGCCGGTCGGTCAGCCCTGCAGCAGCTCTTCGCGCAGGGTGCCCAGCGTGCGCGTGAGCAGCCGGGAGACCTGCATCTGGGACAGGCCGATCTCCGCGCCGATCTCCGCCTGGGTCATCTCCTGGCCGAAGCGCAGTTCCAGGATCTGGGAGCAGCGTTCGTCCAGGCCGGCGAGCAGGGGCGCCAGGGCGTGGCGGTCCTCGACCGCCTCCAGGGCGGGGTCGAGGTCACCCATGGTGTCGCCGAGGGTGAGCGAGCCTCCGGCGGCCGTGGACGCCTGGCTGCCGCTGCCCGCGTTCTCCTGGGGCACGTCGAGGGACTGGGTGGAGTAGCCGTTGGCCGCGACCAGGCCCTGGCGGACCTCGTCCTCGGTGAGATCCAGCCGCTCGGCGAGTTCCGCCGGGGTCGGCGCGTGGTCCGTCTCGGAGGTCAGCTCCTCCGTGGCCTTCGCCAGCTCCAGGCGCAGCTCCTGCAGGCGGCGCGGAACCCGCACGGCCCAGGTGGTGTCCCGGAAGTGGCGCTTGATCTCGCCCGTGATGTACGGCAGGGCGAGCGTGGTGAGCTGGGTGTTCCGCTCGGGGTCGTAGCGGTCGATGGCCTTGATCAGGCCGATGACGCCGACCTGGACGATGTCCTCGTTCTCGGGTCCGCCGGGGCGGTCACGGAACGGCCGGGCGGCGAACTGCACCAGTGAGATGTTCATCTCAATGAGCGTGTTGCGCACGTACTGGTACTCCTGCGTGCCCTCTTCGAGGCTGTGGAGCCGTTCGAAGAAGATGCGGGTCAGCTCGCGGGCGTCGCCGGTCGACAGTTCCCGTGGGCAGGGCACGTCCGGCAGCCCGCTGAGCCCGGAGGCATCGGCGGCGCCACCGGTGGAGGTGGTCGCGGTCGCGGTCGCGGTCGCGGTCGTCGTCATGGTCATGGCCTCGGCCGTGGCCGTGAAGGTCATCGTCTTCGCTCCTTGGGCACGTGTGCTTGCGGTGCGTTGCTCGATAGCTCGGCAGCTCGGTCATGCGGAAGTGCGCTTCCGCCTACCTGCACCCTGTCGGTGCCTGGGACACACGTCAAGTAATACCGGAAAACTTGTTCTGGAATTGATTTTCGTGAGTTATCCCTCAAGAATGACGGTGTGGAGAGCGAGCACACGGGTTCCCGCCGCCACGGCTGGACCTTCCTGACGAACCACGCCCGGGTTCTGATCGCCATCGCGCGCGATCCGGGCATCCGTCTGCGTGACATCGCGGTGGACTGCGGTCTCACCGAGCGCACGGTGCAGACCATCGTCACGGACCTGCAGGCGGACGGGTACCTGACCCGGATCCGGGACGGCCGGCGCAACCGGTACGTCGTCGCGCCCGGCGCGCGCTTTCGCCACCCGGCGGAGGCCGGCCACGAGATCGCCGGCCTGCTCGCCTACCTCGCGGGCCCGCTGAACTCACCGCCGGCGCCCGCCGGCCAAGTGGCGAACGACACGTCCGACGGCAGCGATCCCCGCGCGGCCGTCTAGGCGCTGGGGTCGGATCGGGCGCGGGTTCAGATCCGGCGCGGGTTCAGATCCGGCGCGGACGGGCCCGGAAGTGGGCGCGGGCCTCGGGCAGGAACATCGGGACCACGGCGGCCGCGGCGAGCAGGTCGGGGAGGGCGGCCAGCGCCGGCCCCATTCCGGGCATCATCCCGCTCATTCCGAGGTCGTCTGCCACGAAGAGCAGGTTCCCGGCTCCGACGATGCCGAGGACCGTACGGGCCCAGCCGCGGCCCGCCCGCATCTTCACCGCCACGGCCAGCCAGCCGGCCAGGATCACGAGCAGCACGGCGCCCGAGCCGGCGAGCCGGAGGGCGGCGCCGTCGGCACCGGCGACGTCGGTCAGCTCGTCCAGGCCGGTGGGCCCGATCACGAACGCCCACAGCACCCAGTCCAGGACCTTCGCGGCGACGGCGGCGAGCGTGAGCGCCCACGCCACCTCGATCTCCTTCGGGCGCACGCCCTCCGCGTCCGTGCGTATGGTGCCGCTCATGCGCGTCCTCTCCTTCGTCTGAGCCCCCGTTGGCCCGTCCACGCCCTCTGAGAGGAAGAAGGGGCCCGTCCGGTTCCCCTCAGGAGCGTCCCCGGGGCGGCGGCCCGAACCGTACGGGGACCCCCGGCGAGTAGAGCACGCTCACGGGCGGCCCGGCCGGGGCCGGCAGGCCGGCCGCGGCCACCAGGTCCTCGTCGCAGTCGAGGAGTTCGGCGCGGTGCAGCGGCCAGCGCGGGTGCGTGTTCGGCAGGTACAGCGGCCGTCCGAAGAACTCCGTGTGCATGCCCCAGCGGGCGGTCAGGAAGTGTTCCAGGGCCGTCGGTTCCGCGACGCGCTCACCGACGCGTACGGCGATGCGGCTGTGCGCGCCGCGCGGGCCGGGCCAGCGCCGGCTGCTGGTGTACGTGATCGTGTCACCGTCATGACGGACCGTCATCCGGGACCAGAGGTACGGGAGCCGGAACGCGGCCCGCCCGACGGCCACCGGGATCAGCCGGGAGGCGTCGAGCGAGCGGAAGACCACGGCGCGGCGGCCGTGCGCGTCGACCGAGTAGAGCCGGACGTTGGTCTCCGGAAAGGAGCCCAGGTAGGGGACGCCGGGAAGGCGCAACCAGCCGACCTTGTGCATGCGGAAGGCCACCAGGCCGACGTAGGTGACCCCGTCCAGCGTGTCCGGCACGGTGCCGGGCGGCAGCAGCGGGGCGACGAGGGCGGGGTCGACGGCCCAGTGCACGAAGGAGAGGTCGAGCCAGGACTGGGTGAGCAGGGGACGGTCCGCCGTGTGCGGCGGGTCGGCCGTTATCGGCTCGGGGTCGACGGCGCGCGGCGTCTGATGCATGCGGCCAGTATCCCCGCGCGGGTTCTGGCCTGATCGGCAAGACCCCCCCCAGGGCGTGGCGAGTCCGTGCCGGTTGCCTCCCGGCGACCCGGGTCGGTGGTCGGGCACCTCCACCCGCTCCCCCGGCCCCGGCCCCCGGGCTTCAGCGCAGCGCGTCGGCGGCGGGCAGGATGCGCGCCGACATGTTGGTCTCCATCATGCGCAGGGCGGCCTCGGCCAGATCCTGGTGGATGTGGGCCACGGCGTCCCGGGCGACCGTGACCTCAAGGTGGCGGATGGGGGCGTCGAGCGCGGAGTAGAGCACGCACTGCTCCGTGACCTGCCCGCACAGGACGAGGTGGCCGACGTCGAGGGTGCCCAGCAGATAGGCGAGCGGCGTTTCGCACAAGATGGAATGGCGCGCCTTGACGACGAAGTACGGGGCTTCGTCCGGCCGGACGGGTTCGACCAGTGCGGCGTTCGGACCGGCGAGGGTCGCGTCGAGGATCTCGCCGTGGTGGGAGCGCCATTTCCCGAAGTTGTCGTTGGCGTAGATCACCGGCAGACCCTGTGCGCGCGCCCGCTCCAGCAGGTCCACGACCGCGGGGAGCGCTCGCGTGATGGAGGGGACGAGCCGGTCCGCGTCGTCGTGGTCGTGCGTGTTGAGCATGTCGATGATGACAAGCGCGGTCGTCGCCATGCTGGGCAACCCTGCCAGAACTGCTGCCCCGGCGGGGGGGGGGGGGGGGGGGGGGGGGGGGGGGGGGGGGGGGGGCGCCGGGGGGGGCCCCCCCCCCCCCGCCCCCCCCCCGGGGGGGGCCCCCCCCCCGGGGGGCCCGGCCCCCCCCCCCCCCGCCGGGGTGAGCGGGAGGCGTCAAGGCCGGGTCAGCCCGGCCACGTGCCCGTCATCCGCCGGGTGGCGACCGCGCCGGACCGCTCGACGGCGGCCTTCGTCACCGCGAAGATCGCGCCCTGGAGGCCCGCGGCGATGAGGATCTCCTTCCAGGAGCGGTCCTCGTCGGTGGCTCCCGGAGCGTCGGCTTCACCCTCGATCAACTTCCAGGCCTGCTTGAACGCGATCCCGGCCATCATGCCGCTGAGCGCGCCGAGTACGAGTCCCACCGGACGGTAGGCAAGCTGCGACCTGTTCACTTGGAGCCCCTGCGGCGACGCACCAGGAGGAGGAACACCGCCACGACGGCGCCGGCCACGAGGAGTGGCCTGCGGTCGGACCGGGCCGTGGTCCCGAGAACCCGACGGGACGCCTTGGCGGCCTTGTCCAGGGCGGGCGCGGGGTCCGGGGCGTTGTCCTTCACCAGCTGTGCGGCTTGGTGTGCTGCCTCACGGATCTGGTCGGTGACCAGAAATGACGTCTCCATGGTCCTCTCCTTCACCTCATCCGTCCTCTCCCGGGCGCCGGCCTCGGCCGTGCCCGTCGGTCCTCAGACGAGCGGGCCTCCGAAGGGGCCGCCGATGCCGTAGTAGACGCCCAGTTCCTCGCGGTAGCCGGGGTCACCGAGGTGCTTCTCGCGGTGGAACTCCGGGGCGTTCCTGATCTGTTCCTTGGTGCCGTCCACGAAGATCTTCTCGTCCTCCGGGTCGACCCGCAGGACGGTGCTCGCCGGGAGCAGGACTTCCTTGCCGAAGATCCAGACCCCGGTGTCCACGACCAGATAGGCGTCCCCGACCTCGTCGGAGTGCTTGTCCACCTTGCCGATACTTCCGTCGACCGCCTCGACCTTGTACCCGGTCAGGTCGGTCCCGGCCAGATGCCCCGAGGTCGACTTGTAGCTCCACACGTGATCGGTCACGCGAAACAACTCCTCCGGTGTGCGGGGACGCAAGAGGCTCTCCCTCCGTCCTCGTCCGCGCCTGCCCCGCCCACGGCAGTGCATGCGGGCGGGACGTCTTCACCACCCGTCCGGGCGCGCCGCCTCAAGGCGCACCGCACCCAAATCGGTCCCCGGCTGAGGGGTCCCGTGGCCGCGCGTCAGCCGGCGGACGGCGCTCCGGAGGTCTTGCGCAGCACGCCTATCTTGTCGATGCGGTGCTCGGGGTTGCCCTGGGCGTCGCTCCAGAAGTTGCCCTCGGCGTGGTCCTCCGGCGTGGCGCAGGTCGAGATCGTGATCATGGCCTGGGTGGGGGTCGCCCCGGGCTTCCCGGGCACCGCAGCGCGCTGTTCGCTCAGCGAGCGCTCCGAGCGGAAGGACGTCTTGCGGGTCTCGACAATCTCGTAGGTGTACACCACCTCGCCCACGGTCACGAGGACCGTGTCGCCCTTCTTCACGGTGGGCAGCGCGCCCAGCGGGCCGCCGGCCGAGAGGCGGTGCGCGGTGACGAGGAAGTTGCCCACCTGACCGGGTCCGACTCCGCCCCGCTTCCCGTACGGGCTGGCCGCCGCGCCCTGGTCCTGGATGCGGGTTCCCGGTGCGTCGTCGGTGGTGCCCTCGTACGGCACCACGCGCAGCCCGGAAACGCCCGCGGAGGGTATGGACAGCGCCGAGACCACGGGCGAGGGGGTGGGGGCCGGAGGAGCGGGGGTGGCCGCCGGGGACGGTTCCCGCGCGGGGGTGTGGGCGGCGGAGGCCACGGGCGCGGCCGTCGCCGCGTGCGGCGCAGCGGCCGCTCCGGCGGCGGCCGAGGGCCCGCACGCGGCCAGCAGGGCGGTCACAGCTCCGGCCAGTACGGCGGGTACGGCTCGGGACGGGGACGGCAGGTGCATGGCGGTATCCGTGTCGCTCGGTCGGCCGGGTCGCACGGCAGGTGGGTGACCCGGTTCACCCGGCCAGGGTGACATACGGAGCAAGAGGTCCATAAGGGTCCTCTTCTGTGACCTGCCTCCCGCGCGGGAACTTCGCGGGAACTTCCTACCCCCGCTCCACGACCACCTCACCGGAGAAAGTGCGTCTGGAACCGAGAACGAGAAATTCCGGAGTGACGATGACGGACCGGCTTGAGTACCCGCCCCCGGCGATCACCGCCCTGAAGCGGTGGGCGCCGCCGCCCCCTCTCGCCGGATTCCTGGCACTGCTCATACTGATGTTCGCCGTGGCGTACGGAGTGGGAACCACCGCCGGCCCGGTGGCTCCCGGGATGCGTTCCACCGGTGGCGACACCCCGAGGTTCGACACGAACCCGCGAGGACCGCACGGACACGGCGGCGGCACGGTCGGTACGGGTGGCGCGCGGTGACGGCGGAGCGGACGGAGGTACTGGAGACCACCGACCTGGTCGTCGGCGGGATGACCTGCGCGGCCTGCGTGAACCGGGTCGAGAAGCGGCTGGCCCGGATCGACGGCGTGAGCGCCACGGTCAACCTCGCCACCGGGCGGGCCAGGGTGAGCCATCCGCCGGACGTGACGACGGACGACCTCGTCGCGGCGGTCGAGAGGGCCGGATACAGCGCCGAACCGCCCGCCCCTCCCCTGCCCGCGGACGACCGGACGCCGTCACCGGAGACCGAGGACTCCCCCGGCCGTGAGGAGCGGGAGCGGCTGGTGATCACCGCCCTGCTGTCCGTACCGGTTCTGGTGCTGTCAATGGTGCCCGCCTTCCAGTTCCGCAACTGGCAGTGGCTGTGCTTCGTACTGGCCGCGCCGGTCGCCGTCTGGGGCGCGTGGCCGTTCCACGCCCGGGCGGTACGCGGGCTGCGGCACGCGGCGGCGACGATGGACACCCTGGTATCGCTGGGCGTGGTCGCCTCCTTCTCCTGGTCGGCGTACGCGCTGTTCCTGGGCGGGGCGGGCGATCCGGGGATGCGGATGCCGTTCACCCTGCTGCCCTCGGCCGGCGGGGAGGTCGCGCACATCTACCTGGAGGCCGCGGTCGGGGTGCCGCTGTTCGTCCTCACCGGGCGGTTCCTCGAATCCCGGGCCCGCCGCGGCACGGGTCGGGCGCTGCGCTCGCTCGCGGGGCTGGCGGCCAAGGACGTGACCGTACGGGAGGACGGCGAGGAGCGGCTCGTCCCGATCGCGCAGTTGCGGGTGGGGCAGGAGTTCATCGTCCGGCCGGGTGAGCGGGTGGCGACGGACGGGGTGGTGGCCTCCGGTGGTTCGGCCGTCGACCTTTCGCTGGTCACCGGCGAGAGCGAGCCCGTCGAGGTGGGCCCGGGTCACGACGTGGTCGGCGGTGCGGTCAACGCGGGCGGCCTGCTGGTCGTACGGGCCACCGCGGTCGGCGCGGACACCCAACTCGCCCGCATCACCCGGATGGTCACCGAGGCGCAGGCCGGAAAGGCCCGGGCCCAGCGCCTGGCGGACACGGTCGCGGGTGTGTTCGTCCCGGCCGTACTGGCCCTGGCCGTCACCGTGCTCGGCTTCTGGCTCGGCGCCGGAGCGGATCCGCAGGCGGCCGTCACGGCCTGTGTGGCCGTCCTGGTCGTGGCCTGTCCCTGCGCGCTGGGACTGGCGACTCCCACCGCCCTGCTGGCGGCAACCGGCCGCGGCGCGCAGCTGGGTCTGCTCGTCAGCGGCCCGCGGGCGCTGGAGACCCTGCGCCATGTCGACACGGTGGTCCTGGACAAGACCGGCACGCTGACGACCGGCCGGATGACCGTCGCGCGCGTGACGGCCGTTCCCGACGGGATGGGGAGGGAGCGGGCCCTGTGGCTGGCCGCGGCGGTGGAACAGGGGTCCGAGCACCCGCTGGGCCGCGCTGTGGTCGCGTACGCCCGGCAGGAGCTGGGCCGGCCCCCGCAGCCGGACGAGGTGACCGGATTCCTGGCCACCGCGGGCATCGGGGTGACCGGGCTGGTGGAAGGCCACCGCGTGGAGGTCCGTGCCGCCGGCGCGGACCTGCATCCGGCGCTGGACAGGGCACTGGCCGAGGCGGAGGCGGCCGCACACACGCCGGTCCTGGTCCGGGTGGACGGCGCCGACCAGGCGCTGATCTCCCTGGGCGACGTCCTGCGCCCCGGCAGCTTCCGGGCCGTGGACCGGCTGCGGCGCCTGGGGGTGGAGCCCGTCCTGGCCACCGGCGACCGCGGGGCCACCGCGACCCGCGTCGCCGCCGCGCTCGGTATCACGGACGTGCACGCGCACTGCTCGCCCGAGGACAAGGCGCAACTGGTCGGGGAGTTGCGCAGCCTCGGCCACCGGGTCGCGGTCATCGGCGACGGGGTGAACGACGCCGGCGCCCTGGCCGGGGCCGATCTCGGCATCGCCATGGGGAGCGGCACGGACGTGGCCATCGGCGCGGCCGATGTCACGCTGGTCCGCGGCGACATCGAGGCCGTTGCGGACGCGGTCCAGTTGGCCCGGCGGACGCTGGGGACCATCCGGGCCAATCTCGTGTGGGCCTTCGGCTACAACGTCGTGACCGTTCCGCTCGCGGCGGTGGGGTTGCTCAACCCGATGGTCGCGGCCGCCGCGATGTCGGTGAGTTCGCTGATGGTGGTGGGCAACAGTCTCCGGCTGCGTACCTGGCAGCCCGCGCCGCCGTCACGCCGAGCGCATACGGTCAACCGGACGGGAGGCACGGGACGATGACGGAACCAGCGCAGGCGCGGACCCCGGACCGCTGGCTGCCGAGCCCGGGACGCATGCGCGAGGGGCTGCGTGCCGCGATCGTCCCGGTGGTCGCCTGCTCGGTGGCGCTGGCCGGTCTGACGGCCTGGACCTCGTCCGGCGCCGCGGGCACCCCGCCGCAGATCGCGGCCGGCAACGGCCGCGTCTTCCTGCCCTACGGCAACAGCCGGGACACGGCCGCCTTCTTCGACATCACCAACATCGGCGGCGCCGAGGACCAGTTGACCGAAGTGACGTCGACGGCCGTCGAGAAGGCGATGCTGAGCCGGCACGAGAGCTCGGGCCTCGGGGCCGACACGATGCGGATGACGGGAGCGGTGCGGGTGCCCGCGGGCGCCACGCTGGCCATGTCCCCCTTCGACGTGAGCGTGATGACCCGTCCGAAGGCCGGCTGGCAGGCGGGCGACATCGTGACGTTCGTCCTCCACTTCCGGCACAGCCCACCGGTGGAGGTGCCCGCCGTGGTGATCCTGCCCGGCAGCTGACCGCTGCCGGGCAGGATCACCACGGACGCCGGTCCGGGGGCGGGGCCCATACGGTGCCACGGGCCTCGTATTCGAGCCTGGCCTCGACGCCCGTCGCGGTCTCGGCGCCGAGTTCCCGCCGTACGAGCCACAGGGCGAGGTCCAGTCCGGAGGTGATGTCACCCGCGGCGACCAGGTCGCCGTCGTCCACCACTCGGGCGTTCTTCAGCAGGCCGCCCTGCTGCTCCAGGTCGGGGCGCGCCTTGTGGTGGGTGGTGCAGGGACGGTCCCGGGTCAGGCCGGCCGCGGCCAGCAGCATCGTGCCCGTGCAGACGGCACTGACGGTGAGGCCGGGGCGGACCGCCTCGGCCAGTTTCCGCGGGAGCAGGCCGCTGCGGATCTCGGCCCGCACCCCGGGACCGTCAGGGCGCTGGTATCCGCCGCCGGGTACGAGGAGGAGGTCCGCCGCGCGCGGATCCCACGCGTGCTCGACCGTCACCCGGGTGCCGTAGGCGGCGTGCACGACGCCCGGCCCCCAGGCGGTGACGTAGCGGACGCCGACCTCGCGGTCCGTGAAGGACCGGGCGACGCAGAACACCTCGTAGGGCGCGGCGAAGTCGAGCTCCTCCACCCCGTCGAACAGGACGATGTGCACGCGCACGGGTCAGTACCTCTGCGGCATGCCGCAGACCTGCTGCGTACTGCCCTTGGCCTCGCTCATGGCACACCGTCCTCGCACGAGGGGTCCACGCTTCGCCCTCCACCATCCGCCCCTGGCCGAGGGCCCGCAAAAGCGGCGCCCGGATGAGGTCGGCATCAAGGTGGATCAACCGGGTAGTCGCGCAGCGACGAGCACGGCCGACGCCGTGACCCGCATCCGAGCCGAGGTGGCCCTCATGCACCTGCACACCCCTCCCGACCCCGTACCGCCCAACCCCACGCCCGCTCCCGGACCTGGTCCCGGGCCGGCGCCCGGTCCGCTGCCGGGGCCGGTGCCCGGTCCCGGCGGCCCGGATCCCGTGCCGCCGGCGCCGCCCCGGCCCGAGCCCGATCCGCAGCCCGAGCCGGCGCCGGGGCCCGATCCGCTCCCTCAGCCCGGTCCCCTGCCCGGACCGGTACCGGCTCCTGATCCCGTCACCTGACGTCCGGTCCGATCCGCCGGACGGGTACACATCCCCCGCGTCGGACCGGCGCAGGGGGCGGCCGGCACGAACGGCTGCGCTGGTCCGCCGCCTGCTCGCGCCGGTGCCCAGCCCGGGCGGGCCGGCCGTGCGTTCCGGGGGTGACCGGCCCTCCGTACAGGTTTGAAGGGCGCTGTCCAGGCTAACCGCGGGTGAAGAATCTGAGACGATGGGACCAGCGCTCCGAGTGAGGTGCACCGTGAGAAAACTTCCTCCCCCTCCGTCGGAATCGCCCGCCCTGCCGGGGACCCCGTTCCCGGAGACGACCGGCCCGGGCGGGAGCCTGCCGCACGACCACACCCAGGCGATTCTGGAGACGACCAAGCGCGTGGCCGCGCTCCTGAAGGCCTCCGGGCAGCCGTTCGCGCTCGCCGGCAGCGTCGCCGCCTTCGCGCACGGCGTGCCGGCCCGCTTCCAGCACGACACGGACTTCTGTGTCCGGCCCGAAGACGCGGACGTCGTGGTCAAGGCGCTGGAGGACGGCGGCATCGCCATGCGCCGGGCCCCCGAGGACTGGCTGGTCAAGGGCCGGGCCGGCGGGGAGGAGATCGACCTGATCTTCGAGCTCGCCCGGCGCCCCGTGGACACGGCGCTGCTGGACCGGGCCGAGGTCCGGCCGGTGGACTCGGTGTGGATGCCGGTCCTGGCACCCACCGACCTCATGGACGCCCGGCTCACCGCGCTCTGCGAGCACTACTGCGACTTCGGCGACCTACTGCCGATGGCCCGGATGCTGCGGGAGCAGATCGACTGGGCCCGGCTGAACCGGGCCCACCGCTCCGCCCCGCTGTCGGACGCGTTCCTGTACCTGCTCGAACGGCTACAGATCACCGACCCGTGGGAGGCGACGCCGTGACCGCGATCGACCTCATCGAGTACCGCATCGAGCACCTGAGGGAACGCCTGGCGCGTGAGGAGATCTCCGAGCTGGGCATCCGGATCGAGGCGCGTGGGGCGGGCGTACTGGTCTGGGGCAGTGTGAGCAGTGGTGGGAGCCGGGCGGAGGTCCTGCGCATCGCTGAGGAGGCGCTCGCGGGGGTTCCCTGGCAGCAGGACGTCACCGTGTGCTGCCCCAGCCCTCCCGACCGCTCGGAGGAGCTGCTGTGATCCGGGTCGCGGCTGTCGGTGACATCCACCTCGGCCCCGGCAGCGAAGGGCTGTTGCGCCCCGCCTTCGAGACGCTCGGGGACTGTGCGGACCTGCTGTTGCTGGCGGGCGACCTGACCCGGCACGGCACCCCGCAGGAGGCTCACGTGGTGGCCGGGGAGGTGGCAGGGCTCCCGGTGCCCGTGATCGCGGTCCTCGGCAATCACGACTACCAGAGCGGCCGGCAGACGGCCGTCACCCGCGTGCTGGCCGAGGCGGGCGTACGGGTCCTCGAAGGCGACGGAGTGCTGGTGGACGTCGACGGGGCGAGGGTCGGGATCGCCGGGACGAAGGGCTTCGGCGGCGGCTTCGCGGGGCGCTGCGGCAGCGAGTTCGGCGAACCGGAGATGAAGTCGTTCGTCCGGTACACCCGGCGCTGCGCGGAGGAGCTCGCGCGATCGCTTCGGGAACTCGAGGACGCGGGCAGTGACCTGCGGATCGCGCTCACGCACTTCTCCCCGGTGCCCGACACGCTGGCCGGTGAGCCTCCGGAGATCTATCCCTTCCTCGGGAGCTACCTGCTCGCCGAGGCGGTCGACGAGGCCGGCGCGGACCTCGCCGTCCACGGCCACGCCCACCTGGGTACGGAACACGGGACGACGGCGGGCGGGGTGCGCGTACGCAACGTCGCGATGCCGGTCATCGACCGGGCCTTCGCCGTCTACCGGCTGGCCGCGGGCGGCCCGCCCGCTCACGCAGAGTGAGGCATGGCCAACGACGTGCACAGCTTCAACCGGCCGGCAGCGGGGTATGTGGCCTGAGGGAACGCCCGAAGGAGGCCTCATGACCAGCGCTCTTCCCGTCCAGGCCACCCCCGTGCCGCAGCCGGAGCCGCTGCCGGAGCTCCCCGTGATCACCGATCCGCAGTCCGTGAGCACGGCGGACGCCCACGACCTCTCGGTGACGCTCTTCCGGCGGCTGCACGTACTGGACGAAGGGACCGCCGAGTACTCGTACGTGCGCAACACCCTGGTCGAGCTGAATCTGAGCATGGTCAAGTACGCGGCCACGCGCGTGCGCCACTGCAGCGCACCCTGGGAAGACGTCATGCAGGTCGGCACCATCGGCCTGATCAAGGCGATCAACCGGTTCGACCCGGATCGCGGCTTCGAGTTCATGTCGTTCGCGCTGCCCACCATCGTGGGCGAGATCAAGCGGTACTTCCGTGACACGACCTGGGCCGTGCGCGTACCGCGCCGGCTGCAGGAGCTGCGCATCGACCTGGCCAAGGCCAACGACGCCCTGGAGCAGGAGCTGGGCCACGCTCCGAGTGCGCAGCAGCTCGCCGAGCGGCTGGACATCACCGTGGAGGAGGTCTGCGAGGGCCGGCTCGCGGCCAACGGGTTCACCAGCCTCTCCCTCGACCTCCCCGTGACGGAGGAGGACGACGCGCCCGGCACGCTGGCCCGCAGCCTCGGCGTGGACGAGTCGCGCTTCGAGACGGTCGAGGACCTGGAATCCCTCAAACCACTGCTGGAGGGGCTGTCCGAACGGGATCGGACCATCCTCGCCCTCCGCTTCGGGGAGGAGCTGACCCAGGCCGAGATCGGCGCGCGCCTGGGTATGTCGCAGATGCACGTCTCCCGGCTGCTGGGCCGCATCCTGGGCCGGCTCCGGGAGGGCCTGCTCAGCGACGAAGGGCAGGCCGATCCGGCGTGAGCGGTTCCACCGTCCGTACGGGGCGGGCAGGTATATTGCGCGGGAACCCGGGCAGCTGCGGAGCAGCACGACGGAAGGGTGATGCCGGATGGTGCCGGAAACGGACGGCCAACGCTTCACCGTCGCGGTGGAGGCGGTGGACGGAGCTGTCGTCCTCGTGCTCGCGGGGGAGCTGGACCACGACACGGCGCAGCCGCTCCGGGACGCGCTCGACGCGGCGCTCACCCCTGGCGGTCGGCTGCTGGTCGACCTGACGGCGCTCGGATTCTGCGATTCCACCGGCCTGAACGTGCTGCTGAACAACCGGCTCGCCGCCCGGGAGGCGGGAGCCACCCTCGAACTGGTCGGCCTGCGCGGCCCCGTCGCCCGCATGTTCCGGATCACCGGCGCTGACGGTGTCTTCCCCGTCCACTCCGATGTGACGGATGCCCTGAGGACGCCTCGAGCCGGAGGAGCCTGAGCACCATGGAACAGCGCGGCCCGTCCGACCGGACCTGGAGCCTGACGCTGTCCGGGAGCACCGGCGTCGTCTCGCGCAGCCGCGACTTCACCCGCGAGGCCCTGACCGCCTGGCACTGGCTCCCGGCCTCGGAGGAGAGTGGCCGCCGCGAGGCTGCCGAGGACGTGCTCCTGCTGGTGTCGGAGGTGGTCGCCAACGCTTGCCTGTACGGCGGAGGCCCCCGCACACTCGTGCTCGACTGCTCGGCCGAGCGGCTGCGGATCGAGGTCACGGACGGTAATCCGGCCCCGCCGGTGCGCGTACCGGCCCGTGCACGCGCACCGGGTGAGCGCGGGCAGCGGGGCGGTCACGGGCTGCTGATCGTGGAACGCCTGGCCCGGGACTGGGGCTCGGAACCGGGACCGGACGGCAAGCGCGTCTGGCTCGAGGTCGCCTGTCCGCCGGGAGTCTGCGTTCCCGGTTGAAGACGGTGGAGATCCGGCCTCCTCCCCCGGGATGTCCCCCGCGGCACCGCGTGTCACAGTGGTTGCGGAGGCGTCCATGGACGAAGCGCGGGAACGCCCTGAGCTGGGCGAAGAGGGGCTGAGGCGGCTGCTGGAGGGGCTGACGGCCGTACGCGACGGAGACTTCACCATCCGGCTGCCAGCCGACTCCGAGGGCCTCCTCGGCGAGATCGCCACGGTCTACAACGGCGTGGTCGAGCAGCTGTCCCTGGTCACCTCGGAGGTCACCAGGGTGGCCCGTGAGGTCGGCGGCCAGGGGCTGCTCGGCGGACACGCGCAGGTGCCCCGGGTGAGCGGCATCTGGCGGGAGCTCGCCACCGGAGTCAACACCATGGCCGACAACCTGACCTCCCAGGTCCGCTCGATCGCCCAGGTGGCCACCGCCGTCGCGGGCGGCGACCTCACCCGCAGGATCCGGGTGGACGCGAGCGGCGAGATCCTGGAACTGAAGGAGACCATCAACACGATGGTCGACCGCCTCTCCTCCTTCGCCGAGGAGGTCACCCGCGTCGCACGCGAGGTCGGCACGGAGGGCAAGCTGGGGGGCAGGCGAGGGTGCAGGGCGTATCCGGCACGTGGAAGGACCTGACCGACAACGTCAACTCAATGGCCGACAACCTGACGAACCAGGTGCGCAACATCGCCCAGGTGACGACCGCGGTCGCGAAGGGCGATCTCACGCGGAAGATCGACGTGGACGCACGCGGGGAGATCCTGGAGCTGAAGACCACCATCAACACGATGGTCGACCAGCTCTCCGCCTTCGCCGCCGAGGTCACCCGCGTCGCACGCGAGGTCGGCAGCGAGGGCAAGCTCGGCGGCCAGGCCGAGGTCGAGGGCGTATCCGGCACCTGGAAACGGCTCACCGAGAACGTCAACGGCCTGGCCGGCAACCTCACCCGCCAGGTGCGCGCCATTGCGGCCGTGACCAGCGCCGTGGCCGAGGGCGACCTCACCCGGTCGATCACGGTCGCGGCCCCGGGCGAGGTCGGGGACCTGAAGGACAACATCAACGCGATGGTCGAGTCCCTGCGTGCGACCACCCGCGCCAACCAGGAACAGGACTGGCTCAAGACCAACCTGGCCCGGATCTCCGGCCTGATGCAGGGAACCCGCGACCTCACCGACCTCGCTCAGCTGATCATGAACGAGGTGCCGCCCCTGGTGGGCGCCCAGTACGGCGCCTTCTTCCTGACGGAGGAGGACCAGGAGGGCAGGTACCTGGTACTGAGGGCCGCCTACGGGATGCCGGACGACCCCGCCGCGCCCCCGCGCCGCTTCCGCTTCGGGCAGTCGCTGGTGGGGCAGGCAGCCGGCGGGCGGCGCACCCTCACCGTGGAGCGGCTGCCGCCCGGGTACGCCACCGTCGCCTCGGGCGCCGGCGCCGCCGAACCGGCCGTCCTCGTCGTCCTGCCCATCGTGGTGGAGGACCAGGCGCTCGGCGCGGTCGAGCTGGCCGCACTCGCCCCGTTCACCGCCATCCACCGGGACTTCCTCGACCAGTTCATCGAGGCCATCGGCGTGAGCGTCAGCGCGCTGATCGCCAACGCCCGTACCGACGAGCTGCTGGAGCGGTCCCAGGGCCTGACGGCGGAGCTGAGTGCCCGGTCCCAGGAACTCCAGTCCCGTCAGGGCGAGTTGCAGCGTTCCAATGCCGAGCTGGAGGAGAAGGCGGCCCTGTTGGCCGACCGGAACCGGGACATCGAACGCAAGAACCTGGAGATCGAACAGGCCCGGCGGGAACTCGAGGTGCGGGCCCAGCAGCTGTCGCGGACCTCCATGTACAAGTCGGAGTTCCTGGCCAACATGAGCCACGAGTTGCGCACCCCGCTCAACAGCCTTCTGATCCTCGCCCAGTTGCTCTCGCGGAACCCGGACGGGAACCTCTCCGACAAACAGGTCGACTACGCCGAGGTCATCCACTCCGCCGGGTCCGACCTGCTCCAGCTGATCAACGACATCCTCGACCTCTCCAAGGTCGAGGCGGGAAAGATGGACCTGAGCCCCAAGGCCTTCCCGCTCCAGCAACTCCTGTCCTCCCTCGACGCGACCTTCCGGCCCGTCGCGGCCGCCCGCGAGCTGGAGTTGCGGGTGGTCACCGGGGACGGGCTGCCCGACGAGCTGTTCACCGACCAAACCCGGCTGCGGCAGGTCCTGCGCAACCTGGTCGCCAACGCGGTGAAGTTCACCGAGCACGGGCACGTCGAGCTCCGGGTGGACCCGGCGGCCGCCGACGAGGTCCCGGCCGACCTGGGCGAGGGCGGTGCGCCCGTCATGGCCTTCCGGGTGTCCGACACGGGCATCGGCATACCCGAGGACCGGCTCGAGACCGTTTTCAACGCGTTCCAGCAGGGCGACGGAACCACCAGCCGCCGCTACGGAGGCACGGGGCTCGGCCTGTCCATCAGCCGAGAGGTGGCCCATCTGCTGGGTGGCCTGATCGAAGTCCGGTCCATGCCCGGGGAAGGCAGTGTCTTCACCCTCTTCCTGCCGCTCCGGACGCCGGAGCGGTCCGCGCTCCGGGCCCCGGCGCCGCCGGCGCCCTCCGACGCGTCCGCACCAGAGGCGCCGGTGGACACCACGCCGGCCCTCACACCGCCTCCGTACCCGGCCGACGGCGCGGCGCAGGGCCTCGTACCGGCAGGGCCTTCGGCAGGAGGAGCCGCGGTCGTCACCGGGCCCACCGTGCTGGTCGTGGACGACGACGCACGCAACGTCTTCGCGCTGACGGAGATCCTCCGGCGCGAGGGGATGCAGGTGCTGCGGGCCGAGGACGGCCTCACCGGCCTGGCGCTCCTGGCCGAACACGACGACGTGGACCTCGTCCTGATGGACGTGATGATGGCGGGCATGGACGGTTACGCCACCACCGCGGCGATCCGTGCCCTGCCCGGTTACACGAACGTCCCGATCGTCGCCGTCACCGCCCAGGCGATGCCGGGTGACCGTGAGAAGGCGCTGGCCGCCGGGGCGGACGACTACGTCACCAAGCCGGTCGACGCCGACGACCTGGCCGCGCGCATCCACACCTGGCTCGCCTGATCCGTGCCGTCTACTGCACCACCCTGACCAGCACCAGGCTCGTGTCGTCGTCCGTGTCCCCCCGCACCTCGGCGAGCAGCCGGTCTGCCATGTCGTCGAGGTCGGCGCGCGCATGGCTCTCCACGGCCCGCGTCAGGCGCGCCACTCCCTCGTCCAGCGAGGTGTGGCGCCGCTCGACGAGACCGTCGGTGTAGAAGACCAGCAGGTCACCGGTGCGCAGCGGGGTCACCGTCTCGGTGTACGTGACCGAGCGCACCGCGCCCAGCAGGAGGTCCCGGGGCGTGTCCAGCAACACGGCCCGGCCTTCCCTGAGCAGGATCAGCGGCAGGTGTCCGGCGCTGGACCACCGCAGCACCCGGTCCTGCGGCTCGTAGTGCGCGCAGACCGCGGTCGCCGTGGACCGGCGGGGGTCGGCGGACGCGACCGCGTTGAGCCATTCCATCAGCTGCCCGGGCGGGGCTCCGGTGAAGGCGAGGCCGCGCAGGGCGTTGCGCAGGGCCACCATGGCGGTCGCCGCCCCGACCCCGTGTCCCGCGATGTCCCCGGCCGCCAGCATCACCCGGTCGCCGGGCAACGGCAGCACCTCGTACCAGTCACCGCCCACGCGGTAGTCCTCGGAGGCGGGCCGGTAGCGCGCGGTGACCAGGAGCCCCGGGAGCCGGACGGAGGCCGGTACCTCGGGCAGGATGGCCTGCTGGAGCTGGAGGACGAACCGGTGGCGCAGCGCGGCCTGCGCCTGCACGGCGGTGAGCCGGTCGTAGGTGGCCCCGAGGGCCAGCTCGGTCCTGTGCTGGGCGGAGACGTCCTGGAAGACGCCGGTCACGGCGACGGTGACCGCCCCTTTCAGGAGCGGCTCCGCACTGATCCGGACGTGACGCATCCCGCCGTCGTCCCGGATGATCCGGGCCAGGGTGTGCGCGCCTTCCTGACGCACCGTCAAGGTTTCGAGGAGTGCGACCAGTTGCCCCTTGTCGTCCCGGTGGGTCCGGGACATCAGGTCGCGCAGCGGGACGCCCGGAGAACCCCGCTCGATTCCGAAGATCGAGTATGCCCGCGCGCTCCACCGCGAGACCCCGCTGACGAGGTCGTCCTCGAACAGCGCCAAGTGGTCCAGCCTGCCCAGCACCCCGGGCAGCAGCAGTCCGGGGTCGTCCGAGGTGTGCCAGAGGACCACGGCGCGCCCCGGCCCGAGCGGCAGCGCCCGTACGTCGACCAGCGCTCCGGCGCCCTTGCCCGTGAGGCGGTCCACCCGGCGCGGTGCGGCCGTCGCCCGGGCCTCGTCGATCAGGCGCACCAGGTCGATGGAGTGCGCGGGCAGCACCTCGGCGAGGGAGCGGCCGGCCGCCCGCGGCACACCGGCGAGCTGCCGCGCGGCCGCCGTGTTGGCGTGGGCGATGCGCCAGTCGGCGCCGGACGGCCCCTCGGTGCGGGTGAGGGCGAGCGCCGCGTCGGTGAGGCAGTCCAGCAGGACCCGGAGCGTGAGCGGGCTGTCGAAACCGTCCGGATCCGGCACGGCGTCCAGGACCCGCACCGCACTGTCGGCGACCGCCTCCACGGCCTTGCGCAGGGGCGGGTCGAAGGCCACCGGTCCCGGCCAGGCGGCCAGGAGGACACCGACGACCGTGCCCTGGTCCCACAGCGGCAGAACGGCCCGCCCCGCCTCGGGCACGGCGCCGGGCAACGGCTGGCCGTCCGGCGGGCCGTGGGGCAGCCAGCCGGGCTCACCGGCTTCCGCCGCGCTGCGCAGGGCGCCGGCCAGGTGGGCGGGCAGCCATTGCCAGTGCGCGGACTGCAAGGTGTTGCCGCCCGCGTGCGCGACCAGGTCCAGGCAGTCGGTCGCGGTTCGCCGCCACAGCCACACGGCGTGTGCGCCGAGGTGGCTCAGACCGCCCGCCAGCAGCGCTTCGGCCGCCTGTCCCGCGGCCGGGGCAGCCCCGATGGCGGCATCGGTCCGTCGCAGACGGCGCGCCGCCGCCGGGTGGGCCTCGGCGGTGGCCGGACGGGACCCCGCCTCGTCACGGGATCCGGCGGCCGCGTTCACGATGTCCGCGGCGACATCGGGCGCGCTCACGCCCGTACTCGCGGCCAGCCGGCTCAGGTGGTCCGCCGCGGCGGAGGGCGGTGCGGACAGCTGGGCGACGAGGATCCCGGTCGCGAGGTCGAGCAGATGGCGATCGGCGCGCTCGGCCCGGAGTTCGGCGATCTCGTCGGTCAGCGCCCTGACGGCCCGGTACAGCCCGCTGGGGTCGGGGGACGGCGGGGTGGCCGGTCCGTCGGCGGGCTCGTCCATGTCGACTCCGGTAGGCCGCGGGAGGGCACCGACCGCACAGGAAAAGGTGCGAATCGAGTCTACTCGGGCAGGTCCCGCGACGCGGGTCAGGAAGGCCTTGCGAAGGGGCTGCGGTCGAGGTGGGCGAGCAGGTCGGCGGGGTCCCCGTACACGGCGCGGGCTCCGGCCTCCTCCAGGTCGTGCCGCGCAATGCCGCCGCAGAGCAGCCCGACGGCGGCGACCTCCGCACGGACGGCGGCTTTCATGTCCCAGACGCTGTCGCCGACGAACACGGCGTCGTGCGCCTGCGCTCCGGCAAGGTCGAGGGCGTGGTGCACCGGGTCGGGCGCCGGTTTCCCGTCGCTCACGTCGTCGGAGCTCGCGGTGGCGGTGATGGCGTCGTCGGCGTCGATCGCCTTCCTCAGCGCCTCCAGTTCGACGCTGCTCGCGGAGGTGACGAGGACGACGCGCCATCCCTGTTCGTCGAGCGCGCGCAGCAGGTCGGCGGCGGAGTCGAGCCTCGCCAGCCGGTCGAAGTACGTGCCGTACAGGGTGTCGTGAGCGGCGCTCAGCGTGTCGTCCTCGCTCTTGTCGCGCCGGTCGCCGAGCAGATGCGCGATCAGGTCCTCTCCCGGCAGACCGAGGGCGCGGTGGATGGAGTGCATCGGCACCGTGTGTCCGGCCTGCCGCAGCGCCTCCCACCAGCAGGTGACGTGCAGGTGATTGGTGTCGGTGAGCGTCCCGTCGACGTCGAACAGCGCGGCGCGGTGCATGGATCAGCCTCCTGGCTCGGCCCCCCAGGGGGGTTCCTTCTCACACTCGGGGTTTTCGCGCCCCTCCCCCGGGCAAAAGCCGAGTGCCGCCCTGCGGGACGACCGCAGGGCGGACCATCAGGCCGGCACCCGGGCGCGGCGGTCAGCCGCCGAACTCCTTCAGGAAGGCCGCGCAGAAGGCGTCCAGGTCGTCCGGCTTTCGGCTGGTGACCAGTGTCGCCGGCTTCGCGTGGCAGACGTGCACCTCCTCGTCCACCCAGGTGCCGCCCGCGTTGCGGATGTCGGTCGCCAGGCTGGGCCAGGAGGTCAGTGTCCGCCCGCGTACGGCGTCGGCCTCCACCAGCAGCCAGGGTGCGTGGCAGATCGCGGCCACGGGCTTGGCCGACTCGAAGAAGCCCTGGGTGAAGGCGACGGCCGTCTCGTTCATCCGCAGCGCGTCGGGATTGGCGACCCCGCCGGGCAGGACGAGGGCGTCGAAGCTTTCGGCCGTGTGGCTCCCGAGAACCCGGTCGACGGGATACGTGCCCGCCTTGTCCAGATGGTTGAAGGCCTGGATCCGGCCCGGCTCCGTGGAGACCAGTTGCGGGTTCCAGCCGGCTCCGAGCACGGCTTTCCAGGGTTCGGTGAGTTCGATCTCCTCGACACCTTCGGGCGCCACCAGAAACGCGACTCGCACAGTGCTCACGTCCTTCCGTGATTCAGCCGTTCAGCCGATCGGCCCTTGGGCCGTCCGGCCCTTCCGTCAGTCCGCAGTCAGGCAGTCAGTCAGGCGGCTCCGGTACCGGCGGCGGCGTGCCGGGGCCGGGGCTCGGGGGCGCAGGAGCCGGCGGCTCCCCTCCCGGTTCGGGCGGATGGGGGTCGCGCGGCACCGGGTCGGGCGACGTGGGCGTGGGCCCCGGCCCCTCGGGCTCCGGCTCGGTGGTCGATTCCATGCGGCTCACTGTTCTTTCCTCCTGCGGTGGCGGTACCCCCTGCGCCTCCCCGGCATCGGCACGGTCATGCATTCCCCGCGGCGGCCCCCCGTACCGCCGACCGACCCGACCTGCCGCTTCGGGGCCGATTTGGGGGTATATGTGGTGTATGACCGCCATCGAGCCGCGCAGTGGTCCCGCAGCGGCGCTCGCCATAGCCACCGGCCGACCGATCGTGTCGACGATGGGAGTCGAGGAGGAGTTCCTCCTGGTCGACCGATTGACCAGAGCGCCGGTGGCGCGCGCGGGCCCGGTGATCGAGGCGGCCACGCCCGCGCTCGGAGAACTGGTGCAGGCGGAGTTCTACCGCTGCATGGTCGAGGTCTGCACCCGGCCCACGACCACCGCCACCGACCTGCGGACGCAGCTCACCTTCCTCCGGGCCGCCGTCGCCGAGGCGGCCCGCTCCGCACAGTGCCTGCTCATCGCCTCCGGCACCCCTCCGGTGCCGCCGACGGCTCCGATCCCGGTGACCGACACACCGCGTTACCGCCGCATGGCCCGGCATTTCGGCGCCCTCGTCGACGGCAGACTGGGCGTCGTCTGCGGCTGCCACATCCACGTGGGCACCGCCGACCGCGCGCAGGCCCTGTTCCTGGCCAACCGCGTACGCCCCTGGCTCCCCGCCCTGCAGGCCCTTGCCGTGAACTCGCCGTTCTCCGGTGGACTGGACACCGGCTACGCGAGCTGGCGGGCCCTGGAATTCGGCCGCTGGCCCACCGCGGGTCCCACCCCGCTGCTGGATGCGGTCTCGTACGAGGAGACCGCAGAGGCCCTGGTGGCCTCCGGCACCCTCCTGGACCGCCGGATGATCTACTGGTTCGCGCGGCCGTCCGAGCACCAGCCGACCATCGAGTTCCGCGTCACGGACAGCAACGCCGACCTGGACACGACCGTCCTGGTCGCACTGCTCCTGCGCGGCCTGTGCGCGACGTTCCTCGGGCAGGCCGAGGAGGGGCGACCGCCGCCCGACGTGTCCGTCGCGCGGCTGCGCGAGGCACACCGGTACGCCGCCCAGTACGGCCCCACGGGTTTCGCCCTCGATCCCTTCACCGGTGAGCAGGTACCCGCCCAGGCTCTGATCGGCGCCCTGATCAGGACGGCCGGGCCGGGGCTTCGGGCGGCGGGCGACGAGGCGGAGGTCCACCGCCTCCTCGGAGCCCTCCGCAGGAAGGGCTGCGGAGCGGCCCGCCAGCGTGCGGCCCTGCGCAGGACGGACCGGCTACGGGACGTGGTCGACCACCTGGCCGATCTGACCATCCATCCCTGAAGCCCGCGAGGCCCGCGAAGGCCCCCGGACGCGGCTACCCCGCGAGCGTGGTGCCCGCGTCCAGGCGCGCCAGCAGCCGGGTGCGGTGGAGCCGGGCTATGGGCGCAAGGAGATCCGGGTGGCGCATCAGGGCGGCCGCGCCACGGTCGCTCTCGCTCGGCCGGGTCAGGCGGTCGAAGGCGAGGGGGACGGCACCGCCGTGATCGGTCTCGGCCAGGGCCCGGGTCGCGGACGCGGCAAGGTGCGGATGGCTCAGCAGGCTCGCCGCCCAGCTGGCCACGATCTCGTCCACCCACGAGCGCCAGGCGCCGCCGCCGTCACCGTCGTCGTCGCCGTCGCCGTCGCCGTCGCCGTCGCCGGTCGGGGCGTGGCCGTCCGTACCGGTGATCCAGTCGAGCCGGTGCGATCCGCCGGGGCCCGTCAGCGCGACCAGCTGCGCGTCGAGCTCGGTCGGGTAACACAGCCACGCCGCGACCGTGACCGCCTGGCGGGCCTGGGCCTCGGCCAGACCGCGCTGGAGGGCGCCGCCGCCGGCAGGGTAGGCCCGGGTGAGCCAGTGCGCGGTCGCCGCTATCAGGGGCGAGAGGGAGAAGTCTGCGGACACGGCTGACCATCCGGACCAGTAGGCGAGGGAATCGGATCGCCACGGTAGCGAGCCAATCGAATGAAATGGAATGTTCTGCCCGAAAAGGTGGCCTTGGACACACGCATCACGACACGCGGGGAGGTTCATGAATCACGAACTTTCGCGCATATCCGGATTTCATGGACGCGGCCGAACAGCAGCTGAGCAAGCAGCGGGCGATGGGGCACGGCGGCGACGTCATCCAGGAGCTGACCACCGACCATCACGAGGTGGAGGAGCTCTTCGCCAAGATCCAGCGGGCGCCGCTCGGGGATCCCAGGCGGAAGGAGTACGCCGACCAGGTCACCATCGAGCTGGTCCGCCACTCGGTCGCCGAGGAGGCCTACCTGTATCCGGCGGTCCGCAAGCACGTGCCGGGCGGTGACGCGATGGCGGACCGGGAGCTGGAGGACCACTCCGCGGCCGAGCGCACGATGAAGGAGCTCGAGGGCTGCGCCGCCGACGACCCCCGCTTCGAGACCCTGATGAGCAGGCTCATGGCCGAGATCCGCGCGCACGTCGCCGACGAGGAGACGAACCTGTTCCCCCAGCTGCGCGCCCACTGCACGAACGAGACGCTCGGCGAGCTCGGCGACAAGGTGCGCACCGCCAAGCGGCTGGCGCCGACCCGCCCGCACCCCGCCGCTCCGAACACCCCTCCCGCGAACAAGCTGCTCGCGCCGGGCGTCGGCCTCGTCGACCGCCTCCGCGCCATGATGAGCGGCCGCGGCAAGGAGTCCTGAGCAGCCCCCGCCGCGGGCCCGCCTACTTCAGCCCGATCTCCTCGCAGGCCGCCCTCAGCCTGTCGGTGCAGATCTCGGCCACCGTGTAGACCCCGTCATCGACCACGGTCGATTTGACGTTGTTCCTGGTCAGCGCGACGCCGGGGACGAGCACGGACGGCACGCGCTTGGTGGTCGGGCTGTCGACGAGCTGGTTGATGAATCCGTCGATCTTCTGGCTTTTGGCGAGGGCGACGGCCATCTCCGCGGCGGCTGCGGCCTCGGGGGCGTACGGCTTGTACACCGTCATGTACTGCTCCCCCGCCACGACCCGCTGCACGCCGGCGATTTCGGCGTCCTGACCCGTTACCGGCGGCAGGGGGGTGACGCCGGCCGCCTTGAGGGCGGCGATGATGCCGCCGGCCATGCCGTCGTTGGCGGAGTAGACGCCCGCGATCTTCCCCTTGCCCAGCGCCGAGAGCGCGGCCGCCATGTTGCTGTTGGCGTTGTCCGGCTTCCAGTCGACGGTGTCGTACTCCTTGCCGACGTTCACCTTGCCGTCGAGGACGGAGTGCGCACCGGACTTGAAGGACTTGGCGTTCGGGTCGATGACCGAGCCGTTCATCATGACGATCTGGCCGTCCTTGGCCTTGTCGCCCAGTGCGTCCAGCAGCGCCTTGCCCTGCACCCTGCCGATGTCCTCGTTGTCGAAGGAGGTGTAGGCGTCGATCGGGCCCTCGGCCAGACGGTCGTAGGCGATGACCGGAATACCGGCGTCCTTGGCCCGCTTGACCGCGCCCGCGATCGCCTTGGAGTCCACCGCATCGATGAGCAGGACATTCACCTTGCTGGTGATCATCGCGTCGACCTGGGTGTTCTGGGCGTTGGCGTCCTGCTTGGCATTGGCATAAACCACTTTGCCCTTACCGCGGGTGAGCTTGGCGACTTCCTTCTCTATCAGCGGCTTGTCGAACTTCTCGTAACGCGCGGTCTGGTCTTCGGGAAGCAGGAGACCGACCTTGATCGCGTCATCCTCCACGCCGCCCGGTCTTCCGTCGCCGTCTTCCCCTGCGCCGCAAGCGGCCAGCGAAACGGTGATCGCGGAAGCGGCGACCGCCACAGCGGCACGACCGAGATATGCGTTCACGATGTAAACCTCCCTGACGAGGCCGTGTCCTTGCGGCCGAGGTAGGGGCAGTCAACTCGGCACTGACACCCTCGTCAAGAAGTGAATTATTAACGTGATGGCAACGTTGCCATCACAGTCCGCATTCGCCGGTTCGGGCTTTTCAGGGCCAATCGGCATCATTGCATTGACGGCAACGATTCAACTTATGAATCGAAGGTTCACCCGCTGGACACGGGACGGACCCTCACGCGCGAAGAGGGCTCCTGATGGCCGCCGCTCGCGATCATGCGTACGTCGCCCTGGTCGCTGATCTCCGCCTGCACGATCCCGGTGTCGTCGGCGTAGATCGGGTGGCCGCCGGGGCCGGTCCGGTCGGTGCGGTGCACGAGAACCGATTCCTCGGCGCCCGGTACCGCGAGGTCAGGGCCGACGAATACCAGTTCGTACCTGCTGTCCCGTCCCATTCCGGCCTCCACTAGTACGCAAATGCCCCCTGGGTACCATTATCGGGCAGACCCGGTCGACCGCCCGCGCGGAGCCGGGCCGATTCCGGGCCGCGCCGCGGAGGAGGGCTTGACCGCCCGGACGATGGCGGAGTGCATGCCGTCGGCGACGGCGTGGGTGGGGGTGATCTCGATGCCGGTGAATCCAGCGGCCTCCAGACCGCGCCGGTATTCGGCGAAGGAGAGCGCACCGGCGATGCAGCCGGCGTAGTCGCCGCGTTCGGCCCGCTGTTCGGAGGTGAGCGTGTCCTCGGCGAGGACGTCGGAGATGCCGACGCGGCCACCGGGGACCAGGACGCGGTAGGTCTCGGCGAACACCGCGGGCTTGTCGACGGAGAGGTTGATCACGCAGTTGGAGATCACGACGTCGATCGTGGCCGCCGGCAGCGGGATGGACTCGATGGTTCCCTTGAGGAACTCGACGTTCGTGGCGCCGGCCCTCCTTCGGTTCGCAAGAGCCAGGGCGAGCATCTCCTCGGTCATGTCCAGGCCGTACGCCTTCCCGGTGGGGCCGACCCGCCGGGCGGAGAGGAGGACGTCGATCCCGCCCCCGGAGCCGAGGTCCAGGACGCGCTCACCTTCATGGAGGTCGGCCACGGCGGTCGGGTTGCCGCAGCCGAGGGAGGCGGCGACGGCCTCGGCGGGCAGTCCGTCGCGTTCGGCGGCGGGATAGAGGGTGGATCCGAAGTTGTCGTCGACCTCGACGGCCTGCGGACCGCAGCACCCGACGCCGCCTTCGGTGACCTGCACCGCTGCGGCGGCATAGCGCCGGCGGACCGTCTCGCGGAGGTCGTCGTCCTGGTCGTTGCTCTGCTCGCTCACGCTCTGCTCGTTCATGACGTGCACTCCCAAATGCCGGGGCCTGGCGGGACCGACCCGGACCGCTTGTATTGACGTTCTTCGAATCAGCTTGCACCCTGGATCGAAAAACGTCAACATAGAAGCATGTCGAAACAAGAGTTCGTGGTGCTCGGCCAGGACGCGGATGCATCCTGCTGCCAGGGACTGGCGGCCGCGCCGCTGGCCGAGGAACAGGCCGCCGACCTGGCCAGAGTGTTCAAGGCCCTGGGTGACCCTGTGCGACTGAGGCTGCTGTCGATGATCGCCTCGCGGGACGGGGGCGAGATCTGCGTGTGTGAACTGACCCCGGCCTTCGACCTGTCCCAGCCGACGATCTCCCACCACCTCAAGCTGCTGCGGCAGGCCGGTCTCGTCGACTGCGAACGCCGCGGGACCTGGGTCTACTACTGGGCACTGCCCGCCGCACTGGAGCGGCTGGCGGCGGTCCTGCGGGTACCGCAGGCCGAGGGAGCGACCGCGTGACCGTGTCCGCCCCGCTGGGACGCCGAGTTGCCGCCGAGGCGCTCGGAACGGCTGGCCTGGTCGCGGTCGTGGTCGGGTCCGGGATCCAGGCCACCGGGTTGTCGCAGGACGCCGGCGTCCAGCTGCTGGCGAACTCGCTCGCCACCGTGTTCGGGCTGGGCGTGCTGATCGCCGTCCTGGGGCCGGTCTCCGGCGCTCACTTCAATCCCGTGGTCACCCTGGCGGTCTGGTTCACCGGCCGCCGCTCCGGCAAGGGGCCCGGCCTGCGTGAGGTCGCGGCGTACGTGCCCGCGCAGATCGCCGGCGCGATCGGCGGCTGCGTACTGGCGAACGCGATGTTCGGCGAGCCGCTGCTGGTCTTCTCCGGCCACGAACGCTCGGGCTCCCACCTGTGGCTCGGCGAGATCGTGGCGACGGCCGGGCTCATCCTGGTGATCTTCGGGCTGACCCGGGGCGGCCGGACGGAACTGGCTCCGGTGGTGGTGACGGCGTTCGTCGGCGCCGCGTACTGGTTCACCTCGTCCACCTCGTTCGCGAACCCCGCGGTCACCATCGGCCGGGCCTTCAGCGACTCCTTCGCGGGGATAGACCCGGGCTCCGTGCCCGCGTTCGTCTCCGCCCAGCTCGTCGGCGGCGCCCTGGGGCTGGGAGCGGTGGCGCTGGTCTTCGCCCGCCCGACCTCGGCGACCGGTGAACCTGAACCCACCTTTCCGCGTGCCGCTGTTCCCGCCCCGTGAACCAGGAGAGTCCTGCCGTGCATGCGTCCCCCTCGCGCCCGTCCGTACTGTTCGTCTGCGTCCACAACGCCGGCCGGTCGCAGATGGCAGCCGCCTTCCTCGCCCGCCTCGGCCGGAGCCGTGTGGAGGTCCGCTCGGCCGGATCGACACCGGCCGATGCCGTGAATCCGGCCGTCGTCGAGGCGATGGCGGAGGCCGGGATCGACGTCTCCGCCGAAACCCCGAAGATCCTGACCACCGACGCGGTCCGGACATCCGACGTCGTGATCACCATGGGGTGCGGGGACGCCTGTCCCGTCTTCCCCGGCAAGAGGTACCTCGACTGGAGGCTCGACGACCCCGCCGGACAGGGCGTCGAGGCGGTCCGGCCGATCCGCGACGAGATCGAAACCCGCGTCCGCCACCTGCTCGACGAGCTCCTTGATGCACCGGGCCGGGCCGATGCAGCTCGGTGATCACGCTCCGAGCGGCAGAACGCCAGAACCATTCGCGCGTGTACGTACGAAGAAACGGTGCAAGCAGTCACCCTGGGGATATACGTCCACTACAAGCGAGAGTCGCTGATACGTCCGTATTTCGCAACACGCCCCGAGTTAGTGGCTTTTGGTGGTGCTTGGAGGCCAGAGTGTGGCTCCTCGGCAGGACGCCGGGACCGCTGTCTGTTGAAGGGGTCATCTTCATGTCTGCTTCTCTCGCCACCCGCCGGGCCGTCGCCGCGTTCCTGGCCGCAGGCGCCCTGGTCGGCGCCGCCGCCCTGCCGGCCGCCGCCGACGACCACAGGCGCGACCACCGGGCCCCGTCCTCGATCGTCATCAGCGCCGTCCAGTACGCCAGCCCCGTCCGCGGTGAGCGCGCCGACCGCGCGCTGAACCGCGAATGGGTCGAGGTGAAGAACACCGGCCGCAAGGGCGTCAACCTGCGCGGCTTCACCCTCACCGACCGGCAGGGCAACCGCTACCGCTTCGCCGACTTCCGTCTGGACGGCCGGTCCAGCGTCAAGGTCCACACCGGCCAGGGCCGCGACACCCGCCGCGACGTCTACCAGGACCGGCGTCACCAGATCTGGGACGAGCGCGACACCGCCACCCTGCGCGACAACCGCGGCAACGTCCTCGACACCGACTCCTGGGACGGCCGTCGGCACCACCGCAACGGCTGATCCGGCCGGCAGCCGTGCCCGCACCCCGTGCACGTCGGGGGTGCGGGCACGCCCGTATGTGTGCAACGCCTCCCGATATTGGGCGGCGACTGTCAGAGGTGGGTGGCAGGATCGACGGCGGTGATCCAACCACCTACAGGGGGCAGGCATGGGGAGCACGACGTTCGAGTGGCCACGCGGTGCGGAGGCCGAGGACACGGCCGCGCTGGAACTGTGGCTCGCGGTGCACGGCTGGGAGGTCGACCCGACGGTGTTCATGGCCGGCGGACTCGGCCCGGCGGTGCAGGTGCAGCGGATCGGCGGGGCGTGCCGGGACGGGGAGCCCGGGCTGCTGATCCTGCCGGGTGAGACGGTGGAGTACGCGCAGGACCGGATGCGGATAGCTCCCCGGGCGGCCGTTCCGGCCGGCTGCGGCTGACCGTTCCTCAGGGGTCGAGCAGCCGCCATGCGGTGAGGGCGAGGGAGGCGCGGGTCAGGCCGGTGGGTTCGGTGATGTCGATGGCCAGAACCTTCGCGATCTGGTCGAGGCGCCGTGCGACGCTGCTGTGGTGCAGGTGCAGGAGGTCGGCTGCCCGGCGCAGGGAGCCCGTGGCGCAGTAGGTGGCCAGGGTCTCCAGGTCCTCGGGATTGCCGGCGGCGATGCGGGCGACGGCGGCGACATCGGCATTGTCGCGCACCGCGTCCTGGGACACCTCGGCGAGCAGCGCCAACGCCCCCAACTCATGGTGATGGACCACTGGTTGACGTGCGGTGGTGAAGCGGAGGGCGGTGCGGGCCTGTTGCCAGGATCGGGCCGGGCTGCCGGCGGCGCCGATGCCCGCGCGTACGTCGGCCGTGATCCCGGCGGGGTCGACGGTGGTCGCCAGGATGACGCCCACACCGGCGAGGGATGCCGCCTTGACGGGGCGGGCGGGGCAGAGCAGGGAGCCGATCCGGTCGAGCGGGACGCCGGAGCAGCGCACGGCGACGGCGTGGACCGGCAGGTCTGCGGTGAACCCCAGCAGGCGCAGCGCCCGGGCACAGGCCGCCTCGTCGCTGTCGGGACTGATCGCCAGTTCGACGAGGGCGGGGTCGGCCATGGTGGTGCGGGCCGGGCCGTATCGCTCGACGGCCGCCGCGGCGGCGATGACGAGCCGGTCGAGGAGGACGTCGTCGAGCGGGTTCGGCGGGCCGGGGCGTTCCAGCCATACGGCGCCGATCTCCTCCTCGTCGAGCGTGATCGGCGTGGTGGTGGACGCAGGTCCCGGCGGTCCCGGGACGTGTCCTCCGTCGGGTGCGACGCGGATGGTCTGCCCCGTGCCGTGGAGCCGGATCCCGGCCACGCACTCCGCGAGGCCCGCCGAGGAGCGGGCGAGCGCGGGAAGGTCCACCCGCCGGCGCATCAGCGTGTCGTAGAAGGCGATGATGCGGATCGCGCCGTCGACGTGGGAATCCAGTCCTGACAGCCGTACGGCCAGTGCCTCCATGTCAGGAGCATAGGGCGCCCGGGCAGGGAGCCGGAGCGCCGGTCGGCGCGCGATCCGTGGGCGATCCCCGACGGTTGGCGGATGATCCCGGGGCGGGTGGCCTGGCCGCTGCGCCCGTGTCGACGGACGCTCGCCGCCGTAGTGGATGCGGTGCGGCCCACGCCGGCGCCCGGCCGCTGCCGTAGGCCACGAGCCGGCCGCCGGGCCGGGTGTCAGTGGTATGGGTCACAGTGGAGGGGATGCCGATCTCTCCGCCGGACGAGGTGATCCCGTGAGATACGCGATCCAGGCCGAGGGCCTGGCCAAGCGGTTCAAGGAGACCCGCGCGCTGAACGGCGTGGACCTGGAGGTTCCCGCGGGTACGGTGCTCGGCCTGCTCGGGCCCAACGGCGCGGGCAAGACGACCGCCGTCCGTATCTTCGCCACGTTGCTGCGCCCCGACGAGGGGCGGGCCGAGGTGGGCGGGCACGACGTCGTGCGGGAGGCGGGGCTGGTCCGCTCGCTCATCGGGCTCACCGGTCAGTATGCCGCCGTGGACGAGAACATGACCGGCACGGAGAACCTGCTGATGATCGGGCGGCTGCTCGGCATGTCGCGCGGTGAGGCCCGGGCCCGCTCCGCCGAGCTCCTGGACCGTTTTCACCTGAGTGACGCGGCGGGGCGGGCCGTGAAGACCTATTCGGGCGGCATGAGGCGGCGCCTCGACCTCGCGGCCAGCCTCACCGGGCGGCCGCAGATCCTCTTCCTGGACGAGCCGACCACGGGGCTCGATCCGCACAGCCGCGGTGAGGTGTGGGACATGCTGCGCGTTCTGGTGGCGGAGGGCATGACCACCCTGCTGACCACGCAGTACCTGGACGAGGCGGACCGGCTCGCCGACGGCATCGTGGTGATCGACAACGGGCGGGTGATCGCCGGCGGCACGCCGGACGAGCTGAAGGCCCAGGTCGGCGGTCAGGTACTGCACCTGCGTCCGGTCCGGCCGGCCGATCTCGGCGCGGCGCACGCCCTGGTCCTTGAGGAGGCCGGGCCACAGGCCAAGACCGAGGGCGACGGGATCATCGCCCCGGTCAACGACCCGGCGCTCATGCCCCGTGTCGTACGCCGGCTCGACCAGTCGGGTATCGCCGTTGGGGAGCTCACGCTCCGTCGCTCGTCCCTCGACGAGGTGTTCATCGCCCTGACCGGCCACCGCGCCGAGCCGGGCGCCGACCGTCGGGCCGGCGAGGCCGACGCCGCTGGTGACGCCGCCGGTGACGCCCCTGGTGAGGCCGGCGCCGACGACGACGGCCGGTACGCGCAGGCACGGAGGCCGTCATGACCGGCGCGGCCCTCACGGACAGCCTGGGCCGCGGCGGCAGGGTGCGGCCGCCGGCGGCACTGCGGCAGACCGCCACCATGGCCTGGCGCAGCCTGGTCTCGGTGAAGCACAATCCGCTGGAGCTCGTCGACTACAGCATCACGCCGATCATGTTCGTGTTCCTGTTCACCTACGTCTTCGGCGGGCAGATGGCGGGCTCCCCACAGCAGTACCTCCAGTACGCGCTGGCGGGGATCATCGTTCAGAACACACTGTTCATGAGCATGTATACCGCCATGTCGCTGAACACCGACCTGACCAAGGGCGTGTTCGACCGGCTTCGCAGCCTGCCTATCGCCCGTTCGGCGCCGTTGTTCGGGCGGATCGTGGCCGACCTGGCCAAACAGCTGTGGGCGATGCTCCTGATGATCGCGCTGGGTCTCGTACTGGGCTTCGAGATAACCGGCGGTCCGGCGGGCTTCGCCGGGGCGACCGTGCTGCTGCTGACGTTCGCCGCGGCCGTGTCGTGGACTGCGGTGCTGATCGGGATGGTGGCCGGTGACGCGGAGAAGGTGCAGGTTTTCGCCTTCACCTTCATCTTCCCCCTCACCTTCACGAGCAGCGGTTCGTCGAGGTCGACACCATGCCCGGGTGGCTCCAGGCATGGGTCGAAGTCAACCCCGTGACCCATCTGTCGGACGCGTTCCGCGGGCTGCTGCTCGGCACTCCGGCGGGCGCGGCCATCCTGTGGTCGCTGCTCTGGGCGGTGGGCATCACGGCGGTCTTCATGCCCCTGGCGATGCGCGCCTACCGCTCGGAGAGCCACTGAGTCACCGAGCCCGGGCTCCAGGCCTCCTGGGCTCCCAAGGCCCCACGGGCCCCGGCCTCCTGGCCTTCCCGGATCAGTAGGTGACGACGATCCGGCGTGCCGGGCCGTCCACCCGGATGCGGCCTCCGACGGGGACGACGAGTTGGGGGTCGGTGTGGCCCAGGTCGACGTCGAACACCACCATGGTGTCGGGGGCGTACTGCCGGAGGGCGCGCAGGACGGCCTCGCGCTGCTGCAGGCGGAAGTGCGCCCTGTCCCGGGCTCCGAGCGGCTTTTCGAAGGACCAGCTCTTCGCCCTGCCCATGAGCAGGGCGGGGAACTGCTGGAGCAGCCCGCGTTCGCCCATGTTCCGAAGGATCCGGTAGACCTCTTCGGCGCGCGGCATCTCCTCGGAGGTCTCCAGGAACAGCACGTTCCCGGCGTAGGCGTCGACCGGTCGCACCGCGCGATCGACCATCAGCATCCAGGAGATGATCTCCAGGTTGCCGCCCCAGCCGATGCCTTCGACCACGCGGTCGCCGTTGTGCCAGGACCAGCCGTCGGCGGGTTCCATGAGCGGCTCGGACGCGAAGGTCCGCGGGTCCTCCCAGGGGCTGTTGACGTCCCTTGAGGTGCGTGCCGCGGTGAGTTCGTACTCGCCGGAAGTGAACAACGCGGCCCGCAGGGATGCGGCGGTCGACGGGTGCATCGCGCCCGGCCGTCCGAGCTCGACCATGACCGATCCGCCGTGGTAGCCGACGATGCCCAGGTTCCGCAGGAACAGCAGCAGGTTGGTGTTGTCGCTGTAGCCGAAGAACGGCTTGGGGTTGGCTCGCAGGAGATCACGGTCGAGGTGGGGAAGGACGGTGATCTGGTCGTCGCCGCCGATGGTGGCGATCACCGCCGTGATGCCGGGGTCCGCGAAGGCCGCGTGGATGTCCGCGGCCCGCGCCTCGGGCGTCGCACCCATCGTCCGGGTCGTCGGGTATTCCACCGGCTTCAGTCCGAAGTCGTCCCGGAGCCTGCGCAGCCCCAACTCGTACGGCAGCGGGAACAGGCCGGGGAGGCCGGACGAGGGCGACAGTACCGCCACCAGGTCTCCGGGGCGGGGCTTCGCGGGATAGCGGGGATCCTTCATCCGATGATCATAGAACTTGGCGGACATCGGCAGTTCGGGCCCGTTCGGGACGCGCCCGTATGGCAATCATTCATGCCTATGATCTCGAATCGAATGCAAAATCGGGACAAATCCCACTGTGTCCTGTCCTGATCGGCCCATCGCGTCGGAGAAAACTGGTCCGCCGTCAGAACCATGACGTAACCGACCGAGAACAGGACCCCGACCACTGATCTGACTGTTACCTGCCAATCGATCGCGGAGGTGTCACGATGCCCTGCTTCAGGACCGACTTCCGAAGGGCCCCCAAGGGCCTTCCCCCCACGCGCTGTTGCCCCCGAGCACGCGCCGCCCTCTCCCTGCTGCTCCTCACGGCCGCCGCTCTGACCGGCCCCGCAGCCCCGGCGCACGCCGCCGCACCGTATGGCGCCAAAGCCGTCGCGGTGGCCGCCTCCAAACAGGGCTCGCCGTATGCCTACGGCGCTACCGGCCCCAAACGCTTCGACTGCTCCGGCCTCACCCTCTACGCGTTCAAGAAGGCCGGCAAACGGCTCCCACGCACCGCGGAGCAGCAGTACGAGCACACCCGCCACATCCCCGAGGCCGATCGCGCGGCCGGGGACCTGGTCTTCTTCCCCAGCGGCGCGACCATGACCCACGTCGGGATCTACGCCGGCGACGACCGGATCTGGCACGCCCCACGCCCCGGCACCCGCGTGCGTCTGGAGCGGATCTGGAGCTCGGCAGTCCGCTACGGACGCGCCACCTGATCCGGTGCCCGGCCGTTCCGGCCCCGGTGGCCCTGGTCTCCCGCCGCTGCCGCGGCCGGACCGGGGCCCGCGGGCAGCCTGCGTACGGCCCACACGCTCGGGGCCAGCAGCAGCACCAGGGTCGCCACGGTCATCAGTACGGCGCTCCACAGGAGGACGGCCTCCGTACCGAGGGAGGCCGCGGCGGCGCCCACGACCAGGTAGCCCAGCGGGACGGACATGAGCTCACCGGCCGAGCTGAAGGAGCTGACCCGCCCGAGCACCTCGGACGGCAGGTGTTCCTGTACGGCGGTGCTCCAGCACACGATCGCGATGTCGAGGCCGATGCCCGCCATGAGGGTCGCCCCGGCCAGCACGGCGAGCGGGGCGCCCCAGGCGAGCGCGAGGAGGGGCAGTGCGAGAGGCACGTTGGCGCATACGCACACGACCATGATCCGGGACGGCTTCCACTTGAGGGAGACGATTCCGCCCAGGAACAGGCCGGCCGCGAATGCCCCCTGGACGATGCCCCACGAGGCAGCACCCAGATGGCTGTTCCTGGCCATCACGGGACCGAGGAGCTGATAGCCGCCGAGCCAGAGGGCGACGACCACGGTTCCGGACAGCACATAGGACCAGACCCAGAAGAGACGGGAGAACTCCTTCCAGCCGTCCTTGAAGTCGCGGAAGACTGAGGCGGCGGTCCGGGCGGGTCCGGAAACGTCGAGACGACTGCAGAGGAGGGCCGCGAGCGCGAAACTGGCGGCGTCCCAGCCCAGGGTCAACTCCGGGCCGATGAGCGCGACGAGGGCGCCGCCGACCGCCGGCGCGAGAATGCGGATCATGTTGCCGGGCAACCGCATCAGCGCGTTGGCCTGCTGCAGCTCGCCGGGATCGACGAGCTGCGGCAGCAGGCTGTTCATGGCGGGCTGGGTCAGCGCCGACGCACAGCCCGCCAGTGCGGCGAACAGGGCGATCCGCCCCGTGGTGGCCGTTCCCGACACCACGAGGAGGGCGACGCAGCCCTGGGTGACGGCCGGCACCAAGTTGCCGATCACGATGACCCGTTGGCGGGAGAACCGGTCCGCGATCACCCCTCCGACGAGGAGGAGGACGAGCTGCGGGGCGGTGTTGCTGGCGAGGACGATCGCCAGGGACGCCGGGCTGCTGTCGAATCCGAACACGGCGAAGGCCAGGGCCACCGGCGCCATCGCCGTACCGCTCATCGAGATGAGACGTGCCAGAAGAAACAGCCTGAACGGCCTGTGCCGCAGCGTGGAGAGGGATTCCTGTCGAGCCATTCGACGGAGGTTATCCCGCCGCCACTGCCGGCAACGGAGCCGGTGGGGTGACCCGTTGCCACCTCGCCGAAGCCGGCCCCCGACTGCGTACGGTGACACCTTCGGGTGATCGCCGTGCGCACACCCTTCCCAACCGCCTCCTGCGGACTGAGTCTTGACCCTCGCCATCACTCACGGAGGCGCATCCGATGACCAGCAAGGACAGTGAAAAACAAGCAGACGAGGAAATCGACTTCGCGTGGGAGGGCGACAGTCGGTGGGAGGCCGCGCAGTACATCACGCTGCGCCACATGGCCCGGCGCCTCCCGCACCTGATGAGGCGCTCCCTGTCGATCGCGTGGCGCGTCGACCGGGCGTCGGTGACCGGGCTGCTGGCCTGTCAGGTAGTCTCCGGCATCGCGGCGGCCCTGGGCCTGTTCGCGACCACCTCGACGATCACCGCGCTCATCTCCTCCGGGAACATCACCGACCGGCTGTGGCAGGCGTGGCCCTCCGTCGCGGTACTCGCCGCGGCGGCCGGGGTCCGGGCCACCCTCTACATCGCCGTCACATGGCTGACCTCCCGCATCGCACCGCTGCTCCAGCAGGAGTACGAGCTGATGCTGCTCGACGCGGCCACCGGCAGCGAACTCGCCGCCTACGACAGCCCCGGCTTCAAGGACCGGTGGGACAACGCCGAACGCGGCGCCGTCGTCTCCAAGGACATCATCGAAGAGGGCCAGGACCTCCTCGCCGCCCTCGCCTCGCTCCTCGCCGGTGCCGTCGTCCTCGGAACACTCCACCCCCTGCTCCTGCCGTTCCTGGTCCTCGCCAGCCTCCCCCAGGGCATCGCGCAGGTGCACAGTGCCCGGGTCACCTACATCGCCGCCGTCAAGATGACCGGCCACGGCCGCATGATCGGCGTCCTGCGCTGGCACCTCGCCGGCCGCCACTCCGCCGACCAGATCCGCGCCGGCACCATGGCCCCCTTCCTCCTCGGCAAATACCGGCACCTCACCCACCGGGTCACCGCCGTCCACCGCGAGGCCGTCAGCGAAGGCGCCCGCATGGCCTTCCTCGGCGCCCTCGGCGGCGGCGTGGCCTCCGCGATCGTCTGGGGCGTCCTGGTCGCCCTCCTCGCCACCGGCCACCTCACCGTCGCCGCCGCCGGAACCGCCGTGCTCGCCCTGCGCACCGTCACCGGCTCCGTCCAGGGCGTCGTCCGCAATGCCGCCATGATCTTCCGTACCGGCATGTACATGGACGACTGGTCGAAGTTCCTGGAGGAAACGGGCGGCTACCGCCTCGCCGCCGGCGCCGTCACTCCCGGCACCCCGAGGGAGATCCGCACCGAGAACCTCGTGTACCGCTACGAAGGCGCCGACCGGAACGCCCTCGACGGGATCGACTTCAGCGTCCGCACCGGCGAGATCGTCGCTCTGGTCGGTGAGAACGGATCCGGCAAGAGCACCCTCTCCAAGCTCCTCACCCGCCTCCACCTCCCCACCTCGGGCACCGTCACCTGGGACGGCCACCCCACCACCGCGCTCGACCCCCACGCCGCCTGGAAGCACGTCTCCCTCGTACCGCAGGAGTTCTCGTGCTGGCCGATGACCGCCCGCGACAACATCACCCTCGGCCAGCCCCACAGCGACGACGAGAAGGACATCTGGGAAGCCGCCGCCGCGGCCGGTGCCGACGAGGTCGTCAGAGAACTCCGCGCCGGCCTCTCCACCCTGCTGGCCCGCGAGTGGCTCAACGGCGCCGAGCTCTCCGGCGGCCAGTGGCAGCGCGTCGCCCTCGCCCGGGCCTTCTACCGCCCCGCCGCGCTCCTCGTCCTCGATGAGCCCACGTCCGCTCTCGACCCGCGCGCCGAGCACCGCATCTTCACCAACCTGCGCCGGGTGGCCCGCGACCGTGCCGTGGTCCTGGTCACCCACCGCCTCGCCAACGTCGCCGTCGCGGACCGTATCGTCGTCCTCGACCACGGTCGCGTCGTCCAGGAGGGCACCTTCGAGGAACTGTCCAGGACCGACGGACTCTTCCGTGAACTTCTCGAACTGCAGAACGACCGCACCGTCCCCGGCCAGCGCACCGCGAAGGAGGCCCCCGCATGACCCCCACCCACATCCGCAACTCCGCCAAGGCCGTCATCCTCCACGAGGGCAGCGTGCTCCTGACCCGCAACATCTGGGACGGAAGGGAAGGCCACTTCCTCCCCGGAGGGGGCCAGGAACCGGGCGAGCTGCTGCCGGACACCGTTCGCCGCGAGGTGCGGGAGGAGACCGGCCTGACCGTGAACGTCGGCCCGCTGCTGTGGGTCCTGGAAGCGTGGATCCGCGACCGCGAGCCGGTGGCGAAGAACTACCACCGCGTCGAGATCGTGTTCCTGTGCACCGTGGACGGCAGTCCCGAACTCGTCGGAGGGACCGAGCAGGACACGGGTCAGATCGGTCTCGAATGGGTACCCCTCGACAAGGCCACGGCCCTCGAGACCCTCGCGCCCCGCTACCGCAACAACCTCGCCGCCCTCGGCGCCGGGGGCATCCCCACCGCGACCTACCTGGACTGGTAGTTCACCACCACCCGGCCAACCGAGGTGACCTGTCCCACGGTGTGGGGGCCGGCCCTTCCGGCAGGCCCGGCTCGGTCCCGTTCCCAGCGGGATGCACCACGTGGGGCGGTGCGCGAATATCCTCGGCCGGACGCAGGTGGTGCCGGGTCACTTGCGGACGGCGGGGTGGGAAACCGGGTGTGCGAGGCAGAGAAGGAGCGGGAGATGGATTCGGCGGAGCGCCGCGCCTCCGACGACCAAATGACCGGGGTGCAAGGGTGGGACCCGGTGGCGGCGCTGCCGGACGGTGAGCCAGAGCGGAGTTTCCACGGACAGTGGCAGTACCGTTCGCCGCTGAACGTGCCCGGGCCGTTCTACACGGCCGGCGCGGACGGCGGCTGGACCGGTCGCAGGTACGCACCCCGGCACCTGCTCTACGCCGACCGGTTGGAAGGCTACGGCGAGTTCGTGTACCGGCAGCCGAAGACCCCCGATGAGGTACACGCTCTCGCGCGGGCCGCGGCCGAGGACCTGCCGGCCGCGTACGCCTGTGACGGCGACCAGCACTGGACGCCCGCTGCCGTGCGGCAGTGGTGGCACGCCAGACGAGTGGTCGAGGAGTACATCGCGACCATGCTCGTGGAGTGGGAGGGGAGCATGCAGGAGGACGAGCGCGACGCGGGCGAGGGCCTGCGGGAGTACGAGGCCTACCTGGCCGGGGAGTTGGCCGACGACCTGCGGGCGTACGTCTTCCGGCTGGAGCACGGCCGTTATCCGGGTGGCGGGGACGTGGTGCCGGAGCTGTGAGAGCACGGAGAGGGGTGGCCGGATGTGCTCTGACATCCGGCCACCCCTCACCGACGGCCGGTGGGTCAGAGGGACTCGCCGGGGCTCAGGTACCGGTAGCCGTGGTCGGTTTCCTCGGTGAGCCAGCCGTTGACACTGCCGAGGCCGCGGCCGTTGATCTGGGCGTCGTGGATGGCGAACGCCCGTTGCGGCCTGACCGCCTTGACGAAGTCGATCGCCTCCACCGTTTTCAGCCACGACCCCTGCACCGGAACCAGGAGCGTCTCGATCTCCTGCTCGGGCACGTGCAGCGAGTCACCCGGGTGGTAGACCGCGTCCTCGATGACGTAGCCGAGGTTCGCGCAGTCGGGCTGGCCGCCGTAAATGAACGCGTGGCGGCCGCCGACCGCCCGTATCCGGAAGCCGGCGGCCGTGAACTCGGTACCGGAGGACACCCCGTTGACCTCCAGCCGTGGGATGTCGGCCTCTGCGGGAGCGTAGACCGGCACGCCGAGCCCGGCCAGGCGCAGCACGTCGACGTGGTCGGCGTGCTCATGGGTCACCAGGACGGCGTCCGCGCCGGCCAGGGCCGCCGGTTCGCTCCAGGTCCCGGGGTCGATGACCAGTACGCGGCCACCGTGCTCGATCCGGACACATGCGTGGGTGTATTTCGTGATCCGCATGACCTCGGACCGTACCCTGCGGTGCCGGGCCGCGGCCCGGCTATTCGCCGGTCGTGCCGTCGATCGCCTCGCGCAGCAGGTCCGCGTGCCCGTTGTGGCGGGCGTACTCCTCGATCATGTGGGTCAGGATGTAGTGCAGCGAGTACGGCTGGTCGCCGAAGTACCCCTTCACGTCAAGGGACTCGGCGGCGTCAACGATGGCCCGTGACCGCTCGCACGCCTCCTCCCAGATCCTGAACGAGCCGGCCACGTCAGCGTCCTCGACATGGAACTCCGTCCACTCCCCCGCCTCGTTCTTCGGGAAGTGGCCGCGCACGTCCTCACCGCCCAGGACGTTGCGAAACCACCCGCGCTCGACCTCCGCGAGGTGACGCACCAGCCCCAGCAGGCTCAGCCCGGACGGGGCCACCGCCCGCATCCGCAGCTGGTCCTCGGTCAGGCCCGCGCATTTCATCATCAGGGTGTCGCGCTGCCACTGCAGGACGCTGGTCAGGGTGGCGCGCTCGTCGCCCGCCAGGACGGGCCGGGTCCGCTGCTCATCGATCATCGGGTGATCATCACATCCGGCCCCGGTTCCGGCCCACCGCGTTTCCCGTGCCGATCAGCGCAGGGCACGGAAGAAGGCCCGGACGTCCTCCACCAGCAGCTCGGGAACCTCCATGGCCGGGAAGTGGCCACCCCGGTCGTACGAGGTCCAGCGCACGATGGTGTCGGTGCGCGCGGCGATGTGGCGCAGCGGGATGAAGTTGTCCCGGGGGAAGTCGGCCAGTGCGGTCGGGGTCTGCGACACCTCGGGCGGCCGGCCCGCGTACGCGGCGTGGGCCCGCTCGTAGTAGATGCGGGCCGCGCTGCCGGCCGTTCCGGTGAGCCAGTACAGCATCACGTTGGTCAGCATCTGGTCCCGGTCGACCGGGCAGGCGGGGTCGCTCCACTCGGTGAACTTCTCCCCGATCCAGGCGAGCAGTCCGACGGGTGAGTCGTTGAGCCCGTACGCGAGGGTCTGCGGCCGGGTCGACTGGATGTCGGCGTACCCCTGCCGCTCGCGCGCCCAGATCCGGTACCGCTCCCAGGACGCCAGCGTCCGTTCCCGTTCGGCGGGGGTCAGCGCGGCCAGCTCCTCCGGCCGGGGTTCGGTCGTGGCCCCGCCGCCGGGCAGCAGGTTCAGGTGCACCCCGATCACCCGGTCCGGCCGGATCCGTCCGAGTTCCCGCGAGATCGCGGCGCCCCAGTCGCCGCCCTGCACCCCGTACGACGGGTACCCCAGCCGTTCCATCAGGACGCCGAAAGCCCGGGCCACCCGCTTGAACTCCCAGCCCGGCTCGGTCGTGGGCCCCGACAGCCCGAAGCCGGGGATGCTCGGCAGCACCAGGTGGAAGGCGTCCGCCGGATCGCCGCCGTGCGCCCGAGGGTCCGTCAGCGGGCCCGCGACGCGCTGGAACTCCACCAGGGATCCCGGCCAGCCGTGGGTCATCAGCAGCGGCGTCGCGTCCGGCTCGGGCGAGCGGACGTGGGCGAAGTGCACCCGGGCACCGTCGATGACCGTGGTGAACTGCGGCCACTCGTTCAACCGGGCCTCGGCGGCCCGCCAGTCGTATTCCTGACGCCAGTACCCGACGAGCTCCCGCATCCGTTCGAGCGGCATCCCGTACGCCCACCCGACCCCGGGCAGCTGGTCGGGCCACCGCACCCGGGCCAGCCTCTCCTGCAGGTCGTCCAGCTCCCCCTGCCCCACATCGAGCCGAAACCCGGTCACCCGCTCGTCAAGATCACTCATCCCTGCATGCTAGACAGCCGTGGTGCGCCATGCCGGCTCCCGGCCGGCGAGCTCGTGCTCCCGGACTGCCGGGGAGAAGCAATCACACAAAGAGACACACACCTCCCCCAACCGCTCCTGCGCCGCCACAAAAAAGTACCTGTCGACTGGTTTCCTTTCGGGTTGCCCGACTAGATTGACGGCACACCGCAGCGAACACCGCTCGGGCAGCGGACCAGGGGGACGAGCGCACGTGGCGAGGGCCAGACAGGAGCGGGCGGAGATCACCCGCCGAGCCATACTCGACGGCGCGGCAACCGCCTTCGACCTCAGCGGCTTCGAGGGCACCAGCCTCAGCGACGTCGTCAAACACGCCGGAGTCACCAAAGGCGCCCTCTACTTCCACTTCCCGTCCAAGGAAGCACTCGCCCGCACCCTGATGGACGAGCAGTTCCAGGTGTCCGAGCACCTCCCCGCCATCGAGGACCCGGGGCTGCAGACGGTCATCGACCTCACCCACCGGATGGCGCACGGACTGCGCACCAACGTCCGTATCCGCGCCGGCATCCGCCTGGTCATCGAGTTCGGCTCCTTCACCCACCCCGACCCGACTCCCTACGACGCCTGGATCGACACCTGCCGCAGTTGCCTGACCCCCGCTCAGGAACGCGGCGACATACACCCGTCGCTCGACGTCCGGGCCCTCTCGACGCTGCTCGTCGGAGCCTTCACCGGCATCCAGGTCACCTCGCACGTCCGCACCCGCCGCGACGACCTGCCCGCCCGCGTCACCGACCTGTGGAACTTCCTCCTCCCCACGATCGTCCCCCCGCAGCGCCTCACCCGCTTCCACCCCACGGGCACGCCCGAGCCCGCCCCGACGACCCTCGCCCACTGACGCAGGGCGGCCTCGCACACGCCGTGGCGGACCACGGGGGTGCTCGCCACGGCGTGGCCGAGACCGCCCTGACCCGATCCGGCCGGCCGGGCCGTCGCGCCCGGCCGGCGGCCGGGCCGTCCGGTCACGGCTACCCGGCGGGGGCGAGCGAGCGACGTCCTCCATGAAGCTCAGCATCCGGGCGTTGACCAGGTCGGGTGGTCGATCTGCGGTCCGTGGCCGGTCGCGGCGACGATCTCGGCGCGGGCACCCGGTATCAGCCTCGGCACGCGTTCCAGCTGCCGCCGCGGGTGGACGCGAGCAGGCTGTCGAGTGGCGACGGGAGCCTGTGCTCCGGGGAGACGACTACCTGACCGCGCACGGCATCGACCCGTGGATCTCCTCAAGATCGACGCGGAGGGCGCCGAACTGGAAGTCCTTGAGGGATTCCAACAAGCCCTGCTCGACGGCAGGTGGCGGCCGTCCAGTTCGAGTACGGCTACGCCGCGACCATGCCGCGGCGCGTCGACTTCCGGCCCTACACGCTGTTCGACGAGAGGTTCTTCGGTCCGAATCTCCTCGCGGTGCACCACGCGAGACGGGACCTGATGACGCTGCTCAGCGGAGGGAAGCCCCCCGTCGCCGTACCCGCCCGCCAGCCGAAGCCCTCCCAGTCCGCGAGGACGCCTCATGTCGCCCCCGACGTCGATCAATGAACGTCGTCCACGCGGCGGCCAGTGGGCGGGCCGCGAAGAGGCCCTCCAGAATGTCCCAGTCGCACCGGTGCAGCAGCCGGTGCGTGCGATGGGGCACCGCGTGCCCTGCTTCCTCCGCGAGCGTCCACGTGTTCTTCCGCTCCAGCGGAGCTATCAGCCCCCGCATATACGCCAGCGCCGACTCCCGCAGCTCCGAACGGGCAAACCGGTGCACGAACCGCTCATGCACCTCACCCAGCCCCGCCGCCCACGCCCTCACATCACCACGTACCCCACCCATAACCAGCCCGACGACCCACCTGGCCACCAGTCACACCCAACACCGTTGCAGTACCAGCCGTTCTCGGATGGACGCCCCGGAGTGCACCGGCGATGCCGGCGGCTTAGCTTCGCAATGCCATGCCGCGGACCGTCCAGCCGCGGCGCGTCCAGGCGGTCGAAAGGAAACTCCATGGCAGTCGTGATGACCTTTTCCTGGCCCGAGATCACACCCGACGTGTACGACGCGGTGCGCCAGAAGGTGCGCTGGGAAGAGGACACACCGGACGGGTGCGTGATGCACGCCGCCTGGTTCGTCGACGGCGGCCTCAACGTGATGGACATCTGGGAGTCGGAGGACCACTTCAACCGGTTCATCGAGGCGAGGGTCGCCCCCGTACTCAAGGGCGAACTGGGCGTACAGAGCGACCCCGAGCCGAAGTTCTACCCCCTGCACCGGCGCTTCGTCGCCCCTGGCGTCAGCGGCGCCAGTTCCTGACGTACGCCTTCTGCGTCAGGGGCCGCGTCAGCGATCCCTCGCCGGCCTTCGCCCCGCAGAACCTCACCAACGCCCCCGCCACGGTCTTCGTAGGCTCTGACTACGACGACGTCATGGTCCGCTCGGTGGTCGTCTCCAACCTGACGCACGCCGGCCGCGCCGGTGCGAGCCGTGCGGTCCTGGCGCCGGGGCGTGGACTGCCTCGTGGTACGTCAATGCAGCCAGAGCTGGATCGCGGCGAGGGGAGAGGCGGGGCCGGCGGGCCATGGGCCCGCCTGGCGAGCCCCGACCGCTCGGGCCAGTCTGGAAGCGAGGCGCACTGCCGCACTACGAACGAAGCGAGGCAGCCATGACCGGGACGACCCGACAGGACACACCAGTCGCAATCGAGGGCGGAGGCGTCGAACTGCGTACGCGCGCGGTCGGCGGAGACCTGTCCGTGGCCTTCGTGCAGCTGCCTCAGGGGACGGACCTGCGGCCGGCTCTGAAGGGCCTGACCGATGATCTCTGTCAGTGCCCGCACTGGGGGTACATGCTCAAAGGCCGGCTGAAGATGGTGACGAAGGACGGTGAGGAGGTCTACGAGGCGGGACAGGCGTTCTACTGGCCGCCCGGACACGCCCCCGTGGCCCTCGATGACTGCGAATACGTGGACTTCTCACCAACCGATGACTTCACCGCGGTCATCGACCACATCACGTCGCAGGGCTGAGCCCAAGCCTTCGGCAAGCAGCGCTGCCGTGCGTGGGCCGGTCGACGGGTGGTGGACGCCCGCCCGACGCGCGCAAGCCCCGTTCAAGCAGGTCGATGACGGGTGCCCAACCCCCCGGTCCAGCTGGCGGACTACTGGGACGCTGCGCGTTTCCCGGGTGCTACATGCTCGGGGTCTTACCGGTGGCCGCGTCGGTCTGGCTCCGCCGTCGGAGCGGCTTGCCGGCGGCGGGCGCCACCGGCTCTACCGCATCCCCCTCCCCGCGTCGGTTCTTCTCCCACTTGGCTCCCACAAGGGGGCGTTCACGGCGCCTGGGCATGGCCGCGGGGCAGGGCCTCCACGTGGAACGCCCGCGCGAGCACAGTGCCCGGGAACAGTGAGGCGAGCTGTCCTGTCACGGCGATCAGGATTCGTACGGCGGGAAGGCCGCGTCCCGCCGTGGTGTGCCCGACCAGGCCGAGTGCCACCGGCACCAGCAGGATCAGCCACCACAACGGCCATCACAACGGCCATCAGTAGAACGTCGCCAGCATTAGCACCCCGCCGACCGCAGCGCCGATGGCCCAGGCGATCCGCAGCAGCCGGGTGAAGATGTTGCCCAGGCCGGTGCTCCAGGCGGGCGGGTCCGGCTCGTGGTGAATGCGGACCCGCAGGGCGGGCCACCAGTCAGTGTAAGCGTCCCACGGGTCCACGAGGAGCAGCACTCCAGGCCCCCCACAGCAGAGCGCCGATGCCGCCTACGGTGCGGGAGTACCAGGTGCTGAGCGCGTAGTTCAACATGGCTCCGGCCACCACCAGCAAGGCCCCAAGGGTTCGAGCAAGACCCCAAGGGTTCGGCAGGCCAGCAGGACCACGATGCGCATCACGGTCCGCTCCTCGTCCTCCACCGCCTCCACCGGCCGGGACGGCCCGATGTCAGGCAGTTCTCCGCCGAGCCGCTCGCGTCACTGTGCGCCCTCTTGGAGGAACCCCTCGGCGGTTGCCAACGCCCGCTCGACGTCGGCGAGGAAGAAGTCCTCCTGCAGGTCATCAGGGGTCCGGCAGAGCAGGGGCACGAGCGGATCCAGCGCGGACAACGCCGCTGCGGAAAGCTTCAACGCCGCCTTCAAGAGCGAGACGCTCAAGGCCGCAAAGGCTGGCCGAACGAGGGTGAAGCCCGACTCGACGCCTTCCGCTGGCTGACCCGCTACAACATCCGACGCCGGCGCTCCCGCCTCGGCCAGCGGTCCCCGGTCGTCTACGGGAACGCCTTGCAACCAGCAGCAACTACCCTGGCCCAAGCCGCATAGACGTGTTCAAAATCCGAGGTCGAGGCCCCTCAGGCCGATCGCTTGGGCTCACACTATGTGGACATCGACGGCCATCTCGTCATCGCCGGGGTTGCCCTCGACCTCGATCGTGACGCCCGACCACGTTCCATTCGGCAGGTTGAGTGCCGGGCTCGTCGTCTCACCGATGGTCCTGTTCCCCGCGGAGGGATACAGGTCGGTGGAGTCTCCCCGGTTTCCGCGACCGAAGATCGTGCCCAGATCGCGCCTGCCATCAGCCTGGAGTAGCTCGATCGCGAGACGGTCCTCATCGTCCACGTTGTCAATTGCTTCGTCGACCGTGTAGACCGAGATGCCCGCGTCCGGCAGGAACGCATCCTGTCCTCGGCGGCGTCGGTATTCGACAAGGATGTACTGCATCTCTGTCATCGTGTCCGGGTTCTGGATGAAGAGCATGTCACCGCCCTCGGCAGTCGGGCGCAGCACCACGTCTTTCGAGGTCCTTGAGATGCGCTTTGGAGCGGCCCAGCCGTGGAACATGCGCAGCATGCCGTTGGGGAAGACCGGGGTGAGTCCAGAGTTGCCCCAAGAACCCGCCGCCATCAGGCAGTAGTTGCCCAGGCCGTTGGAGGTGGTTGCCTCCAGTTGGCCCGTGTCGTAGTAGTCGGCCCAACGCGCCGCCAGATGGCCCCACTCGTGGGCGCACACGCCCATGGTGCAGTCCTCCGGCACCGTGAGGAACGTCTCCACGGTCAGGCCAGGGCTGACCGCAACGCCTCCTGGCACACCCCATTTGAGGCTCCAGATGTCGTCGCGGCTTCTGGTTCTCTCGGCTCCGAACCCGGCATGCACGACGAAGACAGCAGTGACCGAGTTCTCGTCCAGCACGTCGAAGGGCTTGAAGTCGACACCTTCGGCTTTGGCCAGCTTGACCGCGTCCAGGGCCATGCCCTGTGCGTTGCGGGGGAAAAGGCCCTGCCCGGAGTTGCCGTCGGCGTAGAACGAAAGCGGCTGTGGCAGCCGGTACCAGCCGTGGACCTCACCCTGAATGTCGATGCCGGTGTTGTTGAATGCGTCGAAGCCGCTGATCACGCGGTAGTACTCGCGCATGCTGCCGGTCGGGAGGGAGTTCGTGCTGAACAACAGCTGCTCGTAGTGACCTGGGCGGTGGCTCGGCTGGTGCGGCTTGTCGGGGAAGTCGACCAGGAGCACCAAAGTGTTGACGACGCCCTTGAGCTGCTTGTCGGGCCGGGTGATCAGGTGTCGCTCGCCGCTCGGTTCGATTCTCACGGCGCCGTCGTCGAGGCCGGTGAGCTTTCCAGCGCGCCGGGCGGAGCGCCACGTGTAGTAGTAGTCCTCGAAGGTGGTGTGGCTCGGCAACCGACCTGATCCCATCAGGTCCAGGTATTCGGCGTAGAGCTGAGCCAGCGCCTCGGGGGCCAGCGGTACCAGGCAGGGGCTGGTGCAAGAACGAAGGCGTGACGGATAGGGCGTATTCGTGTGTCGCACGGCGACCACTCACTTGCTTGGACGATCACAGGAGCATGGCGGAATGTGCTCATGCCATGCTTAGGGCGTATACGGACGCCATCCGTTTATGCTGTACGTATACAGGCTCTACCCCACCGATGCGGTCGTCAAGGGCAGGTCGGCGGAGCCGGCTCTTTCGGAGGTGCGGCCATGGCAGCCAGCAGTCGGCTCAGCCGCGAGCGCGTCCTTGGAGCAGCCCTCCGCCTGGTGGACCATGAGGGACTCGACGGTCTGAGCATGCGCCGGGTAGCCGATGAACTCGGCGTGGAGACCATGGCCCTCTACCGGTACACGCCCAGCAAGGACGCTCTACTGGACGGCCTCGTTGAGAACCTGTTCATCGAACTGGAGCAGACGCTGGACAGCGCCGCGTCCGCCGTCTCCGTGCCGCAGGGCCAGGCCGCGCCTTCGTGGCGCGAGACCCTCCATGGCATCGCGCAGGCGATGTACAAGGTGGCCCTCGCCCACCCCCACGTCATGTCACTGGTGGCCATAAGGCCCTTCACCGTCCCCCTGACCCGCAGGCCCCCAGCGGTACAACGTGCCCACGAGCGCCTGCTCGCCCTCCTGGACACGGCAGGGATGAATGAGGAGACGACGCTGAAGATGTACCGGGCGTTCATCTCCTGGGTGCTCGGGTACACCGTCATCGAGCTGCGTGAAGTCGTCGACAACCCCGACGAACCCGACCCCGCCTTCCGCCTGGGCCTGCACCGCCTACCGGCGAAGGACTTCCCCCGGCTTCGCTCGCTCGGCCCAGCCCTGGCTGTCCGAGGCGGGGAGGAACAACTTGCCGCCGGCGTCGACGCGCTCATCGCCCACTACCTCCCTGCGACCTGATGACCTGACCTGCCCGGGTGAGTGAGCGCCACTGTCCGTCTCCGGTCAGGCGAAACGCGTGTCGCGGCGAGCCCCGGACATCAAGGACGGTTGGTACGCGCTGCTGACCACCCTCACGCTCAAACAGGCCGATCCCGGCGAAGCACTACGTCGTCACATGGACCAAGGCACGGTCGAGCGCCGATACGGCGAATTCGAGGCGGGCGCCCGCCAAGTGCCCGCTGGCCGTCATCCCCGTCTTCGTACTGGACAACGCACGCGTCGCCGCACTGATCACGGTGATCTGCCTGGCCTTGCTGCTGTTCCGCCTGATCGAACGCCAGGTCCGCCGAGCCCTCGGCGGCGACCAGAAGGTGCAGGGGCTCAACCCGGCAACCAGATGGTGATGCCCACCGGCCCGGTGATCCTCTACCACCTGTCCGACCTGCGACTACGGGTCACCAGCGCCACCGACCCGCCCGTCATCGCCATTACCTGCGGCATCATCCAGCTCCACCTCCTCGACCGCCTGGGAACCCACACATCCCCGCTGGTCAGAGACCTGAACGAACCACCCGCAAAGACGAACTAGTTCAGAGAACGCGCCCAGGAGCAGCGGCTGTCCAGTTCGGGGTGCACACGATCGGTCTGCTGGCGCACCTGCCCGAGGCGACGGTGCAGCGGGTGCTCGGAGGGCGGGCGAGCCGGCAGCTGCGGGAGGGGGCCCGCGGCGTCGACCGCAGGGTCGTGGTGCCGACGGAGCTGGCGCACAGCACGGCAGGGCTGGCAGTCTCGAGTGACACCAGCGGGAGTTGCCGGCAGGGCAGGGCACTGCCGAGTACCACGACCACCGGCCCCATCACCGTCTACGACGCACCGTGCGCCGCGCCCCGGGGTCCGCGACCTACCAAGCCGTCGCAAACGCCAAGGAAGCACGCCCCACGAGAGCGCGGGGGTTGAGGGGCCGTCACGTCCCTCCGGAAAGTTCCCAGGTTCAGGCCTACAAACCGAACACCCGGGCAAACGGAAATCAACAAGGAGCAACACAAACCAATAATCTCCCCCAGGGGGCAGATCATGCGACATTGGATCATCCTTCCCGCCACTCTCGTCCTCGCGGCCACCACGGCCCTGCCCGTCACAATCGCCGCGGCGGCCCCGACCACCGCCGCTGCGGCCGGGGCCGTCGAACCGGCCATGCAGTGCCCGATCGGGTGGGACAGCCCAGCCGAGGGCCGCTCCACCGGCCAGGTCCCGGAGCTGCGTGGCATCAGGAGCGGCGAACACCCCTGCTACGACCGGCTGGTGTTTGACGTGCCGGGCAGCTCGTCCGCCAACCCGGTGGGCTATCAGGTCCGTTACGCCGACGCCCTCCTCCAGGACGCCTCCGGTGATCCCCTGCCGGTGCGCGGCGGCGCGGTCCTGGAGGTGATGGTGGACTCGCCCGCCTACGACCGGCAGACCATGGCCCCCACCATCCCCGGCCGGAGCGGGCAGCCGCTGCCCGGCGTGGACGTCACCGGCTACCGCACCTTCCGGGACGCCGTGTTCGGCGCAAGCTCCGAGGGCCGCACCCAGATCGGCCTCGGCCTGCGCGCCCGACTGCCCTACCGGGTCCTCCAGCTCGACGACCGACTGGTGGTGGACGTCGCGCACACCGGGAGCGGCAACCCGACCACCCCCACGCAGAGCTAGGCCGCTTCTTTTCGGATCGCCTCGTGGACCAGATGTAGATGGCGACGGTGCGGAGTCCGGCGAGGCAGATGGTGGCGGTCTTGTCGCATCGGGTGGCCAGGCCGCGCCATTGCTTGAGCTTGTTGATGCAGCGTTCGACAGTCCTGTTGTTTGTCGGCCTCACTGTCGCAGGCGGGGGGCGGCTCCCGAGTCGCACCCGGCAGCAGGATAAACCCCAGCGCCCAGCGCTCCTTCCACCCGGAGAAGTACGCCCCCGCCAAGGGCCCCGGCAGACAGGTCTCCCAGGAAGAGGCGGGCAACCCGCACGGCAAGCCCTCCAAGAGCATGGGCACCCGCGGCGAAGGCCAAGAGAAGGGCACCGGCGAGAAGGGGATGCACAACCTCGGCCCGCCAGGAACAACAGCGGGACCGGGGCGCCCGGCAGGGCAAACGCGGCTTCCGCGCGCAGGTCCCCCCGGCGGGTGAGGTGGACGTGCCGCCGGTCGCCAGGGGTCACCTCGGTCGCCCAGGCCGACAACGACCCCAGCCCCGGCGGCCGTCGGCGCAGGGCCGTCGGGGCAGGGCCGTCGGGCGTGGCACGGTCCGGGTCCGGGCCACCGGCGGCTCGGTCGGCTCCATCCGGCTGGGCCGGCGTTGTCGGCTCACTCGTGCGGGTTCCAGTCGAACAAGCCGGTAGTCAGCGGTTCGGCTGCCCGGCCCCTCGCCCCATCAGCTCCGGCGGACGAGTACGGCACGGCGGGAGAGGCTAGCTGCCTCCCGGTGCCTGGGCGACGGAACCGATGGTGGCGGCGAGGGCAACTGGCACGGCCGGGGCCGCGACCTGCCGCAGAAACGTTCTTCGCCCTCGTCATGCCCGAGAAGACGGGACAACTGGCAGCAGAGTCCAGCGCGCTTGATGATTCATGTGCTGGAGTGTTCATTTCCATGTCGATGTCTGTCTGATTACGTACTTTCTCTTCATGCGATTCCCCTGTGAGGATGACGCTTCCTGATGGGGATCCGGAAGGGGAACGATGGCAACGGCTGAGGGCATCGAGCAGGGTTACGCCTACCGGTTGAAGAACAAGCGCACCGGCCTGTACCTCACCAGTTCAGACTTCGAGGGGGACTCCTACGCCACGATCTGGAAGTCCGAGACCAGTGGGCAGGCCCGGGCATCGCAGACGTGGAACGTTCTGAGCCTCGACAACGGCGAGTACCTCATCGCCCAGAAGGTCGCCGGCAACCTGCTGACTCCGGACAACTTCGCCAGTCATGACGTCCGGGTCAACCTCTTCCCGCCGCAGAACGGGGCGGACGCCGCTGTCCGCAGCAGCCAGACCTGGCTGCTCCGGCAGGCGGGGGGCGGCTATTACACGCTCAGCAACAAGAACGGCGGGCTGTTCCTGACCCCCAACAACTTCGGCACGAGCGGCTCCGACAAGATCAACACCTATGGGCGGGCATCCGGCGCGGACGGCGACTCCCAGCTGTGGCTGCTGGAGAGGGACACCGCCTACAGCGGCATCATCAACGCCGCCGCCGGACCGACCGGAAGCGCGGTCAGCGGAATCCTCCCGATGAGCGGACACTCGAGGCCCCACCCGGAGACCACGCGGGAAGTCCTCATCGGCACCACACTATTGCCCTTCCCCCTGGTGTCGGACCCGGCACTCGGCCGTGCGCGGCAGGCCGCGGAGAGTCCGTACTACCTGCTCAAGCGGTACGGCTACTACAAGATTGTCTACTACTACGAACACAGTGGCCAAGTGAGCAAGAAGGAGTCCCAGAGCACCACCATCGGCATGACCACGAGCAACGCCCGCGAGGTGGAAACCACCACCAGCATCTCCGTCACCGCCGAGACGAGCTTCCAGTACAAGGGTTTCTCCGCCTCCCTGAGCACCACCATCAGCCACCAGCTGCGCACCCGCGTCGCCCAGGAGACGACCCAGTCCAGCAGCCGCACCGTCACCGTCGAGCGCGAATACCCCGCCAACGGCAAGCGGCTTTCCCAAGCCATCTGGTTCCGCGCCGACCGCTACGTCCTGGCACGCACTGACGGCGGCAAGGTGACGGAGTGGGAGACCACCACCGACCAGGACACCATCGACGACGTCTACCCCGTCGCCACCGGCTGACGGACAGGCACTCGCAGCTCTGGCCCGAACGGGCACGGCGCCCCACCGGGGGGAGGGGCGCCGTGCGCGCACCTTCTGGTCGAACAGGCAAATCACAGCCCGCGCCTCCACCTGGACCAGCGTGAAGAACGTGCGGACTCTCGTGCGGTGCCCCTCCAGGCCGCGCCGCGCCGCTCCGCACACGGCAGCGGGAACTGACCTACACCCTCGCGGACCTGCTCATCTCCCTATCGGGGCTCATGCGTACCGACGGCACAAGCAGCCCGGGCGGCCGCATCGTGACCTCCTGGACCACTGCCTGGTGCAGTTGCGGCACCTTGACACTCACCGCTACCGAAGAGGCCAGGCGCAAAGCCGCTTCCACTCCTTCGCCTCCTTCATTCAGATGGCACGCCCCGAAGCAGAGCACGGTCCGCAGCCGGCCGCGCCCGAGGCGGCCGCGAGCACAGCCGGATACTCGTCGACGGAGTTGTCGCCGTGGGCAGTCGCGGGCGGAGACCTCGACGCCGAGTTCCACATCGGCCTCACCGTCCCCCGCGCCTCGTTCGGCTGGGACGACAGAGGCGAACACACCCACACCCGCTTCTGGGGCGACGATCCGACCACCGGATCCTGGGCGGGCGTCGACTACTACGGCCGCACCGCGGCCGAGTTTGTCGTCATGCAGGCCGGGTCTCGACAGCTGTGGGACGAGATCACCGAGACATGCCGCTGGTGGGAGGAGCTTGGCCGGCTGACCGACAGGTACTGGCCTGACGGTGACATCAGCTGGCACCACGATGGTGGTGGCCCCTTCCGCGACCACTGTGACTGCCACCCAGTTCAGGAGCCGCCCCATGCTCAATGACTTCCTTCCTCCCAAGCCCACCGGTCGCTGCTTGCGCAGAGCGCTTGCGACTGTCCTCACGCTGGTCTTGACGGTCGGCGGCGCGGCCGCCGCCCACCCCGCCACCGCAGCGGTCTCCGCCGCTACCGTGCCGGCCGTGCCGGCTGCCGCTCCCGCGATCAGCGGCTCCCACACGGTCACGTATGACGGCTACTCGATGCTGATCGACGGGAAGCGCACCTACATCTGGAGCGGAGAGTTCCACTACAACCGGTTGCCCAGTCCGGACCTGTGGCGGGATACGTTGCAGAAGATGAAGGCGGCCGGGTTCAACACCGTCTCCATCTACTTCGACTGGGCCTACCACTCGCCCAAGCCCGGCGTGTACGACTTCGGCGGCATCCGCGACGTCGACAACTTGCTGGACATGGCCGCGCAGGAGGGCATCTACGTGGTAGCCCGGCCCGGCCCGTACATCAACGCCGAGCTCGACAGCGGCGGATTCCCGGCCTGGGTCGACACCCTGCCGGGTTCGGCGCGCAGCACCGAACCCGCGTACCTGGCAGCGGCGGACGAGTGGCTGAACCACATCGCCCCGATCCTGGCTCGCCACCAGCTCACCAACGGGACCGGATCGATCATCGCTTACCAGATCGAGAACGAGTACTACAAGAACAACGACGACGCCCGGGCCTACATGGCCCACCTGGAGAAGGCCGCGCGGGACCACGGAATCACCGTGCCGCTCACCGGTAACCACAACCAAGCGTTCGCCACCGGTCCGGGGGCGGTGGACATCGACGCCGTGACCTCCTACCCGCAGGGGTTCAACTGCTCCAACCCCACGCAGTGGAGCAACCTGCCAAACATCGCCGGCTACTCCCGCGCGCCCGGCGCCCCGCTGTTCACCGCGGAGTTCCAGGGCGGGTCCTTCGACCCGTGGGGTGGCCCCGGCTACGACAAGTGCCGCCAGCTGACCGGCGCCGACTTCGCCAACGTCTTCTACAAGAACAACCTCGCCGTCGGGGCGACCATGCAGAACCTCTACATGGCCTACGGCGGTACCTCCTGGGGCTGGCAGGCCGACCCCAACATGGTCTACACCTCCTACGACTACGGCGCGGCGATCAGCGAGCCTCGCCAGCTCACCGACAAGTACCAGCAGATCAAGCTGATCGGTTCCTTCCTCCGGACCGCGCAGTCGCTGAACAAGACCGACCAGGTGACTAACGCCGCCCCGAGCACCCAGGACGTGGTGCAGACGGTCCGCCGGAACCCGGACGACGGAACGCAGTTCCATTTCCTGCGGCAGGCGGACGTCAAGTCCACCGGCACCGTCAACGCACACATCGCGGTCGACCTGACCAAGGGTGCCTACACCTTCGACGACCAGGACGGCCGCCTCGCCTACAGCCCAGGCTGGACCCATGTCGGCGCCGAGCAGGACTACGCGAAGAACGACTACCGTCAGACCGAGTCCTGGACCGAGACCGCCGGTACGAGCGTCTCGGTACCGTTCACCGGAAGGTCGGTCCGCTGGATCGCATCGACCGCACCCAACCACGGCCTGGCCGACGTCTACATCGACGGCACCAAGATGGCCACCGTGGACGGCTACTCGGCCACGGTCGTGCCGCAGCAGGTGCAGTTCTCGGCGAACAACCTGACCGACGCCGCACACACCCTGAAGATCGTCGCCACCGGGCAGAAGAACGCCTCGGCCTCCGGCGCCTTCGTCGCGGTCGACGCCGTCGACCAGCCGACGGGGGCCACGCGCAACTACCCGTCCGTCCCGCAGCAGGAAGGAACCGCGATCACGCTGGCGGGGAGGGAGTCCAAGACCCTCGTGGCCGGCTACCAACTCGGCGCGAGCCGGCTGCAGTACTCCACCTCGGAGCTGATGACCAGCACCACCATCGGCGGCCGTGACCTATCGGTGCTCTACGGCGGCCAGGGGCAGTCCGGCGAGACGGTGCTCAACTTCCCGACGAAGCCGACCGTGAAGGTGCTGAGCGGGAACGTGCCGTTCACCTGGAACGCGACCACCGGTGACCTGCGGCTCAACTACCAGCACTCCGGCCTGGCCCGGGTGCTCGTCACGGGCGGACAGCGACCGCTGCTGCTGCTGATCGGGGATACCGCAACCGCCAAGACGTTCTGGACGGCCCAGAGCGCGGCCGGCCCCGTGCTGGTCCGCGGCAGTTCGCTGCTGCGCGGCGCCACCACCGCCGCCGACGGCACACTGGCACTCACCGGCGACTGCGCCTCTGCCGGCGCTGTCGAGGTCTTCGCCGGCTCCTTCGCGAAGACCACCTGGAACGGCCGTGCCCTCGCCCTGACGACCACGTCCAGCGGCTCGGGAACGGGCCGGCTCAAGGCCCCGACCGCGGTCTCCCTGCCGGCACTGACCGGCTGGAAGAAGTCCACCGAGAATCCCGAGGCGCAGCCGGGCTTCGACGACAGCAGCTGGACGGTGGCGGACAAGCTCACCTCCCACAGCACGACCACCCCGGACACGCTCCCGGTGCTGTTCACCGACGAGTACGGCTTCCACTACGGCGACGTCTGGTACCGGGCGCACTTCACGGGCATGCCCGGCACCAACGCCGTGGACCTGTCCGCGATCACCGGCCCCGCCGGCATCTACTCGGTCTGGCTGAACGGCACCTTCCTGGGCAGCACCAGTGACCGCCACCACCGGTTCGCCTTACCCGCAGGCAGCCTCAAGGACAGCGCGGACAACGTACTTTCGGTGCTGCTGGAGAACTCCGGCCACAACGAGGACTGGACCGCCAACGACTCCCACAAGGAGGCACGCGGCCTGACCGGTGCCGCCCTCGTCGGCGCACCGACCACCGCGGTCACCTGGCGCATCCAGGGCAGCCGCGGCGGGGAGACCCTGATCGACCCGGCCCGCGGCCCGATGAACACCGGAGGCCTTTACGGCGAGCGTTCCGGCTGGTCGCTGCCCGGCTTCCCCGACACCCCGTGGTCACCCGTCACCCTGCCGACCAACAACACCACCCCGGGTGTCACCTGGTACCGCACCTCGGCGAACCTCAACCTCCCCGCAGGTCAGGACACCTCGGTGGGGCTGCGCATCACCGACGACCCGGCACGCCACTACCGGGCACTGATCTTCGTCAACGGCTGGCAGCTCGGCCGGTACATCAACGACCTCGGCCCGCAGCACAGCTTCCCGATCCCCAACGGCATCCTCAACCCCGACGGCGCCAACTCCATCGCCCTCGCGGTCTGGAACGCGGACGGCACCACCGGCGGCCTGGGCGCCGTTTCCCTGGAGTCCTACGGCACCCAGCTCTCCCCGCTCACGGCAGGCTCGGCGGCCGCCCCCCAGTACCAGGCCGCCACCTACGCGTCCGCCTCGCCGAATGCCGCGCTCGCGCTCGCCGCACCGGAGCACCTCGCGCCAGCCGAGCAGACCACGGTCACCGCCACGCTGGCCGTGCCGGCCGGCGTCACTTCCGCCACCGCGACCGGCATCACCCTGCAGGCACCGACCGGCTGGACCGTCACCCCGGCGACGGCGGTCGCCGATGCCACAGTGGCCCCGGGCACGTCTGCCACCGCGAGCTGGAAGGTCACCGCCCCCTCAGGCACCCTGCCGCAGTTCTCCGCACTCACCGCAGCGGCGGACTTCCAGCAGGGCGGCGCGCAGCACCTGGCCGACAGCCGTAGGGTCCTTCCGGCCACGGCGGCACTGCCCCCGACCGCCGACACCCCCGTCAGCGCCCTGCCGTTCTACTACTCGGCCAACGGCTGGGGTCCGGTGGAGCGGAACACGAGCAACGGCGAGGCCGGCGCCGGAGACGGGCGAACACTCTCGCTCAACGGCAAGACCTTCGCCACAGGCCTGGGAACCCACGCATCAAGTGTGGTGGGGCTGCAGCTGAACGGCCACTGCACCCGGCTGACCGCTACGGTGGGCATCGACGACGAGGTCGACCACGGCTCGGTGGCCTTCTCGGCCCGCGCCGACGGTCGCACTCTGACGACCACCCCGGTGCGCACCCACGCCACCGGCCCGACAACTCTGGACGTCGACATCACCGGCGCCGAGGTGCTGGAACTGGTGGCCGCCGACGGCGGCGACGGCACGGGCAAGGACCACGCTGACTGGGCCGACGCACAGTTGCACTGCAGCTGACTGGATCCCTGAAGAAAGGAGTGCCTACTTGCTTGTGGGAGCGGTTGTGTTCCTCCTTCCATTCCGGAAGGGCCTCACCCTTCGTCCGTCGGTGCGGGACGACGAGTCCGGTGCCCTGGTAGCCGCCGTCCGCGATCGTCACCGTGTCACCGACGGCTTCCTTCGCCCCGGACTCCTTCCAGTCGCGGGAGTCGTGGCGGTTGCCAGGCATTAGTCGGCCGACGACGACCACCCGGCGGGTGTCAGCATCGATGACGACCTGGTGCGCGGTGGAGTAGCGGTAGTTCTTGGACTGCTCGGCAATGCTGCGGTCTCGGGTGGGTACGAGGGTGCCGTCCACGATGAGCACGGTGTCTTTACTGAACCGTTTGCGCGGCTGGAGTGCCAGTTTCGGACCAAGGTGTTCGATGATCCGGTCGGCGGCCGACTTGGAGACCCCGAAGAGTGGGGCGAGCTGGCGCAGCGTTAGGTTCGTGCGCCAGTACGCCACGACCAGGAGCACCCGGTCTTCCAGTGACAGGCTCCACGGCCGACCGCGCCGTGCCCCGTCCGCGGTCTCACGGCGAACCGCGGTCACCAGCTTGCCGAAGCAGCGAGGGCAGCCCGGTGAACGGGACTATCCAGGACGGCTCCGACGCCGTGATCACACCAGCCACTGCCTGATCATTCCACTGCCGACGATTCTCCCTGCTTGAACGCGATGCGCCAGCGGCCTACCTGCACGACCACCTGCCCCATGAACCAGCGCATGACCTCGTGGGGATCCACGGGCTCGTCGTGGCCGTGGGCGTGTTGCCTCCTTGGCGATGTTGTTTTCAGGCCCCGTCATCCACGAGGCAGAACTAACATCGACTGCCTTGCCGGGAGTCTGTGTGTGGTGGCAACCGGGCGCCTTCGTCGCTCGACCGATCCTCCGCCGAGCCGCCGAGTGGGAAGACCTGCTCGTGAGCCCCTTGCACGATCCGTCGGATGTCCACCCGAGCCGCGCCTCAGGCTGATCCCGGCTACATGTTCCGGATGTGTTCGAGCGCGGTGTCGAGGAGCTTGCCCACTTGGTGGAGGGTGGTGGCCGTGGCGGTGGCCAGGTAGGCGGGGTGCTGGGCGAGCGGGGTGAGAACGGCGTGGCCCTTCTCGGGGTCGTCGCCGATGAGGAGCGTCGGGTGGTCGGTGGTGAGGTGGGGGTCGACGACGAGGAGCTGGCCGGCGGCGCGGTGTCCGCCCAGCACGGCGGGGCCGTCCCAGGCCGGTGCCGTACCGCCGTAGGCGGCGTGCTGGTCCAGGACGGGGCGGCCGCCGCGGTGCACGGTAAGGCGGGTGGTGAGGTGGCCTGGGGGTTCGGCCGTGCGGCCGAGGAGTTGCTCCTCGCGCAGCAGGACAGCGGCGGTGGGTGCGAGGTGGACCGTGCAGGTCTGGTGAAGCGTGCTGCCCGAGGCGCTGATCAGGGGTTGGGGCAGCCAGGACAGCATGGCGTGGTCGGCGACGGTGAGGCGGACGTCGTAGGTGGCGGGTGTGGCAGTGGCGCCGGGCAGCGCGATGGTGGCGGTCGGCGTGGTCACCTCCAGCCTGGCGTGTTCCTCGGCGGTGATGTCGAGGGCGAGACGGTCTCCGCCGAGGGGTGCGCACATGGAGCTGATCACGCTGACCCGGGCCCACCCGTTGTGGGGTTGCGTCTGGTGCAGGTGGAAGGGGCCGCTGTTGCGCATGAGCGGCACGGTCGTGGTGGAGCCGTCGCGGGCGGCCCTGATGACGGCGGTGGCCCGGACTCCCGAATGTGCGGGGTCCGTTGGGTGCACTCGTCCGGCCACGTGCTCTTCTTGCGTCTGACCGCACTCCGTCTCGCTTCCTGCGACGGTCGGTGCGGGCGGTGCGGGCGGTGCCATGGTGTGCGGCGGGCTCGGATGGGGTGCGATGGCTGTCATACGGCGACCTCGGTGCGCCAGGCGGCCAGGCATCCGTTGACCCAGTCGGCGACGGGCTGAATGCCGTCGTCCGAGGCGAGGCTGGTGAACGCGACGGGGAGGTCGCCGCGCTGCCGGTTGGCGTCGGCGGCCATGGTGTCCAGGTCCGCGCCGACGTAGGGGGCGAGGTCGGTCTTGTTGATGACGAGGAGGTCGGCGGTGGTGATGCCGGGGCCGCCCTTGCGGGGGATATCGTCACCGCTGGAGACGTCGATGACGAACACCTGGTGGTCGACGAGGCCCTTGGAGAAGGTGGCGGTGAGGTTGTCGCCGCCGGACTCAATGAGGATGAGGTCCAGGGCGGGCAGTGTTTCCTCCAGCTGTTCGACGGCTTCGAGGTTGGCGGAGATGTCGTCACGGATCGCGGTGTGCGGGCAGGCGCCGGTCTCGACGGCGGTGATGCGCTCCGGGGGCAGCACGGCTTCGCGGAGCAGGAACTCGGCGTCCTCGCGGGTGTAGATGTCGTTGGTGACGACGGCGATGGACAGCCGGTCGCGCAGGGCGCGGCACAGTGCGGCGACGGTGGCGGTCTTGCCGGATCCTACGGGCCCGCCCAGGCCGATGCGCAGGGCGCGGCGGCTGCCATCGGGGCGCAGTGCCTCGGCGCTGGGGGTGTAGTGGTGCGGCAGGGTCGTGTCGTGGTTGAGGTGCATGGCGTTCTCCGAACGGTGTGGGGGGTCAGGAGGCGAAGAGGCGCATGGGCCAGGCGGCGTGCTGTTCGCCGGTGATGTCAAGGAGCGGCGAGGACGCGGCGGGCAGGGCTCCGACACCGTCGGTGGCGAGCCGTGCTGCCGCTTCGGCGGCGGCGTGGGCGACGTCGTCGAGTTCGCCGGCCAGCCGGGCGAGCAGGGCGGTCGCGTCGAACGGGTTGAGGCTCAGCAGCCGCACCGCCGCCGTCGCAGGGCCGCTGATGCTCTCGTAGGCGGCGCACTGGGCGGCGTCCAACGGCGTCAGGCCGGCGGCGCGCGCGGCGACGCCGAGCACGACAGGCTGGTGTGCGCCCTGCGGCAGGCGGTGGGCGATCTGGTCGAGCTCCGGGCAGGGCCAGGCGGCCCGGGCCGCGCGCAGCATCTGCCGACCGAGCTTGCGGGCGACCTGCCGCAGCGCCGGTACGGGGGTGCGGGCGTCGGCGGCCTCATCCAGCGCCATCGGGTCATATCCGGTGGCGGCCGCGGCGGCGAGGCCGGCCGCGGTCAGCCCGGCGGTGTGCAGGCGGCCCCGGCAGAACGCCTCCAGGCTTGCGGCGTCGTGGACACCGTGCGAGGCGACCGCGGCCTCCACACCGCCGGAGTGGGCGTGTCCGCCTGCGGGGAAACGGCCGTCGGCCAGGACAAGCAGAGCGGCATGGCTCATGGGAACGGTGGCCTGCCTTTCACAGGTACGGAGCTCAGGAAAAGGGACAATTCCCAAGCAGGCGGTCCGGCGGCGGGGGCGCCGGACCGACGTCGCGCTCAGAAGAGGAAGTACCGCTGCGCCATGGGCAGTTCGGTCTCGTAGAGCTCCGGATCTCTCTGCGGATGATCCTTGTCGAACATCAGCTTGTCGTCGGGCTCGTCATCGTCGTCGGCACCGTCCGCAAGGGCCTTCTTCAGCACGGTGCGGGCATCAGTCGTCGTGCCCCTATTCGCGCCCGGTTCCCCTGTGCCGGGCTCAGTGCCCGGACCCGTGCCCGTGCCCGTGCCCCCACCCTCGCCGATGGTGACCTGGAAGGACTCGGGGCCGATCTCGATCTCCGGCGACTCATCGTTGAGCTTCATGCTCTGCTTGGTCACGTCACGAGTGGATGTGGTCGCCTTCACCCCCTTGGTCAGGTTGTACTTCGTCTTGATGCCGACCGCCTCGGGAACCACGAAGTTGAAGGAGTTGCCTCCCGGGGCCCGGCCGCATGCCCCCCACACCGGGCGGGGCAAGTACGGCTGCGGTGTCGGGATCGACGCGTTGGCGTCGCCGACCTGCGCGTAGGCGATCTGTCCGCCCTTGATGATCATGTGGGGCTTGACGCCGAAGAACTTCGGCTCCCACAGCACCAGATCGGCGACCTTGGAGGTACCACCGGGGCCGGTTGGCTCGACGGAGCCGACGTGCTCGTCGATGCCATGGGCGATGGCCGGGTTGATCGTGTACTTGGCGATGTAGCGCCTGACGCGGAAGTTGTCGTGCCTGTCGGTGTCCTCCGGCAGGTGGCCGCGGCGCTTCTTCATGACGTGCCCGGTCTGCCAGGTCCGCATGATCATCTCGCCGATACGCCCCATGGCCTGCGAGTCGGAGGACATCATCGAGATCGCGCCGGTGTCGTGCAGCCAGTCCTCGGCGGCCATGGTGGAGGGCCGGATACGCGAGTCGGCGTATGACTTGTCCGCGGGGACGTCGAGGTTGAGGTGATGGCAGACGACCATCATGTACATGTGCTCGGCGACGGTGTTGACCGTCAGGGGCCGGGTCGGGTTGGTCGACGCGGGCAGGACGCTTTCGTAGCCCTTGCCCACCAGCTTCATGATGTCCGGTGCGTGGCCGCCGCCGGCGCCTTCGACGTGGAAGACGTGGATGCCCCGGGGCTTGCCGGTGTCGGGGTCCTTGGTGGCGTTGAAGGTGTCCTCGACGAACCCGGACTCGTTCATCGAGTCGGCGTGCAGGGCGACTTGGGCGTGGTAGGTGTCACAGATTTCCAGCGCCTTGTCGATGGCCGCGGGGGTGGCTCCCCAGTCCTCGTGGACCTTGAGGCCGATGGCGCCGGCAAGGATCTGGGCCTTCAGCGACTCGTAGGAGATCGTGCCGCCCTTGCCGAACAGGCCGATGTTGACCGGGTAGGCGTCCAGGGCCTCGAACGTCCGCCGGAGGTGCCACTCACCAGGCGTCACGGTGGTGGCCCGGCTGCCTTCCGCGGGGCCGGTGCCGCCGCCGATGAGCGTGGTCACTCCCGACGCGAGTGCCTCGTGGATCTGCCCGGGGCCGATGAAGTGCACATGGGTGTCGATGCCGCCCGCGGTCAGGATCCGCCCGTTGCCGGAGATCACCTCGGTTTCGGGCCCCACCACGAAGTGCGAGGCGCGCCCGCCCCGGTTCTCCTCGGCCGTGTAGGGCTTCGGTGTCATCGTTTCCGGGTTGTAAGCCTGCCCGATCGCCTTGATCTCGCCGTTTCGCAGGCCGACGTCGGCCTTCACCACACCCCAGTAGTCGATGATCAGCGCACCGGTGATCACTGTGTCCACCGGATTGTGTGTGGTGTCGCTCCTGGGGAAATGCGACTGGCCCATCGACTCCCGGATGACCTTGCCGCCGCCGAAAAGCATCTCGTCGCCGCTACGGCCCGGCCCCCCGCACCAGTCCTCCTCGATCTCGACGATGAGATTCGTGTCGGCGAGCCTGACCCGGTCGCCCTTCGTCGGGCCGTACAGCGTGGCGTAATCCTTCCGCCACAGCGGCACCGGAGGGCGCACGGTGAAGCTGAGCTCGCGCGGCGTCGACTTCACCACACCACTCGTCTGACTGGAGCTACCACTCATGGGGCCACCTTCCACTCACTCGAATCCTTGACTCGAAGGCCCTTGACCAATTGGGCTCCCTTGATGGGCACCACCCACACTTCGCGTACGTGTTCGGGCTCGATCCGCTCCGACGTACCGGCCGCAATGTGCAGCCGCTTCCCCTTCACGTCATCGTCGGCCGGGTCGGTGCACCCCTCGTCCTTGAAGAACTTGAGGCACGCGTTGACGTCGCCCAGGTGGAAGTGGGAGCCGACCTGGATGGGGCGCTTCGCGGTGTTCTTCGCCCACAGCGGCCCCTCCTCCAGGGAGTCCTCGTGGTCGTCAGCGTTGAACGTCACCGCGTGCTGGCCGTCGTCCGCGAGGAGTTCGTACTTGCCCGGGTAGACCTTCGCGTCAGGGTCCGCCTTGCCGAGCGGGTCCGGGATGGTCACCAGCTTCGTGCCGTCCTTGAACGTCGCTTCGACCTGCACGTCGCGGATCATCTCCCGCACGCCGTCCATGACCTTGAAGTCCGTCAAGTCGACGCCGGCGGTCTTGCTGGGGATCTTGAGCGACTTCGCCACATCGCTCAGCTTGGTATCCATGAGCTCGGCGACCGTCTTCGTGTCGTGGCGGGCCTCCTCCAGCACATAGGCCGCCAACAGCGCCATGACTTCCGGGTAGTTCAGTGCGAGATCAGGCTGGCGCCTGAGTCGTCGTTCGGCCAGATCCGCTGCGACACGGATCATGAGCCGCTCCTGCTCATGTGGCGACAGATGCATGCGGGTTCTCCTTCCTGTGGTTCGGCGTGACGTGCACGGCGAGTCGCCCAAGGAGAACCCGGTGCGGACGCCACTCATGTGTTCAACGACCCAGGTAGGAATAGAAACGGAAGTAATGCGTCCATTCATGCTTTCGGATGTAGCTTGATCAGCGAGCGTCCGACGTCACCCCCTCATCGAGCAGTACGGGCAACGGCTGCGGCTGCGGCTGCGGCTGCGGCTGTTACACCGTAGGGAATAGAGGCTGGCCCTCAGACGCTGGCTCTGCGGTGCTCCAGGCGCTGGGCGGGATACTGGCGAGATTCCGGCATGGCAGCTGTGACCTGCGGACATGCCAGAACTGCGGGCGCAGGCGGGCCGTCACTACTCCATCGCCGGCAGTGGCTGGTGTGATCACGGCGTCGGAGCCGTCCTGGATAGTCCCGTTCACCGGGCTGAGCCCTCGCTGCTTCGGCAAGCTGGTGACCGCGGTTCGCCGTGAGACCGGACGGGGCACGGCGCGGTCGGCCGTGGAGCCTGTCACTGGAAGACCGGGTGCTCCTGGTCGTGGCGTACTGGCGCACGAACCTCATCGTGGACGGCACCCTCGTACCCACCCGAGACCGCAGCATTGCCGAGCAGTCCAAGAACTACCGGCACCGGCCGGCCGACGACGACCTGGCAGGTGTCGGCATCGGTGACGACCTGGTGCGCGGTGGAGTAGCCCCGCACGGAACGACCCGCCTTCACCGACTCGAAGAGCATGAACGGGACAGCCTTTAGTGGGCCCGGCTTTGCAGAGTTGAAAGGTCAGATGACCACCATCTCGATGCGAGTGTGCGCGGGTGTGCCCCGATCAGCGGCGGCCGGTGGCCAGGATGACGAGGAACTGGCCGCCGCCCGCCTCGATGCCGGCGGTTACCGGCAGCCCCGGTACCAGTCGGGAGAACCGGTCCACCAGCCAGTCCGCCGCCTCCTGGGCGTCCTTCCTGGTCGGACAACGGCCCACCATCTCGCGGCCCCCCTTGCGCTCCAGCCTGTCGGCAACGGTGATCAGCGGAGCGGGTTCCACTACATACAGGCGCTCCGGCCAGGCGATGACCACCTTGACCGCACCCTTGCGGGTATTGCACCCACGGTGCGCGAGCCGCTCGGCGACCTTGGCCTTCCGGTCGGCGGTCCGACTGTCGACACTCGGCCCCCGCGGATCGTTCACCGACTCGTCGGGGTCGACCGGCTCGTCACACACCCAGCACCGCCAGCCGTCGCGCTCGGCCACATCATCAAGGAGACTCATCCAAGCAAACTAGCCTCCCCGGCCACCACCCACGCACCAAAACCCCGCCAACGTCCCTCTCCCCCCAACAGCGCTGCGACACCTGACCGACTGGCGTGCACGGACACAGGCGTGGCGCGGGCAGGCCGGCTCCCGCAGTGGCCGCGGTGCGGGGGTGTCGGGAGCTCGACATCATGGAGTCCGTCAACGGGCGGGACACCGTCTTCGGCACCATGCACTGCGGTGTCCTCGACGGCGGCCCGTGCCAGGAGCCCGCGGGCCTGAACTCCGGTCCGCAGCCGTGCTCCGGCTGCCGTACCGCGTTCCACTCGTACGCCGTCGAGGTCGATCTCGCGCCCGGTGCGCAGGAGGTGCTGGTACCTGGACGGGCGGGTGTACCACCGGGTGAGCGCCGACCGGATGGACCCCGGGACGTGGAGGGCGGCGGTCGAGCACGGGCTGTTCCTGATCCTCAACGTGGCCGTCGGGGGCAGTCTCCCGCTCGCCGACGGGGCGGGCACGGGTCCTGCGACCGAGCCGGGGCATGCGATGCGGGTGGACCACGTCACCGTCTCGGCCCGGGAGCGGAACGGATAGCAGGACCGGCGGGACGGACAGCGGGACGGCAGAAAAGCGCCCTGCTTCCGGACCTGGAACGGTCCGGAAGCAGGGCGCTCGAGGAGGGCGCGCGGGACGGGCGCGGCGGCGACGCGGGATCAGAACGCGAAGACGGCGTTGCCGTTCAGAGTCGCGGACATGACGCAGGTGTTGGAGAAGGTGTGCTTCCACGCGACGCGGCTGCCCTTCCACACGCCGTCGACGGTGACGGTGACCGGGGCGTAGTGCATCGGGCAGGCGCGGTCCGTGCTCGGGGAGGCGAGCAGCCGGTCCAGGTCCAGCACCGCGCCGGTGGAGTTGAGGGCTGCGCAGGCGGCCTTCGGGTCCGGGTGGGTGCCCTGGGCGGTCGGGGCGCAGCTGAGCGTCGATGCCCGGAGGGCGGTGGCCGAGTCCGCGTCGTCGCCCTGCGCGACGGTGAACACCAGGGCGGACGGGGCGTACAGGCTGGTGGGCTGAGCGGCTGCCACGCCGGTGGTACCGATCAGACAGAGGAGCGCGGCGGAGGAGGCAGCTGCGATGCGGTGACGCACGACGATACTCACTTTCGATTCAAAGGTTGAACGCGATAATTGGTTTGGATATCGCGTCGTTGTGGGACCAGACTGTCCGACATCAAGGCGCATTGCATGTCCATGACCGATTTACGGACAGAGCATCCGCATACCGGCGACCGAATGGTCGTTCGGGCAGTTCACCGGGGGCCCACCCGCCCTGCCGTCGCACGCCGTAACGGGCCGCAGCCGCCCGCGACGTGCAGGCCCCACCCCGCTGACCTGCTGCCGGCTGCGCACGGTTCACCGGACGGCCACTCAGCTTGTCCTGAAATGCACGTTCGAGTCCCAAGGGCACCGTCACGGAGGCGCCTCAACTCCATGACATTCAGAGGATGTTAGGTAAGGCTTGCCTAAAAAGCCATAAGATGCCGACATGAAGAAGATCATCCGCGTACTGACGGCGGTGGCGACCGGTCTGGCCCTCGCCGCGCCCGGCACGCTCACCACTCCCGCCATGGCCGCGGCCGGCCCCATCAGACTCGAACTCCCCCGCCCCACCGGTGACTTCGCGGTGGGGCGGGACACCCTCCACCTGGTCGACCGGGACCGCAAGGACCCCTGGGTACCCACGGCCGATCGCGAATTACTGCTGTCGCTGTACTACCCGGCGCTCGCCCACACCGGAACTCCCGCTCCCTACATGAGCGCTGCCGAGGCGAAGGCGCTGCTGACCGACCGGGGGCAGCTCGGTGAGTACGTCACGCCCGAGCGCGTCGCGGCCACCCGGACCCATGCGCGGGCGGACGCGCTGCCCCGGCCCACCGCGCGCCGCTACCCGCTGATCGTGCTCTCCCCCGGCTTCACCCTGCCGCGCACCTCACTGAGCACCCTGGCGGAGGACCTCGCCAGCCGTGGGTACGTCGTGGCCGCGGTGGACCACGCGTACGAGTCGGACGGCACCGTCTTCCCCGGCGGGCGGACGCTCACCTGCAAGGCGTGCGAGCAGGTCTTCCCCGACGGGTCGCTGCACCGGGTCTCCGACGGCCGGGCCCGTGACGTCCCGTTCCTCCTGGACCGGCTCACCGGTCCACACGCCTCGTGGCGGTATTCCTGGCTGATCGACGCCCGGCACATCGGGATGGCCGGCCATTCCATCGGCGGCGCGGCGGCCTCGGCCACCATGGCCGTGGACCCGCGCGTGGACGCCGGGGTCAACATGGACGGCACCTTCTTCACACCGATACCCCAGGCCGGCCTCGGCGGACGGCCCTTCCTGATGCTCGCCGGTGACCCCGCCCTGCTGCCGCCCGACTTCCCGGACACCTCCTGGGAGGACAACTGGCCCCGGCTGGACGGCTGGAAGCGCTGGCTGACGGTCACGGGGGCCGGGCACCCCGCCTTCACCGACTGGCCCGTACTCGGCGAGCAGGTGGGCTACCCCCATCCGGAGACCCCCCTGTCGGGCACCCGCTCGCAGCAGATCACGCGGGCGTACGTCGGCGACTTCTTCGACCTGCACCTGCGCGGGAAGCCGGCGCCGCGCCTGGACGGTCCGTCGGCGGCCGACCCGGAGGTCGTCTTCCACCGCAGCTGAGGCCCCGTACCGGCGTCGGTCTTCGCCGTCGAGCACACCGGTACCACGGTGGTGCCGGACGGATTGCCGGGCGAGGAGCACCTCCCCCGCTGAACCGGGGACCGCCGCCCCTCCCCCACCGCGCCCCGGAGCCGAGACGGCTCCGGGGCCTTTCGTGTGTCCAACTCGCCTGCTCCTCCCTCGGCTTGATGCGGATCGAGACAGCTGCAGGGGCAACTTGACAGCTTCCGGTCCGTCAGAGATGTTAGGCCAGCCTTACCTAATCGAATTGGGGTAGGACCGAGGAAGGATGGGCATGTCCGCACCGCACGCGAGCTCCACACCCGGGGACGCTCTCCCGGGCCTCCCGGGCCTCCCGGGCCTCCCGGACCTGGTGGGCATCGGCTTCGGGCCGGCCAACCTGGCCCTGGCCATAGCGATCCGGGAGCACAACGGCCGGCGCGCCCCGGGCGAGGCGCTCCGGGCCTCGTTCATCGAGCGCCAGGACGACTTCGGCTGGCACCAGGGCATGCTCCTCGAAGGGGCCACCATGCAGGTCTCCTTCCTGAAGGACCTGGTGACCATGCGCAATCCGGGGAGCCCCTTCAGCTTCCTGCACTACCTGCAGGACCGGGACCGGCTGGCCGACTTCATCAATCAGAAGTCCTTCTTCCCCACCCGCCTCGAATTCCACGACTACTTCCGCTGGTGCGCCGCCCCCTTCCGCGGGCTGGTCGACTACGCCACCGAGGCCGTCGAGGTGCGGCCGGCCGGTCCCGACGGTGTCGCCGAAGAGCTGGACGTCATCACCCGGCCCGCCTCGGGCACCGGCCCCCTGCGCGCCACCCGCACCCGCAACCTCGTACTGGGGACCGGACTGCGCCCGCGCGTCCCCGCCGGGATCAGCACCGGCCCGCACATCTGGCACAACCGCGACCTGCTGCACCGAGCACCGGAACTGACGGCGCGTCCGCACCGGCGGTTCGTCGTCGTGGGCGCCGGACAGTCCGCCGCCGAGACCGCCGACCACCTGCACCGCACGTTCCCGGACGCCGAGGTGTGCGCCGTCTTCACCCGGTACGGGTACAGCCCGGCCGACGACAGCCCGTTCGCCAACCGGATCTTCGACCCCGCCGCGGTCGACGAATTCTTCCGCGCCCCGGAGGAGGTCAAGCAGCAGCTGATCGGCTACCACACCAACACCAACTACGCGGTCGTGGACGGAGATCTGATCGAGCACCTGTACCGGACCGTCTACCAGGAGAAGGTCGCGGGCGCCGAACGGCTGCGCATCCTGAACGCGACCGCCCTCACCGGCGCGGAGGAACTGCCCGACGGGGCACGGGCCGTGGTGCGCTCCCTCACCACGGGAGAGACCCTCGCCCTCGACTGCGACGCGGTGGTCCTGGCCACCGGCTACCGGCCCACCGAACCGGCGGAACTCCTCGGCGACCTGGCCGGGGAGTGCCTCACGGACGGGCAGGGGCGGCTGCGCGTCGGCCGCGACCACCGGGTGGAGACCACCGACCGCGTCCGGGCGGGCATCTACGTCCAGGGCGCCGCCACCGAGCACACCCACGGCATCACCGCCTCCCTGCTGTCCACGCTGGCCGTGCGATCGGGCGAGATCTGCGACTCCCTGCTGCTGCACGTCGCCGAGCGCGAGGTGCGGGCCGCGCTGGCGACCAGCGGGGCGGCCGTCACCGACGGCGTCCCCGCCCACCGGGGCTGAGCGGCCGTGCCGCGGACCGATACCCCGGCGGAGGCCGGAACGGCCGCACTCACGGCGGCGCATGCGCACATCCCGGCGGCGCAGAGCGCGGATCCCTCGTACGCCGGTCACCACATGGGCCAGTACATCGAGGTCGTCGGCCCGCTCGACACGTCGGCCCTCGACGGGGCCGTGCGCCACACCCTCGACGAGGCCCCCTGGTTCCGCTCGCGGCTGATGGCCAGGGTCGGCCGTGAACGCCACCTGCTGGTGCAGCACTTCCACCTGCTTGCGGTCGACGGGTACGGGGTGGCGCTGCTCAGCCGGCGGATCGCCGAGGTCTACACGGCCCTGGTACGGGGGCGGCCGCCCGGCCCGACCCCCTTCGCGCCGGCCTCCGTACTGGCCGACGCGGACCACGCGTACACCGGCTCGGCGGCGCAGGCCGCGGACCGGCGGTACTGGACGGGGCGGTACGCGGACCGCCCCGCGCCCGTGTCCCCGGCCGGCCGGGCCGCCCCGGCGCAGGACACCGCGCTGCGGCACAGCGCGCCCCTCGACGCGCAGGACAGCGCGGCCGTGCGCGCCGCCGCCCGCTCCGCCCGTGTCACCTGGGCCGAGGTCGTGCTTGCCACGACCGCGGTGCGGGTGACCGCGGCGGCCGGCTCGCGCGAGGCGGTCCTCGCCGTGTACGCGACGGCGCGGACCGGCCCGGGAACGCTACGGGTGCCCGCGACGGCGGTGAACGTCCTGCCGGTGCGGCTGCCGGTCCGGGGGGCGGACACCTTCCGGTCGCTGCTGGGCGCGGCGGGCGGCGAGCTGACCCTGCTCCGTCGTCACCAGCGGTTCCGCGGCGAGGAACTGGCCCGCGAGCTGTGGCCGGAGTGCGGCGGCGGCCGCGTTCCGGGGCCGCTGGTCAACCTGCGGCCGTTCGAGACGGAGCTGGACTTCGGCGGAATCCGCGGCCGGGTCGTCCAGCCTCGCCTCGGGGCCGGTCGACGACCTGTCGGTGTCCGCCGTGGCGGACCCCGACGGCCGGTTGCGCCTGGACTTCGACGCGAATCCGGCGCTCTACACCGAGGAGGAACCGGCCCGGTTCGCCCGCCTGTCACCGGGGGTCTGGCAGCGCTCTGCGGCGCCCCCGACGCCCCGGTCGCCTCCCTCACCCACCACTGGTCCCATCCCCCTACCGACCGCTGCGGTCATCCCCCAAGGAGAGACACCATGGCCACCAACCCCTTCGAGGACGACGACGCCCGCTACTTCGTCCTGGTGAACGCCGAGAACCAGCACTCCCTCTGGCCCGCCTTCGCGGAGATTCCGGGGGGCTGGACCGTCGTGCACGGCGAGGACAGCCGAGAGGGCTGCGCCGCGTACACGGAGGCGCACTGGACCGACATGAGGCCCGCCAGCCTCGTCGCCAGGAGCTGAGCCCTCCGGGGGCCGCCCGGCCCCGGAGCTCCCGGTCACCCGGCCCCACGCGCGGGGGCCGGGTCGGAGCATGCCCTCCGGCCCGGCCCCCGGTCGCGTGCGGGCCGTACGGTTCACAGCCGCCGGCAGAGCACCTCGGCGGCGCGCACGGCGGCGGCACGGTCCCCGCCGGGGCCGCCGGGCTGGTACGCGGCGGTGATCCAGCTCGTCGCCGGCGCCCTGGTGCTGCTCGGCGCCGGGACGCGCAGCGCGGCCTTCATCGCCTCCGGCTCGATGGCGTACGCCTACTTCACCGCCCATCAGCCGGACGCCCCCTTCCCGATCCAGAACAGCGGCGAGTCCTCCGCGATGTACTGCTGGGCCTTCCTGCTGATCGTCTTCACCGGCCGGGGCGCTTGCGCCCTGGACCGTCTCCTGCCCTCCCGCGGGAACCGCGCCGCGGAGCCGCAGACCGAGCAGCGCCCTCAGGCGGCCACCGTCTGATCCGGTAGCGGGTGACCCGTCGCCTGAGCCCCGCCCCGAAACCCGGGACGGGGCTCAGGCCTGGTGCAGGTAGCAGGCAAGGGTGTCGCGGTTGTGCCGCAGGCCCTCGATGCGCGCGTCCATGGCCGCCAACTCCCCGTCGAGGACGGACCGGATCTCCTCGCACCAGGCGAAGCGCACCCCCTCGCGCACCCCCTCGCCCCGGACGCACGGCAGCACCGAGCGGATCACCTCGGTGGACAGGCCCGCCGCCAGCAGGGCGCGGACCTTCCGTACGGCGGCCACGGAGTCCGCGGTGTAGTCGCGGTACCCGTTCGGGCCGCGCTCCGCGTCGAGCAGCCCCTGCGCCTCGTAGTAGCGCAGCAGCCGGGAGCTGACCCCGGTGCGCCGGGACAGTTCGCCGATCAGCATGTGCCGTTCCTCTGCGTCCGGTTGACCTTCACATTGATGTCAACGTCTAACGTCACAGCCACGAGCGGGCATTCCCCCGGCTCGACCGACCGCGCACCGTGGGAGTGACTTCTTCATGACCGACCGCTCGTTCCTCTTCGTCCTCGGCAGTTCGCGTTCCGACGGCAACACCGAGCTCCTCGCGAGGGCGGCCGCCGAGCAGTTGCCCGCCGGTGTCCGGCAGCGGTGGGTCGATCTGGCCCGGCTGCCGTTGCCCGACTTCCAGGACGGGCGGCACGCCACCGGGGACGGGACGGCCGGAGAGACCGAGGAAATGCTGCGGCAGGCCACGCTGGAGGCGACCGACGTCGTCATAGCCTCGCCCCTGTACTGGTACGCGCTCTCCGGGCACGCCAAGCGCTACCTCGACTATTGGTCGGGCTGGCTGACGGCGCCTGGATCGGACTTCAAGGAGCGGATGACGGGCCGCACCCTATGGGGCGTGACGGCCATGGCGGACCGCGACGAGGTCCGCGCCGACGGGCTGGTGACCAGCCTGCACCACACCGCGGCGTACATGCGGATGCGGTTCGGCGGCGTACTGCTCGGCAACGGTTCCGGGCCGGGACAGGTACGTGACGACGAGCGCGCGACGATCCGCGCCAAGACCTTCTTCGAGCAGGACGCCCCCCTCGCCCGGTTCCCTCACGAGGAGACGCCCCTTCAGCCGAAGGCATGATCAGCGGCGAGCGATCGATGCCATCAACCCTTGCCTCACCTATCGAAACTCGATAGATTCCCATCGTCAATCGATGGAAGGATGGGTCATGGGCAAGCTGACAGTGCATGCGTTGCGTGCCGTGCTCGCGGTGGTGCTCGCCGGCACCGTGTTCGTACAGGCATCGATGGTGTGGGCGTTGGCCACCGACCCGGAGGACGGGGCACTCCCGCTGACCCCGCTGCGCGTGATCACGATCCTGGGCATGATGTCGGCCCAGGCCGCCCTGATCTGCGTATGGCGGCTGGTGACGATGGTGCGACGCGGGACCGTGTTCTCCCACACCGCCTTCCGGTACGTGGACGTCGTGATCGGCGCGATCGTGGCCGCTTCCCTCCTGTGGTTCGCGGTCACGGCGGTCAATGCGCCGGGCCAGCGGGAGGACCCGGGCGTCACCCTCATCATGGGCGGGGTCGGCGTGGCCATCCTGGGGGTCGCGCTCATCGTGCTCGTGCTGCGGATGCTGCTCGCCCAGGCCGTCGCGCGCGACGTCGAAGCCGCGCGGATGCAGGCCGAGTTGGACGAGGTCATCTGATGCCGATCGCCGTCGACATCGACGTGATGCTGGCCAGGCGGAAGATGTCCGTGGGCGAGCTCGCGGACCGCGTGGGGATCACGCCCGCCAACCTGGCAGTACTCAAGAACGGCCGCGCCAAGGCGGTGCGCTTCGCGACCCTCGCCGCGCTCTGCGAGGTGCTCGAGTGCCAGCCGGGCGACCTGCTGCGCTGGGAGGCCGAGGACACCACGGCCGGATGACGTGACCCGAGGCGGACAGGCGGTGTCGGCGGAGAAGCTCCGGTACCGGCCCCGCCTCAGCGGCGGATGCCTCGCCGGACCGGCCTGCCATGGACGACCGGCCACCGGTCAGACCGACATCACGCATTCAGGTTCGGGAGCGGCGGTGTAGCCGAGCCGGGGCATGTTCGTCATTCCGTCGCGGTCTGGGTGCGGCGGGCGTAGGCGCGGGCGGCGCGGGCTCGGTCGCCGCAGCGGGTGGAGCACCAGTGGCGGCGGCCCTGGCGGAGCAGGTAGCGGTTGCAGGGGGTGGAGCCGCATGCGGTGAGGCGTTCGGCGTTCGGGGAGGTGAGGAGGTCGGCGGCGTCGGCGGCGAGGGTTGCCAGGGCGTGGTCGAGGATTGCGGTGGTGGGGTGGGTGGTGGCGCGGTAGGGGCCGTTCTTGTCGTCCCACTGCAGGAGCGGGGCGGTAGGGACACGGGTCATCGCGTCGTTGACGGCCCTGACGGCCGCGGGGAGGGCTGGGAGGCCCGCGGCGCGGGCCGCGAACAATGACCTGATCTGTTCGCGCAGGGAGCGCAGCTGCGTCGTGCACATCTCCCGCATGCCGGCGTCGACCGGGGCGAGACCCCGTTCCGTCAGCCAGTGGTTCGCCTGCTCAGGGGTCCCCAGAAGATCGACCGTGTGCCCGCCGGGCCGCGCGATGGCGCTGTTGGCGAGGGCGAGCGAGATGTGCTCTTCCTCCCCTTGGGCCGGCGGCAGGACGGGTTCTTCCATCACGGGCTCCTTCACATTCCTCATGGTACGCCTTGCGTCTATCCGTGAGAAACAGCTACGGTCATCTCACGGTTCATTCGAAGCTATCCGTGAGGTCGTCTCCGTGTCTTCTGTGCCTGCATCGACCGTCCAGTTCTCCGTCCGTGTTCTCGGCGGCCCGACCGCCCTCTTCGAGTACGGCGGCCTGCGTTTCCTGACCGACCCGACCTTCGACGCTCCCGGCGACTACCCCGCGCCCGGTGCGACCCTGACCAAGACCGCCCCCTCCACCGCCGCCCCCGGCGACCTCGGCCCCGTCGACGTGGTCCTGCTCTCCCATGACGAGCACCCCGACAACCTCGACAACTCCGGAAGGGCCCTGCTCGCCGACGTCCCGCTCACCCTCACCACCCCCGGTGGCGGACAGCGCCTCGGCGAGAAGGCCAAGGGCCTGGCCGACTGGGAATCCATCGAACTGGACCGCCCCGGAGGCGGCGGCACGGTGACCGTGACCGGCGTACCCGCCGTTCACGGACCCGGGGCGCGCGAGGCGGTCGAGCCGATCCTCGGCCAGGTCATCGGCTTCGTCCTGACCGGCGAGGGCCTGCCCACCGTGTACGTCAGCGGCGACAACGCCTCGCTCGACGCGGTCAAGGACATCGCCGAGCGCTTCGCCCCGGTGGACACCGCCATCCTCTTCGCCGGCGCCCCCCGATTCCCCGGCCTCTTCGACGGCGGCCTGATCGTCCTGGACAGCACCCAGGCCGCCGAGGCCACCCAGATCCTCGGTGCGCGCCGCGTCGTTCCCGTCCACTGCGACAGCTGGGCCCACTTCACCGAGGGCCACGAGGAACTGGAAGCCGCGTTCACCGCCGCCGGACTGACCGACCGCCTGGACCCGGACTGGGTCCAGCCCGCCTGAGCCTGACGGCCAGGACCACCCTGGCTGCCGGGGCAGGTCAGCCACCTGTCCCGGGCGCCTGGTCCCCGGGCGGGGGTGGCTGCGGCTGCTCGAACGGGGAGGGCACCGGGAAGTAGGCCTCCAGGAAGGCGGCGACGATGTTGTGCTGCTGCGTCGCGGTCAGTCCGACCTGGTCTCCGTGCCCCGTTCCGGCTCCGGCCCGGGCGGGTGCGTCCTCGTCGTCGGCGAGGCAGAAGGCGTCGTGGCTGCGCTCGGCGGCCAGCGGCGGCAGCGTCTCGATCACCTCGTGGCGCGCGGTGCTGACGTAGGCGTGCGCGAGCCGTCCCTCGACCGCCCGGCCCTCCGCGAGCGCGAGGTGGGAGGCGAGGGTGACGGGGGCGAGGTCGTCGGTGCTGCGGAAGACCGAGCGGGCGGTGGCGGCGAGCCGACCGGGCAGCAGCTCCTCGACGCGGGTGAAGAGGGAGCGGGTGAGCGGGTAGGGGGTGTGGGCGAGGATGTGCGGATAGGTGCGGCCGACGGCCTCCTCGACGGCCTGCCGGGTGACCTTCTGCGAGGCGGTGAACACGTCGTCGCCGGCCCGGCTGCCGGGGTCGACGGCACGCCGGTCGTGAAACACCTTGGGCAGTCCGGAGGACAGGAAGTAGTCCTGCGGGCGCTGGGGGCGGCCGAGGAAGATGTCGTCGTTGAAGTAGATGAAGTGCTCGGCCAGGCCCTCGATGCGGTGCAGCCGGCTCTCGATGGCGTGGGAGTTGAACACCTCGGGAGCGTCGGGGTCCGTCAGGAGCTCGCGGTGGTCGACGACGGTGACGCGGGGATGACAGGTGTCGAGCCAGTCGGGGGCCTGGTCGTCGGTGACGAGGAAGACGTGCCGGATCCAGGGTGCGTGGGCGGCGATGGAGCGCAGACAGTACCGGAGCTCGCCGCGGTCGCGGTACCGGTTGTCCGCGAGGTCGAGCCCCGTGCGGCGGCCGGTGCCGACGGCCGCAGCCTCCGCGGCCCGGTCCCTGCGACGGCGCCAGGCGGGGTCGGCGGCGTCCACCCAGGTGATCACGGCGTCGACGGGGAAGTCGATGTCGTCCGGGAAGCGGTTGGCGAAGCAGTCGACGACGGGGTAGTCCCGGTCGTCGACCCGGCGGGTGGCCGAGGCGGCCAGGGAGGGAACCCACCAGCCGTACGGGGTCTCGCGCAGCGTGGCGAGGGCGCCCTCGCCGGAGTCCGGGGCCTCCCAGAACTCCAGGTCACAGCCGGTCTCGGGGCCGTAGACCAGGGTCCGGCCGGAGGTGACGACGGGGTGGTGGAGGCGTACGGCCCGGACGCGGGCGGGGCGCCGGGGCCGGTTCGGGGACTCACCGGCCTGCCGGTCGCCGTCGGCCAGGACCGACTCGGCGGCGTCGACCGCTGCCGGGAGGTCCTCTGCCAGTACGTCCCCGGCCTCGCCGTCGGCGGCGATGAGGCGGGCGTAGACGGGGAGTCCTGCGAACGCCGCGGCGCAGGCCTTCAGCGCGGCGGCCCGGTCTCCCGGGGCGATGGCCACCCGGTGGGTGAGCCGGCCGTCGGGGACGAGCCCGTAGGGGACGGCAGCGGCTTCGAGGGCCTCGGCGAGGGAACGGAGGTTGGCGTTGCGGGCATCGGCGGGGAGCAGGTCGTCCCGTACCAGGGCGAGACGACCGCGGTGGCGGACCAGGCCCGGCACGGTCGCCAGCAGCGCCTCCTCGCGGTCGGCGGCCCGGCTGCGCTGCCGAGGCCCGTCGCCGGTGTGCTCGGGTCCGGCGGGGCCCGGTTGACGCGGGATGCCGCTGCGGCGACGCACTGTCCGGGCGAGTCTGCGAAGCCCGGCCGGAAGGGGAAGACGGCGTATTCCCTGCATGTACGTCCTCGGTGTGCGGCGCTGATGAGCGGCAGCCGGTTCTCTGAGTGTCCTGACCACGAGCGGGCGGGGTCAGGAGCATGGTGGATGCCTTGTTCAGCGATACGTTTCCCATTGTTTACGTTTCATGCAAGGGTCCGGAGTCCTGATGCCCCAAATCACAGGGACTTCTCATACGCGGCGATGGCTCGTCCGCCGAGGCCCTGCCCCGGCGTCGGCAGAACGGGGACTGCCACCCGGGTCACAGCCCCCGACCGGCACGGTCCAACGAGCTCCGCACGTACGCGCCCGGCGTCTGCCCAGAGTGGCGGCGGAAGGCCACGATGTAACCGTTGGTGCTGACGAAGCCCACGCGGGCGGCGGCGGTGCTGACCAGCTGGCCCTGTTCCAGCAGGCTCAGCGAGTGGTTGAGCCGCAGCCGGGTGCGCCCTTCGGAGAAGGGCATCCCGGTCTCCGCGCGGAAGGCCCGGCGCAGGCTGGTCGAGCTCGTGTAGAGGTCCACTCCGTCGCGGTGCGCGGGTCGCTCGGGGTCCGGGCCGGCTCCCGCGCCACGGCGCCGGCGGTGTGGCTGGTGGACTGCGGCAGCGGCAGGCAGTTGCGGTGCCCGGCGGACAGCGCGGCGAAGGTCTCGGGGTCGTCGTCCTGGGCACAGGTGCTGCGCGTCCGGCCGAGCACCAGTCTGCGCTGGGCGTCGGTGACGTTGATCGTGGTGACGTCCTGGTACGGCAGCTCGAACAGCTCCGCGTCGAAGGCCCCGGCGGCGATGACGGAGTCCGCTCCGGTGCGCGATGCCCGCCGGGATCCACCGGGCCACCGAGGCGGAGAGCTCGTAGTCCCGGCCGAGGGCTCGTGAGGGGGTTCCCGGCTGCGGGTGCGGCTCGCCGCACGGCTCGCCGCCCTGCCGTCGGTGCTGGGCGTCCTGGGCGGCCGGATCGGCGATCCGGAGGTGCTGCCCCGGGTGGAGCCCGTGGCTCAGACCCACCCGGTGCCCTCGGGCGCGCAGACGCTGCTGCCGTGCCGGCTGCTGGAGTGGCTGCCGGACGAGGACGCGGTGCTGGCCCTGAGCGAGGCCGCGGCCGCGCCGTCGGCCGAGGGCGCCCTGGTGCTGGTCGAGGGCGCTCTGGTGCCGGCCGAGCAGGTGGAGGCGGCCGACCCGGACGATATCGACGCGGTCCTGCACCACCTGCGGCTCACGGCGGCCCTCGGCTCCGGGCTGCGCTCGGTGAAGGACGTGAGCGCGCCGGCGGAGCGGGCCGGGCTCGCGGTGCGCGACTGCCGCGACATCGGCTGGGACCACCGCCTGCGGGTGCTGACCCCGACCGCCTGACCCGAGGGCGGCGTACTGCTGGGCCGGGCAGCAGGTCGCCGCGATCCGCGATGACGCCGCCGGCCGGACGTCCTTGACCACCCGGGCACCCCGCGCAGGGCAGGAAACGCGGGGCGCGCCGTTCGGACGGCGGGCGGGACCTGGATGGCCTGCGCCTACATGGGGTCCATGGTCCCGGCGCCGGGGCCGTTCATCTGCTCGCTCTTCTCCCGGATGTGCAGCGCCTTCTCCGTGAGCCGCTGCCGTTCGGCGGGATCGGTGGCGTGCTGGGCGGCCTGCTCCAGCTCCTGGGCCTTGTCGCGCATCTCCTGGGCTCGCTTGCCGTTCGGGTTCTCGATACTCACTTCGGCCTCCTCGGTCGGGGCTGGTGGATATCCGGCTACCCCGGCATCTGCAGGGCATTCACCGGACGGGTGCGCACGGCACCGGGGGTGGCCGGAGGGATCGGCGCGGGGCCGGCGCGCCACGCAGCGGGGGCTCGAGCCGGAGTGGCGGCCACGGGCCCGGGCGATGCAGGCTGTACTCATGAGAGCGCCCTTGCGCTCGCACCTTGGACCGCGAGCCGACGGCCACCACCAGGTCCTTTTCGTCGTCGCCGAGTGCGTGCCTTTCGCGATCGCCCTGCTGGTGCTCCTCGTCGAGTTCACGCCCGCGCACGTGGTGTACACGGGTCCCCTGTTGGTGGCGACGCCCGCTCTGGCGGCCGTGACGATGGGTCCCAACGGCACGCTCGCCGCCGCGGGGGTGGCCGTCGGTGTGAGCGTGACCACCGCCAGCTACAACCACGCCTGGGGCAGCCAGCAGGTCTACACGAACTTCCTCGCCCTCTTCCTGGTCTCGGCGGCGAGCTTCATCACGAGCCGCGCCGCACGCACGCGCAGGGAGAGCGAGCTCAACCAGGTCCGCCGGATCGCCAGGGCCGCCCAGGACGTCCTGCTGCGGCCGGTGCCGGACCGGCTGGGCTCCGTACGGGCGGCCAGCATGTACCTGGCGGCCGAGACCGGCGCGCAGATCGGCGGCGATCTGTACGACGTCGTCCAGACCCGGTACGGGGTCCGGATGATCGTCGGGGACGTCCGGGGCAAGGGACTGCCCGCCGTACGGGCCGCCGCGGTGGTGCTGGGCGCGTTCCGGGAGTCCGTGCACTACGAGGACGACCTGGTGGAGGTCATCAACCACTGCGGAGCGGCCCTGCGGCGGGACGCCGTCGTCTCGGGCGTGGCCGACGGGGAGGACGCCGTCCTCGAGGAGTTCGTCACCGCGCTCGTGGCCCAGGTCCCGGACGGCCGTCACGTGGAGGTGATCAACCGGGGCCATCCGCCGCCCCTGGTGCTGCGCAACGGCGCGGTCCTGTCCCTCATGCCCACCACCTCCCTGCCGCCGCTCGGTCTCGAGGAATTCATCACCGGTCCTCCCGGGCGGACGGACACCTATTCGTTCGAACCGGGTGACCGGCTGCTGTTGTGCACCGACGGGGTCATCGAGGCCCGCGACCGGGACAACACCTTCTTCGACCTGGCCGAGGCCATGGTGACCATGTGCGGCCACACCCGGGAGGCGTTCTTGGACGGCCTGCACCAGGCACTGCTCCGCCACACCCAGAGCCGCCTCGCGGACGACGTGGCGATCATCATCGTCGACCGGTGCGAGGACGAGGAACACCGGTCGGCCGTAGGCCGGACCTAGGGGGTGTCTTGCAAGACACCCCCGGTGCGCGCAGCGGCCTCGGCGTTCCGACTCGCCCGGACGGTCCCGGGCGCGACAGCATGGAGGGAGGACGGTCGGCAGGATGCCCTCGGAAGGAGGTGATACAGAAGGTGACCAGGCATCGCTTTGCGTTCTGCGGGGCTGAGCTCGCCGCTGTCTACGTGGTCGCCGACCAGGGCAGGGAGCTCCATCTGGCCGAGCTGACCGGGAACCGTGGCGTCCTCTACGGACTGCCCGCGATTCTCGCCGTGGCCAGCCATTCGCCCGCCGCCAACGCCCTGCGCTCCGGCCGCCCGCTGTGGCTGACCCCCAAGGAACTCGCCACGTTCATCGAGGACGATCCCCACCACTTCCCCACCCGCGTCCGGGACGGTGACCCCAACTCGCCGGCCAGGATCTCGCTGGGGGCGCTGCCACTCGGGCACGGTGACCAGGAGCTCGGGTGCCTGATCGTCGCCGGCGAGGCCGGGGACGGCTTCAGCGCCGACGACCGCAGCCTCCTGGAGCTCTACGCCGACCAGGTGGCCGCCGGACTCGAATCGGTCGCCGCCCGCTTTACCGGACGCAAGGCCCCGCAGGCCCATCTCGGGCAGTCCCTGGTGCCTGACCAGGGCGGCGCCTTCATCGTGGAACTGAGCACCGGCCGCATGGAGGCCCACGCGCACGTGCTCGAACTGCTGGGTCTGCCTCCCGAGCAGTTCGACGGGCAGGTGGAGACCCTGCTCTCCTGCGCCGTCCCCGACGATATGCCCGCCCTGATGGCGATCGTGGAGCCGGACCGGCTGGCCGCCACCGGACAGCAGCTGGCGTTCCGTATCCGCCGCCCGAACGGCGAGCTGCGCTGGCTCGGGCTGCGCTGTCGCGTGGAGGTGGACTCCGACGGCACGCCGCAGCGCGTCCTGGGTGTGGTGGCCGATGCCACCTACCTGCGCCCCAGCGCCGACGAGGTCTCCCTCGTGCAGCGCCTGTCGGCCACTCTGGCGGGGGCGGCGACGGTCCGAGAGGTCAGCCGGCTGGTGGTCGCCGCCCTGCGCGAGCCGCTCGGCGCCTCCCGGGTCGCGGTCGGCGAGCTGGAGCCCGAGCGGCTCATCGTCACCGCCCTCGACCCCCCGGAGCCCGATGCCTGGCCCGAGGTCTGGCGCTCGGAGTGGCGGTCCGAATGGCCCGACGCGGCGCTCAACGACCTGCCCACCCTGCAGAACGCGCTGCGCGGGGGGCATATGAGCCTGTGGCCGCCGGGCGCGGCTCTCGAGCCCGGCCTTGTCGGCGTCGGGCCCGGTGGCCTCGCGGTGCTGCCGCTGCCCGCCGACGGCCGGATGGTCGGGGTGTGCCTGGTCGGGTGGGACACGGACCACCGGTTCGGACCGGAGGAGCGGTCGCTGCTGACCGCGGCCGCGGGGCTGGTGGGGCAGGCGCTGGTGCGCGCCCATGCGATGGACGCGGGCCACGAACTCTCCACGATGCTCCAGCGCAGTCTGCTGCCCCGCAAGCTCCCGGAGCTGCCGGGCGGGGTCGCGGTCGCCCGCTACCTGCCCGCGACGGCCGGACTCGAGGTCGGCGGCGACTGGTATGACGTCATTCCGCTCCGTGACGGTCATGTGGCGTTCGTCATCGGGGACGTACAGGGACACAGTGCGGGGGCCGCCACCATCATGGGCCAGATGCGTACGGCGGTCAGGGCCTACGCGGTCGAGGGCCACCCGCCCGACGTGGTGGTCTCGCGGGCCAACCGTCTGCTCGTCGGCATGGAGACCGATCTGTTCGCCACCTGCGGGTACGTGGACCTGGACATGGAGGAGGGCATCGCCAGGGTCGTACGGGCCGGTCATCTGCCGCCGGTACTGCGGTATCCCGACGGCGTCACCGAGGAGATGGCGGTCGAGGGCGGGCCTCCGCTGGGAGTGCTCACGGAGGCCGAATTCCCCATGACCGAGGCGGGGCTGGTCCCCGGCACCCTGCTCGTTCTGCTGACGGACGGCCTGGTCGAGTCCGCCAGGATGCCCCTGGAGGAGGGCATGCGGCGGGTGAGCGCCGTACTCGCGGCGGCCGACCCGGCCGATGCCGGAAGGGTCGCCGACGAGCTGGTCGTCGGCGTGGGCCGTCGAGACGACGACGTGGCACTGCTGTTGCTGCGCTACGACGGCACGGGGGGCCGGCCGATGCGGAGCCACTGGACGGTGTGGCGGCTGCCCAACGCGGTCCTGCACGCGCGCCGCTTCACCGCGCGCACCCTGCGGTCCTGGGGAGTGGTGGAGGAACTCGACGCGGCTCTGCTGGTCGTGTCCGAGCTGGTCACCAATGCCATCGCGCACACGCAGGGCGAGGTGGGGATGGACCTGACCCTGTCGGCGGACCGGCTGCGGATCGCCGTGAACGACGCGTCGCCGCGCAGCCCCGTCAAACCGGTGTGGGTGAGCTGGGAGTCGACCGGCGGTCGCGGGCTGCTCATCGTCGAGGCGACGACGGCGGCGTGGGGCTCGGTGCCGCTCAGCGGCGGCAAGCAGGTGTGGGCCGAGATCCCCTGGCACCCACCGGGGTGAGGCCCACGCGGTGTCTCGTCGATCCGGCCGGGCTCACCAGCTCGGTGTCCAGGTGCCGGCGGTGTCGTGGCCGGCCGCCGTGGCGGCGAGGTGGGCACGGAGGGTGGCCAGGGCCGGGTGGGGGTTGTCCCGGTGCCACAGGAGCGAGTGCGGGTAGACGGGTGTCGGGTCGGTCACCGGGATGCGGCGCAGGCCGTGGTCGGCGGGCCAGACGAGGCGCGTGTGTTCGCCCATGAAGGTGGCCAGGGCAGGGGTGTCGGCGACGGTGTCGAGGAGCGCGTCGGAGCCGAAGTTGGGGCCGGTCGCCTCGATCGTGAGGCCGAACTCGGCGACGAGGTCGTCGTAGTAGGCGGCCCACTCGGTACCGGGGACGATGCCGGGCATCCAGATCCGGTGTCCGGCGAGCTGGGCGACGGTGACCGATTTGGCGCCCGCCAGCGCGTGGCCGGGTCCGGTGAGGAGCTGGAGCGGCTCGTCGAGGACCCGGACGGACCGGATGTCCTCGGGAAGGGGCCGGCCGGGCGCCGCGACGGCGCGGAAGGACGCGTCGATCTCACCGGACCGGATGGCGGCGACGGCCGTCTCGATGCCGAACAGCATCAGCACGTCGAGGTCGACCTCGGGGTGCGCCTGGTGGAAGCCGCGCATCAGCCCGGACGCGGCGCCGCGCGAGGCGATGATGTCGACGCGCAGCGGACGGCGGCCGGTGTGCACGGACGCGACGGCGCGCTCGGCGACGCGCAGCAGCTCGCGTGCGTGGGGCAGGAAGGCCTGGCCGTCGATGGTGAGCTCGGCGCCGCGCGGAGTGCGGTTGAACAGGCGCACTCCGAGCTTGCGCTCCAGCGTGGCGATGCGTTTGGAGACGGCCTGCTGGGTGACCGCCAGCTCGGCGGCGGCCTCCTGGAACTGCCCCGCGTCGGCGGCGGCGACGAAGGTCCGGACGGTGTCGAGGTCCATGCCGACACCCTACGGTCACAACCATGGCTTGTGGCCGACGGCTCTGCGGTTGTTTGATCCCTGGGCCGGGCGCTCGCTTTGATGCTTCTGATCGCGGATCGGTTGTACGGGCGAGGGGCATCGGACATGAGGAGCGGACAGCGCCTGGGGCGGCGGTTCGGATGGCTCTGGGGGGCGTACGGGACCAGTGCGCTCGGAACGTGGCTCGCCTTCGGCGCGTTCCCGCTGATCGCCGTCCAGGTGCTGCACGCCGGACCGGCCGAGGTCGCCGCGCTCTCCGCCACCGGGGCGGCGGTGGGCGCGGCCGTGGCGGTGCCGCTCGGCCCGTGGGTGGAGTTCCGGCGCAAGCGGCCGGTGCTGATCGTGACGGACCTGGTGCGGTGCGCGGCGCTGCTGACGGTTCCGCTCGCGTTCGCGCTCGGTGTGCTCTCCTTCCTTCAGCTCCTGCTGGTGTCGGTCGTCGTCGCGGCGGCCGACATCACCTTCCGCGCGGCCTCGGGCGCGTACCTGAAGACGCTGCTGCCTGCCGAGGACCTGCTCGTCGCCAACGCCCGGTTCGAGTCCACGGCCTGGACGACCACGATCATCGGACCGCCGCTGGGCGGCGCGGCGATCGGGATCTTCGGCCCGGTGGCGACCGTGGCGGTGGACGCGGTCAGCTACCTGCTCTCGGCGCTGGGCATCCGCGCGACGGGCGGGCGCGAGCCGCAGCCGGAACGCCGGGAGGCCCCGCGCCTGCGGGCCGGAGACCTGCTCGACGGCTGGCGGTTCGTCCTCGCCGACCCGACGCTGCGCCCGCTGTTCTTCAACACCGCCTCGTTCAACGGCCTGGTGATGGCCACCCAGCCGCTGCTGGCCGTCCTGATGCTCGGCGGACTCGGCTTCGCACCGTGGCAGTACGGCCTCGCCTTCGCCGCCCCGTCGATCGCCGGGCTGCTCGGTTCGCGGCTGGCCCGGCCGCTCGCCGCCCGGTTCGGGCAGCACCGGGTCCTCGTCGCGGCCGGGTCCCTGCGCGCGGTCTGGCCCGTCGGCCTGGCCTTCCTAGGCCCGGGCACCGGCGGGCTGCTGCTGGTGATGGGCGTCGAATTCGGGCTCATCTTCTGCTGCGGGGTCTTCAATCCCCTCTACGCCACCTGCCGCCTCGAGCGCACCGCGACGGACCGGGTCACCCGCACGCTGTCCGCCTGGGCGGTGACGACCAAGGCCTCGACCGCACTCCTGACGGCCCTCTGGGGCGTGCTGGGCACCCTGCTGGGCCCCCGTACGGCCATCGCCCTGGCCGGCGCGCTCCTCCTGGTGACCCCCCTGCTGCTCCCCCGCCGCGCCCCGTCGCCCTCGAAACACTGACCGACGGCCAGGACGAGCCCGTGGGAAGCGGCCCGAACCCCGGTCTGAGCGTCGACGTCATCGGCTGGTACTGACGGGCCGCGGGTCGAACGACCACCGTGCCCCCGCCCGACCGGGTCGTGGGGGCACGGTCGCCGGGATCGTCGAGGAAGTCATCGACGAGGCCGTGGCCGTGCGGCCCGGCCGGGCGAGGTGGCGACGAACGCGGCCGTCGCTGTCCCTGCGGCGGGCATGGGGCACCCCGGTCACCGCTTCGGCCCGGGGACACCCTCCAGGTCGCATCGGCCGGCCGTGGCCCGGGAGAGCGGCAGACGGTCAGTCGGACTCGCTCGCGAGGTGCAGGGCGAGCTCCTGCAGGATCTCCTGCGCGGATGTCTCCGCCCCCGTCTGGTCGAATGCGTCCGCGACCGCCTCGAAGGCCAGCACGAAGCCGCTGATCAGGGCGCTGAGCGGGCCGGACAGCTGGTCCAGCATGGCGAATCCGACCTCTGCCGGATCGGCGTCGGCCGGCACGACGAACTCCGTCGGCGTCACCTCACCCAGCAGCGAGGAAAGGTAGTCCGTCCCGATACCGCTCCGCACACCCGTGAGTGCCGCGATGGCCTTCAGCTTGATCTCGTTCTCGGTCATCCCGCGAGCGTACGGCGGAGCCCCCTGCGGGAGCCCGCGCGAAGGCCCCCGCGCGCCCCGCGGGTGTCTCAGCCGCGCGTGCCCGGGTAGGGGTACGACAAGGACACGGAGGAGGTGCGCCCATGGATGGCACGAGCGAGAACGAGGACGGGGCGGAGGTACGGCGGCCTCGGATGCAGCACGAAGGCGGCACCGCGGACGAGCACGGGCGGACGCCCGGGGTCCCCTCCCGTACGGGCACCGGGGCACAGGCGCCGGCGGACGCGGAGCGGGTGGGGAGGGCCAACGACGGCAGGACCAGGACCGCCCGTGTCCTCAAGCAGGACAAGGCCGACCGGCCCGACGAGGAGAACGACTGGCCTCGGTAGTGCCGTGTGAGGCATCACTGCCGTGTGCGGGGTACACGTAGGGCATGAACGAGGAACAGCGCGCGTCACAGTCCGAGGAGGTGCTCCTCGCGGGGCTGAGCGTGGACGCGACGCGACCGGAGCAACCGGTGTTGCTGGACGGATCCGGAGCCCCGATCCGGACGTGGCGGGAGAACTACCCCTACGACCGGAAGATCCGGCGGCCGGAGTACGAGCGGACGAAGCGGATCCTGCAGATCGAGCTGCTGAAGCTGCAGCGCTGGGTCAGGGACACCGGGGCCCGCGTGGTGGTGATCTGCGAGGGCCGGGACGCGGCCGGCAAGGGCGGCACCATCCGGCGTTTCACCGAACGGCTCAACCCACGCGGTGCACGCATCGTGGCTCTGGACAAGCCGAGCGAGCGGGAAGCCGGCCAGTGGTACTTCCAGCGCTACATCGCGCACCTGCCCGATCGCGGAGAGATCGTCTTCTTCGACCGCTCCTGGTACAACCGGGCCGGCGTCGAGACGGTCATGGGCTTCTGCACCGAGGCCGAGTGCCGGCGCTTCCTCCACCAGTGTCCGGACTTCGAAGCGATGCTCGTCGAGGACGGCATCCTGCTCGTCAAGTTCTGGTTCTCGGTCTCCCGCGCCGAACAGCGCACCCGCTTCGCGATCCGCCAGGTCGACCCGGTGCGCCAGTGGAAGCTCTCCCCCACCGATGTCGCGTCCCTGGACCTGTGGGACGCCTACACCGCCGCCAAGGTCGAGATGTTCCGTGCCACCGACACCGACCACGCACCGTGGACCGTGGTCAAGACCAACGACAAGCGGCGCGGGCGGCTGGAAGCGATGCGCAGCCTGCTGTGCCGCCTGGACTACACCAGCAAGGACGCCACGGCCGTCGGCCGGCCCGATCCGCTGATCGTCGGCGCCGCCGACACCCTCCTCGAGGCGGGCGAGCAACCGGCAGACCTCTCCCCCACGCCTCTGGGAGGCCCGCCCACCGGCCCCGGTCTCCACCCGGGGACGCGAAAGCCCCAGGCCGGGCCGCACCGCGGCGGGTCCGGAACCGGGTAGGTCAAGGGCGTGCAGACCTTTCTCCCGTACCCGGAATTCGCGGACTCCGCGGCCGTTCTCGACCCGAAGCGCCTGGGCAAGCAGCGCGTCGAGGCGCTCCAGGTCTTCCGGGGCCTGACGGTGGCCGGTTACGGCTGGGCCCGGCATCCCGCGGTACGGATGTGGACCGGGTACGAGGAGGCCCTGGTGCGCTACGGCCTCGACGTCTGCGGCGTCTGGGCCGCCGAAGGGCGCGCCGACACCTGCGCCGGCACCCTGATGGCGGACTACCTCGCCTGGCGCCCGGGCGCCACGGTGCGGGAACAACGCCGGCTCGCGGCGGACGGTGAGCTGCCGCCCTGGCTGGGTGATGACGCGTTCCACCGCAGTCACCGGTCGGCGCTGCTGCGCAAGGCCCCGGAGTTCTACCGCCCGCATTTCCCCGGCGTGCCGGACGATCTTCCCTATGTCTGGCCGGCGTCCGATCGCGGCGATGTCCGGCGTGCCTGAGGGGCAGGGCTCGGCTCTCCCCGGAACGGCGCCCTCGGACACCGGCCCCGGACACCGCCACGGACTCCGGCCCCGGACACCGGCCACGCGTGAGACGCGGAAGACGTACCACGCGGCATGTCGGGTCCGGCCGCCTCCTGCCGTTGAGGGAAGATGCCCTGTCGGGGCCCGTGGACGGCTCAGGAAGTCGGTGATTCGGTTTGACGCCGCCCAGTGGTGACGTGGTGGAAGCGGCCCCGATCGTCGCCGGCCCCGGCGCCGGCGAGAAGGGCCTCAAGGCCGGCGCCCTGGGCCTGGCCTCCTCCGTGGCCATCGGCGTGGCGTCCACCGCTCCGGCCTACAGCCTGGCGGCCACGCTCGGCCTCATCGTGACGAGGGTCGGCGCCCAGGCCCCGGTCATCACGCTGCTGGCCTTCATCCCGATGCTGCTGATCGCCTACGCCTACCGGGAGCTCAACGCCGGCAACGCGGACTGCGGGACCACCTTCACCTGGGCCACCCGGGCCTTCGGCCCCCGCATCGGGTGGATGGGCGGCTGGGGGATCATCGTCGCCGACGTCATCGTCATGTCGAACCTCGCTGCGATCGCCGGCATCTACACCTTTCGGCTGTTCGGATACGAGGCGCTGGCGGAGAGCAGGCTGTGGACCACGATCGCGGGCGTCCTCTGGATCGCCGTGATGACGGCCGTCTCGTACGTCGGCATCGAGATCTCCGCAGCCCTGCAGCGCGGCCTCCTGACGGTCGAGGTCGGCATACTGATCCTCTTCGCCGTCATCGCCATGACCAGGGTCTACACGGATCCCCCGGCCACGGCGATCCGCATCTCCGCCTCCTGGTTCAACCCCCTGCTCGTGCCCAGCTCCGAAGCGCTCACCGCGGGGCTCCTGGCCGCCGTCTTCATCTACTGGGGCTGGGACACCGCCGTCACGGTCAACGAGGAGACCGCCGACAGCGCGCACATCCCCGGGCGTGCCGCCGTCATCTCGACCGTCCTGCTGCTGATCATCTACGTCGCGGTCGCCACCTCGGCGCAGGCCTTCGCCGGCGTCGGTACCGAGGGCATCGGCCTGGCCAACAAGGACAATGCCGACGACGTGCTCTCCGACCTCGGCAACGCGGTCTTCGGTGATCAGGGGGTCGGCCGGATCCTCACCGGGCTGCTGATCTTCATGGTGCTCACCTCCGCGGTGGCCTCCACCCAGACCACGATCCTGCCCCTGGCACGGACGGTCTTCTCGATGGCCGCGCACAAGGCCGTCCCCGCCGGTTTCGCCCGGGTCCACCGGAAATACCTCACCCCGACCTGGTCGACGGTGGGCATGGGTCTGGTCTCGATCGCGTTCTTCGTCCTGCTGTCGCTGATCAGCCACAACGTGCTGGCCGACTCCATCGAGTCGGTGGGCCTCGCGATCGCCTTCTACTACGGCCTGACCGGCTTCGCCTGCGTCTGGTACTACCGCAGGGTGCTCACCCGCAGTACGAAGGACTTCCTGTCCAAGGGCCTGCTGCCGGGCCTGGGCGGGCTGATGATGCTCTCGGTGTTCTGCTACGCGGGCTTCCACGTGTACGCCGACCCCGACTACGGTGCGACCACCATCGACCTGCCGCTGCTCGGGCGGACGGGCGGGGTGGCCGTGGTGGGGCTGGGAGCCCTGCTGATCGGCGTCGTGCTCATGCTGATCGTCACCCGCGAGCACTCCGCGGCCCTCAAGCTCCAGCGGAGCCTGCTGCCGCGCAAACTGGCCCCGCAGACGGCCGTCGAGGCGGCGAGCCGCTACGTGCCGGCCGACAGCCGGTCCGGAGTCGGCGGTGACTGGTTCGACCTCGTTCCCCTGTCGAGCACACGCGTCGCCCTGGTGGTCGGAAACGTGAGGGGACACGGACTGCACGCCGCGGCCGCCATGGGACTCCTGCGTACGAGCGTGCGCGTCCTCGCCCGCATGGACCTGCCGCCGGACGAGGTCCTCTCCCACCTGGACGACGTGGCCCGGCAGACCTCCTCGGAGTGGGCCGGCGAGCTCGGTGGAGACCGCACACGATCCGACCCGGACGCGGGCGTCGCCCCGGTGACCTGCCTGTACGCCGTGTACGACCCCGTGTCGGGGCGGTGCACCATGGCGCGGGCGGGCAGCTGGCCGCCCGCGGTGGTCGCGGCCGACACCGGTGAGGTCTCCTTTCCGGACCTGCCGCCGGGCCCGGCACTCGGCCTCGGCGGCCAGACCTTCCAGAGCATCGAACTCCAGCTGCCGCCCGGCAGCCTCATCGCCCTCTTCACCGACGGGCTGACGCACACCGTCGGCCACGACCCCGACGTGGCCCTCGGCCGCCTCGCCGAAACCCTCGCCCAGCACGGCCGCCCCCTGGAGCAGCTGTGCGACCTCGCTCTGGCGAGGCTGCTGCCCGGCCCCGTGGACGACGACGTGGCCGTGCTCCTGGTCCGCACGCGGATGCTCGACGAGCAGCACGTCGCCGACTGGGAGCTGGAGTCCGACCCGGCGATGGTCGGCGTCGCCCGCGCCGCGGTTGCCCGGCAACTGCAGGCCTGGGGGCTCGAGGACTTCTCGTTCGTCACCGAACTGATCGTCAGCGAGCTGGTCACCAACGCCATCCGCTACACCGACGGTCCCGTCCACGTCCGGCTGATCCGTGACGAGAACCTCATCTGCGAGGTCTCCGACACCGGTCACACCTCACCGCACCTGCGCCACGCCGCCACCGACGAGGAGGGCGGCCGGGGCCTGTTCCTCATCGCCCAGATGACCTATCGGTGGGGGACGCGCTACACGGCCGCCGGAAAGACCATCTGGGCCGAACAGGCGGTGGCGCCGACGGAGGGACCGTGAGCGGGCGGCGTCTCGCACATCATGCTGTTGCGGCAGAAATCGGTCGGCTGTCATATGTGACGAGGAGTGTCATGAGTGACGACCGAACGGCGGATGACGTGGACCAGCCCACCGACGACAACGAGGACCAGGAGAACGCGGCACCGCCGGATCTCCAGAACGCCATGGACGAGCGCACGTACGACGACACGCTGGACGAGGGCTACTCCCCTCCGGAGAAGCCGCTCGGGGTGACCAAGCACGGGACGACGGCTGCGGAGCAGCACGAGGGCGAGTCCCTGGACCGGCGCCTGGCCCAGGAGGTCCCGGACATCGGCCCGGACCCGGGCGACGGCCTGGGAGATCTGCCCGGGGGCGAGGGCGAGCTCAGGGACGCGGAGGTCGGCACGGAGCGCGCGGGCCGGCTGACCGCTCCGGACGAGGGCACGGGGCCCGACACCACCAAGGAACTCGTCGCGGAGGATCGCGGCATCGACGCGGGCGCCGCGAGCGCCGAGGAGGCCGCGATGCACATCGTGGAGGAGCCGGACGAGGAGGAGCCGGACGCGTAGGAGCCGGACCCGTAGGACCCTCGGATGGGCGCTCGCATGGGACGTGGCTCGCATGGGACGTGAACGACTGACCTTCGACGGCTGGATCGCCGCCGTCGGAACCGGGTCCGGCACCCGTGTGGTGGTGGGCCACTGGCCTCGTTCACCCTTCGGGCCGTTCAGTGACGTCATGCTGGAGCGCGCCGACGGACATCGCATCCTGCTGGCGCCCACCGCCCGTACAGCGGAGTTCGTCGCGGGCGTCTACCACTTCGACGAGGTCCGGACGGGCCCCGTGAACGTACACGGCCGGGGCCCTGTCTGGGACGTCGTCGCCGAGGGGCTGTTCCTGCGCTTCACCGTCGGGCGACGCGGCGCGCTCGGCCTCGCGCTGCGGGCCGTCCCCCGGACACTCGCCCGCAGGCCGGGGTGGGCCGCGCTGGCCGGCGGGCCCGCGCGCCTGCTGCACGGCGTACGCACCCGGGGCAGCTCGCGTCCCGGGTGGCGCCAGTGGTACGCGGCCCTCGACCTCCGCGTGATCACCTCGGCCACCGCCTCCTTCGAGGGAACCGACCTCGGTCCGCTCGCTCCGGTGGCTCCGCCCGTGCGGTTCGGCTTCGGGTCGGCGCCCGCCACTCCGGCACTGGTACGGGTCGTCTCCACGGTCGAACGCACCGCTGCTCCGCTCCGGCGGTGAAGGGGTGGGCGCTCCGGCCGCCGTGTCGAGCAGGGCGGCGCGGGCGGCGGGCGACGAGGATGGGAAGCGCCGGATCGGCCGGTGCGGATCGGGGTGCGGGTGCGCGTGGCCCGGGAGGAAGTGGGCGGCTGTGACCTCGGACGAGACGGCTCCGGCGGCCCCGGACGGGCTGGAGCCCGTTCTGGCGTGGGTGCTCGAGCATTCCCACGCGGCGTCCGCCGAGCGGTTGGCGGGTCTGATCGGTGCGGCCGCGGGCCGGCTGGGGATGACGCGGACGCGTCTGTACCTGGCCGATGTCCAGCAGCAGCGGCTGATCCCGCTGCCCCAGCCCGGCCTCGCGGCCGGGGAACGGGACGGCTTCGCCATCGATGCGTCGCTCGCCGGTCTGGCCTACCGGACCCAGCAGGTCCAATCGTCCCGCGGGGAGGACACCACGTGGTTCCCGATGGTCGACGGCGTCGAGCGGATCGGGGTGATGCAGGCCGTGGGCAGCTGCGCCGACCCCGGCCGGGCGGCCGCGGGCCGGGCCCTGGCGAGTCTGGCCGCGCTGCTGGTGGTCTCGAAGTCCTCCCACCACGACCTGCTCGTTCAGCGCGAGCGGACGCGGCCGATGACGCTGCAGGCGGAACTGCTGTGGGCGTTCCTGCCCCCGCGGACCATCGGCACCGACCGGGCCACGTCCTCCGCGGTGCTGGAACCGGCCTACAACATCGGCGGCGACGCCTTCGACCACACCTTCATCGACGAGGTCCTGCACCTGACGCTCGTGGACGCGATGGGCCACGACCTCGCCTCCGGAGGCGCCAGCGCAACCGCCCTGGCCGCCTGCCGCTCGACCCGCCGCGCCGGGGGTGACCTCCGCGAGATCGTCGCCACCATCGACCGGACCCTGGTGGAGTGGATCCCCGACCGGCTCATGACCGCCGTCATCGCCGAACTCGACCTCGTCCACGGGGACTTCACCTGGATCAACTGCGGCCATCCCCCACCGCTCCTCATCCGCGACGGCCATGTCCTGCACAAGGCCCTCGAACGCCCCGCGCACCTCCCGCTCGGCTTCGGCCACCACACACCCGAACCGCCGCTCCAAGAGCGCGTCCGGCTCCAGCCCGGTGACCGCGTCCTGGTCTACAGCGACGGCATCACCGAAGCCCGCTCCCCCGACGGGAACCTCTTCGGCGAGGAACGCCTCGCCGACTTCGTCATCCGCTCCACGGCCTCGGGCGACACGGCTCCGGAAGCCCTCCGCCGTCTCCTCCAGAACCTGCTCGCCCACCACCAGAACCGCCTCCGCGACGACGCGACCATCCTCCTCACCGAATGGCATCCCCCCACCTGACGCCCAGCCCATCCGTCACCGCGTGCGCATACAACCGCAGGGTCCGGGCACTCGTCCGTTACAGAGCAGGTGTGGAACGCGTAGAGAAGGAGTGTCCGTGCTGCCCATCAAGGTGACCCACAGCGGTGTGCTGATCATCCGTCTGCAAGCCGACCTCGACATCGGCAGCCGTGCCGCCACCTCCTGGGCGATCGACGGACTGTTGGCCGCGCACCGGTCCTCGCCCGTCGTACTGGAACTGTCCGGTGCCGTGCTGAGTCCTGCGGCCGTGAGCACGGTCGTACGGGCGATCCGCGTCTGCCGCGACGCGGGCACGGCCGCGGCCGTGGTCGCTTCCGGCGCGGAAGCCCGCCGCGCCCTCGGCCTGGCCGCCGGCGCCCACACACCGGACGTCCACGCCACCGTCCCGCTGGCCGTCGCCGCCCTCTCGCCCACACTCGGCGCGGCGGCGTAGCGGCCGTTCCCGCGCACGGCCGGCCGAAAGGCCGCCTACCCGTGTCCGAGCGGACTGGCTGACTGCGCGGGCTGGCAGACTGGCCGCCATGACCTCTATCGATCACGGTGGTGTGCGGGAGTCGTGGGATCGACTCGGCCTCTGGCTGAGGACCCCCGTCCGGCGGGGCCCGCTCAGGCCTGCGGCGGACCCGGGACGGGTTGCGGAGGTCGAAGCGTCGCTGGCCGTGACCATGCCTGCGGACGTGCGGGAGTGGTGGGCGCTGACCGACGTCAGCGCCGGCTACTGGATTCCCGGGCCATTCGCTCCGGTGGCGTGGGACGAGGCCCTGGAGACGCGGGAGATCTGGCTGCTCGTCGCGGAGCAGGAAGGGCTCACGTTCGATGCGCACGGGGAGCCGGAGCCTCGGTTTCTGCCGGAGTTCATGCCGATCGCGATGGGCCCGGGCGGTGACGGTCTGATCGTCGACCTTCGGCCGGGCGGGTCCCATGGGGCGGTCTTCCTCTGGGACCACGAACGCTGGGGACTCGGGGTGCCGATGTGGAACTCGATCGGCGCGATGCTTCGGGACATCGCTGTCGCACTCGAAACACGCAGGCCCCTGCTGCTGCGGCAGGCCGCTCCCGGCGGCGCCGAGGCGATCCGTGTGGGCACGGTCGACGACACGGGTGACCTGCACTGGGATTCCGCGGGGTGAGTGGCCGCCAACGGCCGGGCCCGAGGAACCAGGGTCGGAGGATGCGCATCGTCTCCCTGCTGCCCGCGGCCACCGACATCGTGGCGGAGCTAGGCCTGGCCGCCGATCTGGTGGGGCGTACGCACGAGTGTGACTGGCCGCCGCAGGCGGTGGCGGGTGTGCCCGTGGTGACCTCCGCCGAGTTCTCGGCGGACACCCTGAGCAGCCGGGAGATCTCGGACGCCGTCGGCGGCGCCGCGCACAGCGGCTCCTCGCTCTACACCCTCGACACCGCCGCCCTCGGCGCCCTGGCTCCCGAAGTGGTCCTGACCCAGGACCTGTGCGACGTCTGCGCGGTGTCCTACGCGGGGGTGAGCCGGGCCGTGCGCGTCCTCGACGGCGGGCCCCGCGTGCTGAGCCTGGAACCGCGCACCCTGGGCGACGTACTGGACTGCCTGGTGACGGTGGGCGAGCTGCTCGGCGTGGCCGAAGAGGCGCGGGAGCGGCGGGCGGTGCTCGCCGCGCGGCTGGAGGCCGTACGGGCGCGGACGGCCGGGCGGCCGCGGCCCCGGGTGGTGGCGATCGAATGGCTCGACCCGCTCTGGCCGGCCGGGCACTGGGTGCCGGAGCAGATCGCGTGCGCGGGCGGGGAGGCGCTGATCGCCTCCCCGGGTGAGCACACCCGGCCGATGGACTGGGACGCGGTCCGAGCCGCCCGGCCGGACGTACTCCTGGTCATGCCCTGCGGATTCAGCCCGGATCGCACCCTGCGCGAGCGGGAACTGCTGACCTCCCTGCCGGGTTGGGACGAGCTGCCCGCCGTACGCGCCGGTGAGGTGTGGGTGCTGGACGGGCCCGCCTACTTCAACCGGCCGGGCCCCCGCGTCGTACGCGGCGCGGAGGTGCTGGCGCACGTCCTGCACGGGGTCGCAGCGGGTGCCCCGGTGAGCCCGACGGAGGCCCTCCGCCTCGGCCACGGCTGACGGGTGGGTGGGCCGGGGCCCACACGTGCCGTGCTCTGCGGCCGGAATCCGGAAGGACGCCGCCCGCAGAAGGGGCTTCACCTCGTACGCGCCCTTCGACGACTTCTCCGTCGACACCATGGAGAAGGTCCGCGGCGGTGGCTCCGCCTACCGGAGCATCGCCGTCAACGGCACCCCCACCCCGGTCGGCGGCTGCCGGTTCAAGCCCAGCGCCGGCGACCGGGTGTCCTGCACCTGGACGTCCCACCGGTTCAGCGCGGCGGGTGTGTGGTGAGCCAGTGGCGCGCGATCTGTTCGCGCGTGGCGACCCACGCCCCTCCCCGCTGCGCGATGTGCTTCAGGAATCCGTCGAGGGCGCGGATGCGGCCGGGTCGGCCGATGATCCGGCAGTGCATGCCGACGCTCATCATGCGCGGGCGGTCGGCGCCCTCGGCGTGCAGCGCGTCGAACGTGTCGATGAGGTAGGTGAGCATGTCGTCGGCGGTCGTGAAGCCGTGCACGATCAGGAACTTGAAGTCGTTCGCGTCGAGGCTGTACGGCACCACGAGGTGCGGCCGGCCGGCCACCTCGACGTAGAACGGCAGGTCGTCCGAGTAGTCGTCGCAGTCGTAGAGGAAACCGCCCTCCTCGGCGACGAGCCGGCGCGTGGCGAGGCTCGTACGGCCGGTGTACCAGCCGACGGGCCGGCGGCCGACGAGCCGCTCGATCGTCGCGATCGAGCGGGCGATGTCGGCGCGCTCGGCCTCCTCGGGTACGTGGCGGTAGTCGATCCAGCGCCGGCTGTGGCTCGCCACCTCCCAGCCGGCGGCGCCCATCGCCCGCGCCGCGTCCGGGTTGCGTTCCAGCGCCTGCGCGACGGCGTAGACGGTGAGCGGCGAGCCGTGGGCCGCGAGCGTGCGGTGGATGCGCCAGAAGCCGGCGCGCGAGCCGTAGGCAAACATCGACTCGACGTTCAGGTCTCGCCCGCCGACCACGGGCGGCGCGCCGACGAGCTCGTGGAGGAAGCCCTCGGAGGCGGGATCGCCCTCAAGGACGTTCTGCTCACCGCCCTCCTCGTAGTTGAGGACGAGGCTGACGGCGACGCGTGCGCCGCCGGGCCAGGCGGCGTGCGGCGGCTCGGCGCCGTAACCGACGAGATCGCGCTGGTGCTGGGACACGGGCGGCACCCTACCGCCGAGCGGACGCCGGGCCGGTGGGGCACGACGAGGTCCGCAGCCCCCACCGGCATGCGCTGATCAGACGCCCCGGCCCGGGTCGATGGTGTCGCCCACCTTGATGACCTCGTTGCGGGCTGCGCCGGCGAAGGCGGAGCCGGCGACGCTGCCCTTCCAGGTACTGGAGCCGCTGTTGGCCTTGACCCGGGGCCCTTCGGGGCATCGATCGCGGGGTTGCCGCGCGGCGCCCGGAGGTTCACGCGAGGTCGGGATATCAGTGGTCCCGGACGGCGATCAGCGGCGATCGCCACTGCACGAAGGGTGCACTCCCAGTGACCGTCAAACCGATTCCCGAGGGATACCAGCGCATCACGCCCTACCTCTGCGTGGACGGGGCGGCAGCCGCGATCGACTTCTACGTGGCCGTGTTCGGCGCGACCGAGCGGATGCGAATGCCCGCACCCGGCGGCAAGATCGGCCACGCCGAGCTGGAGATGGGCAACTCGGTCATCATGCTCGCCGACGAATACCCGGAGTTCGGATTCCGCTCGCCGAAGGCGGTGGGCGGCACGCCCGTGACCCTGCACCTCTACGTCGAAGACGTGGACGCGGTCTTCACCGCAGCCCTCTCCCTCGGCGCCACGGAGCTCTCGGCGGTCAAGGACGAGTTCTACGGCGACCGCACCGGACAGCTCGAGGACCCCTTCGGCCACCGCTGGAACGTCGCCACGCACGTGGAGGACGTCTCCCCGGAGGAGATGGAGAAGCGGGGCAAGGAGGCCATGCAGTCCATGGACGGCGCGCCGGACGGTACGTGAACAAGTCCGGGTGTCTGGCTTCGTTCATGTTCCAGCGGTTCCGGGGCCGGCTACCCGGCCCGGACTCTGCCAGAACGCAGACTTCCGTGTCGCGATACCCCGCACAGCCGAGGACCAGGCGGAGGAGTCTTCCCAGCAGGACATCAGCACTCTGCACGATGCTCTCGACCGAGTGATGCGCAAACGCATCGCCGAGGCCATGTCCGCCGGCCTCCTGCCGGCCTCCGCCGAAGGCGCATCCCTCACCGACTCCCTGGGCGGCCTCTACGCCGACGCATTCGAGCGTGCCGACGAAAGCAATCTTCGCCGCTGGCTCCTCGCCCGTCTGCAGACCACCGCGGACCCCCACACCGAGCGCTACTGGCAGCTCCTGGCAACGATCAATGGATGGCCCGCATCACCCACGCTCGCTCCCGTCTACTCCTGGTTCACCGCCGCAGTCGCCAGCACCCATGACGACCATCACACGGTCTGATGCGATGAGGACACGCGACCTGAAGTTCGGCTTGTACGCAGACGAGCAGGGGCTGGCATGGGTCAGGAAACTCGTTGAGGACGCTGCGGGCTCCCGGAGCGCGCGGATCATCAGGGAGACCGTCGCACACACCTTTCCCGGGAGCGAGCTGTCGACCGGTGACGTGTACGGCTTTCTGGCGGAACAGTGGGCCGTGGAACATCCTGCTCAGAGCAGCGGCGCACGGCAACTGATCGAGCTGCGCGTGCACTTGGTGTGTTCCCTGTGGACATGGACGGCGATCCGCAAGACGGTGCTCAAGGCTTTGTGTCCAGAGGGAACGGCCCCCCACGCCTGCCGGGTTCCGTGGACGGCTGCCTGAAGCGGCCGACGCCGTCGCCCGGCCCGGCCCGGGACCGGACCTGGTCGTCGAGCTGAGGGAGGACCCGGACGTGGAGGCGTGCGGATGCGCGCACGCCTCCACCCCCTCCCCCGCACCGGGGCCGAGTACCGGTCGATCCAACGGGTCATCGGGCACGGCCCGGACTGCACCCGCCCGACCCACCGACCGCACCTGCTGACCCTGCACACCTTCGAAAATGCATTCAGCGATGCCCGGGTACTGGCTGGCCAGGTCGTAGCGTCCCCGTCCCGGCTCAACTTCCACATGTGATGTTCAGGCGGCACCGTGCCGGCCTTCGGGTGCCGGTGCGCCGTGGACGCGCGCCGGGAACGGGGCCCGCCGGGGCCGGGACGGGCGGTCGGGCCGTGAGGCGTTCCTCACGGCCCGACCCGCCCGGCGACGGCTCAGGCGATCCCGTCCGGGGACCGCTGCCCCCGCCTGCGGTCCACGACCGCCGGCAGTTTGCCGCTCGTCGGCGTGCGGAACAGCGCGGCCCCGTCGACCGCCTCGACCGTGAAGTCGAGCAGTTTCTCCTCGACCGCCGAGCGCACCTCCGGGTAGGCGGCGAGGAAGGCGTCGCGCGCCGTGTCAGGGTCGAGCGCGTGGGACCGCTCCATCCGCAGGGTGATCCCCTCGCGGGTGGGCCCGCTCGTCAGGACGGTCTGCATCTCGCCGGCGTGGCCCAGGTACTCCGCCGCGATGGCGACGAAGCGGCGGTGGTTCAGGAAGTACGTCGCCACGCGCATCACCTCGCCCAGCCGGCCGAGCAGTTCGAAGCGCGGGGCGTGGCTGCCGCAGGGGCAGCGCCCGGGCAGCTCCCGTCCGAGGTCGCCGATGACGTACCGGTCGAGGTGCTGGCCGCGGCGGGCACGGGTGGTGAAGACGAGCCGGCCGGTCTCCCCCGGTGCCACCGGGCGGTCCGTGTCGACCTCGACGATCTCCAGGGTGTGGAGGTCGGCGTGGAGGTGGTGGACGCCGCCGGTGCCGCTTGTGCACTGGTAGCCGAGGGGGCCGAGGTCGGTGCTGCCGTAGGTGATGGAGTGGACGACCTCGATGCCGAACGTGTCGGTGAGGACGCGGCGCTGTTCGTCGGTGAAGTGCTCGCCCCCGTAGTAGATCTTGCGGAGGCCGCCGTAGGAGCGCAGGAGGTCGGCTTCCTCGTGCAGGAGCTGCCAGAGGTAGGAGGGCATCCCGAAGAGGGTGTCGACCTCGTACGCGACGATCATCTCGGCGGTGGCCCGGTGGTCGGGGCCCGCGGCCATCGGCATCTGGACGCCGCCCAGGCGTTCCAGGATGGAGAAGAAGCTGATGAACCCGCCGTACATGCCGCCGCAGTAGAAGAGGTTGGCGGTGCGGTCGCGCGCCGGGTCGTAGCCGGCGGCGAGCAGGCCGCGGGCGGCGGCCCGCATCTGCGTGTCGTAGTCCTCGTACGTGAAGAGGGACAGGGCGGGCGCGCCGGTGCTGCCCCCGCTGCGGAAGTACAGCTCGGCGTCGGCCCGGTCGACGCCCCGGTTGAGGTCCCGGACGTCGTTCTTGTCGCGCAGGGGCCCGGCGGGGCGGGGGAAGTCGACCGGGCGGGCGAGGTCGTCGAGGCAGGCGGTGGCGGCGAAGCGTTCGTCGGCCTGGACCGAGACGCGGCGGCTGTAGCGCTGGAGGGCGTAGACGCCGTCGTGCGGTTCCCCGGCGTAGCCGGCAGTCATGGCGCCGACGGGCGTGACCCGGGTGACTCCGGCGGCCAGGACCAGGGTGGAGAGTTCCGCGATGTCGGTGCGGCTGCCGGCGAGGCCCGCCGTCTGGAGGTAGCGGCGCATGGGGCGCAGCGTCGCCAGCAGGTGTTTGCGGGGCAGCGGCTTGACCCAGACGCTGCGGTGCAGCGGGGAGGCGGTGAGGGCCGGGCGGATGTCGGCCATGACGCGCCACGTGCGGTCGGGGGCGGCGAGGACGCGGGTGAAGCCGAGGTGCTCCTCCAGGCGGGCGAGGTGCTCGGTCGTGGTCAGTTCCGCGTACTCGGCCGGGTCGAGTTCCTGGTCGGCGGGCGCCGGCCGGGCGGCGAGGGCCGCGGCGAGCCGGTCGCAGAACGCGTGGAGTTCGCCGGTGTCCTCGGTGTCGAGGTAGACGACCTGGGGGCTGGAGCAGGCCTGCTGTTCGAAGAGGCAGACGTCCTCGGCCAGGGCGTCCAGGGTCGCCCCGTCGGTCCAGGCGTCCCGTGTGAGGTAGGCGAAGGAGATCTTGTGTCCCCATTCGACGAGCCGGCAGCCGGCCGGCACGTGGGCGGCGACGCCCGCCACGGCGGACTCGCCGCCCCAGACCGCGACGGCGTCCGCGGGGGCGCACATCAGGCGCAGCCAGTCCTGGCGGGAGGAGGGGAAGCGCAGCACGATGACGCGTTCGGCGAGGGCGCCGGTCGGGTCCTGCGCGACGAGCTCGGCGAGGAGGTGCGTGGCGAGGAGGGTGTCGGTGCTGCTGGTCTTGAGGACGTTCACGTTGCCCGCGAGGAGGCCCTCGACCACGCTGAGCGGGGCGACGGTGGCGGCGTTGCCGGGGGCGATGTGGGCGACCAGGCCCACGGGGACCCAGGCCTCGTAGACCGTCTCCTTGGCGTCGGGGCGGTTCAGCCGCTGTGGGGCGGCGCCGCCCAGTTCGCGCCGGAGTTTGCGGGTGAGGGCGCTCCGGTCGAGGAACGCGGCGAGTTCGGCGTACAGCGCGTCGGCGTCCTCGGCGTCGCCCGCGGGCAGGTGGGGGGCCAGCCGGTCCCGGACGGGGTGGTCGGGGTCGCGCAGAGCCGCCGCGAGGGCGTCGCAGGCCGCCAGGACGGTCTCGGTGTCGAGGGGCTCGGCGAGCGCGGCCTCGACGGCGGCGGGCAGCGCGGCCAGTCGGCCGGCGGCCTCGTCGTCGCCGATGAAGGCGCCTTGCCAGTAGTGGTGGTTGATGGTGTCGGTCATGACAGTCCCTTCATCAGTTCGGCGGCGGCCACGGCGCAGCTGCGGTTGCGGCTGACTCCGGCGCGACCGTGGATGGTGAACCACGGGGTGGTCAGCTCGCAGCCGCACTCCTCGCCCGGGTGGAGCGAGGCGAGGTCGCCCATGACGACGCTCTGTGCCGGTACGGAGGTGATGTACGGGGACACCAGGTGGAGGTATCCGCGTTCGCCGTACGGGAGGGGTTCGAGGGTGCGGGTGGAGCGGATGAAAACCCGGGACCAGACGGGTGCGTGGAGGTTGTGCCGCGCGCACTCGATGTACGGGACGCAGTGCTCGACGGAGCCGAAGGTGTCGCGGATCCGCTCGGAAGGCACGCCCAACTGTTCGGTGACACGGGCGTACAGCTCGTCCTTGCCGATCCGGCGGTCGGCGTGGCCCTTCCAGCCGCCGCCGAGGATGATCAGGGAGCCCTCGGGCAGCCGCAGCGGTTCCAGCCCCATGGCGCGCATCCGTTCCAGGGTGAACCAGAGGAACGCGGGGAAGCCGAGGATACGGACCGGGACGTCGTCCTCGGCGAAGCGGCGCAGCGCGGCGACGCAGCCGAAGGGGTCGAACTCGTGCCCGTTGCCGGTGTCGCGCAGGGCGTACTCGACTTGCCGGGCCGGCGCGAAGTCGCACAGGTAGTTGTCGGTGAACGAGGTGCCCAGGTTGAGGTCGCGGGCGGGCTCGTAGCTGTAGAGGAGGTAGTTGACCGGCTGGTCGGGGGTGATCCAGCCGTTGTGGTCGAAGATGCGGGCGACCATGCGCTGGGCGGAGCGGATCGTCCACTCGTCGAAGAACATCTGCGACTTCTGTCCGGTGGTGCCGGAGGAGGTCAGGTGCAGGTGGACGTCGTCGCGGGGGATGGAGAGGACCTCGTGGCGTTTGAAGAAGTTCGCGTGCACCAGGGGTGCCGCGTACGGGGTGCCGGGTGCGGCCGCGTCCGTGGCGTGGAGGTCGCCGTCGTGGTGGTTCGCGTCCTGGAGGTCGCGGAAGAACGGGGACCGGTCCCGGTGCCAGGCGTTGATCTCTGCCATGGCCGCGGCGAACAGTTCCTCCTCGGCGGGACCGCAGGTGTAGGGATCGCTCAGGTCGCAGAGTTGCTGCAATCGGGCGAGGGCCCCGGCGTCGGGGACGTCGACGGGGGCGAGGTGGGGCTTCGGGCCAGTCATGGGGCGACCTCACGTGAGGGCAGATGCGCCGACGCCCAGGCCGACACATAGGAATCGAGGAAGGGTTGGAGCGGCGGGTCGACGACCACGCCGCGGAAGTCGATGTGCTCGGTGGTGCGGGACACCACCACGTAGTCGTGGAAGCCGTCCCCGTCCCGGCGCATGGCCGGGTACACGGCCCCGGCGATGAAGCCCTGGGCGGCGAAGGCGGACAGCGCGGCGTGGTGTTCGAGGGGCACGAGGGCCTCGACGTATCCGGCGCCCGCGCGGGTGAGGGTACGGGTGACCGGCTCCAGCCATCCCGCCGCGGCGGCGGGGTCGGGGTGGGCGGCGACCAGGGCGCAGTAGCCCCCGGTCCGGTTGAGGTAGGCGTACACCTCGAAGTCGCCGTCGGCGGGGGTGAGCAGGATGTTCGGGGCGTGCAGCGGGTAGAACCAGCGGCCGCCGTCGGGGAAGTGCGCGTGGAAGCGGCGGCGGACGAACGCGGGTGCCTCGATCACTTCCAGGGGCGCGGCCGCGGGCCCGGTGGGCAGCGGCGCCGGCGCCGTGGGCCGGGCGTCCGCGTAGCTGATGCCGAGGCTCGCCCCGGCGGTGCGCAGGAGCGGCGCCAGGTGGGCGGGTACCTCGGCGACGGGCACCCGGCGGTCCAACACCCCCGGAGAGTGACGCGCGTAGAGCGCGAGGCTTTCCCGGCTGCCGAGGTCGACCGCGTTGGGCAGGATGCCGAGCGGGCGGAAACCGTGGCGGGCGACGACCCGTTGGGGTCCGGCGCTGACGGTGCGGACGGTGGCGTACACCGAGTCGAGGGTCCCGGCGTCGAGGGTGGCGGAGCACAGGGCCTCGGCCATTCGCCCGGCGAGTCCCGAGCCGCGCTGGTCCGGGTGGACGGCGAGCCCTTCGAGGCGGCCGATGCGGGTGCCGGCCTCGCCGTGGATCGCGGCCGATCCTGCGAGGGCGCCGGTACGGGGACAGCGGGCGACGAGCCAGAGGGTGTGCGGGTCGCGGATGAGCCGGGACATCTCGGCGGGGTCGGTGCCCAACGCCGTGGGGTAGTGCGGTCCGTAGACGGCGTAGTACAGCTGGCGCAGGTCGGCGATGTCCGTCGGCGCGGCCTGCTCGATGACGGCGCTCATCGGGTGCCTCCGCCGGAGGGCGCGGAAGCCGGCGCCGGGTGTACGGCGGGCTTGTCGTCGGGCTCGGTGACGGGCGCGTCGGCGGCTTGGGGCTCGGGCGCGTCGGCGGGCCGGGCGTCGGGCGCGTCCGCCGTGCGGTGGCGCGCGGGCAGCAGGAGCAGGGCGACGGCGGCGGGCACCAGGCCGGCTGCCTGGGTCAGGCACAGCGTCCGCGCGGAGACGTGGTCGCCCAGTAGTCCGAACAGCAGCGAGGCGACCGGGAAGGTGGCTCCGAGCACGGCCTGCATGACGGCGAAGAAGGCCGGCTTGTCGGCGGCCGGGACCAGGCGCTGGAACAGGGCCACGAAACGGACGCCGATCACTCCGACGCACCAGCCCGTCACCAGGAGGGCGCCGGCGATGACGGGCCGCTCCGCGATCAGGCCGGGGACGGCGAGGGCGACGGCCATCGCGCCCAGGCAGGCGGAGCCGACCACCGTGGGACGGCCGGGCACCCGGGCTCCGGTGAAGGAGCCGATGAGCGTGCCCAGGCCGAGGGACGCCTCCAGGAGGGACACGGTCGCGCCGTCGCCGTGCAGGACCGTGGCGGTGTAGAGCGGCATGACGACGAAGACGGCGGTGGTGAAGAGGTTGGCCGCGGTGAAGCAGAGCAGGATGGCGCGGACGTACGGCAGCCTGCCCAGGATCCCTCGCAACGTCCGGCGCGGGGCGGGGGCGGTGGCGTCCCTTCCGGTGTCGACGTCGGCATCGGCGTCCGCGTGGGGCTCCTCGGCCGGGGCCGGGGTGCGGAAGCGGACGGTCGTGATGAGCACAGCGGCCGTGCCGTAGGCGAGGGCGCAGCCCGCCGCGAGCCCGGCCACGCCGGCCCCGTCTACGACGAGGGCGCCGAGCAGGGCTCCGCCCAGGCTCGCGAGGGACTGGGTGGACAGTTCGAAGCCGGTCGCCGCCTCGATGTCCTCGTCGTCGACGAGCTCGGGCACGGAGGTGGTCAGACACGGGTCGAAGAAGGCCTGACAGGTCGCCAGGGCCAGGGCCGCCGCGTAGACCGCGAGGACGGGCAGGTCGCTCGCGGCGGCCCAGCCGGCGAGGGCCGCGGCGGCCGTCCCCGCGCCGGCCGCCGCGCCGCGCAGCAGCGAGCGGTGGGAGCGGCGGGCGATGGCGCGGGCCACGAGCGGGGCCAGGGCCACCGCGGGCAGGGTGCTGAGGGCCATGAGCATGCCGGCGGCGAAACCACCGTCGCCGGTGGCCACGTGGCCGATGAGCCACCAGGAGGTGCCGACCTGGAACATGCGCGTCCCGGCCTGGGTGAGCACTTGGCCCAGCCATACGGTGCCGAAGGCGCGGTTGCGCAGGACGAGCGGGGGGCGGCGGCCGGGAGCTGCCGTCGGGGTGCTCATGCGATCGGCCTCTCGTCGAGGACGCGGACGAGTTTGCCGGAGCGGGAGTTGACGACGAGGTCGCGGTGACGGGTCCATTCGACGCCGAGGGGGTGGACGAATCCCGTGGCGACGCTGTCGGGGTAGAGCGGCCTGGCGGTGTTCAGTCCCTCGACGATCTCCTTGGCCAGGACCTCCCGTGCGACCGGGTCGTGTTCGGGGGCGGTGGCCAGGCGCAGGATCAGGCCGTCGCGCCCCTCCCAGCGGCGTACGACGAGTTGCGTGCCCGTGACGAGGCCCTCGGTGTCGGCCTCGGCGACGGCGCGCAGGGCGTCGTCCCAGTACAGCGCGACGGGCCCGACGCGTACGCCTTCCTCGGCGCGGCCCAGGATCCGGAACGCCCCGCCTTCGGTGTCGGTCCACTCGGCGCGGTCGCCGGCGGGGTAGCGGATGACGGGCATGAGGCTGCGGAAGAGTTGGGTGACGACGACGCGTCCGGGCCGGCCGGCCTCGCGGATCGGTTCGTCGGTCGTCTCGTCGAGGATCTCCACGACGGTGTGCGGGGTGAAGGGCCGGTGCGTGCGCGTGTCCGGGCCGGCGACGGGCCTGCCGAGGAGACCACCATCGACGCTGGCGTAGCCGAGCGAGCGGGGCTCGGCGTTGGGGAAGGCGCCCGCGAGGAGCCGGCGCTGGTCGGAGAAGAGCGCCTCGCCCCCGAAGAACAGGAGTTCCACCTGCGGGAGTCGGCGGCCCGTCGACGTCAGGTGCTCGGCGAGCCGGCACAGGGTGGTCGGCGTGCCGGCGACGACGTGGGCGCCGAAGTCCTGGAGGGCGGAGACCGTCGGCTCCAGGGGTGCTCCGCCGCCGATGGGCAGGCGGACGTTGGCCACGGGGGCGTGGGCGAGGGAGTCGAGGACGAACAGGAAGCTCGCGTACAGCTCACCGGCGTAGAACAGGTCGGCCACCCGGTGACCGGGTCGCAGGCCCGCGTCGACGAGGCCGGCGCCGAAGGCCGTGACGAACTCGCTCCATTCCTCCCGGGTGTAGCAGGAGAAGCGCGGGGTGCCGGTGGTGCCGCCGGTCTTGTACACGACGGCTTCGGCGAGGGGAGCGGTCAGCACCCGGTTGTCGTGCAGGGTATTGGCGGCCCAGAACGCGTTCTGATCCACCACGGGCAGATCGGTGAGGCTGTTCACCTCGGGCGGCAGGTCTGCGTAGAGGTCGGCGTAGAAAGGGGAGCAGTCTCGGGCGAAACGCACGAGGTCGGAAAACCGCTGGACGGGCATGCTGCCTTTACCTGGAAGACGAAGTTGAAATGGAAAGGAAACAGGCGGCTTCCACGGCGTGACGGTCCCCCGACCTCATCTGTTGACTGCTCAACAATGCACGTGTGCCCTGCAGTTCGAAGGTGCGAGCCGCACCTGATCCCGTCTCACATCATGGAACACGGGGAACCTGCCGCCAAATCGATGGCGTGTGCGATCGGGGGCGTAAAGCGGACTTCCGGCCCGCCTGGCCGAAATCGCAGCGCGGGAGAAACGGCGTCGACACTGCCGCGAGAGCCGATTCGAGGCCTTTGGAGCCCGTGAATGCAGGGTTGGGGCCACGCGTGGCATGTGACGAGGTTCTCACCCGGCGAGAACGACGGCGGGTGGGAATGAGTCCGATATCCGCGCCCTCCGGCACTTCCCGGCATCGATATTCGGATGCCGGAATATTCTCGGGCCTCGGGCTCGGGACCGAAGGTGGCGCCGCGGGTCGGACGCCCCCTCCGGCCACGGGGCCCTGGACGGCACGAACGGCGGTCGTTGCAGACTCGGCCCCATGAACTCAGGACTCGCCGCACTGCTCGGCGCCGCCACCACGCTGGGGCCGCGATCGTGAACGGCCGTGCCAGTCATCCAGACCGCGGTCATCGACGGCATCGGCCGGCACCTGCCACCAAGGCGTTCGGGACCACACCGGAGGGGTACCAGCGGCTGCTGGACTGGGCGCCTACGGCGCCGACATCGCCCGGTTCCTCACCGCGAACGGCATCACGGTCATCGAAGTGGACCGCCCGGACCGCGAAGCCAGACGGGACAAACAACGGCAAGTCCGACCCCATCGACGCCTACGGCGCCGCCACCGCGGTCCTCTCCGGCCGGGCCGGCGGCACGCCCAAAGCCAGGCCAGAAACGGGACCGGGGAAGCGATCCGTACTCTGCGAGTAGTCCGCAAGAGCGCCGTCAAGGCCCGAACCCAGACGACTGTCTGGGCCGGAACCTGTCGGCCCAGGCTCTGGGCGTCGAAGCGTGCGTGCCTAAGTCTGCGAGCCTGGAGTTCACACAGACGCCCGAGGAGGCCATCGAGATTGCGAGCGGCCACCAGTACCAACTCGACCTCTAGCGGCGGACGGACGGGCCGGACCTGGACATCACATCGTGCGGCCCGTCCATGCCTTCGACACAGGCCCTAGTCGCCGGTCGTACCGTCGAGCATCTCGCGCAGGATGTCCAGGTGGCCGTTGTGGCGGGCTGTCTCCTCGGTGAGGTGGAGGAGAATCCAGCGCAGATCGACGAGGAGGCCGGTGCGGACGGCTCGCTTGGCCTGGTTTTCCAGGCCGTTCGCGGCGACCAGTTCGCGGTAGCGGGCGCTCTGTTCGGCGTATTCGTCGAGCAACTGCGTGAGCGGGAAGTCGACGGCGATACGCATCTCGCGGTCGGGGTCCTCCTCGGTCCAGGGGCCCCGGTCTTCCTCGCCGAGGAAGACCACTTGGAACCAGTAGTACTCGACCCAGCGGAGGTGGTTGATCACTCCGCTTATGGTCATCAGCGGTGAGCCCGGCAGGATTGCCTTGCGTGCGTTCTCCGCGGAGACGCCGGCGCACTTGGCGCGGGCGGTGTCACGTGTGTAGTCGAGGAACGTGGTGAGCTGGGTGCGCTCGTCCCACGCGGGCGGCGTGTCGTCGATTCTGGTCATCGCGCGAAGCGTCCCCGATCACCGCGACTGATGTCGAGGCATTTAACGCCGGGCCCAACCTGCCCCACCCAGCTCCTTGTCCGGAGGGTCGCGACAGCGATTCAGCGTCGGCGGCCTGTCCGGCATGATCCGCCGGGCAGGCCCTTAGTGACCTCTCCCCCGAGCCTGCGAGGGTCCACCGCCGCCTGGTCCAGGACAACCAGCCCCGCATCGGCGCCGACATTCGTTCGCGATCACCCGCCCGCTCCCACGGCCTGCCCCTCCACCTCGACCTCGCCGCCTCCCGCCTCCCGCCTCCCGCCTCCCGCTTCCCGCTTCCCGCTTCCCGGAGATCTGGCGCACCGGCCGCACCCCCGCTGCTGACTTCGACTGCAGCTTCCCCGCGCTTGTCGCCCGTACTCTCTCCGGCCTCAGGGGCGGCTCGAGCACAGAGCAAGTCGCCGCGCTAAGCGCGTCTGTGTTCATCGGCGAAGCCGATGGGTCGTGGAAGTCGCGCCCGCAGGGCTCCTTCTCGCGTTCTGACCTGCACGGACTCCTCAGCACGCCCCACGCGCGGGCCGCGTCACCCATGGGTCCCGCGGCCCGCGCCCCTCCCGTGACCGCGGGACAGGCGACCGACACCAGAGTTCGTCGCGATCGCAGTTGCGGGTTCTGAGCGGCGGCTGCATTCCCGGATGTTGGGATTTCGGTGGCCCGCTGCCGCCCCGGGAGTGGGGATGGTGCGCCGCGTGCGCGGTGTCGGCCCGCGGGGTCAGACGAGGGCGGCGACCAGCAGGGCGAAGGCGGCGATGATGACGGCGACGCGGACGTAGTGGTAGCGGTCCCAGCGGTTCGTCTGCTGCTTCCAGTCGGCGGGCCGGTTCTCGGGGGTCCACGTCTTGCTCCGGTTGTTGATCGGGACGAGCAGCAGGATCGACATGATCACGCTGAGGATCAGCAGCGCGCCGGCGGTGACGACGAGGCCGGTGCCGTGGTGGTGCCATCCGGCGATGGCCCAGGCCGCGACGAGGACGAGCGACGTGATGTACCAGACCGGCATCACGGCGCCGAGCATCCGGCCCCCGTGGGCGCGGCCGAGTTGGCCACTGTCGCCGGGGAGCGCGTTGAGAATCGGGTTGATGACGAAGGCGACGGAGAACTCCACCCCCACCATCACGCCGACGACCACGGTGGTGAAGACCTCAAGTGCGGTGAGCATGATGACCCTCCGAATTTCTAGCGTTGCTAGGTAGTGAGGCAACGCTAGTACTACTGCCGCTCGATTGTCTAGCGATGCTAGGATCGAATCATGTCGGTACAAGAACGCAAGGAGCGCGAACGGGCGGGCCGCGAACGCCTCATCGTGGCGACGGCCCGCGAACTCGCCGAGCAGCAGGGCTGGGACGCGGTCACCACCCGTCGGCTCGCCGAACGCATCGAGTACAGCCAGCCCGTCCTCTACAGCCACTTCCGCGGCAAGCGGGAGATCATCGGCGCAGTCGCCCTCGAAGGCGCCGCCGAGATGGCCGCGGCGCTGAGAGCCGCGACCCGCACCGCGGACGGCCCGCGCGCCCGGGTCGCCGCCCTGGCCCGCGCCTATCTCGACTTCGCCGAAGGCAACCCGGCGGTCTACGACGCCATGTTCCGGCTCGACGGCGGTCTGGCGTTCGCGCACGAGGACACCCCGGAGCCTCTGAAGGACGCCTTCGCCGCCCTGCTGGAGAACCTTGGCGAGGTCGCCGGGGACGGCGTCCACCCGGGACTGTTCACCGAGGTGTTCTGGGCGGCCCTGCACGGGCTGGCCACCCTGACCCGAGCGGGACGGCTGCCGCCGGAGGACACCGAGCGGAGGGTGGAGCTGCTGGTAGACCGGCTCGCCATGCTCTGACACACCATCGCGGCGGGCAGGGCAGCCGGGGTCCTCGGGTACCGGCTGCCCTGCCCGCGGCATTGGCATGGATCGCCGAGGTCGCGGACGAGCCCCTGGTGCTTGAGCCTGATGACCGGCAGGTGTGGCTGCCTCTGAGCAGCTGGACGGCGGCCTCTCCGCGCGCGTGCGGGCCGCCTGTCTCGTGCCCGCCGACCTGTTGGCGCCGTTCCGGCCGGGGCCCGCAGCCCCTCTGGCTCGTCAGCGCGCAGCGGCCGACGGCGTTCTGCCCCGGTGGCGCCGCTGTTCCGCGACGAGGGAGCCGACCGGGCAGGCGGCGGTCACAGGCCGATGCCCTGGCTGGCGGTCTCCTCCCAGCCGGCGTCCGCCCTCGCCGACATGGAGGCGCATTCCGTCGGCGGTGATGCTCGGCTGTCTTCGGATTTGGCCCGGCCGCACGGGCCGCGATCGAATCCGGCTGATGCAGTGCCGTGTCGAACGGATCGGGCCGCCCGGCCGCACCCGTGTCGAGAAGATCCCTGGTGGCGGCACGAAACCGGTGGGAGCGGGCGTGCTGCGCGCGAACCATCGAGCGTCTCGGTGAGGTGTGCGTTGGTCGGCTGCTGGCGCCGGTGCCTGAAGGCAACGAGGACGGCACAGCGCTGCTCGCCTCACTGGAGCGGGACCCGGGCGCGGTAGCGATCACGAAGTTCGGCTTGATTCCCATGCCATAGGGTCATGCAGTGACCAGCACCCTACCCACTTCCGAATGCGTGTTTGCCGATGAGTTGCTGCTCGAGGGATATGGCGGCCCGAGCGCGCTCTATGTGCGCGACCAAGCGCGCGGCGTCGTCAGGGCGGTGCACGCCGGAGCGGCGGTAGCCCCGGATGACACCGACAAGCTGGTCGACCTGCTGGGCGACCCGCAGGCATTCATCAACGAGCCGACCGAGCCTGCTCATCTGTGCGGGGAAAACCGCCACAACATCGCCAGAGCCTTGCTGATCCACGCGTGCCGTACCGACGATCCAAACCTCGTTCGCCGCCTGCGGCAGGTGGCTCCGTCGGAGGTCCACCGCATCGATCTTCGCCTCCCGCTGTCGGTGCCATGCCTGTTCGCGCTCTTCGACGGCCTCGGACAGGAAGAACTGGCCGTTCGTCACTCCGCCATGCACATGGTCCGCAACATCCACGGGCACACCGACATCACGCCGATTCTCGACACCATCATCAGCGAGCTGGCCTCCCCTGAGCACGGTCGCCGCTACCACCGGGTCGCCCCAGCCGATGGTGCACGCTGGGCGCTGGTCGCATACAGCCTCGACACCGATGATTCCGACAGCCTGCGCGAGCGGGTCGCGGCGGTGATCGACCCGGCTACGCCGACCCAGAACGCGCTGCGCACGCTGGCCGCTCTGTACGCGGTTGCCGAACAATTCGACCGGGTGATCAGCCTTGTCGGGCGCGCAAGCACCCGGGTCGCGGTCATCGGGGGGATCCACGACGCCGTCTGCGGGATCGCCGGAAACCTTGGGACTGCGGGAGATCTACCCAACGCGCGCTACCCCTTTGCCGAGGCGATCACTCTCGCCGAGGGCCTGGCCACCAACGCCGGCCACCGCAAGCAGGTGGAGGACATCCGCAAGCGGCTCAACCATCTCCGACCCAGGAACCCGGCCGCAGCTGGACCTCGTACTTCAGTTGGTACGTGAAGGCGCACGCTGAAGGTCACCCGGCTCGACCGGCTCTCCCGCTCGGTGCTGCACCAGGTGACCCTCGCCGTCGACCTGCGCCAGCGCGGCATGGGGCTGCATGCCCCCTGACCCCGCAGAACACCGGGAGGCCCGGCTACGCCGTAGCCGGGCCATCACGGGAGGGAGGAATCCCCATGGCCTGTCGTGCCTGTCGCCACGCCATCCTTGGCGACGAGGTCGTCGCTTAACATCCACCAGTTTGGCTGCGTAGGTCACAACTCACTGGGAACGATTATCGTCGGCTTTCGAGAGCGTCCGGGATCACAGCCGCTCGCGATGTCGACGAGAAGTAGGAACGCGTCCGGTGGCAAGGTGTGCCCAAGGCGGTCTCCGTGCGGTACCGGGCCGGTCGGAGGCAGCTGGCAGTCACCGGAGCCGGGATGGTTCGGTGCCGACGAGGCCGATACCGACGCGGCGTACGAGGCCCTGACCGGCGAGGAGCAATGGCCGGTCTTCCGGATCCCGTTCGGCGGCGGCCATACCGCGATCGTTCTGGGCCGCAACCTCGCCGACGACGCGGGGACGGAGTACTTCGTCTCCCACCAGGAGTGGGACCGGCACGGCTACCTGGCGACGATCGACGGACACCAGGCGGGCCCAGGGCTGTCCTGGCGGGAGCTCACACACATCGCCGGCACACCCGATCCTCGCGCTCCTGGCGTCCAGTTACTCCCTGTCCGGCTGCTGCTCCTGCTGCCCGCACTCGGCGATGCCGACCTGCCCGCCGAGGCGACGGGGCTGATCTCCGACGCGCTCATCGAAGTGGGCGTCGCCTCCGATGGAGCTCCCGGGCTGGCGCAAGCCCTTCTCCAGGACCACCCCCTGTGGGAGCCGGCGGGGTGGGAGCTGCCCACCGTCTCCCCACTCTCCGGGGGCCAGGACCACTTCCCTGGCATCCTGCACTGCGACGAGCCGGGCAGCCCGCGGTGTGGAACCCGGCTCGCCCAAGGCATCACCCGTGACCAAAGCGACCGTCTGTCCCGAGCCCTCGGTGCCTGGCCCACCCCGTGACCCCACGGAACGATCCAGCCTTCACACGCAGCGGCGACCTGCGAACACCGGAGCGCTTCCAGGCACCGTCAGGCCGTTGTCAGCGCTGAAAGCGAACGTTGCTGGCTCACGGAGACAAAGCCAACCAGTTCGTCGAAGCCGCGCCGCCGCCTGACGCCGCACCGATCGAGGCCCTGAGGCCGATCCTCACCAACCCCGCGTTCCCCGGAAGGACCCAAGACGCACCGGTCCGAACGGGCGGGAATGACGTACACCCACCAGTGACTTACGCCCTCCAGGCCCATTCGAACTGTCACGTGATGACCGCCCAGCCTCTGCGGCCAGCCCCATGTCTGTCGGACGCAGCCGCAGTGTTGACTTCCGGGGCTGACGACGCCGGTCTGCACTGCCCGTCAGTGTCGTCCTGAACCCCAAGGCCAGCCTCGACATTGCGCTGTTCGCCGACGACTGCGGCCCGTCCACCGCAGGTGCTGTGGCCTTCGGCTGCCTGCTTCACCTCGCTGCGGAGGAAGCAGCCGGGTTCTGTTGGGAGTTCACGGCCGGCGCCGGTGGACCGGAGCCTGCCTACCTGCTGATGTCGACCACGAACGGCGCGCCGAGTTGCGCGACGAGGCCATGTGGCGCGACCGGCTGACCGCCACGCTCGAACGCCGCCGGCTGCGGTCACCGGTGGCACAACCTACCTGTCGCTGACGGATGACGACGAGTGCCTCTCGCCAGGCGCAGACTCCGTTGGCAGCAGTTCGGCCGGCACGACCCCCGTCCACGCCTCACTGTTCGGCAGCCGCTGGTCGCGCGCCGCTAGCTGAGCGCGGCGTTCACGGCGGCCGCCGCGTGAATACGTGCGGTGGGGAAGACCGGCACCGGGCTGTCGTCGGCGCCCACCAGCAGCTCGATCTCGGTGCAGCCGAGGACGATCCCCTGGGCGCCGGCCGCCACGAGGCCCGCGATGACCTCCCGGTACGCGGTCCGGGAGTCCTCCCTCACGACGCCGAGGCACAGCTCCTCGTAGATCACCCGGTGCACCAGGGCGCGCCCGTCGACATCCGGTACGGACACGTCCAGTCCACCCGCCGCGAGCCGCCCCCGATAGAAATCCTGTTCCATCGTGAAAGCCGTGCCCAGCAGGCCGACCCGTTGCAGACCTTGGGCCCGTACCGCCTCCGCGGTGGCGTCGGCGAGGTGCAGCAAAGGAACCGTGACGGCCGCCTGCACCTGGTCGGCGACCTTGTGCATCGTGTTGGTGCACAGGAGTACGAGGTCCGCTCCCGCGGCCTCCAACGACCGGGCGGCCGCCGCCAGCACGTGGCCCGCCTCGTCCCAGCGCCCCTGCACCTGAAGCTGTTCGATCTCCGCGAAGTCCACGGAGTACAGCACGCAGCGCGCCGAGTGCAGTCCGCCGAGACGTTCGCGGGTGAACTCGTTCAGCAGCCGGTAGTACTCGGCTGTCGACTCCCAGCTCATCCCGCCGAGCAGGCCGATCGTCTTCATCGAGATGCCATCCATAAGTCTGAACCCTAGCAGCACGCATCATCCATAAGGATTACTTTGACTAGGGGGTCGCCGTGCTGCCGATGGCGCGCAGGCGGCGGTCGAGTTCCACACCGAAGTACATCTGCGCCAGCTTGGAGCGTCCGAGGAGCGCTTGGGCCGGTAGTCCTTCCCTGGACTGCAGGTCGTCCAGGTCGAGCCGTTCCGACTTCGCCGCGAAGCTCCCCGTGGTCACGACGCGGGCGGCCGGCTCGTGACCGTCGTCCGTCTCCCTGCGCGGCCCGGCGTCGAGCGCGACACCGGCGTTGTGGACCACTGCGTCGGGGCATTCCACCCCCAGCGACTTCGCCGCAGATCGCAGCGACGAGGGGTCTGCGAGGTCCAGCCGGACGGCCCGCACCCGCGCACCGGCGACACGTACACGTATCGAGGCCATGGCGGCGTCGGCCTTCGCGGGATTCCGGCTGCCGAGGACACCGGTCTCTCCGGTTGCCGACAGCTGCTCCGCGACGAAGTACCCGATGCCGGCGTTGCCGCCGGTGACCAGGAAGACGCTGCCGTCGGCAGGCGGCAGGCGGCAGGCGGCAGGCGGCAGGCGGCAGGCGGCAGGTCCTGCGTCCCCACTACGCACTGCCGACCGGGCACCGGTGGGACCCGGTGCCGGGTGTGACCCTGCTGGGCGACGCCGCCCACCTCGCGGCGCCGAACGGTGAAGGCGCCAACCTCGCCATGCTCGACGGCGCCGAACTCGGCCGGGCCCTCGCCGCCCACCCGGATGACATCGAGGCCGCACTCACCGAGTACGAGCAGGCCATGTTCCTCCGCAGCAGCGAGGTCGTCACTTTCGACGGTGCCGAGGTCCACGGGGGCGACGCCGACGGCAACACCGCCCGCGCCCTGTTCGACAGCATCACCGGGAAGGAGCGCGGGGAAAGAGGCTCTGTTGCGGGTGGCTAGCGGTGGCGGCCGGCCGAGCAGGACGATGTCGAGGACGGACGGGCGGCGCAGGGGCTGGTTGAGCCAGTAGACGATGGACAGCCCGCCCACGGACGTGATGCGCACGTCCTCGCCCCGGCCGGCGCGCCGGGCGCGGGCGCGTACGGCGGAAGGGGTACGTGGTCGGGCTGCGCACTCATCGGCTGGTCCTCCCGGCGGCTCTTACCTCGCACCGTCCCGATGCGCCGGGCACGCATCGAGCCGTTACTGCCGGACCGGACGCCCCGGCGGGGTGGACGGTGGCGGGATCACCGGCAGGTGATCGACGCGATCGTGTTCAAATACATTTGGAAGGTCAGCTGACCACCATCTCGATGCGAGTGTGCGCGGGTGAGCCCCGATCAGCGGCGGCCGGTGGCCAGGATGACGAGGAACTGGCCGCCGCCCGCCTCGATGCCGGCGGTTACCGGCAGCCCCGGTACCAGTCGGGAGAACCGGTCCACCAGCCAGTCCGCCGCCTCCTGGGCGTCCTTCCTGGTCGGACAACGGCCCACCATCTCGCGGCCCCCCTTGCGCTCCAGCCTGTCGGCAACGGCGATCAGCGGAGCGGGTTCCACTACATACAGGCGCTCCGGCCAGGCGATGACCACCTTGACCGCACCCTTGCGGGTATTGCACCCACGGTGCGCGAGCCGCTCGGCGACCTTGGCCTTCCGGTCGGCGGTCCGACTGTCGACACTCGGCCCCCGCGGATCGTTCACCGACTCGTCGGGGTCGACCGGCTCGTCACACACCCAGCACCGCCAGCCGTCGCGCTCGGCCACATCATCAAGGAGAGTCATCCAAGCAAACTAGCCTGCCCGGCCACCACCCACGCACCAAGGCCCCGCCAACGTCTCTCCCCCCTACAGCGCTGCGACACCTGACCGACTGGCGTGCAAGGACACAGGCGTGGCACGGGCAGACCGGCTCACTGCCGTCTGCCAACAGCGGCCCCACCGACCCCGTGTGCGGGGCCCCAACGCCTTCAGCACCCTGTCCACCACGGCCAGCCCATCCCTGCCGTCCCCGACTAGGCCGGCCCCACGACGACGTCCAGGCTGCCCGGACCAGGCCGCGCACGCGCCGGGATCCACCGAAAGCAGTACGGGGCCGCTCGGCAGGGGGGCTGACCCGGGCGCCTGCCGCCGTGCGCACCACAACGGCGACCCGGGCCCCGGTCCGGATGGCGGTGAGCTGCTGATGGGGCGGGACGTGGCGGGCTGACGCTGCGTGGTGGCGCCGCCGTCACCATCGGGCTGCTCTACCCGCGCCCGGCTTGCCCCTCATGCAGGTCAGGCCTCGCCCGGCCGGAACCACCACCCATCCATCAGCCGAACCGGCCGCCTCACCCTGCTCGCCGCCCCGCCGACCGGCCAACCCCGCCGGAGCCCCCGCGACCAAAGAGGGGGCTCGCCGGGGCCGACGCCGACCTTGTGTTCCGCGCGGACTCGTCGCGATGCGGGAAGGGTGGACTCAGCTCGGTGATCCGGACGCCGGTGCGGCCCCAGCGCCGCGCCCTGCGGTCCGGGACTGCGCTGCGGCCCCGCTGTCTGCCTCGGCGGCGTCGGCGAGGGCTTCTGCGGCGGCTTCCGCGGCTTTCGCCGCGTCCTTCGCGGCCTGGACGGCCAAGTCGTCCGAGGACGCCTCGCGGGTGGCTGCGGACTGGGGAAGGGATTCGGTGAAGGCGCGGGTGACGTTCTGGAGGGCGGAGGTGACCTCGCCGGGTATCACCCAGAACGTGTTGCCCGGGCCTTGCGCGAGCTGGGGGAGCACTTGGAGGTACTGGTAGGCGAGCAGTTTGGGGTCGGGGTCGTTGCGGTGGACGGCTTGGAAGACCTCGTCGATGGCCCGTGACTGCCCCTCCGCCTTGAGGATCTCGGCGGTCCGGTTGCCCTCGGCGCGCAGGACGGCGGACTGCTTGTCGCCTTCCGCGGTGAGGATCTGGGACTGGCGCTGCCCCTCGGCCCCGAGGATGGCGGCGCGCTTGTCCCGCTCCGCCCGCATCTGCTTCTCCATCGCGTCCTTGATGGACTGAGGCGGGTCGATGGCCTTGATCTCCACCCGGTTGACCCGGAGCCCCCACTTTCCGGTGGCCTCGTCAAGGACCCCGCGGAGTTGGTTGTTGATGGTGTCCCGCGAGGTCAGGGTCTTCTCCAGGTCCATGGACCCGACGACGTTGCGCAGCGTGGTGACCGTCAGCTGTTCCACCGCCTGGAGGAAGTTGGCGATCTCGTAGGCCGCCGCGCGCGGGTCGGTGACCTGGAAGTACAGGACGGTGTCGATCTCGACGACCAGGTTGTCCTCCGTGATGACCGGCTGCGGCTTGAAGGAGACGACCTGCTCACGCAGGTCGATCACCGGATAGACGCGGTCGACGTAGGGGATGACGACGTTGAGTCCGGGCTTCAGGGTGCGGTGGTAGCGGCCGAGCCGCTCGACGTTGCGTGCGCGGGCCTGGGGGACGATTCGTACCGCTCGCACCACGGTGAACACGGCGAGCACCGCGACGAGCAGACCGGCTATGAGGAAGGTGTCCATGGCTCACTCCCGGGGATAGACGAGCGCGGTGCTGCCCTTGATCTCCATGACATCGACGGCCGTACCGGGAGGGATCACCAACGTCTCGTCGTAGGCACGCGCCGTCCACTCCTCACCACCGATACGGACTCTGCCGCCCAGCTTCGACACCTCCGATGTCACGTAGGCGGCCTCGCCGACGAGGGCGTCGACACCGAAGCGCCCGTCCCCGTCCGGCGGTGAAGACAGGCGACGAAGCGCCACTGGGCGGACGAAAACCACGCCGACCGCCGACACGACCGCGAACACCAGAAACTGCCAGGGCAGGGGCAACCCGACAGCAGCGAATACGGCTGTGACCAGCGCTGCGCCGCCCAGCAGCCCGAGCGCGGCGGTGAGAGTGACGATCTCCACCGCCCCCAGGACCAGAGCGACGATCAGCCAGACCAGCCAGGGCTCCATGCCTTTCGCCTCCTCGTGAGTGAAGGAGAGCGCCAACTGAACCTTTTGTGAGTTTTACCCCGATAATTGTGCCGAGAACCAGCCGTCCAGTTCGGCGGACGCCGCAGCGTCGGAAGGTCGGCCGTCCGGGACGAAATGCAGTGCCAGGTTGCAGCACGCGCCAGCCTCGCGTGGGGAGAGGACGGCCTTATCACGTATTCCGCGAGCGGCTCTCCAGACTCGTCACACACAGTAGTCGCTGCGTGGAGGTCGGAGGCGAGGACGGCTGCGGCTTCCCTGCGGAGCCTCACTCAGGTAGGCGCATATGAGGTGCTGGAGGCTTTGTCCCAGTCCTGACTGCCGCTCTCCGAGTGCCGGTCCCCGGCTGAACGAGCCTTTGCGGCGCAGTGCTTCGCGGGCGCTGATCCTCAGGAAGATCACCACGTCGGGTGCGGTGAGGTGCGCGAAGACCTCTTCGGCGAGCCGGGTGGAGACGAGCCAGTAGTGGTCGCCACAGGCTCGGGCGGCGTGGGCGCTCAAAGCTTCGCAACCGCCTCCCCGGGGCGCCCGGCCCGCACCGGGTCGTCCCTGCCTCCTTGCGGCCCTGGCCCCGGCGTCACCTGACTGCCGGCAGGTCGTTACCCCGATCCCGGCTCCCACACAGGCATGCTGATGTCCCTGGTTCCTGGCCCGGGAGTGCGCATGCCTTGGAAACGTCTCGCGGAACACGCCGAAATCCTTGCCGTGCACGCGGCATACGTCGGATTCGGGAAGATTCTCTATTTCGGTGGCGACCAGCACAGTGGGAAGCAGAACGAGGTCCACGCGTTCGATGCCACGCGACTCTTCGACTGCGGATCGTTCGTGGTGAAGACCCTGCCGTCGCCACCGTTCGACTCCTTCTGCTCCGGTCACGCTTTCCTCGGTGCCGTCAATGTCGTGAAGATGCTCGTCGCCGGCGGAACCGAACGCTTTCTGAAGCAGACCGGCTTCCACCAACACCACTTTCCCGGACTGCGTGACGCAGCCGTCTTCAGTTCGCCCGACTTCGCGACGGGGAGCGGTGGATGGGACTGGCAGTCCGTGACCCGGATGAACATCAGTGGCATGGTCAAGGGGCCGGACACGGAGGATCCCCACCCCGCCCGCGGGCGGACCGGCGGACGCTGGTACCCGACCCTCCTCACGCTGCCCAGCGGTGACGTCATCGCCTTCTCCGGGCATCCGGGTCCGAGCGACCTCAACCACAACAACGACATTCCCGAGGTGTTCACCCGCAAGCCGGAACCCCAGGGAACCTGGCGTCTCCTCGCGCCGTACAGCAATCCTTCCGCTCACGCGTACTACCTCGAACACGCACAGCCGCTGTACCCGCGGGTCCACCTCCTGCCATCCGGCGACATCCTCTGCTCCAACCCGACGTACTACCCCAGGGAACGGCTTCCCGAGCGGCTGCAGGCACAGACGGACGACTCGCGGCCGCCCACGACGTTCAGCTTCCAGCCGGACGTGGGACCGTTCAACGGGAAGTTCACCGCTGTCGCACTGTTTCCCACTGCAGACGACGCACCGGTGGACTACGGCGGCTACAGTTCCACCTCCGTGCTGCTTCCCCTGGGGGAGAAACCCGCGAACGAGGCGAGCCGGAACAAGCCCAAGACCTACACCGCCGAAGTGATGATCTGCGGAGGGGCCAACAGGACGCCCTACCGTCTCACCCTCAACGGGTGGAAGCCCACAGCCGCCCCCGGCAACTGGCAATGGCGTCCGACAGGACAGCGCGCCACGAACGAGCGCCGCTTCCACGCGAACGCCACGATCCTCCCCACGGGGGAGATCGTGATGACCGGCGGCATCGACTACAAGCCTCTCAACATCCCCAACGCACCGCCTCCGCTGGACAACGCGGCCGTGCACAAGCCCGAGGTCTACAACCCCTACACCGACACCTGGTCCGTCCTGGACGGCCCGGGCGAGGAAGCTGCCACGGAGCGGAACTACCACTCGGTGGCCTTGCTGATGCCGGACGGCGGCGTGTGGACCGCCGGCTCCAACAAGGACGCCGCCCAGTCAGTCGTCAATGCGGTGCCTCCCGCGGACGACTACCGCAACCTCGACATCGAGATTTTCGAGCCGTGGTACCACGCCGTGCCTGAGGTGGAGCGTCCCTACATCACCAAGGCGCCCAGCCTGCTGTATCCGGGGACCACAGTGCCCATCGAGAGTACGTACGCGGACGAGATCGACCGCGTGGTCATGGTCGGCTGCGGTTCCTGCACCCATGCATTCGACTCGGGCCAGCGGCTGATCGAGCTGGCCTTCACGCACACGGGCGGCGACGTACTCCGGATCACCGTGCCGCCGAACAACAATGTGATGCCCCCAGGTCCCTATCTGCTCTTCACACTCCGGAGCTGGAGCAACCCGCTCGGGCTGCCGTCGTACGGCACGAACATCGTGGTGGTCCCGCCGCGCGAAAGATGACCGGGATGCTCCACCGGCCGCCAACGTGCGGACGCAGCCGTGCACGGCCCGCTCGGAGCTTGCGACAGCGCCGGCCAGGCCGTCGCAAGGGGGATGGTCGCGAGAGGCCGTCCTTTGCCGCCCGTCCCCGAAGGTCCGCTACTGGACCACCACGGGACCGACACGGGCGGCACGAGACGAGCTGGTCGGCCGGATGACGTGCAGGCGCCGCCGCCAGGAGGTGTCTTGCCGATCAGGCCGGCACGCGGGAACAGGATGGTCCCCGCACACGAGCGTGTGCGGGGACCGTCCTCGTACCGGGGTCAGATGAGCACGTAGCGGGCGCAGGTCGGCCCGTACCCGGCCTGCCGGGACAGCTCGTCGGTAAGGGGGCGCCCGCACTCACGGCACGTTGAGGACGGGCCCGCGCTGGTCGGCCGACACGATGGGGACGGCGGCAGGGCCCGGCTGGTCGACCGGCCGCCGTCGAAGGCGGAGGAAACCAGGTTGCTGATCGCGGCCGCTTTCACGGCCTGCTCGCGGGCCCGGACGGCGGTGGCCCGGAACCGCGTTGCGCGGCCCTGTTCGCCGTCGGCCGCGTCGGCGGGGGCGAGGGCGGGGGTGCTGCGGGGCGCCCACCTGAGGGCTGGTCAAACACATTGTGCGGGCGCCCCGCACGGGATGTGCGGGGCGCCCGAAATCCGGGCCGGGCTAGCCCAGCTCGTGTGAGCTGCGGCGCCGACCGGCAGCAAGCTCGCCGGCGCGGCACGGAAACCGTGGTGGCCCGCACGACGGAACGCCATCGGGCGGCGGCCTCTGGCGGCCCGTTCGACACCGTGCGGTTCGGGAGACGTCCGCTCCCGCTCGCCCTTTGGGTCTCGGCGGGGCGGATGACGGCCTTGCGGGAGGAACCGCAGCGATTCGGGGGCTACCGTTTGAGGTAGGCGAGGACGGCCAGTACCCGGCGGTTGTCGTCTGCGGACGGTTCGATCCGGAGTTTGGTGAAGATGGCGGCGGTGTGTTTGGCGACGGCGCTTTCGCTGATGAACAGGGTTTGCGCCACGGCCGCGTTGGAGCGGCCCTCGGCCATCAGTGCCAGTACGTCCAGTTCGCGCGGTGTCAGCTGGGCGGTGGTGCCCCGGGCGTCGCTGCGGGCCAATAGCCGTGCGATGACCTGCGGGTCCATGACCGTACCGCCCGCGGCGACGGTGCGTACCGCGTCGATGAACTGGGTGGTGTGCGTGATCCGGTCCTTGAGAAGGTAGCCGATGGCGCCTTGGCCTCCGGCGAGGAGTTCGTGGGCGTAGAGCTGGTCGACGTACTGGGAGAGTACGAGGACCGGGAGCGCCGGCCGGGTTCGGCGCGCTTCCAGGGCGGCTTGGAGGCCCTCGTCGGTGAAGGTGGGGGGCAGGCGGATGTCGACGACGGCGACGTCCGGTTGTTCTTCGAGGAGTGTTTTGAGCAGGGCGGGGCCGTTGTCGACTGCGGCGATCACCTCGAATCCGTGCTCCTGGAGGGTGCGGGTCAGTCCGTCCCGGAGGAGGAAGAGGTCTTCGGCGAGGACGACGCGCACGGTATCTCCAAGGTCGCGGTGGTCGGGCCGCCCGGCGGGCTGTGCAGGACGAGGGTTCCGTCGAAGGGGTCCAGGCGGCGGCGTACGCCTTGCAGTCCGCTTCCGTCGGGGTCGGCGCCGCCGCGGCCTTCGTCGGTGACCGTGGCGCGCAGGGCTCCGTCGGTGTGGCTGAGGCGGATGTGGACCTCGGGGGCGCCGGAGTGTTTGGCGGCGTTGGCGAGGAGTTCCGCGACGGCGAAGTAGCCGGCGGATTCCACCGGGGCCGGGAGCCGGCCGGGCAGGGCTGTCTCGATGCGCACGTCGAGGTGGCTGTCGAGGGCCAGTGAGCGGACCGCGTCGCCGAGCCCGCGGTCGGCGAGTATCGGGGGTAGGACGCCGTGGACGAGTTCGCGGAGGTCCTGGAGAGCCCTTTGGGAGGTGGCGCGTACCTCGTCCAGGAGGGCGCGGGCGACCGCGGGGTCGCGGTCGAGGAGCCGGGTGGCCGTGTCGAGGGTCATGCCCAGGGCGACGAGGCGGGCCTGCGCGCCGTCGTGCAGGTCCCGCTCGATGCGGCGCAGTTCGGCGGCCTGGACGTCGAGCATGTCGGCGCGGGATCCTGCGAGGTGTTCGATGCGGCGGACGAGTTCGGTGGTGTGCGGGGCGGCGAGCAGGCGTCTGCTCCAGCGTGCGTGGAGCCGCAGGGTGGCGGGGGCCAGCTTGAGTCCCGCGGCGATGAATCCGAGGCCGAGCAGGAGCGCGGCGAGCATCGTCGGGGTGGAGTCGACGAGGATGAAGGCGTACCAGTTGCCGTCGCCCAGGAGCCGCCAGACGAAGGGCTGTACGGCCGCGCCGAAGAGGCCGTACTCGAGGAGGGCCAGGGGCATGGCGGCGAGCAGTGCGCCTGTCCACGGCTCTGCCCAGGCCCAGCGCAGGTCGCGCCAGAACCCGTTGTCGCCGAGGAGGGCGTGGGCCTGTCGGTCGCGGCCGGTGGCGGCCTCGGGTGGGGTCGAGCGTGACGGAAGCGGCTGCGGTGGGCTGATCGCGGTCCCCGTCCAGCGGGCGGCCCAGTCGCGGTAGAGGTCGGAGGTGCGGCGCAGGGCCGCTGCGGCGGGCGGGAGCAGGCGGAAGCCGATGCCGATGGGCACGAGGAGCAGCGCCCCGACCACGAGGGCGCCGGCCCCGGAGACGGCGAGCGCGGCGAGCGAGAGCAGCTGGCAGCGGCCGATGTCGGCGAGCGCGCCCCTGAGGCTGATGCCGGGACGTCTGTCTGCCTGTGCCATGTCCACCTGTGGTTCCGTCATGTCAGCGCTGTTCGTTCGCCGTTGCGGCGGTGATCCTATCCGGCGTGGTCGCCGGCCGGCGGGCGGAGCCGATCCACGGAAGGGCTGCGGCGAGGCAGGCGGCACCGAAGACCACCATCGGCCCTGTTGCCGGGGACGCCTCGTCCGTCACGAACAGCATGCCGAGGTTGATCAGGGTGTGGAAGCCGCCCGCGAGGAGGAGCCGGTTGCTCCGTACGCGTTCCAGGGCCAGGCCGAGGATCACGGACATCGCGATGGTGGCTGTCAGGAATCCGGCCGCGAAGGCCGGCTCCTGGGTGAGGGGCGGTACGTGCCACAGGCCCCAGGCCGTCCCGACCAGGACGGAGGCGGTGACCGGGCCGAAGCGGGTGCGCAGCAGTGGCTGGAGGTAGCAGCGCCATCCGATCTCCTCGGCGCAGGCACCGATGAGTTGGGCCGTCACGAGCAGAGCGAGGGGGTGTGCGAAGGCTGGGGGGCTGGTGACGGGGAGGGAGCCGGAGGCGAGCAGGGCGCCGCCGGCCGACAGTGCGGCGATCAGGGCGGGGGTGAGGAGGAAGGCGGCCCGGTTGCCGGACGGCGGCCGGGCCTCGTGGTCTGCCGCTCCCTTGCTGCGGGCGGGCAGGGTTCCCGTGAGCCGATCCCTGATCCGGCCGGGCCACAGCAGTGCCACGGCCGCGACGGCGAGGGCGGGGCCGAACTGGGTCAGTTGCAGCACCTCGGGTGGTATGCCGGTCGCCGGCTGGAGGGCTCCGCACAGTCCCGCCGCCAGGACGGCGACGGCGAGGAACACCGCTGTCTGCGCCGCCCATCCGCTGCGCGGTGTTCGCCGCCGCCCCTGGTCCTGGTTCTGGTCCTGCTTGTGGCCCTGCTTGTGGTCCGGCATGGTGCCCGGCCTCCCCGTGAATCGACGGGGCGCGGCTGTCACGCCCCGCGTTCGACTCTGCCGGTTGGGGTCGGGGGCCGTCCTTGCACGTGGGTACCGGAGGGGGTGTATCCACGTACACCCCCCCCGAGGGCGGGTCAGGTTGTGGTGGAGTGCTTCTTGATTGCCTGGTTGAACACGCGAGCGGCCGTCAAACCGTCCCCGTTCGGCAGGTCAATCCGGTTCACGGTGTGCCGCGCCGGCTGACGTCGGCGGTGTAGGTGGCCCAGTCCACGGCGGATGCCTTCTTCATCGAACGGCGACCTTGGATGGGGACGCCGAGAAATCGCGGTGGGGGGTTCCTGCGTACCTCTCGCTGAGGGTTCCGGGCGGTCCTACCTGCTCGCGGCGGGAAGCCGTGAGGTCGCCGAGATCACCGCTCCGCCGGGCCCGTCGGCACCCGAGCCGCCGGCCGCGCCCTGACCGCTCCCGCCCCGGCGACCCCTGCCACCCTGACGGCGCGGCGTCACAGCGGAGCCGTCATCACGGCCCTGGACGGCGCCAACGGCGGCCGGGACTAGCTGAGTTCGTACGGGACGACGGCATGCCCTCAGGCCACTTCCGAGGCCTGCAGCAGCAGGTCGCGTAGAGCCGTGGCGGTGTCCGACGGCTCGGTGGGGGTGAGGACGACCTGGTCGACGGTGGTCGACGGGCCGGTGAGGGGGATCATGCGCAGGCCGGGTGGCTGGTGGTCGAGTGCCGATTCGACAGTGATGCCGATGCCCGTTCCCGCCGCGACATGAGCGGCGATGGCGTCCACGCCGTCGGCGGTTCTGATGATGCGCAGGTCGGCTCCGCCGATCTGGAAGGCGGACAGGAGGCGGTCGCAGAGGCCGCTGTTGATCTGATGGGGCCAGGTCAACAGGGCGGTGGTGGACAGTTCGGACGCGCTCAGCTCGGCGTGCCCGGCAAGGGGGTGGGCCGCCGGTACGAGCGCCATGAACCTCTCGGTGGACAGCACCCTCGTGCGTACGCCGGTGACGTCGCCGGTCGCCCAGCCGATGCCCAGCCCGATCGTCTCCGCCCGCAAGGCGGTGAGCTGGGCTGTGGTCGGCATGGTCTCCGGCACGATCGTCGTATCGGGGAAGCGGTCGCGCAGCTGCGGCAGGCAGCGCAACAGCAGCTGGTGGCCGGTGTATTCGGCGTGGCCGACGACGAGGGTGGTGCCGGTCCGGTCGCCGGCGGCCAGGGAGCGTCCGCGCTGCTGGAAGCGGCGGAGCTGGGCCAGGGTGGCGTGGGCGTCGGGCAGCAGCGCCTCGCCCAGGTCGGTCAGTGACACCCGACGGCTGGTGCGGTGGAACAGCCGCCCGCCCAGGGTGTTCTCCAGCCGCCTGACGGCGTCGCTGACGGTGGGCTGCCCACGGTGCAGGCGCGCGGCGGCGCGGCCGAAGTGGAGTTCTTCCGCGACCGCGACGAATGCTTCAAGTTCCATTCTGTCCACGGGACCACACTAGCTCGATCGATCGGTGTGACCGATCGCTGCCTACCGGAGTTCGGCGTTGATGCCGTGCCGTACGCGAGGTGTGATGGGTGGGCAAGCAGGGTTCCCCTCGATCGGAAGTAGTGAAGCGCACATGCCAGTCAATGACGTTGACCGTGAGCACGCCGCCCCGCCGGCCACGGTGACGGTGGTCTACCACTCGGTGCACGGACACACCCGGGTCCTGGCCGAGCACCTCGCCGACGGGGCGCGGCTGGTGCCGGGCACCCGGGTGCACCTCGTCGAGATCCGCCCCGAGGACGTCAACGCGGGCCGTTGGCACGATGCGGAGGTGCTGGCTCTGCTCGAACGCTCCGATGCGATCGTCCTCGGCTGCCCGACGCTGATGGGCAGTGTGTCGGCGGTGTTCAAGGCCTTCATGGAGGCGGCGTTCACGCCGTTCACGACGCAGGCGTGGAAGGACAAGCTGGCCGGAGGGTTCACGATGTCCGCCTCACAGAGCGGCGACAAGCTGGCGGTCCTGGAGCAACTGGCGGTATTCGGTGCGCAGATGGGCATGCAGTGGGTCGGCGTGGGCGACATGCCGGGCAACAACTGGAGCGGTGGCTCCCGCGACGATGTGAACCGGCTGGGCTCGTGGCTGGGTCTGATGAGCCAGAGCCATGCCGACCACGGACCGGAGCGCGCCGGATCGCGCGGCGACCGGATCACCGCGGAGCGGTACGGCGAGCGGATCGCCCGGCTGACTCAGCGTTGGGTCAACGCCGTGCCGTACGACACCCCCCGGATGACCGAACACGAGGCCCGCGCCCTGTCGGCCGCCCTCCGGGAGACGGACGCCGCACCGGCGGCACTGACCAGCGCCTGACCTGATCTGACCTGACCTGACAGACCACCCCGCACCGGCGTCGGCGTACTGGACAGGAACATCGACGCCGGCCGGGGGCGGGTCCCGGCACGGACGCCGCCGTACGTGCGGCCTCAGCACGCACGGCGGCGGCGGCCGGAGAGGCTGTGCCGATGTCGCTGCCGCAGGCCTTGGTGGATGTATCAGCCATACCGCTTGAAGAGGGCCTCGATGTATTCCTCCAGCCTTTGTGCCAGGACCCTGGATGTCAGGTCGACGCGGCCCAGTTCACGCCAGGGGACGGCGACCTTCTCCGCGTCCGGGGCGAAGCCCAGCGCGTCCAGCAGCCGCCAGTAGAGATGGGCACCGCCGTCTTCGGCCAGGGTTCCTCCCGCAGCGACGTAGCGATCGGCGAAGCGCATGCCTGCGGGGACCCCGTGCAGCAGGGCAAGGGCCGTCGAGCAGTGGGCCACGTCCAAGTCGGCCGGCCCCCACGAGGTCTCCACCCAGTCGACGACTCCACTGATCCGAAGATCATCGCCCGCGCCGGTGAAGAGGACGTTGCCGGGATGGAAGTCCCGGTGCAGAAAGCACCCCTGATAGGCCGGCGGCTCCCGGCGGATGACGTCGACCGCTCGCTGCCAGAGCTCGCCCCGGTCGGTGGCTGCGGGCGGGCTCACCCGGTCGGGAGAGGCCCAGGCCTGATAGGGGCGGGGCCGTTGTTGCCTGGACAACCGCAGCTGATGGACATCCACCAGCTGCCGGGCCAGCAGTTCGGCGCGGTCGTCGGCACCCTCGTCGCCGAGACGCACGGTCCCCGGCAGCAGGGACATCAGCAAGGAGGGGTGATCGCAGTGCTGCGCCGTCGCATCCACCGCTGCGAGCGTGGCCGCAGGCACGTCCGTGTCACCGAGCAGCCGCAGGATGGTCGCTTCACGGGTCAGCAGGCCCTCGGCGTGCCGAACGTAGAAGGGCTTGACGAAGGACCGCAGGACGACCGATCGCCGCCCGTCCGGACCGCAGAGGTCCAGGCGCCGCATCTCCGAGGTCCAGCCGCCGCGCAGCCGCACCACCTTCTCGATGCGCTCCGCCCCGGACAACCCTTTCTCCACCCAGGCCCGCGTCGCACCCCAGCCCTGAGCGTCACACGCCGCGCCGCGGCCGTCGGCCCCCTCGCCCGAAACCATGGAGCCAGAATATCCGCCGCCCGGCGAACGCATCCCTGAACCGGTCTTTCCCTGTGAAAGGAGTGCCGGCCGTCTCCGTCGCCGTCGCCAACTCGAGTGCCCAGCGCCGTCCAGAACGGTTCGAAGCTCGGCTGAACGGCCCGATCTCGCCGGCAGCGACCAGTTCCTCCAGGTCCTCGGGCTCCAGGAACTCCAGGGCTTCAGGTCGATGCCGTGGTACTTGGCCGCCGGCCACAGACATGCCCCAAGCGAGCGAGAGCTCCGGCGAGGCCGGTTGCCGAACGTGCGCACGACCCGTGACATCGCATCGACCGACGAACGCAGTTGAGCCGGACGAAAGCCACCGCTCTGTCGATCCGCACGACATCGGCACCGGCCGCAGGACGGCCACCCGGCAGCAGCGGCTCATCGAGGCGGGTGTGAAGCAGCGAGCATCTGCATGGGCCCCAGCGCTCCAGGGCCCCGGCAACCTGGAAAGCGTACGGCCACTCGCGGCCGTACGCTTTCCAGGCCGGACTGCCGTCGAGCCCTCGCCGCCCTGTGGATCAGATGCGGCCGCCGGTGAGCCTGGAGAGCGGGCCGCGCCGGCGCAGGCCCGCCCGGCGGCCCAGGGTGTAGGCGGTGGTCACGACGACGGCGGTGCCGGTGGCGGCTCCGGCGGCGATGGCCTTGCGGGCCCGGACCGCGGTCCAGATCCAGCCGGCTCGGCCGACAGTGCCACGCACGGCCTTCGCGGCGGCGGCGGTCTTCTCCGCCAGCGGCGCGGGGAGGGCGGTGAGGGAGCCCAGGGCCCCGCCCGCCGTGTCGGAAGCCGCCTTCGCTCCGTCGCGGGCCGCGCTCGCGGCCTGGGTCCGGGTCTTGGTCCCGTTGGCTGAGCTCCGGGACGTCGTACGGCTGTTGGTGGACTTCTCAGATTCAGTCATGTCTCGCGTGTGACCGGAACTCCGTTCGGTAAACCTCGGGTTCACAGCAGCTTCCCCAGCGGGCCGAGGTCGATGTTGAGATCCTCCGGCTCCAGCCCGAAGCGGGTGCGGAGGAGCTCCATACGGTCCTCCAGGAGCATCAGGGTCAGCCCGAGTCGCTCCTCCTGGTCCTCCGTCAGTCCGCCGGTCTCGACCCGGCGCAGGGCTTGGCGCTCCATCAGCTGACGCAGGAGTTCGATGACGGTGAGGACGAGGCAGGCGAGGTCGCGTTCGACGGTGTCGGGGTCGAGGTCCATCCGTTGGGGGCGGCTCATGGGGCTCCCTCCGTCCAGGGTGAGGGAACGGCGTCGTTCACCGAGCTGATCAGGGCTTTGAGGTCGATGCGTACGAGGTCGATGTCGGCGATCCGCAGGGTGATGTCGCCCGCGAGGACCACCCCGCCCGCCAGCAGGCGGTCGAGGAGGTCGACGAGGGCGACGTCCTGGTCTCCGATCATGAGGGTTCGGCCGGCGCGGCGCTGGTGTGGGTGAAGGAGTAGGGCACCCAGGGTCCGGTGACCTCCACCCTGACGCCGCTCGGCAGGTCGTCGGCCGACGGGATGCCGTCGAGGAAGGCCTGGCGGTGCGCGGTGGGAACGAGGTAGGCGGCGTTGAGGACGTTCTGCCCCGGCTCCTGGGTGAGTTGCCGCTGCTGGGGTGGGTGGAGCACGGCACCGGACGCCTTGTGTGAAAGCTCCTGGTGGAGGGCTTCGGCGGCGCGCTGGGCCTGGCCGGTGCGGTCGGCCTGGGCGCGGCGGTCGCTGAGGCGGCGGCGCAGGTAGTCGCGGCCCGAGGGGGCGCCGGCGGTGGCAGCGGGGCCCGGCTCGGCCGTGGCACCCGGTTCGGCGGGCTCGGGCTGCGCGTCGTCGGGCGTGTGGGCGTAGAGCTTGACGCCCCACTCCTCCGCGTCCGTGACCCGTCGCAGGGCCTCGCTGATGGGCTGGTGGGCCTCGGCCAGCATCCGCCGGACTCCTTGCCGGCCCCGGCAGATGGTCGCGAGCCGGAGGGGCACGGTGGTGTTCCCGCGGCCGACGCGGGCGACCACCTCGTGGTGTGCCCTGGCCACGCCGGCGAGCCAGTCGAGGTCTTCCAGGTGGGAGCGCAGCGGCTGCTCGTCGAAGTCCGCCGCATCCACGGGCTCGACGACCGCCGTGAGCCCCTGGTGCTCGACGAACTCCAGGCCCGTACCCAGACGGGCGTGGACGTCGAGCTCCAGGGGCGGGGCCGGCGGGGACGCGGTGTGCAGCACGGTGTAGACGTAGAGCAGTTCGTCGCCCACGGGGGTCTCGGGCATCACGGGCACGGGCATCACGGGTGCTCCTCATGGCGGGCTTCCAACTCCGCGACACGTCGGCGTAGTTCCTCGTTCTCCCGCCCCAGCTCGCGGTGCCGGGCCTTGGAGGAGAGCGCGGGGTCCTGTTCCCACCAGTCGATGCCCATCTCCTTGGCCCGGTCGACCGATGCGACCACCAGGCGGAGCTTGATGGTGAGCAGTTCGATGTCGAGCAGGTTGATGCGGATGTCGCCGGCGATGACCACGCCCTTGTCGAGGACCCGTTCGAGGATGTCGGCGAGGTTGGCGCTGGAGTTGTCGTCGTAGGCCCGGGGCAGGCCGGAGGGCATCGTCATGCGCGCCGTCGGCTTCCACGGCGCCCGCGGGTCTGCGCGGCTTCCGGCTCGTCCTGGGGGGTCTCTTCCGCTTGCTCTTCCGCTAGCTCGTCCTCGTCCTCGTCCTCGTCCTCGTCCTCGTCCTCGTACGGCTCCGGCCGCTCGTCTTCGGCGTCGAGGTCGAGGTCTTCGGGCTCGTCCTCTTCCGCGCCCTCGCCTTCGTCCTCGTAGGCCTCTTCGTACTCCCCGTCGTCGGCGTCATCGACGTCATCTGCGTCGTCCGCACCGCGCGGGGCGTCGTCGGCCCCGGCCTCGGGTTCTTCCTCGTAGAGGTCCTCGGGCTGTTCCTGCTCGTCCTCGTGCGCGTCGACGAGTTCGCCTTCGCGGATCTCGCCACGCCAGCCGTCGGGCCGCTCGCCCTTGACGGTGAGGAAGCGGGCGTAGTTCTTCAGGTCCAGGCGCACCCGCCGGCCCTGGGCGCGCCAGAGGTTCGCGGTCTTCTCCATGAAGCCCTGCGGGTGGTACTCGATGACCAGCAGGACGCGGGTGAGGTCGACCGCGAGTTCGTGGAAGGTGACCACGCCGCGGGTGGTGCCCTTGTGGCCTTCGGAGGTCCAGGCGATGCGCTCGTCGGGGATCTGCTCGGTGATGTGGGCCGTCCAGCTGCGCCGGGACCAGAAGATCTTGGCGTTCCAGTTGCTGGTGGTCTCGTCGACGGCCTCGGCGCTGGTGACCGCGTTCGCGAACTCGGGGAAGTCCCGGTAACGCGTCCACTGGTTGTAGGCGTCCTCGACGGGTACCCCGACGTCCACCGACTCCAGGATGACGGTGGGCCGGCCGCGGCCGGGCTTGCCGCCTCGCCTGCCCAGCCGCTCGCGCAGGGCGTTCGCAGCCTTGTCCTTGGCCTGCTTCGCACCGGCTTCGACGACCGCCCGCAAGGGCCCGCGGCCCTTGCCGATCTTGCGGGCGCTGTCGAGGGCCAGTGCCTTCAGCCCGGGGCTGCTGCCGTCGGCGAGGGCGTTCAGGTGGGCGGTGGAGCGGCCCATCGCCCGGCCGGCGCCCACCAGGAGGCGTTCGGCCTGGGCGATGAGGTAGTGCTCCAGCTCCTCCTTCGCCCGGTCGGCGGCGGGGCTGTCCTTGAGCCGTGCCAGGGTGGACTCAGGCATCGCCGTCACCTCCCCGGCCGCTGCCGGCGGACCGATTCGCGGCGCCCCGGGCAGGCCGCTTGCCGGTGCTCCTGCCGCTCGCCCTCGTCCTCTCGGGACTCTTGGCCGCGCTCTTGGTCGCGCTCCTGGTCCCGCTCTTGGCCGTGCCCTTGGCCGTGCCCGTGGCCGTGCCCTTGGCCGTGCCCTTGGCCGCGCTTCCGGCCGTGGACGAGGAGGTGGCGGCACGACGGCTGCCCGTTCGGGCGGCCGCCTGCTTGCGGGTCGCCGGACGCTTGCGGGCGGGCCGTTCGGCGCCGCCGCCCTCATCGTCCTCGTCCTCCTCGTCGCTCGCGTCGTTCGCGTAGCGCTCGCCGCCGTCCCCGGCCCCGTCGTCGCCGCCGGTGATGCCCGCGAGGCGGTCCTGCACATCCAGCGTACGGTCGTGCAGCCGGTCGGCGACCGCCTCCAGCCGACGGTCGACCAGGGCGCGCGTGGCCGCCGACCCCACTCCGCGCAGATCCGTACGCAACTGCTCCCGGAGCTCCTTGAACTGTGGGTTGTCGCCCAGCCGGTTGCCCACGAAGGACACGATCGAGGCTCCGTTGGGAGCGAGCTTGCGGCCGAGTACCAGGGTGGTCAGACCGAAGGCCAGCTTGGCCTTCTTCGTCCGCCCCAGTACGTAACCGGCGCTGACGGCCAGTCCCATTGCCATCCGGTTGTTCATTGCGGTCGCATCCCGTTTTCCAGTCGGGCCAGGAGCTCGTCCTCCCGGCGGTCGAACTCGGACTCGTCCATCTCTCCTGCCTCGAAGGCGGCGACCAGCTGTGCGAGCTCGCGCTGGACGACGGCAGGGTCGTAGTACTGCCGCTCCGCCTCCGAGACGACCTGACGCAGCACCCACGCCGTGCCGCGCAACGGCGCGGCCGGCAGCAGCAGTACCTCCTTCAGCAGGCCCATGGCGCTCAGCCCGCGTCGGCGAAGCTGTACGGCGGCAGCGGTCCGGTCGCCTGCACCTGGAGGTGTTCGTGCTGCTCGTGCAGGGCGCGGACGGCAGCGAGGAAGTCCTTGCGCCGCTCCCGGTCGACGAGGAACGAGAGGTTGGCCAGCCAGCCGGTGCTGTCGGGGCCCCGGTGCACCCCCTCGGCGAGGGGCGCGAGGGTCTGCTCGATCAGTACGGCGTCGGCGCGCTCGCGCTCGGAGACGGCGCGGGCGACCAGCTCGCCGAACACCAGCTTGTCCTCGTGGGTGCCGCCGCCCGCCGCACGGTTGGCCTGGTGCCGGGCGCGGAGCTGGGGGTCGGCCGCGAGGACGGCGTAGAGAACCGCCTCCTCGTGGTGGTTGGCCTTGACGTTGTACTCGTCCCGGCCCGCCAGGACGTCCAGACGCTCCAGGTACCGGTCGTGGTGCTCGCTGAGGACCGCGCCCACCGCGTCGTCGTCGGGGGACACGCCGCCGAAGCGCATCGGCAGGACGGGTCCGCCCGACTGGGCCTGGATCACCACCCTCTGGTGGGCCAGCAGGTCGCGCCGCTTCGCCTTCAGCTCGGTGGGTGCGTCGCTGACCAGGGCCACCAGCTCACCGGCCTGTACGGTGCGGACCGGCAGCGGTGGTTCGCCTATCCCGTCGATGGCTCCGGGAAGCTTCTGCGAGGCGCGGGCGATTCCGTAGACGTAGGTGCTCATTCCTTCTCCTCCCGACGGGTGGTGGTGCGCCGACGCGGCCGGCTCGCGCTCTTCTCTTCCGAGCTCTTGTCCTCCGAGCTCTCGTCGCGCGCCTGGCTGAAGGCGTCGGAGATGGTCTGCGCGGCGCCGCTGAGGGCGCCCTTGGTCTTGCCGCGCGCCCCGGACTCGGTCATCTCGCCGACGAGGTCGGGCAGGCCGGGGCTCTTGCGCGGGCCGGCTTCCAGGTCGAGGCGGTTACAGGCCTCGGCGAACCGCAGATAGGTGTCGACGCTGGCCACGACGACGCGTATGTCGATCTTGAGGATCTCGATGCCGACGAGGGAGACCCGTACGAACGCGTCGATGACCAGACCGCGGTCCAGGACGAGTTCGAGTACGTCGTACAGGCCGCTGGAGCCGCCACCGGAGGCGGCGGGCGCGGGCTGGGCAGGAACGACAGTCATTGTTCCGGTTCCCTTTCTTCTCGGGGGGCAGGGCCGGGAGTTGCCGCGTTCAGCGGCGGTCTGCGCGACCCCTTTCGTAACGGCGGACGCGCCGGTAGCCGATGAGCTCGCCGTCGGCGTCGACTTCGACGTCGTACGAGGCGAGCAGCGTCATCGTGTCCGGGACGCGGGGCAGTTCGATGATTTCGACCGCGAGCTTCCAGGTGCCGTCGTCGGCGCGCTCGCACGAGCTCACCGCTTCCGCCGGCAGGCCGAGCAGCTGGGAGAGCTGCTGCATCGCCGAAAGGATCACCGCTGCCGGACGCGGGGGCTTCCCCTCGTCCGCCTTCTTCTGTGTGCCGTTGTCAGATGTGTTGGCCATGACTTCCTCCTGTCGCGTATGGCCGCCTGGCCGGACCTCAAACTGTGCGGAATCGAGCACGAGACGGTGCGTCACTTTTGTCCGGTTTCGCTGTGCTGCCGCGCCGTCCCTCAGCGCGTGGACGCGCACGGACGGCGCCTCCGAGCCCCTCCTGTGCCTCCGAGCCCCTCCTGTGCCTCCAGGACCTCGACGGGCCGGCGCCTCCTCCCGCTCCGCCGCCTCAGTCCTCGCGGCTCGGGAGGATCTCCTTGACCTTGGCGATGGCGAAGCCCCAGCCCTGCGCCACGGTCGGCTTGCCCGGTACGGCCACTTCCTCCGGGTTGGTCAGCACGTCCAGCAGGACCGGGCCCGGGGTCTCGAGTGCCCGGCGCACGCTGTCGTGGAGCTCGGCCGGATCGGTGACGCGGATCCCGGTGAGGCCGAGCGCCGTGGCGACGGCGGCGAAGTCGGGATTGTCGAGTTCCGTGCCGAATTCCGGCAGGCCCGCCTGCTCCTGTTCGAGCTTGACCATGCCCAGCCTGCGGTTGTCGAAGACGACCAGCTTCACCGGAAGCCGGTACGTGGCGAGGGTCATCAGGTCGCCGAGCAGCATGCCGAGCCCGCCGTCACCGCAGAAGGCGACGATCTGGCGGTCGGGAGCCCAGAGCTGGGCGCCGAGGGCCTGGGGCATGGCATTGGCCATCGAGCCGAGGTTGTACGAGCCGATCAGGCGCCTGGTTCCACGCATGGCGACGAAGCGGGAGAGCCAGACGGTGGCCATCCCGGTGTCGGAGGTGAAGACGGCGTCGTCGGCCGCGTACGCGTCGACCGCGGCAGCCAGCGCCTCCGGCCGGATCTCGTGGTCACGGTTGTCCAGCGCCGCGCGCAACTTGCCGGTCCAGCGGCGCTCGTGGGCGGGGTCGGCCAGGCGGCGCTGGCCTTCCTCCCACTGCGCGAACCGGTCCCGTGCGTCGTCCAGGTGCGCGCGGCCCGGTCCCTCGGGGGGAACCTCCTTCAGCAGCGGGAGCAGGGCGCGCAGCGTGGCACCCACGTCGCCGGCGAGGCCCACGTCCACGGGGACGCGGCGCCCCAGGTGCTCCTCACGGGTGTCGATCTGGACCACCTTGCAGTCCTTCGGGTACCAGTCCCGGTAGGGGAAGTCGGTGCCCAGCATGAGGAGCACGTCGCCGTGGTCGAGGGCGTGGGAGGCGGCGGGGTTGCCGATCAGGCCGGTCTGGCCGACCTGGAAGGGGTTGTCGCCCTCGAAGCCCTCCTTCGCCTTCAGGGTGAGCACCATGGGGGCGGCGAGCAGCTCGGCGGTCCGGAGGACTTCGGTGCGGGCATCGCGGGCTCCCCGGCCGACGAGCAGGGTGACGCGGGATGCGGCGTTCAGGAGTTCGGCGGCCTCGGCGATGGCCGGTTCGTCGGGCCGGGTGACGGCGCGCTCGAGGGTGAAGCGCGCCGGACGGTCGTCGCCGAGCTCCTGGTCCCCCAGGTCGCCGGGCACGGTCAGGACGGCAACGCCGCCCCGGGTCACGGCGGCTCGTACGGCGGACTCCAGCATCCGCGGCATCTGCTCCGGGGAGGTGACCGTGGCCCGGTAGACGGCGACGTCGCGGAAGAGCAGGTCGTTGTCCACTTCCTGGAAGTAGTCGCTGCCGATCTCGGCGAGCGGCACCTGTCCGCAGATCGCAAGGACCGGGGTACGGCTCTTGGCGGCGTCGTAGAGCCCGTTGAGGAGGTGTACGGAGCCGGGTCCGACCGTGCCCATGCACACGCCGAGGGTGCCGGAGAGCTGTGACTGCGCCCCCGCCGCGAAGGCTGCTGCCTCTTCGTGCCGGCAGCCGACCCAGGTCAGGTCGTCGGTGGTGCGGATCGCGTCGGTCAAGGGGTTCAGGGCGTCTCCGACGACGCCGAAGACGTGCCGGACGCCCAGGTCCTTGAGTGCGTCGACGATCACGTGGGCCACGGTTCGTGCCACAGCAGTGCCCTTCCCTCGGTCTCAGTGGGTGAAGCGGTCCGGATCGGCCGCCCGCCAGTCGGATGCCCAGCTGTCGGGCGCTGATGCGAGCAGCTGGCCGGGGGTGAGCCAGTCGTGGAGTTCCGCGTACGAGCGCACGGTGTGCGGGTCCACCCGCTGCAGCAGTTGGTGGGGGCGCAGCCCGGACGGACCGTCGACACCCATCGCCGCCATGATCTGAAGGGCGCTGCGGACCGTGGCCTTCTGGTAGCGCTCGACGCGTCGCGATTTGTCGCCGACGTCGACGGCGCGGGCCCTCCGCGGGTCCTGGGTGGCGACCCCCACGGGGCAGGTGTTGGTGTGGCAGCGCTGTGCCTGGATGCAGCCGATCGCGAACATCATGGCGCGGGCGGCGTTGGTGTAGTCGGCGCCCTGGAGCAGGCGTTTGACGAGGTCGCTTCCGGTGGCGACCTTGCCGGAGGCCCCGATCCGTACGCGGTCGCGCAGACCGACGCCCACCAGGGCGTTGTGCACGGCCATCAGCCCCTCACCGAGCGGTAGGCCGACGTTGTCCGCGAACTCCAGCGGCGCAGCGCCCGTACCGCCCTCCGCGCCGTCGACGACGATGAAGTCGGGCGTGGTGTCCTCCTCCAGCATGGCTTTGCAGACGGCGAGGAATTCGCGGCGGGAGCCGACGCACAGCTTGAACCCGACGGGCTTGCCGCCGGCCAGCTCGCGCATCCGTGCCAGGAAGCGGACCAGTTCGCGGGGGGTGGAGTAGACGCGGTGGAAGGGCGGAGAGACCACGGTCCGTCCTTGGGGGACGCCGCGGACCTCCGCGATCTCCGCGTTCACCTTGGCGCCCGGCAGCACTCCCCCGATGCCGGGCTTGGCGCCTTGGCTGATCTTCAGCGATACGCACTTGACCTGATCGTGTGCCGCCTTCTCGGCGAACTGACGCGCGTCGAAGTCCCCGTCGTCGGTACGGCAGCCGAAGTAGCCGGTGCCGATCTCCCACACGAGGTCCCCGCCGGGTCTCAGGTGGTACTCGGAAAGACCGCCCTCCCCGGTGTCCTGGGCGAAGCCGCCCAGCTGGGCACCGGTGTTGAGGGCCAGGACGGCGTTGGCGGACAGCGAGCCGAAACTCATCGCCGAGACGTTCAGGAGGGCCATGTCGTAGGGCCGGGTGCAGTCGGGGCCGCCGATCCGGACCCGGGGCGGGTCGGCGCGCACCGGTCGTGGGGCCATGGACGGGGTCAGGTACTCGCTGCCGACCTGGTAGATGTCGCGTTCGGTACCGAAGGGCTCCTCGTCGTCGGTGCCCTTGGCCCGCTCGTAGACGATGCTGCGAGTGTCCCGGTCGAAGGGGCGGCCGTCGAAGTTCCGCTCGATGAAGTACTGCTGGATCTCCGGACGCAGCGCCTCCAGGGCGAACCGCAGGTGCCCCAGCAGCGGGTAGTTCCGCAGGAGGGAATGCCGGCGCTGCACGAGGTCGTGGACGGCCAGCACCACGAGCGATCCGAGCAGGACGAAGAGAAGTATTTTCAGCACACCGCGCGTGTGTCCCGAAGCCCACCCGTCAACCGCGTCACCTCAGTGCGTCGGCTGCGTGTCGATGGACGGGTGGGTTCGGGTACGGGGTGGGTTCGGGTACGGGGCGGGTTCAGGTACGGGGCGGGCGAGCGGCGATGTCGAGGTAGAAGGCGTCGATGCTCTGGACGGCCTTCTCGAATTCGTCGAGGTTGACGGGCTTGGTGACGTAGGCGTTGGCGTGACTGCTGTAGGCGCCGACGATGTCCTCGGGCGCTGACGAGGTGGTGAGGACGACGACGGGAATGGTCTGCAGGGCTTCGTCGGTCTTCAGGACCTGGAGCAGGTCGCGGCCGTTCATCCGGGGCATGTTGAGGTCCAGGACGATGAGGTCCGGGCGGATGCTGCCGGGGGCACGCAGGTGTTCCAGTGCTGCGAGTCCGTCGGTGACCTGAACCAGGTTGCGGGCCCCCCGTTCGGAGAGCGCCTCTTCGATGAGCATGGCGTCGGCCATGTCGTCCTCGACGAGCAGGACATCGTAGGCGCGGGTGGGGGCGGTCATCACAGGATGCTCCGTGAGGTTGTCGTGGGTGGGGTGGAAAGGCCGGGCCAGCGTCTGCGGGCTCCTTGGCGGGTGATTCCGCATGTGTCGCCGAGCTGCGGGTATCCGGCTCCCGCGCGAGCCGCGTCCGCGGCCGCGTCGTGCTGGAGACGTTCCGCGGCGAGCCGGACCTGGTCCAGCACGAGCAGCAGGGCCAGAGCCTGGGTTCGGGCCTGAGAGGGGTCGTTTGCCCGGGCCGGCGTCATTGCGTCCATGCGCTGGAGCGTGAGGAGCCGGGCGAGGTCCGCGACCGCCGCGCCCACGGCGGAGGTTTCCTGGAGTGATGTCAGCGCTACGACGTTCCGGCCCGGCATGCCAGGCACTCTAGGGCTTTGCGGGAACCTCGACAACAAGGGTTGTCGCGGCCGCACTACAGTATGCGGGCCGCACTCCGTCCGGGAAGCGGCTGCAACGGTGGAGGGGCGTACGAGATGACCGGCGAAGAAGGGCTGCCGCGTCCACGAGGTCTGTCCGCGTGGACGACCCGGCGTTGGCTTCGCGTGGGCGTGGCGGTGTCCCTGGTGGTGCTGGCCCTGCTCGGGTTGACGGGAGCCTGGGTCCTGTCACGGACAGCCTCGATCAGCGAGGAACTGGTGGACGTGCAGTCTTCCGCACTGACGACCTCGATCCGCCTGGAATCGGCCCTGCTCAACCAGGAGACCGGAATCCGCGGCTACGGCGCCACCGGCACCGCCGACTTCCTGACCCCCTACCAGCAGGGGCTCGCCGACGAGAAGACGCACACCGCCAGGCTCGCGGAACTGCTCAGTGGCGACGCCGACGCCCTGAGGGACCTGAAAACCGTCGAGGACGCGGCAGAGACGTGGCAGCAGCGGATCGCCCGGCCGATCGCCGCCTCCCCGCCCGGGACGCCCTCCCCCCTGTCCACCGAGCGCGCGGCGGAGGGCAAGGACTCCTTCGACGCCGTGCGCGCGGCGATGACCGGGCAGCAGGAGGCACTGCGCCTCGACCGCGCGAACGGCCGGGAAGAACTGCTGGCGACCATGGCCACGCGGAACTGGATCTTCACCGCGATCGCGCTGGTCATCATCGCTCTCGCCGCCCTGGTCTTCGAGGGTCTGCGCCGCGGCATCACCACACCGCTGGACCAGCTCGTCGCGGATGCCCGCACGGTCACCGGCGGCAACTTCGAGCACCCCATCACCGCCACCGGCCCGGCGGACCTGCGTCTGCTGGGTGCCGAGATCGACTCCATGCGCGTGCGGCTCGTACGGGAACTCGCGTTCACCGAGGAGGCCCGCTCGCGCCTGGACGCGCAGGCCGCCGACCTCAAGCGGTCCAACGCCGAGCTGGAACAGTTCGCGTACGTGGCCTCCCACGACCTTCAGGAGCCGCTGCGGAAGGTCTCCAGCTTCACCCAGCTCCTCAAACGCCGCTACGGCGGCCAGATCGACGCCAAGGCGGACCAGTACATCGACTACGCCGTCGACGGCGCGAACCGCATGCAGACCCTCATCAACGACCTCCTGGACTTCTCACGGGTGGGCCGGGTCCACTCCACGCACCAGGACGTCGACCTCGACGCAGTGCTGAAGCGGACGCTCTCGGTACTCAGCGACGCCATCGAGGAGTCCGAGGCCGTGATCACTCAGGGCCCCCTGCCCACGCTGGTCGCGGACCCCACGCAAATGGGAATGCTCTGGCAGAACCTGCTCAGCAACGCGGTCAAGTTCCGCCGCCCCGGCGAGCCCCCGAGGATCCACGTCGAGGCCGAGCGGGACGGTGAGCTGTGGCGGTTCGCGGTGACCGACAACGGCATCGGCATCGCTCCCGAGTACGCCGAGAAGGTGTTCGTCATCTTCCAGCGCCTGCACACCAAGGACGCCTACAACGGCAGCGGCATCGGCTTGGCCATGTGCAAGAAGATCGTCGAGTTCCACGGCGGGACCATCGGCATCGACCCCGCGTACACCGACGGCACCCGCATCGTGTTCACCCTCGCCAGCGCGCCGCCCGAGGGCACGGGACACGAGGGGACGAAGCACGAGGGAACGAAGCACGGTCGAGCGGAGCAGACGCCATGATTGCGACCGAGCCGACGCCACCACCACCGGCGGCCGAACCGACGTACCGCGTCCTGCTGATCGAGGACGACGAGGCCGACGCCCTCCTCGTGGAGGAGCTGCTCCACGACACCGGTCTGCAGTTCACCCTGGCCGTGACCACGACCTTGGCCGACGCCCGCGTCGAACTCGCCCGTCTTCAGGCCGACTGCGTCCTGCTGGACCTGCACCTGCCCGACGTCTCGGGCATGGCCGGTGTCACCGCCGTCCGCGAATCGGCCCCGCACACCGCGGTGATCGTCCTGACCGGGCTGTCGGAGAAGCAGGCCGGCGCCGACGCCATGGCCGCCGGCGCCCAGGACTACCTCGTCAAGGGCAAGGTGGACGCGGACCTGCTCCGGCGCACGGTCGCCTACGCGGTCTACCGCAGCCAGACCGAACGTGCGGACGCCCTGGCGCAGGCCGCACGCCTGCGAGCGGCGGAGAACGCACGCCTGGAGCGTGGGCTGTTGCCCCAGCCGATGCTCGACACCAGCACGGTCACCGTCACGACCCGCTACCTCCCCGGGCGCGAGCAGGCACTCCTCGGCGGGGACTTCCTCGACGTCGTCGAAGGCGACGAGGGACTGCTCCACGCCGTCATCGGCGACGTCAGCGGCCACGGACCCGATGCCGCAGCTCTCGGGGTCTGCCTGCGCATCGCCTGGCGCTCCCTGATCCTCGGCGGACACCGCGGCGCCGACCTCCTGCGCCTCCTGGAACGCCTTCTGATCGCCGAACGCGGCGAACAGCCGCTGTTCGCCACCTGCGCCCTGCTCACCCTCGACCTGACGGCCGCGACCGCGACCGTCCACCTGGCCGGCCACGACGTACCCCTGCTCAGCACCGTGGACGGGACACGGGAGACGGAGGCGGCCTACGGCATGGCGCTCGGCATCGCACCACCCCCGCACTCCTGGCCCGCCACTTCGATCCCCCTCCCCCGGACAGGCGCCCTGACCCTCTACACCGACGGTCTCACCGAAGGCCACGACGGCACGTCGACGGGAGGACGTCTCGGAACCGAGGGGCTGCTCGCCCTGATCGAACAGCTGCCGCCGTCGGACCCCGCCGCCCACATCGATCTCCTCATCAAGGAAACCCGCGCCCGCAACGCCGGCCGGCACACCGACGACCTGGCCGTCCTGCGCCTGGACTGGCACACTCCCCCGCCACCGAGCTGATCCGCTCTCAGGGGCGGCCGGCGCCCCCGCCGCCTGCCGGGGGTTCCGGGTGCGCCGTCACCAGCTCCGGCTCCAGGCCCTGGGCGGGCGTGGTGCGGGGGCGGCCGATGTCGCTGCGCCACGCCTCGAAGGCGAGGGTGGTGGCGGTGACCACGGCGAGGCCGAGCAGCCAGCCACCGACCACGTCGCTCACCCAGTGCACGCCGAGCGCCACCCGCGTGCCGCCGACGCCGAGCACCGCGGCCACGGCGAGCACCCACGCCAGCGGGCGCCACGCGCGCGGCACCAGGGGAAGCAGGACCAGCAGCAGCACGGCGCAGGAGGTGGTGGCCGTCATGGCGTGCCCGGAGGGGAAGGAGAACCCGGGCGCCTGGGAGACCGGGTCGGGCAGATGTGGCCGGGCGCGCTCGACCACGTTCTTCGCCAGCAGGCCCACCAGGCCCCCCGCGACGGCGGTCACGGCCGCCCAGGCGGCCAGCCGCAGCGCCCGGTGCCACAGCAGCCACACCACCACCGCGGCCACCAGCAGCCGCATGGTCAGCGGCCCCCAGGCGACGTGCGTCAGGAATTCGAGCACCCGGACCCAGGCGGGGTGGTCGAGTGCGGTGCGGTGCAGCCACTCGGCGGCGCCCTGGTCGAGGCGGCGCAGCGGCGGCCACTGCGACTCCACCAGGACCAGCGCGAGGGAGAAGGGCACGGCCGCCAGCGCGGTCGCGGCCGAGGTCGCCACCAGCCGCATGCCGAACCGGGCGTCGGGACCGGCCCGCCCGGACACCAGTCGCGCGAGCAGCCGCCGGGGCCGGGGCCGGTTGGATCGCTCCGTCATGGTCGGTGGGGTTCCTTTCGTCGTGCGGTGGGGCAGGGTCCGGCGGGCCCGTGGGGCCGGGGCCGGTACCTCAGATCCCCGGGTCCTCCGTGACCGGCTCGGCCACGCCCGCCCGTACGGCTTCCAGCTGGGCGGCGAAGGACAGGCCCAGGAAGAGGGCGAGTGAGGTGAGGTAGGACCACAGCATCAGTGCCATGAACGCGCTGAGCGGCCCGTACACGGTGGTGAAGGAGCTGTTGGCCCCGACGTACAGGCTCAGCGCCCACGTCGCGCCGAGCCACAGCACCAGGTAGACGGCGGCGCCGAAGGCGAGCCAGGTGTAGCCCGGCTGGGTGCGTCGCGGGGAGCGGCGGAAGACGGCGCTGGTGGCCACCACGGCCAGCAGGATGCCCACCGGCCAGCGCAGCACGTCCCAGGCGCGGTGGGTGGTCGGTCCGAGGTGGTAGACCTCGATCATGGCGAGACTCAGGTCGGAGCCGAGCACGGTGACCGAGAACGCGAGTCCCAGGGGCAGTCCCGCCAGGAGCGCCATCACCAGGCCCCGGGTGTACTTGTACAGGAAGGGGCGGTCGCGCTCCACGCCGTAGATCCGGTTCGCGCCGCGCTCGACCTGGCACATGCCGGTGGTGACGTTGACGATCGAGAACAGCAGGCCCAGCCAGAGGGCCACCTCGCCGCCGTCCCCGGCCTGGCGGTGGCTCTCGCGCAGGGCGTCGTCCACGACGTCCTGGCTGGGGCCGCTGACGAGCCGGCGGATCGTCAGCTCGGCGATCCGCCCGATGTCCTCGGTGTGCAGCACTCCGGACAGGCCTATGAGCGCGATGGCGAGCGGCAGGATCGCGAGGACCGTCTGGAGGGCGAGGGCCCGGGAGTGGCTGAACCCGTCGGCGTACCGGAACCGTATGAAGGAGTCCCGTACGAGGTTCCAGCCGCCGTAGCGGCGCAGCGCGGCCCACGCCTCCTCGGCGGAGAGCTCCTCGCCCTGTATCCGCAGTTCGGCCTCCACCGCCTCCAGCTCGCTGCGCTGCGGTACGCGTGTGGCGGTGCCCATGTCAGTGCACCCCTTCCGGCCGGGTGCCCGGCGCGGGTGCGCGGGCCGCGAGTCGTGCCCCGTCGGGCTCCGCGGCTGCCCCGGCCGGCCCGGGTCCGGGCAGGCAGACGCGCAGCGCGCCCGGCTCGACCTCGGCGGTCAGCCGGGTTCCGGCGGCGAAGGCGTCACCGTCCAGCTCGCGCGGCTGGGGGCGGGCGAAGCGCAAGTCGATCCGCTCGGCGCTGAAGTACTCCAGCGCCCCGCGCGCCGCCCTCCGGTCCTGGCCGGCGGAGGGGGAGGGCCGCGGCCCGGGCGCCCGCGCCGCCGAACGGGCCAGGAGGTGCCGGGCTGCCGCGAGCCATCCCGCGACGCCGCGCGGATCGAGGAGCACCACCTCCAGCCGGCCGCTGTCGGGGCGGGCGTCCGGCAGGAGGGGCAGTCCGCCCTGCAGGGAGCCGACGTTGCCGATGACGACCATGCGGGCCCGCCGCTCCAGCGGGGCGCCCCCGTCGAGCCGGACCGAGAGGCGCATCCGGGGATCGCCGAGGTGGCGCAGGGCCGACAGGACGTACGCGGCCCAGCCCAGGTGCTGCTTGAGCCGGGCGGAGGCGTCCCGGACCATGGCGGCGTCGAACCCGGCCCCGGCCATGACCGTGAACCGGGTCGGCGCGAGGCCGTCACCGTGGATGCGGCCCACGTCGAGCCCGGCGGCCGTCCCGGCCAGGGCCTCCCGCAGGGCGGTGTCCGGGTCGGAGGGCAGCCGCAGGTTGCGGGCGAGGAGATTGCCGGTGCCGCAGGGGACGATCGCCAGCGGGATCCCGCCGCCGGACAGCACGTCGGCGCAGGCCCGTACCGTGCCGTCGCCTCCGCAGACCACCACCAGGGCGGTGTCCGCCTCGGCCGCGCGGGCGGCGAGTGCGCCCGCGGGCTCCTCGGCGGTGGTCTCGGTCCACGCCTGGTCCGTGTAGCCGTGGCCGTGCAGCAGGGCCCGTACCCGGGCGGTCGTGCCGTCACCGCAGGCGTGCGGGTGGCGGACCACCACGGCCCGGCGCGGCCCGCCGGGAGCGTCGAGGGCGGCGGGAGCGTCGAGGGGCGCGGTGTCCGGGGTGGCACCGGCCGAGCGGGTCCGGGGCGCGGGGAGGCCCGCCGGGGTGCTCCCGCCGGGGGCGGACAGGAGCAGGGCGTACGTCATCACCAGCAGGGTGCAGGCGCCGTTCATCAGCCCCACGACGACGTCCGAGGGGTGGTGCATGCCCCGGTAGACCCTCGAGGCCGCCACGGCCAGCGGGACCAGCAGGAGCACGCCCACCACCAGGCCGCGCCGGACACCGCGCAGCCGTCCGGCCGCGAGCACGGCCAGCCCGCCGAAGAGCGCCGTGGCAGCCCCGACGTGCCCGGAGGGGAAGCTGGAGGTCGGCGGCGCCGCGTCCAGGTGCGGCACGTCGGGTCGGGCACGGCCCACCACGAGGGTGACGAGCAGGAAGACGGCGGACTGAGCTGCCACGGCTCCGGCCAGGAACGCGGCTTGCCGCCACTGGCGGACCCTGGGTACCAGCAGCAGGGCCAGCACGGCGACGAGGGTCAGCGTGATGATGCTCTCGGTGCCGGCCAGCAAGGACATCCCGTCCGAGAGCGCGGTGGCCAGCGTCTCGCGCCGGTCCGCCAGGGCCCGGTTGACGCCGTCCTCCACCGAGAGCGGCCACCGGTCGGCCAGTGGCCCGGTCACCAGCAGTCCCAGGCCGGCGACCGAGGCCGCCTGCAGGGGCAGCAGCAGGAGGAGGAGGCCGGATCTCTTGCCTGCGGTGTGTGCGTTGCTCATTGACGGCGTGTTACCCGGCCCGGCCCGGTCATGCATCCGGGCAGCGGTGCGCCGTCGGGGGGGCGGGGGCGGCCACAGGTGTCGGCGTTGAGTTCCTGGATTCCTTCAGCCGACGACACGTGACCGGAGTCACCCTCCCTTCGCCTCGGAAACCGCTCGGCCCGGATGGACCGGCCGGGTTTGGGCAGCAGCGGGCCATGGCCGTCATACGAAAGCTCGCCCGCCCCCTGCTCGCCGCTCCGTTCGTCACCGGCGGACTACGCACCCTGCGCCGCCCCGAGGCCGTTGCGGAAGTCGCCCAACCCGTGGTCCGGGCGGTCGGGAAGCGTGTCCCCGCTCTTGCCCGGGATCCGCTGCAGCTGGTGCGCGTCACCGGCGCGGTCCAGGCCGCGGCGGGTCTGCTGTTCGCGACGGGGCGCGCCCCGCGCCTGACCGCGCTCACGCTCGCCGCCACGCTCGTGCCGACCTCCCTCACCGCCCATGCCTTCTGGACGGTGGAGGACCCGCAGGAGCGGGCGCGGCAGCGCGCTCACTTCCTGACCGACCTCTCCGAGCTGGGAGCGCTCCTCATCGCCGCTGCAGACACCCACGGCAGGCCCTCGTTCGCGTACCGCTCCCGGCACGCACTCGACCGCCGGCACCCGGTGCATGCCGTCCGCCGCCCCGTCGAGGCGGCCGCGGCGCGTACGGTCCACCGCGCCAAGGCGGTCGCGGGCTCCCTCACCGGCTCCCGCTGAGGCGGGCCGAACCGCTGCCGAGCTCCGGTCCCCCGGGTTGGCAGCCGTACCCATCGCACGACCTCCGGTCCTGACCGCCACCGCCGGTCCGGGGCCCTGACCGAACGACGAGGAGCACGACATGGCAGACGCCCGTCGCACCGCCCTGCGGATATCCGTCGGCTCGCTGCTCCGGCCGGGCGCGCTCGGCCCGCGCCTCCTGACGCAGACCCTGGCCGTCGTCGCCCGGAGCGCCCGGCGCCACCATCGCGTGAGCAGCGCCGCCACCTGTGAAAACGCAGCCGAGTACCGGTCGTTCTCCGGCGGGGAGGCCGGGGCCGGGTCGGGTGTCACGGGCGAGCCGCGGTGCCGGGACTCCTCCGCGGGCGCCGCCGGCCGTCGCGAGCGGGCCCACGAGGCGGTCGCGTCCCGGACCACCAGCCCCCGCGACCTGGCCTCGCTGCTCGCCATGCTCGACCTGCAGACCGGGCCGGACGGGAAGAAGGCCCGCCCCGAGGACGGCTGAGGCCAGCGCGCGCGAGTGAACTGGGGCCGCGACCGGTGAAGCGGTGCACGGCGGGGCCGGTGGCCCCGGGCCGGGCAGCACCCGCCGGTCGGGCCTTCCCGTCCCTTCCCCCTTCCCCCTTCCCCCGCCGCCCTTCGCCCGGTCCCGGCTCGGCCCTGACCAGGGGCGGGTCCGTTTGGATCCGGCAATCCCGATCAGACGAGGGGGGATGTACCGGGTCCGCCATCCCCCGGCAGGTCTCCGACCGTGCCGGGCCGTGCGGAGGGGGCGAAGCTCGTGACGAATGAGGAGGGGGCCGTATGAAGGCATCGGGAGGGCGTCGGCGCGAGGGGGGCGTGCGCGTGGCGTCGATGGGGCGTGACGTCGTGCTGGCGGTCGGGCTGGTGGGGGCCTGCCTGGGCGGGGCGGCCGTCTTCGTCAAAACAGCCGCGGAAACCGGCGGCGGCATACCGGTGGTGCCGATCGTCATCGTGCTCCTCCTGGCCGCCGGAGTGGCGCTGGCACGGTGGGGCATCGCTCCCGGCCTGCGCCGCTCCACCACGTGCCGGCCGCGTCCGCACGGCCCGATGGAGCCGGGTGCGCCGGCACCCTGCGCCTGCTCGGCGGCCGATGTGGAGACCACCGCCATCCTGCCCGAGGTCGACGCCGACGCCCTCGACCACACGGCGGTGGACGCCGACGGCTTCGAGCACACGGTCGCCGCACTGTGCGCTCGGGATGGCTGCCCCCAGGTGGAAGTGGTCGGCGGTGCAGGGGACTTGGGAGCCGATGTGATCGCCACGACGGCGGACGGACTGCGCGTGGTCATCCAGTGCAAGCACTACGGCGAGGGCAACCGGGTCGGCTCCCAGGACCTCCAGCGTTTCGGCGGCACCTGTTTCGCCGTCCACGAAGCCGATGTGGCCGTCGTCGTGACCACCAGCGAGTTCACCGCTCCGGCCATGGAGTACGCCGCCGCCTGCGACATCGTCTGCGTCGACGGCGACGCCCTGGCCGCCTGGACGGAGTTGCGGACGCCGCCGCCCTGGGGCGCCGCCGCCGAGGCGCGTACCGGAGGGATGACCGACGCCGGCACCTGAACACCCGGCCTGCACGGAACCGTCAGCCGCGGAGTTTTGGCGCATCAGGGGTCCCGGGCCCGTCGGCGAGGAGGGAGAGGGCGGTGGTGCGCGGGAGGTACCGGATCGCTGTGGCGAGGAGGGCGTTGGCCCGGCCGGGGACGACGGTGGGGCGGCGGCGCCGGCGCAGGGCCGTGAGAGCGGCGGCGACGACCGCCTCGGGAGACTGGACCAGGGCGGCCGGGACGTCGGCGTGCAGGCCGGGGCGGGTCGCGGTCGGTCCGGGGCAGAGCGCCATCACGTAGACCCCGCGCGGCCTTTGCTCGTACCAGAGCGCTTCGGAGAAGGAGCCGACGAAGGCCTTGGTCGCACTGTAGACGGCTTGGCCGGGCTGCGGGGCGAAGGCCAGGGTGGAGGCGACGTTGACCAGGGCGGCGCCGTGGCGGGCGGTGGCGAGGAAGGCGTGCGCGAGGGCGACGACCGCCTCGCAGTTCAGGCGGAGTGCGGGCAGGGCCTGTTCGAGGGGCGTATCGGCGAAGCGGCCGGGCCGGGCGAGGCCGGCGTTGTTGATCAGCAGGTCGTACGGGGTGGTCGTCAACGCGTCCGCCACGGCGCGCACCCCTTCGGGGGCGGCCAGATCGGCCACGAGGTAGTCGTGTTCGCCGTCGGACCCACCGGGGCCGAGTTCGGTCATGAGGGCCCGCAGGTGCCGCTCGGTGCGGGCAACGGCGGTCACGGTGTGGCCCTCGGCGGCCAGTGCGAGGGCGAAGGCGCGGCCGATGCCTTCGGTGGCGCCGGTGATCAGGGCGGTCACTTCTCCGCCTTGGGCGCCGTGGCGGGCGAGTAGAGGAAGGAGAAGCGCTCCATCACGTTCTGGCGCTGCGTGTTGTGGAAGGCGGCGATGCGCCAGGCGCCGTCGGTGTCGCGGACCAGGGTGTACGTCTGGACCTTGGACAGCTCGGCGAGGCCGGGCTTGCCACCCGTGTAGTCGTCGCCGCGGCCGGTCAGGACGGCCGCGTCCTTCCCGAGGAAGCGCAGGTCGAGGTAGCTCGCGGCGAGCTTGCTGCCCTTGACGAAGTCCTGGAAGAGGGCGCGGTGCCCTTCGGTGATGTCGGCGCGGCCCTCGTAGTGGCTGCCGACATAGGTGGTGTAGGTGCCGTCCTCGGTGAACTGGCGGCCGTACGCCTCCGCGTCGCCACGGGCCCAGGCGTCGACGAGGGCGTCGAGGGTAACGCAGATGGCCTCGCCGTCGGCGGTGTTCGCACCCGCCGGAATGACGTCGGCGCAGTTCTCCTTGCCGGTGCGCCGTATGCCGGAGGTGGTGTCGAGGTAGAGGTACGCGGCGGCGGCGCCGCATACGAGGACGGCGGCGGTGGCGAGGGCGGCGCGCTTGACGGTCTTCTTGTTCACGGGAATGCCTCTCGGTCTACGGAACGGTCGGATGACGGCAGCCGCCGCGTTGACTACACTGGCGCAACAACTGCACACATGCATTATCTGCATGAGTGCAGATAAATGGCAAGGGGAAGGGTGTCGCGATGACGGAGCAGGAGCAGGCCGACCGGCGGGCGGTCTTCCGGGAGTACGTCGATGCCGTGGGGCTGCACGGCATGGCGGGTGCGGAGGCCGCGGGCCTCCAGGCGTCCGAGTGGTACGCGCTCAGCCGCATCACCCTGGCGGGCGGGCTCACCTCCGGCGAACTCGCGGCCGGGACGGGACTCACCACCGGGGCGACGACACGGCTGATCGACCGGCTGGAGCGCGCGGGGTACGTACGCCGCACCGCGGACCCGGCCGACCGGCGCAAGGTCGTGGTCGAGGCGGTGCCGGACGCGCTGGCGGGCGTCGAGGCGGCCGTGGGCCCGGCCCGCAAGCGGATCGGCGAAGTGCTGGCCGGCTACACGCCGGACCAACTGGACCTGCTCTTCGACTACTTCTCCCGCGCGGCCCCCGCGTTCCGCGAGGCGACGGAGGAGATCCGCGCGTCGACGCAGGAGCGCAAGGGGGGCCGGTAGGGGCGGGGCCCGCGGGCTGCGAGCCGCCGGCGGGCTCGCGAAGGTGCGCGCGGGCACCGGACCGGTGGCCACGCGCACGGACGCGGGCCAGGGGCGGCTCCGTCGGCAGCTCGATGTGGACGGTCACGGGGTGGTCGGCCGGGGGCCGGGGGCCTGCGGCGAGTTACGGGTGACGGGGCGGCGGTGTTCTCCACCCGTGCGGTGGGGTCCGCGTCGTCCACTACGGCGCCCGCGCCAGGGCGATGAGACCAGGAGCCCCGGCGCCCGCGCAGCCAGGTGGTGCCACCGCTCGCAGGCGGCGCGGCCCGCAGGGGCCTCGCCCGGGGCGAGCGTGCGTGCCAGGCGACGCGAGCCCGGCCTGATCGGCACGACACCCTGGGGCCCGTCTTGTCGATCAGGCCGGTGGGCCCGGGTTGTCCGGGGCGGTGCATCGCAAGGCGGAGAGACGCAGCTCGTACTTGGCCGCACTCGCGCGTTCGACAACGCGGCGAGGTGCCGTGCCGGGCAAGCCGGGCCCGGCCTGATCGGCAAGACGGGCCCTAGGTTTTGCGTGCGAGCAGGTGAATCTCCTGGAACTGCCGTCGGTCGGTGGGCTGGGGCTCGCGCACCATCCGGGCCACCTCCGCCAACCCGGACGTGCGCAGCAACGCGGCGAGGTGATCAGGCGACCACCGATAGGCGGGCGCGACGGCATGATCGAAGACCTGCGTCGGGTGCGACGGACCATCGCTCGCCGAGAAGCCGACCAGAAGGTGGCCTCCGGAGGCCAGCACGCGCTGGAACTCCGCCAGGATGACGGGAAGTTCCCGCGGCGGCGTGTGGATGACGGACCAGCGCGAGAGTACGCCGCCCAGCACGCCGTCAGGGATGTCCAACGCGGCCATCGAGCCCATGTCGAACCGCAGACCCGGATAAGCCCGTCGAGCCAAGTCGATCATCGCCGGAGAGGCGTCCACACCGAACGCCGCCAGCCCCAGCTCATCCAGATGAGCGGTGATATGGCCAGGCCCACACCCCAGGTCCGCGACCTGACCGTTCCCACTCGCACGGACGACCTCGGCGAAGACACCCAGGATCGCGCGGTCCAGAGGGCTGTCACGCAGCGTGTCACGGAACAGCTGCGCATAGGTGGAGGCAGCAGCGTCGTAGGCCTCACGGGTGGCGCTGAGGGCATCGCGTTCGACCACGATCGCCGACAGTACTTGCCCGCACGGGGCGAGTCGAGAGCCCCTCCCGCCCGTCCGGCAGCCACCCCGGGGAGGACGAGGACAGCCCGAGGCCCGGGAGTCCGGGCCGCCGGCTGCTTCGCAGCGCGAGGCGCGCTGCGGCTACTCGGCCTGCAGCGCGGCCAGCCGTTGCGCGAACGGCACCACCTTGAAGCCGTTCGCCGGATCGGTCGACGTGATCGCCCCGGTCAGCGAACGGGGTGCGATCGCGGCGGCGGTGTCGACGCCGGGGGCGGCGTCCCGGGTGCCGGGGCTCATGAACCGGGCCAGTTCGGCGCCCGCTCGGGCGATCCGCTGCGCCAGCCCCTGCTCGCCCCAGTCCTCCGCGGCCGCGTACACGGCGGTCGGCAGGACCAGTGCGCGCAGGTAGGTGAACAACGGGCGCAGGGCGTGCTCGGTGACCAGGCTGTGCCGGGCCGTGCCGCCGGTCGCGCCGAGAAGGACCGGCTTGCCGGTGAGGGCGTCCTTGTCGATGAGGTCGAAGAACGACTTGAACAGGCCGCTGTACGAGGCCGCGAACACCGGCGTCACGGCGATCAGGCCGTCCGCGGCCGCCACCGCGTCGAGCGCGGCGGCCAGTCGGGCGGGCGGGAACCCGGTGACGAAGTGCTGGGCGATCTCCGTAGCCAGTTCCCTCAGCTCTATCACTTCGGGTTCGGCGTCCACGCGGTCCAGCGTCGCGGCCGCCAGCCGGTCGGCGAGCAGCCGCGTGGAGGAGGGCGTACTCAGCCCTGCCGATACGACGACGAGCTTCATGCCTGCGTCCCCTCCTTCGAGGCCTGCCGGGCCGCTGCCACGCGGTCCGGGTGGGTCGGCGCGTCCGGCACGCCGGCCGGGCGCAGGTTCGCGAACTCCTTGCGCAGCACCGGCACGACTTCCTCGCCGAGCAGGTCGAGCTGCTCCAGGACGGTCTTCAGGGGCAGGCCCGCGTGGTCCACCAGGAACAGCTGGCGCTGGTAGTCGCCGGCGTAGTCCCGGAACGACAGGGTTCGCTCGATGACCTCCTGTGGCGAGCCGACGGTCAGCGGCGTCTGGGAGGTGAACTCCTCCAGGGACGGGCCGTGGCCGTACACCGGCGCGTTGTCGAAGTAGGGGCGGAACTCGCGCACCGCGGCCTGGGAGTTCTTGCGCATGAACACCTGGCCGCCGAGTCCGACGATGGCCTGCTCCGGGGTGCCGTGCCCGTAGTGCGCGTAGCGCTCCCGGTACAGGTTCACCATCTGCCTGGTGTGGGAGGCCGGCCAGAAGATGTTGTTGTGGAAGAAGCCGTCGCCGTAGTACGCGGCCTGCTCGGCGATCTCCGGCGAGCGGATGGATCCGTGCCACACGAAGGGCGCGACGCCGTCCAGTGGGCGCGGGGTGGAGACGAAAGACTGCAGCGGTGTGCGGAACTTGCCCTTCCAGGTGACGGCGTCCTCGTCCCACAGGCGGCGCAGCAGCGCGTAGTTCTCGATGGCGAGGTCGATGCCGTCGCGGATGTCCTTGCCGAACCAGGGGTAGACCGGTCCGGTGTTGCCACGGCCCATCATCACGTCGACACGGCCGTCCGCGACGTGCTGGAGCATCGCGAAGTCCTCGGCGATCTTCACCGGGTCGTTGGTGGTGATCAGCGTCGTCGAGGTGGACAGGATCAGGTTCTCGGTCCGTGCGGCGATGTAGCCGAGCATCGTCGTCGGCGAGGAAGGGACGAACGGCGGGTTGTGGTGCTCGCCGACAGCGAAGACGTCGAGGCCGACCTCCTCGGCCTTCTGCCCGATGGCCAGCATCGCCTTGATGCGCTCGTGCTCGCCGGGTACGCGTCCGGTCGTCGGATCGGCCGTGACGTCACCGACGGTGAAGATCCCGAACTGCATGGCTCCCCTTCCAAGATTGTTTAATGTTCAACGATAGCTGAACGCGGGGTGCGCCCGGGATATTCCGGAGGGGGTGCGGGGCCGCCCGCCCCGCCCGGCCGTACGGGCCGGGCGGAGCGGGGGGCAGGTGCGGGGCCGGGTACGGGGGTGTCAGCCCTGGCAGAGGCCGCGGGCGTAGTCGTACGTCGCGGTGGCCTGGGAGTACCGCCACTGCGGGTCCAGCAGGTCGCTCTTCAGCTGTCCGGCCGCGGCCGGGCTCTCGACGACGTAGCCGAAGTCCTGGAGCCAGGACGGGTACAGGTTCTTGGAGCCGATGTAGAAGGCCGACCCGTCGACCGAGACCAGCTTGTGGTGCTGGGCGTACGGCTTCCCGTCCGCCCAGGCCGGCCGGTCGGACGCGCGGAAGGTGGCCAGCTGGAGGTTCTCGCACAGGGCCGTGCGCGCCCGGCCGCCGTCACCGGTCAGGGCCGCCACCCGGCCGCGCAGGGCGTCGCTGACCTCGGAGAGCGACTTGATCTGCGAGTAGCCGCCACTGCCGATCGTGCCGCGGTTCGCCGGGTCGCTCACCACGATGCGCACCTTCACACCGGACACGAGCTTCGCGGCGAGGGCGTCGTAGAGGCGCACGTCGTAGCGGGGCAGCGGCGGGCAGGTGGCGTGCACGTCCTGCTGGGAGATCTCGATGTGCGAGGTCGCGCTGGATACCAGGGCGCGCAGGGCGCTCTCCTCCGGGTTGACGGTGTCGTAGTCCCGGTCGGCGTTGGTGTAGTCGTGCACCCCGATCCCGCACTTGGTGTCGCCTGCGGTGGGCAGGACCGGCCGGAAGGAGGAGGTGGGGTCGTTCTTGCGGATGCCCACGCCGAGGCCGCCGACGGCGAGCGCGGGCACGTCCCCGCCGCCCGCCGGGGCGGCCGGCCGGGGCAGGGAGGGCATGCAGTCCGCGCCGGGCGAGGAGGCGAACCAGACCGAGCTCCAGCTGCTCCTGTTGCGGCAGGTCCAGTCCCACAGCGAGTCCAGGTAACGGCCCGCGGAGCCCGCGGCGGGCCCGGTCAGCGCGAGGTCGACGTCGCTCACCGGGTGCGAGGTCTCCAGGTAGTCGTCCTTCCAGCTGTTGATGCCGCCGGTGATGACCGAACTGCCGTCCACGACGATCAGCTTGGAGTGGTTCCAGGAGAACGCGGTCTTCGAGGTGGTCATCGAGGCCACGTTGAGGGTGATGTTGCCGGCGGCCGCCGGGCCCAGCTTCGCGAGCAGCTCGTCCCGGTAGGACGACGGGATCACCGTGGAGTGGTAGATGGGCGCGGCGCCCACCATGATGCGCACCTTCAGCCGGTTGCCCTTCCCGGCGGACTCCCGCAGGCCCGCGACGATCGCCTCCTGGTAGCCGCCGTTGGGGAAGGGCGCCAGCGTCGATATGTCCACCGTTTCCCGGGCATCGGCGATGTCCTGGCGCATCTTGTCCAGGAGACGGCGCGATCCGGGCCGGTCGGCGCAGGTGGCGTCGCCCCAGCAACCGGGTGTCTGGAGCAGCCAGTCGGCGCCTCCGGGGGTGGAGGAGCCGAGCCGGTTGCCGGCGGTACGTTCCCAGACCGAGCCCTCCAGGCCCGGCGAGACCTGACGCAGGGTCTGCTCGACCGAGTCCAGGTGTGGTGTGGGTGCGTCCGCGGCGGACGCGGGGGCGGCGGCGCCGAGGAGGGCGAGGCCGAGGGCGAGGGCCGTGGTGGAGACGAGGGCCGTCGTACGGACGGTGCGTGCCAATGTGGTTCCTTGACTGGGGGGTGGCTCCGGCCGGGGGCGTGGTCGGCCACACCTCCGACCTTGATCAACCCGCGCAAGTTACCAGCACGTAGCTTTCTGTTCACCCGTCTCGGGTCAGTTTTGGCCACCCGGAGGCGGACCGCCCACAGCGCGGGTCAGAACTGCCGATTCCGTACGGAACCACGAGCCGTGGCACCACTCCCCCGTCACCCGCCTCGCGGGTGACGGGCCCGGTACACATCAGCGGGGACTCGGGAGAGGCTTCAGGCGGGCAGGGAGGCGAGCCAGTCGGTCAGGAGCCGGTTGACCTCGGCGGGGCGCTCTTGCTGAATCCAGTGGCCGCAGCCGTCGAGGATCCGGGAGGAGACCAGGCCGGGCAGGGTGGCCGGGAATGCCCTGATCGCATCGGCCATCCACGTGGTGGAGGCGTCCAGGCCGCCACCGATGAACAGGGAGGGCTGGGTGAGGGGCGCGCCGTCGAAGTCGGCGAGATCTTCCCAGTCCCGGTCCATGTTCCGGTAACGGTTGAGGGCCCCGCTCATGCCGGTCCGCTCGAACTCCCCGGTGTAGACGTCCAGGTCCTTCTCGCTGAGCCAGCCGGGCAGCCGGCCGGTGGGGAAGCGGTCGCGCAGGCTCCCGCCCCGGCTGACGAAGTGCGGGCCGGGGGCGTCGGGGGCGGGCATGGTGTCGGCGGACAGGGCGGCGTAGAAGCCTGCGAGCCAGCCGCGCACGTCGGGCTCGATCTCGGCCTCGGCCCGGCCGGGCTGCTGGAAGTAGGAGACGTAGAACTCCTCGTCCCCACCCAACTGCGCGAAGACCTTGCCGGGCTGCGGCCCGCCGTGCGGGGCGTAGGGAACACTGAGCATCCCCACCGCACGGAAGACGTCCGGCTCGACCAGAGCGGAGTCGGCGGCGATGGCCGACCCCCAGTCGTGGCCGATGACCACCGCGGACTCCTCGCCCAGGGCGTGCACCACGGCGACGTTGTCCTCCACCAGCTCCAGCATCCGGTACGCGTCGCGGGCACCGGGCTTGGAGGAGCGGCCGTAACCGCGGACGTCGATCGCGGCCGCGCGGTACCCGGCTGCGGCCAGGGCCGGCAGCTGGTGGCGCCAGGAGTACCAGGATTCCGGAAAGCCGTGCACGAGCAACACCAAGGGCCCGGTGCCCTGCTCCACCACGTGGATCCGGCCCGCGGGCGAGGAGACGAGCCGATGGGTGACTTCCGTGGCCTGCTGCGACATGCGTCCTCCAGGATTCCCGACCGGCCATGCGCCAAGATCGGTACCCCATCGTGCGAGTGACGGCGCAGGCGTGGCGAACCTTGTTGCCGGTTTGGCAAACCGGTTCCGGGCGGACGGGCCGGTGAACCGACCGGGCGGCCGCACCGGTCCGCTGTCGGTCGGGGGTCGGGCCGCGGTCAGCGCCGGATCCGGTTGCGGCCGAGGGTGGTCAGCGAGGCCGAGGCGTTCGCCCGGAGATCCCTGTCGCGGGTCGTGTCGTCGGCGAACGCGGCGAGGAACGCGATGCCTTGCGCCCGGTGTCCGTCCAGCTCCGCCAGCGCACGGGCCGCCCAGACCCGCGCGTCCGACTGGAGTGCGGCGTCCGCCATGAAGGCGCTGAGGAGGGGCGCGGAGCGTTCCTCTCCGAGCTCGGCCAGGGCCGCGGCCGCCAGCATCCGGTCCCAGTCCTCCACGCCCGCCTCCTCGGCGATGCCGGCGAGAAGGGCGACGCCTTCGTCACGGTACTCGTCCAGCGAGGCCAGCGCCTGAGCGGCGTTCACGCGATGGGTCGCGTCCTGGGTGGCGTCCGAGGCGAACGCGGCGAGCCGCTCGGCGGCCAGGCCCTGGAGCTCGGTGGAGCGTGCCATGACCGTCAGCGCACGCACGCGGTTGGAGCTGTGCATGCCGTAGAAGGCGAGGTCGTGCGCGACCACCTCGACTGCCTTGTCCTCGTCGAAGACGGCCAGGGCCTCTGCCGCGTTCAGGCGGGTCTCGGAGCTCGGTACGCTCTCCAGGGCGAAGGCCGTCAAGAGGCTGACGGCCTGCTGCCGGCAGCCGTCCACCTCGGCCAGGTACCGGGCGGCACTCACGCGATCGTACGGGCTCGTGCCGGGGTCGGCCGCGAAGGCGGCGAGCAGACCCGCGCCATCCTCCGCGTGGCGTCCCCCCAACCGGGTGAGCGACCGGGCCGCCCACGCGTCGCCGTACCGGGCGAGCTCGAGCAACAGCCGCGCGCCGAGGTCCCGGTAGCCTTCCAGCTCGGCCAGGGACTCCGCGGCGTCCACCCGGAGGATGTCATCCGCTTCGGGACTCAGGAAGAACGCTTCGAGCAGCCGGGCGGCCTGGTCCTCGTACCCCTCCAGCCGCGCCAGATCCCGGGCGGACGTGACACGGGTCAGGTCGTCCAGAGCGGGGTCCATGGCGAACGACACCAGGAGAGCGGCCCCCTCGTCCCGGTGCCCGTCGAGGCCGGACAGTGCGGTGGCGGCCCAACTGCGCTCGAACGGCTCCAGATCACGACCGCGGGCGAGGCGGGCCAACAGCTCGGCGCCCTCCTCCCGGTGCCCGTCCAGCTCGGCCAGGTCCCAGGCGGCTTCCACCCGATTGCGATGGATCAGGAGGGGACTTCCGGCGAAGGCCGTCAGCCAGCGCGCGGTGGTCCTCGACGGGAGAGCGCTGCCGAGCTGCACCTGTGCCTTGACCAGGTAGTAGCCGGCGATTCCGGCGGGGGCGACGAGATCCTCCAGGGCTCGTACGGTGGCGGCCGCGATCCGGTCGCCGGGGAGCAGCAGTCCGTCGAGGAGGAAGCCGAGGTGGGAAGGGTCCAGGTCGAGGGGGTTCAGCCGGTCGTCGTCGGGGGCGCGACGGGCCGGCCAGGGAAGCCGGTCGCGGAGCCGTCGGGCGGGGGCGAGCCTGCGGAGCAGACGGTCGCGAGCCTGCTCGTCGCGGGTGGCGTGGCGCGCGGCGAGGTACTCAAGGAGGGTGCGGTGGACGAAGTCGACGTCGTCCGCCTGGTCTTCCAGCAGCCCGGTGGCCCGCAGCAGATCGTTCAGGAGCGCATGCCAGAGCGGTGGCCTGACCTTCTCGGGGCGCCGGGCGAGGGGGTGCGCGGCGAGGATCTCGGCGGCGGGGGCGGTGCTTCCGCCGAGTCGTTCGTGGGCGAGGTGGTCGATGAGCCGGGGCAGGTGTTCGCGGGCGTGTTCCGCGGCCAGCTCGACCGCCCGGCGGTCACCGGGGATCTGGTACCGGCCGGCCAGTGCGCGGATGGCCTGGTCCTGGAGGGCGGCGACGCCTTTGTGGGCGTTCTGTTCGTAGAGCAGTTCGGTGAAGGAGCGGAAGACGCCGGTACGGCCGTCGGGGAGCGGCTGGTCGGGGTCGGCCATGTAGAGCCGGCAGAGCATGGCGGCCATCAGGGGCGTGCGGGCCAGGCCTTCCAGCCGGGTTCGGATGATGCCGTTCGTGAACGCCCTGACGTGGTGTGCGGGGTCGGACAGTGCGCTGAAGCGTTTCTGTACGTAGGCGCGCACGTCGTCGTCGGTGAACGGTTGCAGCGTGAAGCGGTCGGCGTCCCGGCCCAGTCGGTCGAGTTCGCCACCGGGCAAGGGGCGGGTCGCGACGAGGAACCGGTACGGCGAGTCCTTCTGCCCGGCTTCCCGGGACAGCCTGTCCAGCAGCGACAGCCTGGCGGTGCGGTCCGGGACCTCGTCGAGGCCGTCGACCATCACCAGCCAGGGTGCGTCCGGAACCGGACGGCGGCGGAAGAACTCCTCGGGCAGCGCCTCGCGCAGCCCGAAGGGGCCGAGCGCACGGGTCACCGCCGTGGCCAGTGCCTGGGCGAGGAGGGGCGAGGCGACCAGTTCGGTGGCGCGGACCAGGACCGGGGCGAAGGTGGGGGTCCCGTCGCTCCCGTGACGTTCCAGGTGTTCGGACCCCTCGACCAGGTGACGGCGGAGCAGAGTCGACTTGCCGTCCCCCGGCCCGGCCAGGAGGACGCGGACGCGGCTCTCTCCGGCGAAGACACGCTCGGCGGGTTCCGGGGAGCGACCCGAAGCCGGCTTGACCTGCCGGTGGATGTACACGTCGGCGATCGGCGGCGCGGCGAGTTCGCCCGCGAGCCCGGGATACGCGTGCTGGTCCGCCGAGTTCCGGACGGCCCGCAGATACGCGTCGAACAAGGCGGCCGAAACGGCGCCCCGTTCACCGCGGGCCGCGTCCTGCGGCCCAGGTCCTGAGGCGTAGTACGTGAAGCTGCCGGCGTGCCCGACAGCGATGCCGCCGCCGGAGGCGGTGATGGCGGTTCCTGCCGTGATGTGGGGGGCCTGAGTGCCGCCGGATCCGCTCAGCCCTGCTGCGGAGCCGGCTTCGGAGGGGTTCCGACGGTGACGTCCCGCATCCGCAGCGCCGCCGCGGAACCGTGGTCGGCCCGGATGTCCACGCTCCCCCCGACCGCCTGGCCGTCGCCCGTCGCGGACACCCCGTGCGCCGGTGCGTGTGCGTCGAGCAGGGCGCGCAGGGTACGTGCCGCCTCCTCGCGATCGGCATCGCCGAGATCCTCCAGGGCCTGCTCGAAGCGGGCCTGCCAGGCACCTTGCTGACCGATGGCCAGCCGCTCGGCCTCGTCCTCGTCCCGGGCGCCCTCGAGTGCTGCCGCGCAGCGGTCCAGCCGCTCCAGCTCGACGCGCTCCCGCGCCTCGTCGCCCCGCCCGAACCACCCGGCGACGGCTTCCTGGAGCCCGTGCCACGCACTGGTCCCGGCCGCCTGAACCACTGCGGCGCCTCCGGCCGCGGCGAGTGCCACCAACCCCTCCGCCAACACCCGACCGCCCCCGTCCCTTTCGTGTCCGATGCACGAAACCGTAGTACTCGACGCTACGCTCCGCAGCGCTTTCGCCAAGAGTCCGTGCGGCAAGGGGCCCTTTCCTCACCCGGGTGTCCCCCGATCATCCAGCGCCCACCGGCCCTCGGCTGCAGGAGCCGCAACGTGCCGAGGTCCGGTTGGCGTTGGCCCCGGCTCCGCCAGGTGGTACCTCGGGCGGGGCCCCGGCCAGTGACGGTCGATGAACGGTGGGCGGTCGACGCGGTCGAAGCAGCGCAGGACGAAGTCGGTGAAGGGGCCGGCGGTTTCGAACCAGCCGCCGCATTCGTCCTGGACGACGATGCGCCAGTCGTCGGGATCCGGTTCCAGCGGCAGAAAGTAGTAGGCATTGCCCTGCTCGTCGGACCCCCACCAGACAAGACCGCCCTCCTCGGGGTGGAAGGGCCAGGGGAACTGTCCGGGATCCCTCTCCGCCGGCCCCTGTGGCGGCCAGAGCCGCTCCGCTTCCTCTGCGGTGCCCTCCGTCGGCCGGTCCAGCCACAGGTACCCGTCGATGGCTCCCGGCCCGTAGAGGTCGAGAAACGCCTTGTAGTCCGACGGCAGCACCAGCCCCAGATGCGTCTTTGACGCCTCCCACAACCCCGGCCTCGCCCACCCCCAGGCCTCCGGCTCGCCCAGTAGCTCCTTGAGCCGGCCCAGACCCGTCACAGCCACACCTCCACCTCACACGACGACGTACGGGGCGAACCCTGCCAGGCAGCGCTGACATCGGAGAAATATGCCCGCCTCGGACCCCGCTCCCGGCGTCCGCGCCGGTCTCGCCGCCACACCGGCAATCGGCGAGAGCCTGTCCGGGAGCGCCGCCGCTACCACCAGCGGACCGGATACCGAGCTGCCCCCCGGCGTACGCGGGACGCGGCAAAACCTGCGAGGACCAGGACCACGGTGGAGCCGAGCAGCAGGGGGACGAACCGCGCAGGTGCCGGGGTCTGCAGCACGACGACGACGGCGGTGGCGCACGCGGGTGAGTGCGGGGTCCGGGCGAGGGTGGTGGCGGCGAACGTCAGCCCCCCGGCCAGGGCCGCACTCCAGGGGCTGCTCTGCGACAGCACGAGGACCACGTAACCGGCTCCGGCGCCCAGGAGGTGCGCGACGACGACGCTCCGGGGCTGGGCCACGGGCAGGGTGGGAGTGCTGTGGAGGACTCCGGCACTTGCGGCAAGGGACGGTATGAGAACCGGTTCGCTGATCATCGCCCCGATGGCCGCGAGTACGAGCAGGCCGGCGGTGACTGCGCTGACGCCGTGCAGGGCCGCGGCCGCGGCGTGCCAGACGGAGCGCCGACGCCCTCGCCCCGTCGGGAGAGGGGCGTCGTCGCGCAGCGCCTCGGGGCCGGGCACGCGCCGGCGGGACAGCGCGGAGTCAGCGTTCACGATGGCGGCTCCTGGCACGGCGGCATACGGGGCGGCGGGACGACGGGTGGGGTCGCACCGTCCGCCACCCTGCACCGCTGGTCTGTCACCGGCCTACATCGAGTGGCTCGCCGCCGTGGGCGGCTGCTTCGACGCCCGGCGCCGCCGCGCGCGCTGACCGCGGCCTCACCTGCGGCGACTCAGGCCGGGTGCAGCACGGCCGCAGCGATCTCACGTACGCGTTCCAGGGTGATCCCGGTGCGCTGTTCGACGGCGAGCGGGTGGTCGGTGGGCTCCAGCTCGATGAAGGGCCGCCTGCCGACAGGTCGTGTGTGGGCGTTGGTCTTCAGGTTGGTGGTGCTCTCGGAGTAGAGCGCGAGCTCGGTGCTGAGCCAGCCGAAGTAGGGCTTCTCGGCCTCACGGCCCTCCGTGTCCCACACCTCGAGGGCACGCGTGAAGTTGTCTCTGCTCAGAGAGACCCAGACACCCCAGGAGAAGACGTCCTCGCTGCCGATCACCGGTATCTCGATCAGCCCCTTGACGAAGAGGTGCTGGCCCTTGATCACGCACTGGTCGGACGACAGCATGCAGTCCGGATCCGTTTCGAAGGCGGGCTCCCAGACATCAGGAGCCATGGTCGAGTAGCTCATGGGGAGTTCTGCATGGTGCTCGCCACAGCAGGAGCACGTGAAACCGGAATCGATAGACATGGCGCGAGCCTAAGGGCTGTTCGGCCGCCGGCAGTTCAGGCATCCTCGCACTCCGCCGGTACGCCGCCGCTACTCCGACGGGGACGAGGCCGTCCGCGGCGCCGTCGGCAGAGCGCAGCACTCCGCTGCTCGGCGTGTCCGTCGGGCGCCGGTGTGTCCGAGGGCGGCAGCGAGGAGGAGCGCAGCGAGGGCCGTCAGGGTGGTGCCCTGCCAGCCGAGGTTGTCGAGCAGGGGTGCGGGCGAGGCTGGTGCCGATGGCGCCGGTCGCGAAGTAGAGCACGAGGTAGACGCTGCTGAGGCTGCCCGAGCGCTCGGGGTCGAGGGCGATGATGCGGCCCTGGTTGGCGGCCTGGGCGGCGAAGCAGCCGGCGTCGAAGAGGGCGAGCCCGAACGCCACGACCGGTGGGGTGTTCAGGCCGGTGGCCAGCAGGGCGGCTCCGGCCGCGGCGGCCAGCAGAGCGCCGGTGATCAAGGTGCGCGGGCCGTACCGGTCGGCGAGGCGTCCGGTGACGGGGAGTACGGCGAAGCCGAGGAGTCCGGCGAGGCCGTACGGGCCGATGGTGGTCGGGCCGAGGGAGTGTGGCGGCTCGGCCAGGGTGAGGGTGAGCGCGACCCAGGTGAGGTTGAAGGCGAAGTACCACAGCCCCCCGGTGGCCACGGCTCGGCGCAACTGCGGGTGGTGGCGCAGGAGCGGCGGAAGCGAGGCGAGGGTGGAAGGTGGCTGGGGCGGGAGGACAACCGCTGCCGGGGCAGGAGCGTGGCGGCGGCGATCGCGCCGAGCAGGGCGAGGGCGGCGAAGACGAGCAGCATCCGCCGCCGGCCGAGGAGGTCGGCGAGTGCTCCTCCCACCAGGCGGCTGAGCAGGATGCCGGCCGACATGCCCGCGGCCACGATGGCGACGCCGGTTCCCCGTCGCCCGGGTGGGGCGTGACGGCCCGCGATGTTGCCGGCCTGGGCCGCGACGCCGGCGGCAGCGCCGATGGGCAGGTAGGCAGCCAGCAGCACGGCCGGGCCGGGCGCGGTGGCGGCGAGGGTGAGGGCGGCGGCGAGGGCGGCGAGTTGACCGGCGATCAGGCGGTGGGGGCGAGGCGGTCGGTGAGCGGGAGCAGGAAGGCGAAGCCGGTGACGCAGCCGGTGAGCGCGGCGGTCGGCACGAGGCCGATCACGGAGAGCGGGACGTCCAGGTCTGCGGCGACCGCGGTGAGCGCGGGTTGGACGGCGTAGTTGTTCGCGATCGCCGTTCCGGCCATGGCGGCGAGGAGGAACGTGGTGCCCCGTGGAAGGGGGCGGGTCACGGCCGGGTGCCGCGGGCGAGGATGACGGCGTAGCGGCAGTCGGTGTCGCTGGTGTTGGCGAAGGCGCGCTCGGTGGGCTCGCCGAGCTCGATGGTGTCGCCCTCGTGGAGCTCGTGGACCGTGTCCCCGTCGTGGAAGGTCAGGTGGCCGCCGAGGACCCAGACGACCTGTCGTACGAAGGCGAAGGCTGCGGCCGGATAGGGCACGCGGGCTCCTGGGGGCAGGTGGATCTCGGCGATCTCCGCGGGAAACTGCGGGCCGGTGATCTGGCGACGCCGGTAACCGGTCGCCGGGTCCCGCCACTCGGCCGCGTCGGCCCGGCGAAGTACTCCTGCGATTCCTGTCGTGTCGTCGTCCTGAGTTCCCTCGGCGAGGGTGAGCAAGGAGGCGATGCCGAGCTGGAAGGCGGCGGACAGTTTGCCGAGGACGACGGCGGTGGGGCTGCTCTCGCCGCGCTCGATCCGGCTGATCATGGCCTGGGACACGCCGGAGGCTTCCGCGAGCTGGGCCAGGGTCCACCGACGGCGTTCCCGTTCGGTGCGGACGCGGGCCGCGATCCGGGCCACCAGGGGATCTACTATGTTGGACATGAATCCAATATATGAGAGAGATCGGCATGTGACCGTACGCCGGGCGCTCCCCGGTGACGCGGAGGCCGTCCGGGCGATTCGCAACCATGCGATCGAACACTCGACGGCCCTGTGGACACAGACCCTGCAGGCCCCGGCCGAAGCGGCTGCCTGGCTCGCCGCCCACCTGGAGCGGGGCTCGGCGTTCGTGGCGGAAGTGGAGGGCGCCACGGCCGGGTTCGGGGTCTACGGTCCATGGCGGGAGAAGGACGGGTACCGCCACACGGTGGAGGACTCGGTCTACGTCCGCGAGGGCATGCACGGACTCGGCATCGGCTCCGCACTGCTGGCCGACCTCATCGCCTCGGCGCGCGACACCGGCCACCACGTCGTGGTCGCCGGCATCGAAGCCGAGAACACCGCGTCCATCCGGCTGCACGAACGGTTCGGCTTCCGCCACGTCGGCACGGTTCCGGAGGCCGGCACCAAGTTCGGCCGATGGCTCGACCTGACCCTCATGCAGCTGCCCCTGACCTGAACCGCGGGGAAGCTGCGAGGTCCGCGGCCCGCCCGGCCGCACCCCGCAGGCGCGCCGGCCGGGCGGGCAGGTCCGAGGCACTGGCTGCTCACGCGTGCCGGGCATCATGGAGGCCATGGACACACCCCACGCCGACTGGATCGACATCGCGGCCTACGAGAACCTGCCGGGCCGCCTCCCCCCGATGGCGGCCGTCCGCGCTTGACTGCGCGACCGCGGCGTCGACTGGATGCCCTTCGACCTGGACGAGATCCACATCGATCTGGCCTGCGGCATCGGGCCTGACGGCCACTGGCACGGCTGGTTCGCCATACGCGTCCACGCCGACGCGCTACGGCCGCTCGGGCTTCACCCCGACCAGCCCAGCGCCAAGGTGGTCGGTGCGTCTCCGCCCGGCTGGTGGCATGCCGCCGCAGAGCGCAACAGCCGCCGGCACCGCTGAAACAGGCCCTGGGCGTCGGCACATCAGGTCAGGCTCCACGACCATGTCCCGTCCGCGGTGACGAGGCAGGCGAGGACCACCAGGTCGGCAAGGCCCAGGGCGATGCCCAAGCGGGCCCGGCCGGGCCTCGTCGTGTGCCGTCGCAGGGCGAGGGCGCCGAGGACGACGGCGATCGGACCGAGGAAGAGGTTCATCACGAGCAGCCCCACCAGGCCGAGGACGAACGCGGTGACGGCCATCGCGTCGGCGTCCCGGGTACGGGCCGGGGGCCGGGCCCCGGCACTGGCACTGGCTCCGGTACGGGCACTGGCTCCGGTACGGGCTGGGGTGTTGGCTTGGGCGTTGGCTTGGGCGTTGGCTTGGGCGTTGGCCGGGTTACGGGAATCGGTCCGCTGGGTCATCGCAGACCTCCCCGGTCGTGGTCGAGTTGTCCGGCCCGGCGGTGGCCCGAGAAGCGCTCGCGTGCGGCGAAGAGGGCGAGCCAGAGGGCGATGGCGAGACCGGCGACCACGCTGACGGGTACGGGGACGTGGGCCACGGCGCCGAGGACGACGCCGAGCACCAGCAACGCACCTACGAGGAAGAGCATGAGACGTCCTTCCATTCAGGTAACAGTTGTTCACTGACTACCCAGTACAGTTTGCCTCATGCTGGCGGCGTACAAGTGTGACGCGGTTGACTTTGCGCCATGACTTCGCACACCGGCTTTCGTGAGACCCAGCGCCGCCGTACCCGACGCGCCCTCCTCGACGCGGCCTTGGCGGAGTTGGAGGAGCGCAGCCTCGGCAGCCTGGGCCTCAGGGAGGTGACCCGGGCCGCCGGAGTCGCCCCCACCGCCTTCTACCGGCACTTCCGGAGCATGGACGAGTTGGGGACCGCGCTGGTCGAGGAGGCGCTGGCCAGTCTGCAGGGGACGGTGCGGGGCATCCTCGCGGCCACCGGAGATGCCGCCCGGCGCGGTGACGCGGCGGTGGAGCTCGTCGCCGAACTGGTGCGCAGCCGGCCCGCGCACGTCCGGTTCCTGGTTCGCGAGCGCCACGGCGGGGTACCGGCGGTGCGCGAGGCCATCGCCGGTCAACTCGACCTCCTCGCCGAGGAGATAGGCGTTGCGCTCGCGGCCGACCCCGTCAGCGCGGGCTGGGACGCCGACGACGTGACGATGCTTTCCCGGCTGCAGGTGGATCACATGTTCATGACGGCCTCGGCGTTCCTGGCCGCCTCGCTCCGGGGGGAGGACTGGTCGGCCGCCACCGGCACGGCCCGGGCCCAGCTCCGCCTGATCCATCTCGGGCGCGTGAACTGGCCCGGGTGACGGGGACGGAGCGCCGCTACGCGGCCTGTCGCGCCGCGTCCGCGTCGGGTGCCACGACGAGGAAGGCGTCCCGGTCCAGGTCCATCACGACGGTCGCCCGCTGGCCCCTCTCCCGGCACCGGGCCGCGTACTCCTCTGCGGGCCAACTCCCGTACGGGTCACCGGCGGGAAAGGAGTCCAGCACCTTCGTACCGCGCACCGCCACCACCTCCTGAGCGAAGAACCGTCTTTACCACCCTGTGCCCCGGGCTTCGGGTCGCATGCGCCTGCCGGTCAGGAAGCCGCCGGCCGGCCCGGGGCACGGGCGCCGAGGGCCGCGACGGCGGCGACCATCCGGTCCCAGAACGGGCCGGCCTCCAGGGTTACGGCCACGCGCGCGTTGACCGGCCGGCCCGTGGAGCGGTGCAGGTCCACCACGGTGGCGCCGCGCGTGTACCGGCCGTGCAGCTCCACGGCGACATGGGCGTCCACGCAGTGCACCAGCCCGGGATCGATGACCCGGGCCACGGCGACGGGGTCGTGCAACGGCGGGCTGGAGAACCCCCACAGCGCCCGGTACGTGGAGCCGAAAAAGGTCAGCAGGTCCGCGCAGGTCCGCCCGAGGGGCGTGCCCAGCGCCACGAAGCGGGCCACCACCTCGGGTGTGGCCAGTGCCTGGTGCGTGACGTTGAGCCCGCACATGGTGACCGGCACCCCCGAGCGGAAGACGATGTCAGCGGCCTCCGGATCGGTGAGCACGTTGAACTCGGCGGCCGGGGTCCGGTTCCCCCGCTCCGTCGAACCGCCCATCAGGACGATCTCGCGGATGCGGGAGGCGTCCTGCGGGTAACGCGTCAGCAGCAGGGCGATGTTGGTCAGCGGCGCGGTCGGAACGAGGGTGACGGGCTCGGGATGCTCGGCGAGCAGCCGGTGGATGAGGTCCACGGCGTGCTCCGGGACCACGTCCACGGTGGGAGCCGTGAAGCTCGGTCCGTCCAGTCCGGAGACCCCGTGCACATCGGCCGCCACGCCGAGCGGCTCGACGAGCGGACGGTCGCAACCGGCCGCGACGGGTACGTCCGTGATCCCGGCGACCGTGCAGACCCGGCGGGCGTTGAGCGTGGTCTTGTCGAGGGTCTGGTTGCCCGCGACCGTGGTGACGGCCAGCAGGTCCACCGCCGGATCCCCGGCGGCCAGCATGATCGCGAGGGCGTCGTCGTGTCCGGGATCGCAGTCGATGATGATCGGGACGGGCACCGTCGCTCCTGACGCTGCGGGGCGTGGAGCTCCAGTGTGCCGCCACGCCGGCGCCCTGAGCACAACGCCTCGCCCCGGAGGTCGAGCAGGCCGCCGCGCCGGCGGACGCCGGCTCCGCCTGCCGGCCCGCACGCGGCCGGGCGCGCCGCAGCGCTCAGCTCGGGCGGCGGCGGCTCAGCCGGCCCGGCCACCAGGCCGCGGGGCCGATGTCGAGGACCAGAGCGGGGACCAGGAGCGAGCGCACGACCAGGGTGTCCATGAGGACGCCGAAGGCCACGATGAAGGCGATCTGCACGAGGAACGCCAGCGGGATGACGGCCAGCGCGGCAAAGGTGGCGGCGAGGACCACCCCGGCGGACGTGATCACTCCGCCGGTGGCCGTCAGACCCCGGATCACCCCCTCGCGGACGCCGTGCCGCAGGGACTCCTCACGCACCCGCGACATGAGGAAGATGTTGTAGTCCACGCCCAGGGCCACCAGGAAGACGAACCCGTACAAGGGAACGGACGAATCCGTGCCGCTGAACCCGAACACGTGGCGGAACACGAGGGCGGACACGCCCAGGGTGGCGAAGAAGTTCAGGGCCACGGTCGCCACGAGCAGCAGCGGCATCACCAGCGAGCGCAGCAGGGCCACCAGGATGACCAGGATGATGGCCAGCACCACCGGGACGATGACCTCGCGGTCCCGCTCGGCCGTCTTCTGCGTGTCGTGGGCCTGTGCGGTGTAGCCGCCCACGAGGGCCTCCGCGCCCGGTACCGGATGGACCGCCTCCCGAAGCCTGACCACCGTCTCCTTGGCCGCCGCACTGTCCGCGGGGTCCTTCAGGACCACGTCGATCCGTACCCGGCCGTCCTTCTCGCCCCGCACGGCGGCCGAGTCCACGCCCTGCGTGTCTGCGGCGCGATCGCGTACCTGTGCCTGCCGGTCGGCGGCGGCGATCACGACGGCCGGGTTGCCGGCGCCTCCCGGGAAGTGCCGGCCGAGTTCCTTCTGCCCGGTCACCGAAGGTGCCTCGTTCACGAAGATCTCGTCCAGCGGAACACCGCCCGAGTGCAGCGCGGGCGCGAAGGCGGCGCAGGCGAGCAGGCCCGCCAGAGCCACGGCCCACACCCGGCGGGGAGCCCCGCTGACCAGGCCGGCGATCCGGCTCCAGATCCCTGCCGCGCCCGTCCCGGCGGTCACGTGCGCCGGCCAGTAGGCCTTGCGTCCCAGCAGCACCAGCGCCGCCGGCAGGAAGGTGAGGGCGCTCGCCACCGCACAGACGATCCCGATCGCGCCGACGGGCCCCAGCGCCCGGTTGTTGGTCAGATCGCTGAGGAACAGGGCGAGCAGGCCCAGCGCCACGGTGCCGGCGCTGGCCACGATCGGACCGCAGGACTGCCGCAGGGCCGCGCGCATGGCCGCGTACCGGTCGTACCGGTCGCACCGTTCGTTCCGGTCGCACCCCTCGGTCCGCTGCTCGGTGTGCCCCAGTTCCTCACGGAAGCGGGCCGTCAGCAGCAGGGCGTAGTCGGTGGCCGCACCGATGACGAGGATCGAGAGGATCCCCTGGACCTGCCCGTCGACCCTGACGAGCCCTGCACTCGCCAGGGCGTAGACGATCGCGCAGGCCAGGGAGAGGGCGAACACCGCCCCGATGATGATCAACAGTGGCAGGAGGACGCTGCGGTAGACGAGCAGCAGGATGACGAGCACGGCCGCGAGTGCCACCCCGAGCAGCAGCCCGTCGATTCCGGCGAATGCCTCCGACAGGTCGGCCCGGGTGGCCGCCGGCCCCGTCACGTGGAACGTGGTGGCCGCGACCCGGGAGCCGGCCTCCCGGATCTCGGCGACCGCGGCGGGCAGTGCGTCCCCCAGCGCGGGGTCCAGGGGCACCACCGCCTGCATGGCCCTGCCGTCGCGCGACCCGACGACGGGGGACGGCGAGCCCGCGATCCAGGGCCGGCCCTCCAGTGCGGCCAGGGCGGCTTGCGCGGAGGCGGTTTCGGCCGGGGTCACCCCCGCGGCGCCGTCCGCCGTCCAGACCACCACGGCCGGCAGCGACTCCTCCTGCCGGAAGGCACCCTGGGCCTGGGCGACCCGGGTCGATTCGGCGCTGCGGGGCAGGAAGGCCGCCTGGTCGTTGGTGGCGACCTCGCCGAGCTTTCCCGAGTAGGAACCGAGGCTCCCTCCGACGCCCAGCCAGACCATGAGGAGGAGGACGGGCACCAGCCACCGGGCCGGTCGGGGCGAGGTGCGCATGACGCTCCTGGAACAGATACGGGTGGACGGCCCACGGACTCCATGGTCAAGAGTGGGCCACGGACGGGACCGGAGGCAGTCGGACACGCCCCGGGTGAGGGGACCCACCCTCCCCCGCGAGGGCACCCCGGGGGCAACTTGCAGCGTTTCTGCATCACTTCCGCCCCTCGGCCGGGCGCGACACACACCGGCCGGTCGGGGCGGTCCGGGCGCTCTCACCGCTCGAACGGAGCCATTCCGCTGCGCCGGCGCGTGCGGCGCTCCGCCCGTACGTCAGGTCGCGGCGGTCCGTGGAGATCACCCGTCGTGCCGCCATCAGGGGGCCGCGCACGCGCTCTGCCGCCTCGGGGGGGGAGGCGACGGAGCCGTGACTCGCCCGCCCGGATTTCATTCGAACGGAGTCCGAACGCATCGGGCCGCACCTGCCTGATCGCCGGAAAACGGGGCAGACGGCGAGGTGAGGCGAAGAAGGAGGACCGGATGCCCGGAATCCGCACCTGGCTCGGTCGCGTGAAGGGCGGCGCCGCCGCGCTCGGTGAGCGTCGTGCGCAGGCGCAGGCGCGCAACGAGGCCGAGCTGCTGGCCGAGCGGGAGCGTGTGGCGCAAGCGCGCCGGATGCGTCCGCGCAACCCGGACCCCGCCCGGGCGGTGCCCTGGGGCGTACGGGTCGCGGCCGAGGCCGGCTGGCGGTTCCTGGTGCTCGCCGCCGCCCTGTGGGTCGTCATGCGGGTCATCGGATCCGTCCGCCTCGTCGTACTCGCCTTCGCCGCCGCGCTGCTGATCACGGCCCTGCTGGAGCCGACGGTCGCCCGGCTGCACCGCGCAGGGCTCGCCCGGGGGCTCGCCACCGCCGTCACCGCGCTCTTCGGGTTCGTCGTCCTGGGACTGGTCGGCTGGTTCGTCGTCTGGCAGGTGCTCGACAACCTCGGCAATCTGTCCGGGCGGCTCCAGGAAGGCATCGAGGAACTGAAACGGTGGCTCCTCGACAGCCCCTTCCACGTGACCGAGCAGCAGATCAACGACGTGGCCGGCAGCCTGAGCGATGCCATCGGCACGAGTACCAGCGAGATCACCTCGACCGGGCTCCAGGGCGTGACCGTCCTGGTGGAGATCCTCACCGGAATGCTGCTGGCGATGTTCTCGACGCTCTTCCTGCTGTACGACGGCAAGCAGATCTGGCAGTGGACGCTCAAGCTGGTGCCCGCCGCCGCCCGGCCGGACGTGGCCGACGCGGGTCCGGCAGCCTGGCGGACACTGACCGCCTACGTCCGCGGGACCGTGATCGTCGCCTTCATCGACGCCCTGTTCATCGGCCTCGGCATCTACTTCCTGGGCGTGCCGCTCGCCGTCCCCATCGCCGTGGTGATCTTCCTGGCCTCGTTCGTACCCCTCGTCGGCGCCGTCGCGTCCGGGGCGGTCGCCGTGGTCGTCGCCCTGGTCACCCAGGGGGTGTTCACCGCCCTGATGACCCTGCTGGTGGTGCTCGTCGTCCAGCAGATCGAGGGCCACGTGCTGCAGCCGTTCATTCTCGGGAGGGCCGTCCGGGTCCACCCCCTCGCCGTGGTCCTGGCCGTCGCCACCGGCGGGGTGGTCGCCGGCATCGGCGGGGCGGTCGTCGCCGTCCCGCTGGTCGCCGTGGCCAACACCGTGATCGGGCACCTGCGCGCCCATGCCGGAGACGACGAGGCGGAGGCGGATCAGGCCCCCGCGGAGGTCGAGGCGGATCGGGTCGAGCCGCCGGCGGCGCCGGGCCGGCATCCTGCCTGACACCCCGGTGTGCTCACCGCCGCCGGCCCCGCGTCACCGGCCCGCCCCGACCCGACCCGCCGCACCAGGTACGGCGGCAGGGGCGCGGCCGGGGACACGAGCACGGCCTCATCGGCCGGAGACGAGCTCCGTACCCAGCCGGACCGGGGGCTGCGGGAGGCCCGGGGGCTGCGGGAGGCTGCGGGGGTCGGCCGGGCGGGGCACGTAGACCGGGGAGTCCGACTGGTAGAAGAGGTCGATGTCGGCCTCCTCACCGCCGACGATCAGGGTGTCCCAGGCGCCGCTCTCAAGCAGCGTGCGAAGGGTGGCGGGGGCGATCGGGGCGAGGTGGGAGCGCAGTTCGGCGTCCGTGGGCAGACCGGGGAGCCGGAACCCCAGCCGATCGCGGATGCCGGCCATCCGGTCCATCAGTGCGTCCAGGTCGCTCCCGGCCGCGGTGTCGGCGCCGGCCGCCCTGTCGCCGGCCTCCGCGCTGCGCGCGATGATGTCCTTGATGGCGCGCGTGACGCCCTGTTCGTCGGTGGTCACCATGGCGTTCCAGGCCCGGCTCTTGTGCCGGTACTGGAGCATGGACATCGCCGCCTCGTGCCGGATGAAGTCGGCATCCCGCAGCGGCTTGCCCTGCCAGGCACGGCTGAGCGAGCGGGCCAGTGAAGTGGCGGAGGCCAGACCGCTGTTGAGGCCGCGGCCGGGCCAGAAATGGATGGCGTTGGCCGCGTCGCCCAGCAGGAAGCCGAAGGTGCCGGGGCTGGTCGCGGTCGGAGGGTGCAGCTGTGCGGTGAACCGCGGGCGCTGCACCATGTCGAGGCGGAACGAGGTGATCGCGGACAGGTCCTCCTCGTCCACGCCGAAAAGGCTGAGGCCCTGCCGGATCTCCTTCCACAGCGGTGAGCTGCGCAGCAGGGCGGGCAGGAAGAGGGTGCCGTGGGTGGGGCAGCGGAACTCGCTGTCCTCGTCCTGCCGGCTCATCAGGCACGGCCGGGTGGCGATGCACTCCTCGAAGACGTGGCGGACCGGGTCGATGCCGATGACGTTCCTGGCCTCCTCCCGGGTGAGCCGCATGTTCAGGAAGCCCTCGCCGCGCAGCGAGTTGAGGAGGAAGCGGTTCTGCGACACGGTGAGCAGCACGCTCATCGGGTCCGGCAGCTTCGACTTGACGCGCAGCCCCAGCACGATGTCCTGGAGGTGCTCGCCGTCGAGCGAGTAGATCGAGGCGTCGGCCGCGCCGAAGCGGTCGGCGTAGTGCTCGCGGGTGCGGGAGCGGCCGCCCTCGCAGACGACGAGGACGTGTTCCTGGGTGAGCCGGTTCTGCTGCTCCGTCACGTCGAAGCGCCGGGGGACGAGGCGGATCGCCGGCCGCTGGTTCGCAAGGTCCAGCAGCCGGTCCTCGATGTGGGCGATCCGGATGTTGCGGGGCGGTCGGCCGTCGACCGAATCCGGGCCGACGGGCCACATCTCGGAGTAGGCGCCGGCGTCGTCGAACAGTGCGCAGAGCACCTCCTCGGACAGGGCGAGGTACTGCCGGCTCTGGACGGTCACGACCTGCTGGCGGCGGAAGTTGCCCTGGGTCTCGTCCTTCCAGACGATCGCGGAGCCCTTCCTGGTCCAGCGCCCGTCGTAGAGGGTGATGGCGGTCCGGCCGGGCAGCATCTCGTCGAGCGCCAGGGCGAAGGCGAGGCCCACCGGGCCGCCCCCGGTGATGGTGACCCGCAGCATGCCGGGGTCCGTGGCGCTCGCCCGGGGGACGTCCAGGAGGGAGAGGTCCATGACCGTCTCCATGGCGTCCTGCGCCTCGTGGAGGAACGTTTCATCACCGATCCGGATGCAGTCGTTCGGGCGCAGCACATGGCGGGTGACGCGCTGGTCGTTGACGAACGTGCCGTTGCGGCTCTCCCGGTCGTAGAGGACGAACCCGGCGTCCTCCGCGAGGATCTCGGCGTGCAGCCGGGAGGCACTGGCGCTGACGATCACGACGCCGTTGTCGCTCTTGCGCCCGAAGCTGAGGGGCTCGCTGCCCAGAACCGCGCTCTGCCCGGTGAAGGGACCCGTGCGCCCCACGATGACCGATGCCACTCAACACTCCTTGGAAACGACGCTGCCGACTGCTCGTACGACAGCAACACGCCATCGGGAACGCGTTCGGTTCATGTTCGGTTCAACTATTTCCGGGAAATTCCCCGCTCCCCGCTGAACCGGGGCCCCGGTCGCCACGTGATGTTTGCGTCGGCTGGCAATTCGAGGGAGAACCGCCCCCATGCACAACGAGGAAACCGAGACCGAGACCGTGGCGGAGACCATGGCGCAGACCGCGCTCGCGGCCACCGGCTCAGCCATCACCGGGGACGCGGTCACCGCCGCGGCCGCGCCGGGTGCAGCGGGCGGGGAACGGCTGATCGCGGGCCGCTACCGGTTGCTGTCCCGGCTCGGCGAGGGCGGCATGGGCACCGTGTGGCGGGCCCGCGACGAGACCCTGTACCGGGAGGTCGCCGTCAAGGAGGTGCGGGCCCCGGCCGGTCTGCGGGCCGGCGACATCGCGCGGATGTACAGCCGGCTGGAGCGGGAGGCGTGGGCGGCGGCCCGGATACCCGACCGCAATGTGGTGACGGTCCACGACGTGGTCATGGAGGACGACCGGCCGTGGATCGTGATGGAACTGGTCCGCGGGCAGTCGCTGGCCGATCTGCTGCGGGCCGAGGGGCCGCTCACCCCGCGGCACGCCGCGCACATCGGCGCGGAGGTGCTCGGCGCGCTGCGTGCCGCGCACGGCGTCGGGGTGGAGCACCGGGACGTGAAGCCGGCGAACGTGCTGCTCGCCGACGACGGGCGGGTGGTGCTCAGCGACTTCGGTATCGCGGTGGTCGAGGGCAGCACCGCCCTGACCATGCCGGGCGAGCTGGTCGGCTCCCCCGAGTACCTGCCGCCGGAGCGGGCGCTGGGCCGCCCCTCGGGCCCCGAGTCCGATCTGTGGTCCCTCGGCGTGCTGCTGTACGCGGCTGTGGAGGGGATCTCGCCGTTCCGGCAGGACACCGCGCTGAGCACCCTGCGCGCCGTCGTGGACGAGGAACCGCCGGTGCCGACCCGGGCCGGTCCGCTCGCCCCGGTCATCGCCGGGCTGCTCCGCAAGGAGCCCGCCGAGCGGACGCCCGCCGCCGAAGTCGCCGAAGCGCTGCGGGACATCGCCCACGAACCGGGCGCCACCACGACGTCCGCCGCCACCCTCCTGCCGGCTCCCGAGGGACCCGGCACGGCCGCGGGAGCGTCACCCCGCACGGCGGAGCCCGCGCACGCGGCACACGCCGCCCCGCCCCGCAAGCGCCGTAGGGCGGCCTTCGTCACGGCCGGCACGACCGTCTGCGTACTGATCGCCGGCGGGCTCGCCTACGCACTCACCGGCAACGACGAGGACTCGGCACCCGGTACGGGCGTACGGATCTCGGTGGCGGGGGCGAACACGACCTACACCGGGAGATGCCCGATCCCCGAAGGCCGGGCCCCGGCGTTCACCGCGACGTTCAGCGCGTCCGAGCCGACTCTGATCTCCTACCGCTGGGTGTCCGGCGACGGCTCGGTGGTGGATCCGCACTGGCGCACCCTGTCGATCGGGGACAAGAGCAACCCGACGGGACAGGACACCGTGCGCCTGACGGCCTACGCGAAGGGCGGCACCCTGACCACCGGGATGGCCGTGGAACTCCAGAGCCCCACCCGCGCCACCTCCAACCCGGTACCCTTCTCGATCACCTGCACCGGCTGAACCAGCTGATCCCGGCCGTCCGGCAGGGATCGTGAGGCGCCAGGGCCGGAGGGAGCCGCCCTCGGGGTCGACCGTGCCGCGCAGCCGCCAGGCCTCCGTGCAGGCCGCCGACATGACGTCCTCCGCGGTGGCCCAGTCCCCGGGATCCGGAAGGCATGGTTGTGGAGGATGCGGGCGTAGCTGTCGAACAGCTCCGCCTAGGCGTCCGGATCCCCGGACCGCGCCCGGGTGCCCATCTCCGTTGTCACTCCTGTCCCGTGACCCGCGTCACGCGCACCGCGGGCGGTCGGCCGAACGACCTAGGTCCAACCGGGTATGGCGGGGGCGGGGGCGGGTTGCGAGAGTACCGGCATGGAAGATCTCCCCGCGTCACGGGTTGACGCGTACCTGCGGCGGATCGGGGCGGGGCGTCCTGGGTCGGCGAGCCCGGCAGCCCTGCGTGACCTGCACCTGGGGCACCTGCGGGCCGTCCCCTTCGAGAGCCTGTCCATCCACCTGGGCCAGGAGATCGTGCTCGAGGGGGACGAACTGCTCGACAAGCTGCTGCTCGGCGGCCGCGGCGGGTTCTGTTACGAGCTGAACGGTGCGTTCGCGCTGCTGCTGCGGTCCCTGGGCTACCGGGTGGAGCTGCTCCAGGCCCGGGTGTACGCGGCCGGCGGCGCGCAGGGCGTCCCCTACGACCACCTGGCGCTGCGCGTGGAGAGCGAGGACGGCCGCCCGTGGCTGGTGGACGTGGGCTTCGGCGACCACAGCCACTACCCGCTGGCCTTCGGCGAACGCGGCGAGCAGCACGACCCGGGCGGGGTGTTCCGGCTCGTGCCGGCCGACGGCCCGGAAGGGGACCTCGACGTCCTGCAGAACGGCGTGCCCCAGTACCGGCTGGAGACGCGCCCCCGGGTCCTGTCCGACTTCGTGGCCGGCGCGTGGTGGCACAGCACCTCCCCCGCGTCGGGGTTCACCCGCAAGCCGGTGTGCTCCCTGCTGACGGAGACCGGCCGGATCACCCTCAGCGACCGCGAACTAACCGTCACGGACGGCGGGGAACGGACCCGACGGACCCTGACCGACGACGCCGAGGTCCTCGCGGCCTACCGGACCCACTTCGGCATCGACCTGCCCCGCGTCCCGATCCCCCTCCACCCCCGCCCGTAACGACCGGCTCCACCGGCCGACGGCATCGGCGGCCGCATGCGAACGTCAGGGGTTCGGCCCCGCCTTCAGGCGGCGGCCGATCTCCTCGGTCATACGGCGCTGGAGTTCGGCCAGTTGCTCGTTCGTGTAGCCCTTCAGGTCGCCGGGATCCCCCGGACTCTTCGCGCCCTCCTGCTGTTGCTGTTTCTGCTGCTCCCGGCGCTTGAGCTCCTGTTCCTCGGGCGAGCCGGGCACCGCGTACGCGCACCGGATGAGCGCTCCGTCGGCGGCCTTCAGGCAGGTCGCCTCACGGCCGCCCACCTGGCCCTTCCCCTCCACCCGGTAGCGGACGTTCTGCTCGCTGCCCACGGTGGCCGTCCAGGTGCCGCCCCCGGTGGGTACGACCTCGAAGACCTGGTCGTCGTTGTAGCAGCAGACGTCCCGGTACTCGGCCTTGATCAGGGCCACGAGCGCCTTCGGCGAGGACCACGCCGGAGCGAGGCGGTGGACGGTCATGGGCGCGAGCCCGCCGCCCTCGTGGCGGGTGGGCACCGTCGAAACGGCCACGACCGAACTCGCCTCGCCCTGCGGCGTGAGCGGGGTGACGTACGCGCTGCGCCCGCCCTCGTCGCGGTACCGCAAGGTGAACTCGGACTCGTTGCCCTCGTTGGCGCCGTCCTCGGAGGCGTCCCAGCCGCTGCGCTCGAACCACCAGTCGCTGAAGCCGCCCACCGCCGCCGTTCCCTCCCGCTGACGGGCGGCGAGGCTGATCGGATAGGACGGACCGGGAACGGCGGAGGTGTCGCTGGTGACGGTGAGCTTTCCGGTCCGCCCGTCGTAGAGCGCGACACCGGCGGGGCGCTCGGTCACCACCAGGAGCCCGGTCTGCCGCTTGAGCGGGACGACCACCACCGGTGTACCGCCCGAGCAGGTCACGTAGACGTCGCCGGCCTCGAAGCGGACCCACCGCTTCTCGGCCGAGATCTTCCTGCCGAGGTTGTGGGTGAACCAGCCGCTGATCCTCGCGTCCGCCACGGACACGTCGAACGGGCAGCGTTCCTGGCTGCGGCTCTCGCCGCCGAGGGGGACGTCCTGCACGAGGCCGACCTCGTACCCGGACAGCCACCCGCGCCGCTCGACCAAGGTGGCGAAGCGGTCCGAGTCGGGCAGGTAGGTGATGTCGGAGATCTCGCCGGTGACATCGCCGAGGTGCGGAGCGGCCTGCGCCTGGCCGGCCACGTACGGCACCCGGGCCGCCAGACCCGGTACGGGCTCGGTCACGACCCGCGCGGTCGCCATGTACGCCCGGTCCTGGAGGTACGAGCCGTACACCAGCCAGCCGACGGTGAGGCCCAGCCCGACGACGGCGCCCAGGCACCCGAGGGCGACGGCCGCGTTCCCGGCACCCGCGCCGCGCCCGGCACGCCGCCGCAGCCGTCCCACCACCAGCCACGCCACCGCCGTACCCGCCGCGGCCAGCAGGGGCAGGGCGAACCAGGCGAAGAGCTTGCGCAACTCCCAGACCGCGATGGTGGTGTAGTACGAGGCGTACCAGAGCGCGAACCCCACCAGCAGAACCACGAACCCCACGCGCAGTGCCCGACCCATCAGCGCCCCCGCCCCTCGGCCCCACCCCGGCCCGTCCGATTCTCCACCCCGCAGCAGACCGTGTCACCGGGGTTGCGCGGACGGACCGAGCCGGGCCCGACCGCGAGCGTCGTCGGAGGCAAGGAGGCCGTGACGAAAAGCCTCGAGCGGGTCGGCCGTGGCGGAGGGCCGCCGATCCGCCGGGTCAGCGCCTCAGGGGCCGGCCCGGGCCCCGTTCGGCCGGCCGCGGTGACGTCGCCGGGAGGAGGAGCGGGCCCGCACGTTTGGCGCGGCGGTGGATGAGGGCGCTCTCCACCCGCCCGATGCCGGGCAGCGCGGCCAGGTCGCCGGCCAGGTAGTCGTACAGGGCGGCGGTGTCGCGGCACTGGACCATCGCGAAGACCGACGCCCGGCCCGTGGTGACGGCGGCGAAGGCAACCGCGGTGTGGCGGGACAGCGCCTGCGTCACCTCGGCCAGCCCGGCCGGCGCCACCTCCAGCCACAGCAGCGCCTCCAGGGGGAAGCCGAAGTGGGACGGGTCCACGTCCACCTCGAAATGCAGTACTCCGGCGGCCCTGAGGGCGGCGATGCGGCGGCGCACGGTCGAGGCCGACCACCCGGTGACGGTGGCGAGTTGCGCGATGTCCGCCCTGCCGTCCAGAGCCAGCGCCCCGGCCAGCCGTTCCTCCGCCTCACCCCAGTCGGCCTCGGCGCGGGCCGCCTCCGGGTCGTCCGTCCGTGGCTCGGGTACGGGGTCGAGGAGGGCCGTCTGCTCGGGCGCCTCCAGCGCTCTCGTCCGGCCTGCCCAGCCGCCGACCCCGGCGACCGGGCGCAGCAGGCAGCTCGCTTCCACGTCCCGGACCCCCGGCGTTCGCAGCAAGTGGTCGAACAGCGGGCGTCCGCCGTCCGATCCCGCTGTCGGGGTGCGGACCATGCAGGTCAGACGCGTACCGCCGGCGAGCGGGGCGATCCACGAGGTGTCTCCCCGTCGCACGAGCACGGCCGTCACCGCGTCGGCGGCGTCAGGGGTGCAGTCGATGCGGACGAGCCAGTCGAGTTTGCCGATCCGGCTGCTGTCCACGAGCCCGACCACGCGGACCACCAGGGCCGAACGCAGGCGGTGGTAGCGACGGGTGACGGTGCGCTCCGGGGCCCCGAGGACGCCGGCGATCCGGCTGAACGAGGCGCGCCCGTCGATCTGAAGGGCGTGGATCAGACGGCGATCCAGCGTGTCGAGTGTGGCCGATTGCGCCACCGCACCCCCTTCGAACGTCCGATCGCGACGATTGCGGCGACTCTACAGCGCTCAGGAGGGCGCCGACGCGGACGCTGGTGGGCAGCAGAGACAACGACCAGAAAGACACACCATGTTGACCGTTCTTCCGATCAGGTACGTGGCCGACGTCGAGGCGTCCCGGGACTTCTACGCCGGGCTGGGACTCGCCGTCCAGCAGGAGCCGGGCGCGGCGGTCTGGGTCCGGCTGACCGCTGCCGCCGGGGCCGTCGGCGTCCACGCCGCCGCCGTCTCGCAGGGCCGGCCGCCCGCCACCACCGAACTCGGTTTCACCACGGACGAGCCGCTGGAGGACGTCGCGCAGCGGCTCGAACGCAGCGGCTATCCGTGCGAGCTCGTCGAGGAGAACTTCGGCCGCAGTGTCCGCGTCACCGACCCGGACGGGGTCGTCGTACAGATCCAGCAGATCGATCCGGACGTCATCCGCAGGTCGGCCGCTGCCGTGGTCGGCGACCAGGCCGGCGACCCGGCCGGCGACTCCTGATCGGCAGCAGGCCCGGAAAAGGGAGACACACATGGAACCGTTCGTCGTCCTCATCGCCGTCACCGGCTTGCTGCTGCTCGCCAGGGCGCTCGGGGCAGCACGGCCCCGCCGGCCGGCCGCTGCGCTGAGAGGCGGCCTGGCGGCCATGTTCACGCTCACCGGGACCGCGCACTTCGTCGGGATGCGCGAGGAGATCATCGCCATGGTGCCGTCGGCCCTGCCGGCGCCGGGGCTGCTCGTCACCCTGACCGGTATCGCCGAACTCGCCTGCGCAGTCGGGCTGCTGTGGTCGAGGACCGCCCTGCGCTCGGCCGCCGCGCTCAGCGCGATGCTGGTGGTGATGTTCCCCGCCAACGTGTACGCGGCCGACGGCGCCGCGTCCTGGTGGGACCGGCTCGGCCCCCGCACGGCCGTGCAATGCGTCTTCCTCGCCGCCACCGTCACCGTCGTAGTCCGCCACCGCGACCGCGGGACGGCCCCGGGGCGGGCCCGGCCGGTGCACACGGGCCCCCTTGCACCGACTTGTCACGCTCCTGACCTTTCTGGAGCACACGCACCGTCCCTTCCACCAACGAGAACCAGGGAACGCAGTGACTCCGACCCTCCGTCCGGCCGCCCGTAAGGCAGTCGTCGCGTGCACGCCGCACGGCGTACATGCGCGTGCCGGGTTCCGGTCGAGGTCCCGCCGAACGGTACGGGGCCGGGGACTGCACCGGCTGCGGTTCGGCGCGTCACAGACTGGTCAAAGCCCCACACACCCGCCCGCGCCCCGCCAGAGTGGCGGGATGCGCACACACCACGCCATCGCCCTGCTCGCCGCCGCCGGATGCCTCGGCCTCACCGGGTGCGACCCCCAGGCCGCCGGCAGCGGCACCAGCACCAGCCCGGTGCCCGGCTCCCCCTCCGCGACCACGGCTGCCACGCTCGCCCCGGCCACTGGCGCCCCCCTGCCGCCGAAGGCGGGAAAGCCGGCGGCCGCCGTCGCCACCGTCCCCGACTTCGTCGGTCGGGTCCTCCAGGACGCCCAGGACGGTGCGCAGGCGGCAGGGTTCTACGTGCTCTCCTCGCACGACTCGCTCGGCAAGAACCGCAATCAGGTCCTCGACCGGAACTGGAAGGTCTGCACGCAGACCCCGGCCCCCGGCGCGGCCACCAGCACCGACACGAAGATCGACTTCGGTACCGTGAAGAACGAGGAGTCATGCCCCTAAGGAGCCTGGGTCGGCTTGCCGTCCACGTACGTGGTCACGACCTCGATCGCTCCGATCCGTGAGGGGTCGACCGTGCGGGGGTCGTCGGCCAGTACCGCCAGATCCGCGCGGTGGCCCGGGGTGAGGGTGCCCGCGTCGGTGTCCCAGTGGCAGGCGAAGGCGCCCGCCACCGTGTAGGCGTGCAGGGCCTGTTCCACGGTGATGTTCTCGTCCGGGCCGATGAGGTGGCCGGATGCCGAAGCCCGTTCCACCATGAACTGGATGGCCCTCAAGGGGGATCCGTCGGTGACGGGGCGGTCGGAGCTGCCGACCAGGGTGACGCCGTGGTCGAGGAATCCACGGCCCCGGTACAGCCAGGGGGCTCGGTCCGGGCCCATGACGGCTGCGTAGTCGTCGCCGAAGGAGCGCAGGAAGTTCGGCTGGACCACCGCGCTGACGCCGAGGCGGGCGAAGCGCGCCAGTTGGTCGGGCCGGATCAGGCCGGCGTGTTCGATCCGGTGCCGGGCGGTCGGCCGGGGTCGTAGCCGCTGGGCCCGTTCCAGGGCGTCCAGGGCCAGGTCGGCGGCGCGGTCCCCGATGGCGTGCACGGCGAGCTGCCAGCCGGCGAGGTGGCCGTCGACGATGGTGTCGGTGATCCGCTCGGGGGAGTCCTGGAACTCGCCTGCGTGGTCCGCACCTTCGTAGGGGCGGGTGAGTGCGGCCGTACGGGCCATCATGCCGCCGTCGGTGTAGACCTTGAGCGCGCCGAGGGAGAGCCAGTCGTCGCCGAAGCCGGTGCGCAGGCCGAGGTCGAGGGCGCGCGGGATCCCGTCGGAGGCGTGCGCGGCCACGGGTCGCAGGGTGTCGGCGGCCGCCATGAGCTGGACCCGCAGCGGCAGCCGTCCCTGGTCGCGCAGGAGTTGGTACGCGCCGAGCTCGACCGGGCTGTGGCCGAGCAGGCCGCCGCCGATGCCCGCCTCGGCGCAGGCGGTGACGCCTTCGGCGAGGCAGGCGCGGCCGGCGTGCTCGATGGCGTCGGCGATCTCCTCCTGCGAGTAGGGCAGGCGCAGCCGCCGCGCGGCGGTCATCGCGCTCTCCGCCAGGAAGCCCTCGCCGTGGGCGAGTTCGCCGGGGAGCAGGTCGAGGACCGCGCTGTTGACCACGCAGCCGTGTCCCGAGTCGTGCAGCATGAAGATCCTGCGGCCGTCGCTGACCTTGTCCAGTTCGGCGGCGGTGAGGTGCCGGCCGAGGGCCCGCTGGTCGTAGCCCGCGATGTCCACCCATGCGCCCCGCGGTCTGCGGGCCACCGCCTCGGCGACGACGGCGAGCACGTCCTCGGCGCGCTCGCAGGGGGCCACGCTGGGGGTGGACGCCTTCAGGCCGGTCCAGGCCAGGTGCACGTGCGCGTCGATGAATCCGGGGAGCACGGTGGCGCCCTGGAGGTCGACCACCTCGCGGGCGGGCAGTGCGGTGACGGCTTCGTCGAGGCCCACGATCCGGCCGCGCCAGATGCCCAGGTCGTGGGCTACGGGGTGGTCGGGGTCCATGGTGAGGAAGGTGGCGTTCGTCAGCCTGGTGCTGAGCATGGGGTCGGGTCCTCAGGGGGTGGGCGCCGTGCGCGAGGCCGGTACCGGTACGCGGCCGTGGGCGACGATGGACTGGAGGATCTCGCCGACCCTGACGGCGGTGTTCGACAGCAGGGAGGACGTGATGCCGTGCGTGTGCTCCGTTCCCCCCTGGAGGTAGATGCCGCAGCGCAGTTCGGGCTCGTTCACGACACGGTAGTCGCGGGCGACGCGGACGCGGCCGAGGTCGTCCCGTCGGCAGTACTTCTCCACGTCGCCGAGCAGTCCGAGTCCGTCCGCCGAGCGGTATCCGGTCGCGTAGACCAGCGCGTCGGCCTCCAGGGTCTCCTTCTCTCCCGTGACCAGCGACTCGACCGTGACGCGTACGTGGCCGGGGGTCTCGGCGACGTCCGCGAGGCGCGAGACCTTCAGGAAGCGCAGCCGCTCGGTGCCGAGGACCTTCTCCTGATACTCCTGCCGGTAGAGGTCGTCGATCAGGTCGATGTCCACCACGGAGTAGTTGGTGTTGGCGTGGTAGTCGATCAGCTTGCGCTTGATCTCCTCGGGGGCGGTGAAGTACTCGTCGACCGCCGAGGGGTCGAAGATCCGGTTGGCGAAGCCGCTGTCGTCGGCGGGACTGTAGCCGTAGCGGGAGAAGACCGCGCACACCTCGGCGCGGGGGAAGGTGCGGTGCAGGAAGGCCACGTTTTCGGCGGCGCTCTGGCCGGCGCCGACGACGACGAACCGGGACGGGTCCACGCTCTCCAGCGCCGCGACGCGGGTGAGCAGTTCCGAGGTGTGCCAGATCCGCTCGGTACGTTCCACGCCCTCCGGCATCTGCGGTCGCAGGCCGGTGCCGATGACCAGGTTGCGCGCCCGGTGGACCACCAGTTCGGAGCCGGAGCGGGCGGTCACGTCCAGGTACTCGATCGCTCCGTCGCGCAGGACGGGACGTACGGCGACGACCTCGGACCCGTAGGAGACCATGTCGTCGACCTTGGCCGCGGCCCACTCGAAGTAGTCGTGGAACTCCACGCGCAGCGGGAAGAGGTTCTTGTGGTTGACGAAGTCAATCAGGCGGCCGCGGCTCTGGAGGTAGCAGAGGAAGCTGTACTCGCTCGCCGGGTTGCGCAGTGTCACCAGGTCCTTGAGGAAGGACACCTGCATCGTGGCGTCGTCGATCAGCATGCCGCGGTGCCAGCCGAAGCGGGGCTGCTGTTCGAAGAAGTGGGCGGTGACCGCCTCCTGCCGTCCGACGCCGGCGTTGTGCTCGCTGAGCGCGATCGCCATGGCCACGTTCGAGGGTCCGAAGCCGATGCCGATGAGGTCGTGGATCAGTGGCGCATCATCGGACAGATCCTGTGACATGTCACTCCCAAATCGTGCGGGGGCAGCCGATTGCCATGCGTGGGGGAACCGAGGGCAGGGCAGCCGAAGGAGCGGAGCCCGAAGGAAACTTAGGGAAGGCTAACCTGATGCCATGGACCTGTCGATGGGCAAATCAGATCGAGTCACCGGCGATTGCGAGCTGAACTGTCTTCAAAAAAGGCCCCGTTGCGGAGTTAGGTAAGCCTTGCTTTACTCAATCTGGAATCTGTCGCCGCTCCGAGGAGGAACCCCATGCGGGTCGTCATGTTCGGCTATCAGACGTGGGGGCACCGCACCCTGCAGGCTCTGCTGGAGTCCGAACACGATGTCGTTCTGGTCGTGACGCACCCCAAGAGCGAGCACGCCTACGAGAAGATCTGGAGCGACTCGGTCGCCGATCTCGCCGACGACCACGGCGTTCCGGTGCTGATCCGCAACCGCCCCGACGACGAAGAGCTCTTCACCCGGCTCAAGGAGGCGGAACCGGACATCATCGTGGCGAACAACTGGCGTACGTGGATCCCTCCGCGCATCTTCAACCTGCCCCGCCACGGCACCCTCAACGTGCACGACTCGCTGCTGCCGAAGTACGCCGGCTTCTCACCGCTGATCTGGGCACTGATCAACGGCGAGTCCGAAGTCGGCGTTACCGCCCACCTGATGAACGACGAGCTCGACGCGGGCGACATCGTGGTCCAGCGCGCCGTACCGGTCGGCCCGGCGGACACCGCCACCGACCTGTTCCACAAGACGGTCGACCTGATCGCGCCGGTCACCGTCGGCGCCCTGGGCCGGATCGCCGCGGGCGAGACCGAGTTCACCCGCCAGGACCGGTCGCAGGCGAGCTTCTTCCACAAGCGCTCGGAGCGGGACATCCGCATCGACTGGAACTGGCCGGCCGAGGACCTCCAGCGGCTCGTCCGCGCCCAGTCCGCCCCCTACCCGAGCGCCTTCACCTTCCACCGCGGCACGCGCCTGGAGGTCCTGGCCGCGGCCGTCTCCGAGGGCCGCTACGGCGGCACGCCCGGCCGCGTGTTCTACTGCGAGGGCGAAGGCGTCGTGATCGTGGCCGGATCCGATGCCCGCACCGGCCGCAACCATGGCCTCGCCATCACCCGGGTGCGCACCGAGGACGGCGAGGAGATGCCCGCCACCGACTACTTCACCACCATGGGCGGGTACCTGACCAGCAGCCGCTGAGCCGCCGAACCGCCGAAGCACGGCGTCGACCCGGGCGCCGGAGCCTCTCCGGCGCCCGGGCGGCGACCCGCAAACGCCTGCATGACCATGCTGCGCGCCACTAGAATCCGGCCGGACTGGCGCGATGCGGGGGTCAAGTGGACGCATTGATACCGGGTGACCCCATACGGGCAGGGCCCTACCACGTCGTCGCACGGCTCGGCAGCGGAGGCATGGGCCGGGTCTATCTGGCCCGGACGCCCGGCGGACGGAGCGCGGCCGTCAAGGTCGTCCATCCCGAGCTGGCCCGGGATCCGGAGTTCAGGCGCCGCTTCGCCCGTGAGGTCGCCGCCGCACGGGCGGTGGACGGGCGGTTCACCGCGCAGGTCCTCGCCGCCGGTGTGGACGACCCGATGCCGTGGCTGAGCACGGTGTTCGTACCCGGGATGTCGCTCGCCGACGGCCCGTTCCCCGAAGCGTCGGCACTCGCGCTGGCCCGCGGACTGGCGGCGGCGCTCGCGGCCGTGCACGCGGCCGACAGCGGCGGCACGCCCACGGCTCCGACGCCGGAGCCGGAGCCGGAACCGGAGAGCACCGCCCCGTTCGACGGCTGGTCCATGTCGGACGAGGCGGACGTCCAACTGCCCACCGGGTACGCCATCGACGCAGCCGACTCCATGATCGCCGCCGGTAAGGTGGCGCGGAAAGTCCCTCATGGCTTCGCCAGTTCACCACCCACCCCACCCACCGAAGCGACGCATACCTGTGAACGTGAACGAGATAGACCGAGCACCCATCGAGGACACGCGCTTCGGTGCGATCACTGTCCGCCAGACCGGCCAGGACCGCCTCGAGGTCGACGGCGACGCGATCCCCCGCGTGACCCTGGAACGCGACCCGGCAGCGGAGGCGGACCCGCAGATCGCCATCGGCACCCGCGACCCGGCGCACCTCACGATGCGGATCGAGGGCGTGGAGGTCGGGCTGCTGCCGGCGAAGGGCCGGCTCAGCCGGCACTCGTACCGGGTGGACGTCGAGTACGGCGGCGCCGAGTACCGTCTGGTCCCGGACTCCGTCCCGAGCAGCCGGCTGACCCGCGACGGCCTCCACCTGGGCGACTTCTCCTCCGACGGTGACGAGACGGTCATCGCCGATTGGCGGGAGGACTGCGAGCTCCGGCCGGCCGACGCCGCGATCGGGTACGCGCTCGCCTCGGCATTCGGCACCGGCGCCCAGCCGATGTGGATGATGATCGTCGACGGCGTGACCAGCGCGCTCCCCTAGGGGGTGTCCGGGTGCGCGGGCTCGGTTAAGGGCGGATCAAGCGAACCTTAAGACTGCCTTTGGTCGCCTCGCCCCCCTGTCGGTCGAGAGGGTCGGGGTGACCGCCGGACGCACCTCGGCTCCCTGGGCGTTGGGGTTGTGACCTGCCTCTTCGCCCGTGGTCCCGCAGCCACGGGCCGCGCGGGCGCGCCGCCGCGCAGCGCCCTAAACCTCCTCACGGCTTGATTCGTAAAAAGGCAACAGGACTGAACTGGCGCGTGATGCCAGCCGTATGCAGGACGTCGGGGGGACAGCGTCCATCGGATCGAGGAGCGTCACGTGTCCAGGAAACGGACTATGAGTCTCAAGAAGAAGCTCGTGCTCTCTGTCGTCACGGGATCCCTCGTGGCCGGCGGGGTCATCGCCACGGTGGCGACGGGCAACGCCGCCGCCCCCGATGTCGTGTGTCAGGGGTCGACGGTCACGTTGTCGGGCGAGGCGGGTGCACCGGCGGCGACCAGCGGGACGTTCCCGGTCGGGACGAAGCTGAAGGTGACCAACCTGGACAACGGCCAAACGACCACGGTCACGGTCAACGGCCCGTCGGGCAGCTGCGTGCTGCTGAACAACGCGGCCTTCGACAAGGTACGGGAACCGGGCAAGAACCTGATCCGCCGCGCACGCATCGAACGCGTGCCCGGCAGCGGTGGCGGTGCCGCGCCGGGCCCTGCGGCGGGTGCGGTCGGCGCGCCGGGTGTGAAGGTGCCGCCGGCGACCGGGGAGGTGGTGTGTCCCGGGTCGACGGTGACGTTGTCGGGCGAGGCGGGTGCGCCGGCGGCGACCAGCGGGACGTTCCCGGTCGGGACGAAGCTGAAGGTGACCAACCTGGACAACGGCCAAGCGACCACGGTGACCGTCAACGGCCCGTCAGGCAGCTGCGCCCTGCTGAACAACGCGGCCTTCGACAAGGTACGGGAACCGGGCAAGAACCTGATCCGCCGCGCACGCATCGAACGCGCGGGCTGAGCGTCCGGCCGGTTCCGCGAAGCTACGGCGGGGGCGCCGGTCAGGCTACCCCCGCCGTGGCATCAACGCCGCCCGCGCAGGCGGTTCAGCAGCCGTCCGGCCTGTGCGCGCTTGCGGGGGTCGGCGGCGGCCCGCCGGACCGACGCGGCGGCCCGCTGCCCCTGCGGGCTGCGCGCGAACTGCTTGATACGGGTCAACAACGCTGACATGTCGCCTCCTTGGGGTCCTCACCTGCCGTGTACCCCGAGGCGCTACAGGTATGTGCACCCGGCCGCCCGGGCGACGTCAGGCGGGCTGCGGCGTGAGCCGCTTGTGACCCTTGCGGTCGTAGTAGGCGGTCATGGCGAAGCCGAAGAGCAGGGCCAGTACGATGCCGATCGCGATCATGATCCAGGAGCGGGTGAGCCCCGCGTCGCCGCGGGCGTCGAAGTAGAGGATCGCGCGTACGCCGTCGCTGAGCTGACGCATCGGTTCGAAGTGCGAGAGGAAGCGGTAGAAGCCCGGGACCGCCTGCAGCGGGACGGTCGCGCCCGACGATGGCAGACCCAGCACGATGAACACGAACATCGACACGAGCTGGCCGATCCCGCCGAACGCGGCGTTGATGGCCTGCACGCCCAGGCCGACGGCGAGGGCCGCGCAGTAGGAGTAGATCCACAGCAGGGGCAAGTGCGAGGCGTCCATCCCCAGGATGGCGACGCACGCCAGCATCACCAGCGAGGTGCTGACGAGCGTGATGCCCGCCGTCATCACCATCTTGAGCAGCAGCGTCTGAGTACGGTTGATCGGCACCGTCGGGCGGCGGGTGTGCCAGGGTCCGATCTCGTTGTCGGCGTAGCCGAGGGCGGTGTCCACGCCGTTGCTGATGACGTTGCCGCCCATGAAACCGGCCAGCACCAGCAGCAGGGTGTAGTAGAAGGCCGTCAGGCCGAGGCCGGTGTGCGTGCCGATCGGGTGGCCGACCTGTGTGACGACGTCGACCGGGTCGGCGAGCAGCAGCTTCGCGGTGGCACCCGCCTGGGCGCCGGCGGCTGCCGTGAGCTGTTCGCCGACGGCGCGGGACGCACGGTGGGCGGCCTGCGTCGTGATCTGAGCGGCCAGCGAGGATCCGAGGCTTCCCTTGCCGGGGTTGGTGAGCACGGTGATGGTCGGCCGCTTCGTGGCCCCGGACGTGGGGAGCGCTGCAACGGAGTCCGTGAAGCCGGCCGGTACCACCAGCGCGCCGTAGACCTTGCCGGAGTCGAGTTGGTCCTGGGCCCCAGCGCGGGTCAGTTCGCGCCAGCCCGCCTTGCCGCCCGCGGGGTCGGAGGAGATGGCGGCCGTGATCTGCGTGCCCAGGTTCTGCTGCTGCCCGGGCGGCGGCTTGCCCGTGTCCTCGTTGACCAGGGCGATGGGCAGGTCGTGCAGGTCCGCGTTGGGATTGACGATGCCGCCCATGTAGAGCAGCGACAGCAGCAGGGCGAGCAGCCCCGTGAGGATCGTGGGGACCAACCACAGCTGGGGGCGGCGCAGCAGGGCCGCGGCAGTGGCTTCGGGGGCGACGGTCGGGGACATCGGTCTCCGTAGCTTCCCGGCGGGCCGGGATCGAAGGACGGTGGGAGCGGCCGGGCCGCACGGCACCCTCAGCATGGTCCCCCCATGCGGCAAGGCCGCCGCACCCTCGCCCTCCGGCCGCCAACCCGCGTACGGGACCACCGGAACAGCCCACCGCCGACGTCACCGGCGTACGGTCGGCGCAGCTCGAGTAGGAGCGGAATCAGCCGCGTTCGAAGCCGTGCGTGTGGCCGACGACGGTGAAGCCGCGTCGCTCGTACCAGTGGCGAGGCCAGTCCATGGCCTCGGCGATCAGGAATCGGAAGTCGCAGTCGTCGGCGGCGGCCAGGCTCAGGGCGCCGGCCAGTACGGCGTCGGCGTGGCCGCGCCCGAGGTGGGCCTCCGAGGTGATCAGGTCCTCGATCTGGGCCGTGCCGGTCGCCCGGTCGACGTAGAGATCGGCCCAGGAGGCGACCTCGCCCGCCTCCGTACGGGCACCGATGAAGCGCACGACGTCCGCCCCGCGCCGGCGGACCTCACGTCGGTCGACGAGCTGGCGCAGGACCTCGTCGTCGGCGTCCGGGAGGAAGCCCCTCCAGCGCCGGGTCAGCGGAACGCGCAGCGCGTCGAGGTCCACCTCCTGTGCGCGTCCGCCCTCCGGCACCGGGCCCGTGTGCAGCATGACGAGGTACGTGGAGTGGGTGTATCCGGCCCGGACCAGCGGCTCCGCGCACGCCCGGCCGGTTTCGTCGTCGAGTACGGAGATCAGCCGGTGCGGCAGTTCCCCCAGTGCCTCGTCCGCGAGGGCCGGCAGCGCCTCGGGGTCGACGGGCGCGTCGATGACGACCTGGTTGTTCGCGCGGGACTGGGCGAACGCGTCGTCGTACACGGCGAACCCTCCGGGAAGGGCCTTGGTACGCGCGGCCTGGCGGCGGGCGAAGTCCGACAGGAAGGCGTGGACGCGCTGGAGTTCTGGGCTCGGCATGGGGTGAGCCTATGCAGCCGGGGACGGTGGGCCTTCGATTTCGCGCCCCCGGGGCCGTCACAGCCGCAGGACGACCAGCGCCGTGTCGTCGGTGATGCCGGCCGAGGGGATCAGCTCGGCCAGCAGGGCGTCGGCGAGCTCCTCGGCGGTGGCGGTGCGGTGCCGTACGAGGGAGTCGGCCAGCCTGCCCAGGCCGACGTCGATGTCCTCGCGGCGGCGTTCGATGAGCCCGTCGGTGTAGAGGACGAGGGTGGAGCCCTCGGTGAAGGCGAGCCGGTCCTCGGGACGGCGGGTGTGCTCGGGCCGGGCACCGAGCGGGGGGTCGGTGGCCTGGTCGAGGTAGGTGACCGTGCCGTCGGGGTGGCAGAGCAGGGGCGGCGGGTGGCCGGCGCTGCTGTAGGTGAGGGTGCGGGTGTTCCAGTCGATGAAGACGGACACGGCGGTGGTGGACTCGGCGCCGTCGACGGAGCGCGCGTACAGGCCGAGGACCTCCAGGGCCTGGCCCGGCCCCGTGGCGACGCGGGAGGCCGCCGACAGGGCGCTGCGGAGCTGGCCCATGACGCCGGCCGCGCGCAGTCCGTGGCCGACGACGTCGCCGACGGCGACGGCGGTGCGGCCGGGCTGGTCGACGAGGTCGTACCAGTCGCCGCACACGTTCAGGGCCACGGTGGCGGGGCGGTAGCGCACGGCGGCCTGGTGGTGGCCGAGCGGGGTGAGCGCGGGCAGCAGGGCCTCCTGGAGGTGGAGGGCCACGTCGCGATCGTGGGCGTGGGAGAGGCGCAGGCGTTCGTTGACCGTCTGGAGCTCCCGGGCGCGGGTGTAGATCTCGGTCTCCAGCACCGCGGCGTGGTCCTGGCCGCTGCGCGCTCCGGTGGCCCGGATGAGTTCGGTGACCTCTTCCGCGCGGTGCAGCAGCAGCGCCACGGTGCCGTCGGGGGCGAGGACGGGCACGTTGACGGGGCTCCAGTAGCGTTCCTGCCACACCCCTGACCCGTCCGGATCCTCCACGTCGTAGCGCTGCACGGCCATGCTGTCGGGATCCCCGGTGGCCACGACCCGTTCCAGTGAGGCGCGCAGGTTGCGCATGCCGGTCGCCGCCGGATCGGCGGGGTTGTCGGGGAAGACGTCGAACAGGTGCCGGCCGATGATCTGGGGGCGGGTGCGGCCGGACGTCGACAGGAAGGACTCGTTGACGTCCAGGTACACCAGATCGGGGGTCAGCAGTGCGACCGCGCCCGGCAGGGCGCGGAAGACCGCCTGGTAGTCGATCCCGGATCCGTCCACAGCCACCTGTTCGCGTGCCACCGCCCGGTCGTGAGGTCACTTCCACGATAGGTGCGACCGTCCCGCGCCCGCCCCCCCCCCCCCCCCCCCGGGGGCGGGGGGGGGCGGGCCGGGGGGGGGGGGGGGGCGCGGGGGGGGGGCCCCCGGCCGGGGCGGGGCGGCCCCCACCCCCG